>PVXE01000009.1 GCA_014444615.1 Tagaea sp. CACIAM 22H2 | reverse complement strand
TGCATCGTGCCCGAGCCGGGTGCCGCCGGGCCGCGGCTGGCGTGCTCGCGCGCGGCATCTGCGCGTTGTGCTGGTTCGCCGCGGCGACGGGCATCGGCACGCAATACATGCGGTTCGACCGCGCCCAGTTGCAGAAGCGGTTCACTTCCTCGGCGTTCGGGAAATCGCCCGCAAGCAAGCGGATCCACGGCTGGCCGTTGATCGTGACCGGCACGAAATAGGGCTTCAGCGTCTGCAGCGCGGGTTGCTGGCGGACATATTGCTGCCAGCCCGCTTGCGCGCTTTCGGCCGTGCGATAGGAGGCAAGATGCCCCGCCAACACCGTCGACGGCGCTTGCGCGGACTGCGAGCCGGGGGCGGCCGCCATGGGGGCGGGGGCCATCGGCGCCACTTGCGGTACCGGCCCCATCGCGCTGGGCGGCGGCGGCGGGGGGGCAACGACGATGGCGGGCTGGGCCGCCGGCATGCGCGCAGAATCGTCCGCGCACGCCGCCAACGCGACGAGGGCGGCCCCGGCCAACAGCATCGATTTTTTACGCGCGCGCATCGTCATGGACCGATCCCGAATCGGACTAGTCCCGGATTGTACCCGCGAAATCGCGGTTACTGAACGACGATGCGCGGGCCGGCGGGACGGGAAGATTTGACGCCCGGCTCGACCGCCGCCCAAACCCGATCGGCGATCGCGCGATAGGCGGCGGCGTGCGCGCTTTGCGGCTGGCTCGCCACGATCGGCGTGCCGCCGTCGGAGGTTTCGCGGATCGCTATATGGAGCGGCACTTCGCCCAGAAACGGCACGCCCAGCTTGTCGGCCTCGGCATGCGCGCCGCCATGGCCGAAGATGTGCTCGCGATGACCGCAATTGGAGCACACGTGGTAGCTCATGTTCTCGACGATGCCGAGGACCGGCACCTCGACCTTGCGGAACATGTTGAGGCCCTTGCGCGCGTCGAGCAACGCGATGTCCTGCGGCGTCGAAACGATGACGGCACCGGCGAGGGGAACGCGCTGCGCCATCGTCAACTGCGCATCGCCCGTGCCCGGCGGCATATCGACGATCATGATATCGAGCTCGCCCCAGGCCACGTCGCGCAGCATTTGTTCGAGCGCCCCCATGACCATCGGCCCGCGCCAGATCATCGGCGTGTCTTCGGGCACCAGGAAACCCATCGACATGCAGGCGACGCCGTGATTGCTCATCGGCGCCAAAATTTTACCATCGGGCGAATCCGGACGGCCCGACAGGCCCAGCATGCGCGGCTGCGAGGGCCCGTAAACATCGGCGTCGAGCAAGCCGACCTTCAAGCCCTTCTGCGCCAGCGCCACGGCAATGTTGGTCGCCGTGGTGGATTTACCCACGCCGCCCTTGCCCGAGGCGACGGCGACGATCGCCTTCACGCCGGGCACGAGCTGCTTGGCGCCGCCGCCCTGGCCGTGGCTATGCCCGTGGCCTTTCTGCGCAGCGGGTGCGCCGCCTTTTTGCGCCGTCAAAACCGCCGTGACCGACAGCACGCCGGGAATTTTTTCGACCGCTTGCTCGGCCGCTTTGCGCAACGGCTCGAGTTTGGGGCCGCGCGCGGGATCGACTTCCAGCGAGAATCCGACATGCCCGTCGCGCACCACCAGGCCCTGCACCATGCCAAGGGTGAGGATGTCTTTGCCGCTGTCGGGGTCGACGATCTTCTTCAGCGCTTCGAGGATTTGGGCTTGGGCGACGCTCACGGGGCTGCGGTCCTTCGTCGGGGGGAACTTGAATCGTTGGAAAACTTGCTTAAATCCGTGCAGGTCCGGATTTGCTCCGGCGCGTATGGACGTTTATATAGGCCCGCCCGCAATCCGGGGCCATAGGTTCCGGGCATCGCGGGAAGGCACAGGCGATCGCGGAACAGTCGCGACGTCTCACGACAGGGAAAGGAAGCACATCTCCATGCCGTGGAATCAAGGTGGCGGCGGCGGCCCATGGGGCGGCGGCGGTGGCGGCAGCAATGGCGGCGGCCAGCGCCCGAACAACCCGTGGGGCGGGCGTCCGCCGGGCGGCGGGGGTGGCGGGTCCAAGGGCCCGGATTTCGAGGATCTGGTCCGTAAGGGCCAGGAACAGCTGCGCCGTTATTTCCCGGGCGGACCGGGTGGGGGCGGCCAGGGACTTTCGGCCAAGGCGCTCGCGTTGGGCGCCATCGTGCTGGTCGCGGGCTGGCTCGCGACCGGATTCTACCGGGTCGAGCCCGCCAATGTCGGCGTCGTGCTGCGTTTCGGCGAGATGGAGCGCATCACCTATCCCGGCCTCAACTGGCACATGCCCTATCCGGTCGAGAGCGTGATCCAGACCAACGTGCTGCAGGTCAACCAGCTGACGGTCGGTTTCCGCGAGGGTAACGAAGCCCGCCGCGATCGCACGATGCTCGACGAATCGCTGATGCTGACCAGCGACCAGAACATTCTGGATGTGCGCTTCACCGTGCAATGGCGCATCGCCGACGCGGCGAAGTTCCTGTTCAACGTCGCGTCGCCCGAGATCACCGTGAAATCGGTCGCCGAAGCGGCGATGCGCGAAACGATCGGCCTGACGCCGATGCAGTCGATCTTCCAGAACCGGAATACGGCCGAAGGCCGCGTGAAGGAGTCGATGCAGCAATTGCTCGACTTCTACGAGGCCGGGATCACCGTCGATCAGGTGCAGTTCCGCGCCGTGGAGCCGCCGCAGCAGGTGATCGACGCGTTCCGCGACGTGCAGCGCGCGATCCAAGATCGCCAGCGCGCGCAGAACGAAGCCGAATCCTACCGGAACGATATCGTGCCGCGCGCGCGCGGCGAGGCGCAGCGTTTGGCCCAGGAAGCCGAAGGCTATCGCCAGCAGATCGTGGCGCGCGCCAAGGGCGATGTCGCGGGCTACGAAGCCTTGCTCGAAGCCTATCGCACGGCGCCGGACGTCACGCGCCAGCGCCTCTATCTCGAAATGATGGAGAACGTGCTGCGCGGCAACCAGAAGGTCATCATCGACCAGAACGGCGGCGGCGGCGGTGCAAGCGGTCAGGGTGTGGTTCCGCTTCTGCCGCTCAACGAATTGCTGCGCCGGCCGGCACCCGCGACGGCGCCCGCTGCCGGGCAGCCCCAGCAACAAGGAGCGGTGCGATGAGCCAAGTGAAACTCGCGGCGATCGCGATCGTCCTCGGCGGCCTCGCACTTCTGGCGTCGTCGGCCTTCTTCACCGTGGGCCAGTCGCAACAAGCGCTGGTTCTGCAATTCGGCGCGCCCGTGCGCGTCGTGCAGGAACCCGGCCTTCAAGTGAAGATCCCGTTCGTGCAGAACGTGCTCTATTTCGAAAAGCGCTTGCTCGATTTCGACGACACGCCGCGAGAAATCGTCATGGGCGACCAAGCGCGTATCGTGGTCGACGTGTTCGCGCGCTATCGCATCCGCGATCCGCTGATGTTCTTCACGTCGGCGCGCAATGAAGCGGGGATGCGCCAGCGTCTGGCGAACGCCGTGCAGTCGAATCTGCAGAATACGTTCGGCTCGGCCCCGCTGATCGCGTTGTTCACCGATCGCCGTGCGGCGCTGATGCGCCAGATCACCGAAGGCGTGGTGTCGGAAACGAAGTCCTTCGGGATCGAGGTAGTCGACGTGCGCATCATGCGCGCCGATCTGCCGACCGATAACTCGAACGCCATCTTCGCGCGCATGCAGACCGAACGCGTGCGCGAAGCGACGTCCGAGCGTGCGCAGGGTGCGGAATCGGCGCAGCGTATTCGCGCGGAAGCCGAGCGCGAGCGTACCGTCGTGCTCGCCGACGCCCAGCGCGACGCGGCGATCATCCGCGCCAAGGGTGATCAGGAAGCGGCCGACATCTACGCCAAGACCTATGGGGCCAACCCCGAGTTCTTCGCGTTCTGGCGCTCGCTGGAGGCCTATCGCAAAGCGTTGTCGGAAACGAACTCGACCATCGTGCTCTCGCCCGATAGCGATTTCTTCCGCTACTTCCGCGAACAGCGGCCGGGCGGGGCGCCGCCCCCGCGCCGCTGACGGAGAACGATCCGTCGGACCAAACGACGCCCGGCCGGGAATTCCCCGCGCCGGGCGTTTCTTTTTCCGGGGTAACGACGGGTAACCGCGCCGCAAGCGCCGCGATTTGGCCGCAATCCAAGGGCAAATGATCTGGCGTTCCGCTTGAACCGCTTCGGCCGCCGCCTAATTCCTTCAAGGGCCGGTCTAGCGCGGCGTCGAGCGGCCCGGCATAATCGGCCGAAAGGCCCTCCCCACGATCCGAGGATCAGAACCTTGGCCCAGTCCTTCGCAGCCAATCTCCGCATCGCCGCCGTCGCGGCGTTGACCGTTACGGCAATTCTGCCGGCCTATGCCCAGGCGCCGCAGGCCGTACCTGCACCGGCCGCCCCTTCGCCGTCGCTCGCCGCCCCTGCGCGCCCGATCGCGACGACGCTCGCCCCGTCGACCTTCGCCGATCTTGCCGAGCGTCTGCTGCCGGCGGTCGTGAATATCCAGGTCGTGACGGCGGCGCCTGCGCAAGCGCAAGGCCAGCGCCCCGGCCAGGGCCAGGGCCAGCAACAGCCCCAGCAGCGCCGGCCCGACGCGCCGCAATTCCCGCCCGGCTCGCCGTTCGAGGAATTCTTCCGCGACTTCTTCGACCGTCAGAACCCGCAAGGCCAGGGCCCGCAGGCGCAGCGCCGCGGCCAGTCGCTGGGCTCTGGCTTCGTCATCGCGGCCGAAGGCTATATCGTCACCAACAACCATGTGATCGACGGGGCGGAGGAAATCCGCGTCGTCTTCCACGACAATCAAACGCTCCAGGCCAAGCTGATCGGCAAGGACCAGCGCACCGATTTGGCGGTGCTGAAGGTCGAAAGCCCGAAGCCGCTGCCCTTCGTGCGCTTCGGCGATTCCGACCGTGCGCGCGTGGGCGATTGGGTCGTCGCCATCGGCAATCCGTTCGGCCTGGGCGGGTCGGTGACGCAAGGCATCATCTCCGCCCGTCAGCGCGACATCAACGCCGGGCCGTACGACGATTTCATCCAGACCGACGCCTCGATCAATCGCGGCAATTCGGGCGGGCCGTTGTTCAACTTGGCGGGCGAAGTCGTCGGCGTGAACACGGCGATCTATTCGCCCACCGGCGGCTCGGTCGGCATCGGTTTCTCGATCCCGTCGGCGATCGCGCGCAACGTGGTCGATCAGCTGCGCACCCAGGGCCGCGTGCGGCGCGGCTGGCTGGGCGTGAACATCCAAAGCGTGACGGACGAGCTCGCCGAAAGCGTGGGGCTCGACAAGGCGCGCGGCGCCATGGTCGCGCGCGTGCCGGAAAACGGCCCCGCCGCGAAGGCCCAGATCAAGGCCGGCGACGTGATCGTGAAGTTCGACGGCAAGGACGTGACCGATATGCGCCGCTTGCCGCGCTTGGTCGCGGAAACGCCGGTCGACAAATCGGTGAAGGTCGAAGTCTGGCGCAACCGCTCCACCGTCACGCTCGACGTGAAGCTGGGCGAGCTGGAGGAAGAACAGGCCCAGGCGGCCGCCCCGGCCCAACGCACGCCGCAGAACCCGGCGGCACCGGCGGGGCAAGTCGAATTGCTCGGCATGACCATCGCGCCGATCACGCCGGAAACCAAGCAGCGCTTCAACCTGGGCGACAAGGCCAAAGGCGTCGTCGTGGTGACGGTGGCCGAAGGTTCGGTGGCGCAAGAACGCGGCATCCGTCCGGGCGACGTGATCGTCGAAATCGCGCAGACCGAAATCGGCACGCCCACCCAGGCGCAAGACAAAGTGCGCGAGCAGCGCAGCGCCGGGCGGCGTTCGGTGCTGATCATGGTCGAACGCGGCGGCGAGCAGCGTTTCGTCGGCCTGCCGGTGTCTCCCGGCTGATCTTTCTTAGATCCGTAAACGGAAAGCCCCGCGTCTAGGCGCGGGGCTTTTTCGTTTTGGGGCCCGATTGCTCGCCCCAGCGTTTGATGCGGCCGGTGTCGATGTCGAACAGGTCGAGCGCGCGGCCGACCGTGTGATCGACGATGTCGTCGATCGTTTTGGGCTTGGTATAGAAGGCCGGCACCGGCGGCACGATGACCGCGCCGATTTCGGCGGCTTGCGTCATCGCGCGCAGATGGCCCAGATGCAGCGGCGCCTCGCGCGCCAGCAGCACCACGCGGCGGCGCTCCTTCAATTGCACGTCGGCGGCGCGCGTCAGCAGCGTCGTCGTATTGCCATAGGCGATTTCGGAAACCGAGCGCATCGAGCAGGGGGCGACGATCATGCCCAACGTCTTGAACGAGCCCGACGAAATCGCGGCCCCGAGATCCTCGTTGGCGTGCACGACATCGGCCAGCTTCTTCACGTCGGCGAGCGACAAATCGGTTTCGTAGGCGATGGTCATCGCCGCCGTGCGCGTCAGCACGAGATGCGTTTCGATCTTGGCCGCGCGCAACGCCTCCAGCGCGCGGATGCCGTAGATCGCGCCCGACGCGCCCGAAATCCCGACGATGATGCGGTTCTTGGCCATCACGCGCCCGAGCCTACGCCACGAAGGCATCTTCGGCATAGCCCTGCAGGAACAGCAGCGCCGTCAGATCGCCGTGATCGATCCGATAGCGCGCCTGGGCGGCGACCATCGGCTTGGCGCGGAAGGCGACACCCAAACCGGCGGCCCCGAGCATTTGTAGGTCGTTCGCACCGTCGCCCACGGAAATCGCGTCGGCGACGCCAATTCCGATTTCGGCTGCGAGTTTTTCGAGCGTGGCGAGCTTCGCCTCGCGGCCCAGGATCGGTTCGGCGACACTGCCTTTCAGCTTGCCGTTGTCGATCTCCAGCACATTGGCGTAGTCGCGATCGAAGCCCAACGCCGAGCGCACGCGCGCTGTGTAATAGGTGAAGCCGCCCGAAACGATGGCGGTCAGCGCGCCGTTCGCTTTCATCGTGCGCGCCAGCGTGGCGCCGCCGGGGATGGCGGCAATGCCTTCGCCGGCCTTTTCGAGGATGGATTCGGGCTGGCCCTTCAGCAGGCCCACGCGCTCGGCGAGTGCCGCGCGGAAATCCAATTCGCCGTTCATCGCGCGGCGCGTGATCGTCGCCACGCGCTCGCCGATGCCGAGTAACACGGCGATATCGTCGAGCATCTCGTTGTGGATCAGCGTGGATTCCATATCGGCGACGAGCAGCTTCTTGCGCCGACCGGCGAGGGGCACCGCGTTGGCGTCGATCTTGCGCCCGCCGATCAGCGTTTGCGCGAAGGCGATCAGGCGTTCGGGATCGCCGCCGCCGGGCAGGAATTCGGCCGCCGAATGCGCGTCAAGGCGGCGGGGCGGCGCAACCTCGCCGAATTCGGCCGCGAGGCTTGCCCGCAAATTCCGGTATAGGTCGTCGTCGAGTTCCCCCGCTTGGGGGTTCGAGGTAAGAACGAGGGCGTGGGTCATGGGGCCGGGATCATGGTCGGGCCGTTAGCGGAAGGCAAGAAAGCGTTGATCGTCGCGGGGCCCACGGCCTCGGGCAAATCCGCGCTCGCCGCCGCGATCGCGCGCGAATTCGACGGCGTGGTGATCAATGCCGACGCGATGCAGGTCTATCGCGAATTGCGCATCGTTTCCGCACGGCCTACGCCGCAAGAAGAAGCCGACGTGCCGCATCGGCTTTACGGCATTTGGCCCGCCGCCGAACACGGCACGGTCGGCAAATGGCGCGATGCCGCTTTGGCCGAAATCGCCGCCGCGCACGACGCGGGAAAACTGCCCATCCTGTGCGGCGGGACGGGCATGTATTTGAAGCTGATCGTCGAAGGCTTGTCGCCGGTGCCGCCGGTGCCGCCGGAGATCCGCGAACATGCGCGCGCGCGCCACGCGGAGCTCGGCCCCGTCGCATTTCACGCGGAACTCGCGCGCCGCGATCCGGTCGCCGGCGCCAAGCTGTCGCCCAACGACACGCAGCGCGTGCTGCGCGCTTGGGAAGTGGTCGAAGCGCATGGCGCGGCGTTGTCAGATTTCCATGCGGCCGCGCCGTTGGAAGAAGCGAGCTGGCCCACTTTGCTGCTCGATCCGCCGCGCGATTTGTTGGGCGAACGCATCGATATTCGCGTCGATCGTATGATCGCGGACGGCGCCGTCGACGAAGTCCGCGCCCTTTTGACCCAGAATCTGCCCGACACGTTGCCCGCGATGCGCGCTTTGGGCGTGCCGGAACTCGCCGCCCATCTTCGCGGGGAGTATGATTTACCGATTGCAATCAATGCTTTGAAGGCGAGCACGCGGCAATTCGCCAAGCGCCAGCGCACCTGGTTCCGCAACCAGCTCAAGGCAGCTACCCGGCTCGATGCGCAATTTTCGGAAAGTCTGCTTCCCGAAATTCGCATGTTTATTAGAAAAATGGGTTGACGGGCGTAGGTCACCTCCCTATTTTGCGCCGCCTTGCCATACCGCAAGCGTGCAAAGGAGAAGACAATGTCGACCGCCGCCAAATCCCCCACGACCCAGGACACCGCCCAGATGAATGGCGCGGAAATCGTCCTCAAGGCGCTGGTGGAGCAAGGCGTCGAGGTTATCTTCGGCTATCCCGGCGGGGCGGTATTGCCGCTCTACGACGCGATCTTCCTGCAGAACTCGGTCAAGCACATCCTGGTGCGCCAGGAAGGCGGGGCCGTGCATGCCGCCGAAGGCTATGCGCGCTCGACCGGCAAGGTCGGCGTGGTGCTCGTGACCTCCGGCCCCGGTGCGACCAACGCCGTGACCGGCCTGGTCGATGCGCTGATGGATTCGATTCCGATCGTCTGCCTGACCGGCCAGGTGCCGACGCATCTGATCGGCAACGATGCTTTCCAAGAGGCCGACACGACCGGCATCACGCGGCCCGCGACCAAGCACAACTACTTGGTCAAGGACATCACCAAGCTCGCGCAGACGGTGCACGAGGCTTTCCATGTCGCGCGCTCGGGCCGTCCCGGCCCGGTGGTGATCGACCTGCCCAAGGACATTCTGATGGGCAAGGGCGAGTACAAGAGTGCCGAAGCCTTCAAGCGCGTTTCGTACACGCCGCGCCTGGACCCGGACCCGAAGTCGATCGCGCAGGCGGTCGATCTGATGCTGTCGGCCAAGCGCCCGATTTTCTACACGGGCGGCGGGGTGATCAATTCGGGCCCCGAAGCGTCGGCCGCGTTGACCAAATTCGTGCGCCAAACGGGCTTCCCGATCACCAACACGCTGATGGGCCTGGGTGCCATGCCCGCCGCCGATCCGCTGTTCCTGGGCATGCTGGGCATGCACGGCACGTATGAAGCCAATCTGTCGATGCATGGCTGCGACGTGATGGTGAATATCGGCGCGCGTTTCGACGACCGCGTGACGGGGCGTTTGAACGCCTTCTCGCCGAATTCGAAGAAGATCCACGCGGATATCGATCCGTCGTCGATCAACAAGAACGTGCGCGTCGAGGTGCCGATCGTCGGCGACGCGGGCCGCGTGATCGCGGCACTCGCCGCCGAGTGGGATCGCCGCATCGCCGCGGGCGCGAAGCCCGACAAGAAGGCGCTGGCCGAGTGGTGGGCGCAGATCGAAACCTGGCGCAAGCGCGATTGCCTCGCCTATCGCAAGTCGGACTCGATCATCAAGCCGCAATACGCGCTGGAGCGTCTGCAAGCGATCACCGCCAAGCGCGACGATGTTTTCATTACAACGGAAGTCGGCCAGCACCAGATGTGGGCCGCGCAGTATCTGAAATTCCAGAAGCCCAATCGCTGGATGACCTCCGGCGGCCTCGGCACGATGGGCTATGGCCTGCCGGCGGCGATGGGCGTGCAGATCGCGCATCCCGACGCGCTGGTCATCGACGTCGCGGGCGAAGCCTCGACGCTGATGAACATCCAGGAGCTGTCGACGATCGCGCAGTACCGTCTGCCCGTGAAGGTGTTCATCCTGAACAACCAATATATGGGCATGGTGCGCCAGTGGCAGGAATTGCTGCACGGCTCGCGCTACTCGGAAAGCTACACCGAATCGCTGCCCGATTTCGTGAAGCTGGCCGAAGCCTTCCATTGCGTGGGGCTGCGCGCGACGAAGACGTCCGAGGTCGACGATACGATCAACGAGATGATCGCGATCAAGAAGCCGGTGATCGTCGATATGTGCGTCGACCAGATGGAAAACTGCTTCCCGATGATTCCGTCGGGTGCCGCGCATAACGAAATGATCCTGGGGCCGGACGACAAGGGCAACAAGGGCGGCGGGGCCGGCCCGATTTCGGAGGAAGGGATGGTTCTGGTTTGAGGCGAACGCGCTTCATCCCCTGGAACCCTTCCGTCGAAAGAGAACGCCCATGTCGAAGAACGATCCCATCGAACGCCACACCATCGCCGTGCTCGTGGACAACGAGCCCGGCATTCTGGCGCGCGTCGTCGGCCTGTTTTCGGGCCGCGGCTACAACATCGAAAGCCTGACGGTCGCCGAGACCGACGCCGAAGGCCATCGCAGCCGCATCACGATCGTGACGCGCGGCACGCCGATGGTGATCGAGCAGATCAAGGCGCAGCTCGACCGCTTGGTGCCCGTGCATCGCGTCAGCGATCTCACGATGGAAGGCCCGCATGTCGAGCGCGAATTGGCGCTGGTCAAGGTCGTGTCCGCCGGCGAGAAGCGCGTCGAATCCTTGCGCATCGCGGATATCTTCCGCGCCAAGGCGATCGATTCGACGATCGGCTCCTTCACCTTCGAGATCACCGGCTCGGGCGAGAAGATCGACGCCTTCGTCGGACTCATGAAACCGCTGGGGCTGGCCGAAGTGAGCCGCACCGGCGTCGTTGCCATCGCCCGCGGCGAACGCGGGATGTGATTTCCAAACCAAGAGGAAAAAGAAGATGCGCGTTTACTACGATCGCGATGCCGACGCGAACCTGATCAAGGGCAAAAAGGTCGCCGTCGTCGGCTACGGCAGCCAGGGCCACGCCCATGCGCAGAACATGCGTGATTCGGGCGTGAAGGACGTCGTCATCGCGCTGCGCCCGGGCTCGGCCACGATCAAGAAGGCCGAAGGTGCGGGCTTCAAGGTGATGAGCCCGGCCGACGCCGCCAAATGGGCCGACGTCATGATGATCTGCACGCCGGACGAGCTCCAGGCGCAGCTCTGGAAAGACGATCTCAAGGCCAACATGAAGCAGGGCGCGGCCATCGCCTTCGCCCACGGCCTCAACATCCACTTCAACCTGATCGAACCGCGCCCCGATATCGACGTGTTCATGATCGCGCCCAAGGGCCCCGGCCACACGGTGCGTTCGGAATACCAGAAGGGCGGCGGCGTGCCGTGCCTCGTGGCCGTGCATCAGAATCCGTCGGGCAACGCGCTGGAAATCGCGCTGTCCTACGCGTCGGCCATCGGCGGCGGCCGCTCGGGCGTCATCGAGACGACGTTCAAGGAGGAATGCGAGACCGATCTGTTCGGCGAGCAGGCCGTGCTGTGCGGCGGTTTGTCGGCGCTGATCGTCGCGGGCTACGAGACGCTGGTCGAAGCCGGCTACGCGCCCGAGATGGCGTATTTCGAGTGCTTGCACGAAGTGAAGCTGATCGTCGACCTCATCTATGAGGGCGGCATGGCGAACATGCGCTACTCGATCTCGAACACGGCCGAGTACGGCGACTACACGCGCGGTCCGCGCGTCATCACCGAAGAGACGAAGAAGGAGATGAAGCGCATCCTCGACGACATTCAGTCGGGCCGATTCGCCCGCGACTGGGTGCTCGAGAACGCCGCCGGCCAGGCTTCGTTCAAGGCGATGCGCCGCCGTCACGCCGCCCACGACATCGAAAAGGTGGGCGAGCGCCTGCGCGGCATGATGCCGTGGATCGGCAAGAACAAGCTGGTCGACAAGGCCAAGAACTAAGCCATACCCCGCCTTCGGGCGTTGCGATGGAAAACCCCGCCGGTTCGCCGGCGGGGTTTTTCTTTGCCGGAAGGGTAAAATTAAACCACTGATTTGGCTTTGTTATCCGGCTTTCCTAGGCAGTTGCCGGGGCGATCTGATACCTTGTTCGGAACGTCGCTCGCCGGGACTTATCCACAGGCTTTGGCGGGCGGAGCGGGGCTTCGTCAGGGGCGCGGATCATGGCGCAAACCCAGGCCGAAAAATTGCCGTCGCGGCGGGCGTCGTCCGCCGCGCCGATGTGGCGGCGCAGCGCAGTCGACAAGTGCGGCGCTTTGGGCTTAATTGCGCCGAATTCCGCTTGTATGGAAGGGAGTTAGCGCCGGGCAACCGGGCCGCTCCCCAAGGTTTCATCTGAAAGGCACTTCGTCTCGATGTTCTCGCGACTTCTCGGAATGCTCTCGGCCGATATGGCCATCGATCTCGGCACCGCGAACACGCTCGTGTACGTGAAAGGCCGCGGCATCGTTCTCAACGAGCCGTCGGTCGTCGCGATCGCCGACGTGAAGGGCAAGAAGCAAGTGCTCGCGGTCGGCGACGAAGCCAAGCTCATGCTCGGCCGTACGCCCGGCAACATCACCGCCATCCGTCCGCTGCGCGACGGCGTCATCGCCGATTTCGAAGTCGCGGAGGAGATGATCAAGCACTTCATCCGCAAGGTTCACAACCGCCGCTCCTTCGCATCGCCGCAGGTGATCGTGTGCGTGCCGTCGGGGTCGACGGCCGTCGAACGCCGCGCGATTCAAGAATCGGCGGAGAGTGCGGGCGCGCGCCGCGTGTTCCTGATCGAAGAACCGATGGCCGCGGCGATCGGTGCGGGCTTGCCGGTGACCGAGCCCACGGGCTCGATGGTCGTCGATATCGGCGGCGGCACGACCGAAGTCGCCGTGCTGTCGCTGGGCGGTATCGTCTATTCCAAATCCGTGCGCGTGGGCGGCGACAAGATGGACGAAGCCATCATCGCCTATATCCGCCGCAACCATAATCTTCTGGTCGGTGAATCCTCGGCCGAGCGCATCAAGAAGGAAATCGGTTCCGCCGCCCCGCCCGAAGAAGGCGAAGGCCGCGTGATGGAGATCAAGGGCCGCGACCTGATGAACGGCGTGCCCAAGGAACTCGCGATTTCCGAACGTCAGATCGCCGAATCGCTGTCGGAGCCCGTCTCCGCGATCGTCGAAGCGGTGAAGGTGGCGCTGGAACACACCGCCCCCGAACTCGCCGCCGATATCGTCGACAAGGGCATCGTGCTGACCGGCGGCGGCGCGTTGCTCGGCAATCTCGATTTCGTGCTGCGCCATGCGACCGGTCTGCCGGTCTCGGTCGCGGACGATCCGCTCTCCTGCGTGGCGCTGGGCACCGGGCGGTGCTTGGAAGAAATGAAGACGCTGCGCAACGTTCTGATCACGATGTACTGAGGCTTCGCCGATGGCGCGACCCGGCACGACGCTGAAGCTGACGGCACCGCTGAAGGTGCTGCTGCAGCGCATGGCGTTCACCGGGTTGATCGGCGCGTCGGTGGGCTTGCTGGTACTCGGCAAGGCCGAGGCGCCGGTGGTCGAGCGCGCGCGCATGGCGGTCGTGGACGCGGTGGCGCCGATGCTCGACGCGATCGGCAAGCCGATCGACACAGCCGCGCGCATGATCGACACCGCGCGCCATTACGCCGACGTGCACGAGGAAAACCGCCGTCTGCGCGAGGAAAATCTCCGCCTGCTGCATTGGCAGCAAGTGGCGCGCAATCTTGAAGCCGAAAACCGCGCGATGCGCGACATGCAGCGCGTGGCGACCGAACCGGGTTTGACCTTCGTGACCGCGCGCGTGATCGCGGATGCCGGCGGCGCCTTCGTGCGTTCGGTGCTGATCGCAGCGGGCACGCGCGATGGCATCGCCAAGGGCCAGCCGGCGCTGGTGCCCGACGGTTTGGTCGGCCGCGTGGGCGAGACGGGCGAGCGTGCGGCGCGCGTGCTGCTGCTGACCGATTTGAACAGCCACGTGCCCGTTCAGATCGAAGGCACGCGCGACCGCGCGATCATCGACGGCGACAACTCCGACATGCCCAAGCTCACCTTCCTGTCGTCGGGCGCGCGGCCGCAACTGGGCGACCGTATCGTGACGTCGGGCGACGGCGGCGTTTTCCCGCCGGGCCTGCCGGTGGGCATCGTGGTGCAGACCGGCGAACACGGCGTGCGTGTGCGGCCCTTCGTCGACTTCCATCGCTTGGAAGCGATCCGTATCGTCGATTACGGCTTGGCCGGCACGCTGCCGGTTTCGGCCCCGCCGCCGCAACCCCGGCGCGGGCGTTAGGGCGCGGCCATGGTCGGCGCTGTCTTCGCCCAGCTCGACCGGTCGTTGAAGCTGGCGCTGCCCGTCGTCTCGACGGTGCTGGCGGCACTGCTGTCGGTCGTGCCGCTGCCGATACCCGAATATTCGATGCTGGCGCCCAACGTCGTGCTGATCTGCGCGTTCTATTGGATCGTGCATCGGCCCGATTTGTTTCCGGCGTGGGGCGCCTTCCTCGTCGGCCTGCTCGACGACGCGCTCTCGGGCGCGCCGCTTGGCCTCAACGCGCTGGTGTTGCTGCTCGTGCACTACGCGATCGTCGTGCAGCACAAATTCTTTCGCGGCAAGGCGTTCTGGTTGATCTGGGCGTCGTTCGCGCTGATCGCGGCGGGGGCGGCGATCGTCACCGCCATCGTCGCTTATGCGGCGGCGCATCTGTCGGTGCCGCTGGGCTTGTTCGCCACGCAGCTCGCGTTGACGGTCGCGATCTATCCGGCGATCGGCGCGGTGCTGGGCCGCGTGCAGCGCATCTTCCTGACGGCGGGATGAGGGGTGCGATGAACCGCCTCATGAACCGCGATCGCGACGCCGCGCGCTCCAAGATGTTCACGCGGCGCTTGGCGCTGCTGGCCGCCGGCAAGATGGCGCTGTTCGGCGTACTCGTTGGGCGCATGTATTATTTGCAGGTTGTCGAGGCGGATAAGTACCGCACGATGGCCGACGACAACCGCATCAATTTGCGCCTTCTTGCCCCGCCGCGCGGGCGCATCGTCGATCGTTACGGCAAAGTGATCGCCGAGAACCAGCTCAACTATCGCGTCGTCGTGGTGGCGGAGCAAACCGGATCCGTCCCGGCCACGCTGGACGCGCTGTCGGAGATCGTGCCGATTTCCGATACCGAGCGCCGGCGGATATTGCGCGAAGTTTCGCGCAAGCGCCGCTTCCTGCCGGTGACGGTGAAGGACAATCTCGCCTGGGACGACGTCAGCCGCATCGCGGTGAACTCGCCCGATTTGCCCGGCGTGTCGATCGACGTCGGCTCGACAAGGCTTTACCCCTTCGGCGACACCACGTCGCATCTGATCGGTTACGTGGCGCCGCCCGCCGAAAGCGACTTGACCGGCGATCCGCTGCTGGAGCTTCCCGATTTCCGCATCGGCCGCGGCGGAATCGAGCGCGTCTACGACCTCGCCATGCGCGGGCGCGCGGGCAACACCCAGATCGAGGTCAACGCGCTGGGCCGGCCGATCCGCGAGCTCGCGCGCAACGAAGGCGAGCCGGGGCACGATATCGTGCTCACGCTCGATACAGCCCTTCAGGAATTGGCCGCCAAACGTCTGGCGCAGGAGGCGAGTGCGGCCGCCGTCGTGATGGACGTTTCCAACGGCGACGTTTTGGCGATGGTCTCGCATCCGTCCTACGATCCGCACGAATTCGCGCGCGGCATTTCGGGGCCGGCGTGGCGCGCGTTGCTCGCCAATTCGAAGGCGCCGCTGACCAACAAGGCGATCTCCGGCCAATACGCACCGGGCTCGACCTATAAAATGATCGTGGCGCTGGCGGCGATGGAATCGGGCATCTCGCCCGATTTTCGCGTCAGTTGTCCGGGGCATATGGAGCTTGGCGACAACAAGTTCCATTGCTGGAAGCGCGGCGGCCACGGCCCGCTCGACATGGTCGAGGCGCTGTCGCAATCCTGCGACGTCTATTTCTACGAAATGGGCCGCCGCTTGGGGCCCGAGCGTATGGCCGACATGGCGCGCCGCTTCGGTCTGGGATCGACATTGTCGATCGATCTGCCGGGCGAGCGGCCCGGTCTGATCCCGACGCGGAGCTGGAAATTGGCGCGCACCGGCAAGGGCTGGGCGACGGGCGAATCGCTCGTCGCGTCGATCGGCCAGGGCTATGTGCTCGCCACGCCCTTGCAGCTCGTGACGATGACGGCGCGGCTGGTGAATGGCGGTTTCGCGGTCACGCCGCATTTGACGCGCGATCTGGTGCAGGAACGGCGCATCGCCGAACGCCCGCAAAGCAGTTTCCCGCCGATCGGCGTGCCGCAGGCCAATCTCGCGGTCATGCTGCGCGGTATGCGCGCGGTGATCAACGATCCGCGCGGCACGGCGTTCCGGCAGCGTATCGTCGATCAAAATTGGACTTTCGGCGGCAAGACCGGCACGTCCCAGGTGCGGCGCATCACCGAGGAGGAGCGCCGCGTGGGCTTGCGCAAGCCCGAGCAAGTGCCGTGGCGCGAGCGCGATCACGCGCTGTTCGTCGGTTACGCGCCGCTCGAATCGCCGCGCTACGCCGTTTCGGTGATCGTCGAGCATGGCGGCGGCGGCTCGTCGGTCGCGGCGCCGATCGCGCGCGAGATCCTGACGGAAGCGATGCGCCTGGAACGCGAGCGCGAGCGCACGCGGCCGCAAGGCCCGGCGCGCATCGCGGAAAGGAGCGGCTGATGCCCGCCCATTCGGCTCTCGGCCAATCGAACAAGCGGCTCAGCCTCGGCGAGAAGCTGCGCCAGATCACGTGGGGGCTGGCGCTGACGATCCTCGCGGTCTCGAGCATCGGCTTCGTCATGCTCTACTCGGCCGCCGGCGGCGATTGGGACCCGTGGGCGTCGCGCCAGATCTCGCGCTTCGCGATGGGTTTCGCGCTGATGATCGCTGTCGCCACCGTCGATATCCGCTTCTGGATGAAGGCGGCGTATCCGTTCTACGCGCTGTCGGTCGTGCTGCTGGTCGCCGTCGATCTGATGGGCGAGGTCGGCATGGGCGCTCAGCGTTGGCTCGATCTCGGTTTCGTCCAGATCCAGCCGGCCGAACTCGCCAAGATTTCGATCGTGCTGGTGATCGCGCGCTATTTCCACGGCATCAATCACGACCAGATCGGCAATCCGCTCTATCTCGTCTGGCCCATTCTGCTCACGCTCGTGCCGGCCTTCCTGATCTTCAAACAGCCCAAGCTCGGGACCACGCTGGTCGTGCTGGCGACGACGGCGATCGTCTTCTTCATGGCCGGCGTCAGGATGTGGAAGTTCATTCTGGTCGCCGCATCGGCCGCGGGCGCGGTGCCGATCGCTTGGAGCCTGTTGCGCGACTATCAGCGCCAGCGCGTGTTGACCTTCCTCAATCCCGAAAGCGATCCGCTGGGGGCGGGGTATCACATCATCCAGTCGAAGATCGCGCTGGGTTCGGGCGGGATCTGGGGCAAGGGGCTGGGCGGGGGCACGCAAAGCCATTTGCAGTTCCTGCCCGAAAAGCAGACCGACTTCATCTTCACCATGCTGTCGGAGGAATTCGGCTTCGTCGGCGGGCTGGTGCTGATCGGCCTCTATACCGTGATCGTGCTTTACGGCCTCGCCATCGCCTTGCGCGCGCGCAGCCAGTTCGGGCGCTTGGTCGCGATCGGCGTGCTGTCGGGGATCTATCTCAACGCGCTGATCAATATGGCGATGGTGATGGGCTTGGTGCCAGTGGTGGGCGAACCGCTGCCGCTCGTCTCGTATGGCGGCACGTCGATGCTGACCTTGTTGTTCGGATTCGGAATCCTGATCGGCGTCTATGTGCATCGCGACGTCGTGGTGCCGCGCCGGGGCGACACGTAAGGCCCCAAAAGCGTTTATCCACAGATACTTGCCCCTATGCAAACGGGGCTCGACAAAGCCCGGGGGGCTTGCTACACAGCGCGCCTCTCGATGCCGAGAGGGCGATTAGCTCAGTTGGTAGAGCAGCTGACTCTTAATCAGCGGGTCGTAGGTTCGAGCCCTACATCGCCCACCATCTCGACTTAGGACGAAATAAAGGCCCCGGTCACTGACCGGGGCCTTCTTCGTTTTGGCGTCTTCGGCGGCGTCGGGTGACGGGCGCTCGACGAGTCAATGCATTGGCACGATATGTCGCGCCGGGGTGGCGCTTGTCGGTCGCGCGCGTTGGGCGATCCCTATTCGACCTTCTTCATTTCCTTCAGCACTTCGTTGGCGGCCTTGAAGGCGTCGAGCCCCGCTGGAATGCCGCAATAGATCGTCGCATGCAGCAAAACCTCGCGGATTTCTTCGACGGTTACGCCGTTGTTGATCGCGCCGCGCACATGCAGCTTGATCTCGGCGGCACGGTTCAAGGCCGTCAGCATGGCGAGATTCAGCATGCTGCGGGTCTTGAGATCCAACGTGTCGCGCCCCCAAGCGTAACCCCAGCACCATTCGGTGGTGATGCGCTGGAAAGCCATCATGAAGTCGTTCGCCGAGCCGATGGAACGGTCGACATACTCCGCGCCGAGGACTTGGCGGCGCAGCTTTAGGCCCTCGTCAAAGAGCTGTTCGATATCCTTGTTCTTTCCCGTCATGTGAGGCATCCTGTTTTTTGACATACAGTCATACGATCTGATTCGAAGCGAAGGTCAGAGACCGCTCGCTTGATTGAGCGAGTGTCCGTTTCGGAGCGGTGCCGGAGTGATGACAATGCCGAGTGCGAACGACGATCTGTCGATGCGGGTTCAGACATTGCCGGGGCTGCGCGAGCAGGTCGCCGAACGGCTGCGCTTGGCGATCGCGGCGGGACGGTTCGCGCCGGGCGCGCGGCTGATCGAGCGCGAGCTCTGCGAAATGATGGGCGTGTCGCGCACCTCGTTGCGCGAGGCGCTGCGCGAGCTTCAAGCCGACGGATTGATCACGCTGCAACCGAACAAAGGTTTGAGCGTGAGCGTCGTTACCGAAGCGACGGCCCGATCGATCTATCAAGTCCGCGCCGTGCTCGAGGGACTCGCCGCGCGCGAATTCGCCAAGAATGCGACCCCGGCGCAGATGGCGGCGTTGCGCGAAAGCGTCGACCGGCTCGCGGAAGTCTACGAGAATTTCTCGGCCGAGCGCTTCATCGCGACCAAAACCCGCTTCTACGACATCCTTCTCGAAGGTGCCGGAAACGAGGTCGCCGCCGATATGCTCCGGCGCATCCATACGCGCGTGTCGCAGTTGCGCGTGGTTTCGCTGTCCAGCGCCGCGCGGGCGAAGCAATCGATCCGCGAATTGCGCGAATTCCTCGACGCGCTTGAAGCGCGCGATGAAGAGGGCGCGTGGCGCATTTGCGTGGCCCATGTCGAAGCCGCCGCCGCCGCCGCGCTGTCGTCGCTGCCCGCGAAGCAGGATTGAGCGCCGCCCCGTCGCCGTTCGTTTGCGCGGCCCGCGCATCACAGTGACTTGGCGGTGATACCGCCGTCGGCATGCAGGATTTCGCCCGTCACGAAGCTCGCGTCCGGGCCGATGAGGAAGGCGATCGCCGCCGCGATTTCGCTTTCTTCGCCCAGGCGGCCCAGCGGGGTTTGCGCGCGGCGCTTGGCGTAGCCCGCTTCGTCGACGATCGCGCGTGCGCCGGGCGTGGGCACCGCACCGGGCGCCACGGCGTTGACGCGAATGCCGCGCGCGCCGAGTTCGACCGCGAGCTGGCGCGTCAGCGCGACCACGGCGCCTTTGATCGCCGTATACGACGCCGTGTTGCCGGCCCCCAGATCCGCGACCGGCGACGCGAGATTGACGATGCAGGCCGGACGATCGCCGCGATGGGCGAGCAAGGCCTGCACGCCCCAGAACACGCCTTTGAGCCCGACGGCGAGCATCCGGTCGAGCGTGGCTTCCTCCACCCCTTCGATGGGGCCGTATTTGATGAAGATCGCGTCGTTGACGATGGCGGTCAGATTCCCGAATTTCGCGCTGAGCTTCGCCGCGGCGTCGAAGACCGCGTCGCGGTTCGACACGTCGGCGACGATCGGCAGCGCCTTGCCGCCCGCTTTGGCGATCGCCTCGGCGGTTTCGGCCGCGAGATCGGCGGCGATGTCGAGCACGCCGACGGCCGCCCCGCGTTGCGCCAGCAAACGCGCGGTGGCGCCGCCGATGCCGCGCCCGGCACCCGTCACGAGTACGACCTGATCCGAAAGAACTTGCGACATTGCGATCCTCGCGCCTTTGCGTTTTCGTTCAGTCCGACGGCGGCTGCGGCAGCCCGCCATACATGCCCCAGAGCTGGCCGATCAGCGTGCCCGCGTCGACCGGCAATTCGATGCCCGTGATCGCGCCAGCGTCGTCGGACAGCAGGAAAGCGATGGCGGCGGCAACTTGTTCGGGCTTCACGAGGCGTCCCAGCGCCGTTTGCCGGATCATGGTTTCGGGATTGCGTTCGCCGCGCGCGTAGCTGGCCTCGACCGCAGGTGTGCGCGTGGGACCGGGGCATACGCAATTGACGCGCACGTTCTGGCGGCCCCAAGCGCCGGCGAAATTGCGCGACATGTTGACGATCGCGGCTTTCGTCGGGCCGTAGGCTTGCAGCGGACTGGAATTGAATGCGGTGATCGAGCCCACGGTGACGATCGAGCCGCCGCCCGCCGCGAGCATCGGTTTGCCGAACTCGACCAGCGTGCGGAACGTGCCCGTCAGATTGACGTTCAGGATCGCGGCCCACTCGGCGGCGTCCTGGTTCTCGGGCCGGTGCGGATTTTCCAGATGCGCGGCGACGGCGGCGAGCCCGCTGCACGGGCCCAGTTCGCGTTCGACCCATCGCGCCGAATCGGCGATGCTGTCGGGCTGGGCGAGGTCGATCTCGGCCGCGACGGCGCCGTATTTGGCGGCGACCTCGCGCCCGAGATCCATGTTCTTGTCGAGGACCGCGACCTTCCAGCCGTCTTCGCGCAGACGGGCGACGCAGGCGGCCCCGATGCCGCCGGCCCCGCCCGTGACGACCGCGACCCGCGCTTTGGACGAAGCGGTCATTTCAAATCACCTCGTACAACGCTTCGATGATGCGGCGCGCACGCGGCCCGTTGTCACCGCGCGTATGCAGCTTGTTGCAGGCGTAGGCGAAGCCGATCTTCGCGTCGGGATCGCCCATGCCGATCGATCCGCCGAAGCCGTGATGGCCGAAGGCGCGCGCGTTGGGACCCATCCACACCGAGACCGGCGTGTTGAGCAGGATGCCGCGCCCCTGGTGGTAGGGGCGCTGCTGCATGCGTTCGACCTGGTTGTGCTGTTCGGTGATCATCGCGTCGATTGTCGACTTCGACATCAATTTGACGTCGTCGATCGACCCGCCCCGCGAGACGGCGCCGTAGACGCGCGCGATCGAGCGCGCCGTGCCGTGGCCGTTGGCGCTCGCGATTTCGGCCGTGCGCCAGCCTTCGCCGTTGAGGATCTCGGGCATCGGCATCTTCGGATGCTGCGTGAAGCCCTTGGCAATCAGGGTTTCGGGCTCGCTGTCGCGCCGTTCGAGCAGCGTGCCTGCGACCGTCGGCAGCAATTCGGCGCAACGCGCGTTGTCGGCGCCGAAGACGTTGCCGATGCGGTAGTCGCCGCCCAGCGGACCGATCAATTCGCTTTGGATGACGTCGCGGAAGCGCCGGCCGGTCAGCCGCCGCACGATCTCGCCCAGGATGTTGCCTTGCGTATGGATGTGATAGGCGGCGACCGTTCCCGGCGTCCACATCGGCGCCTGCTTTTCGAGCGCCGCGACGATGGCGTCGCAATCGAAAATCGCGCCGGGCCAAAGCGGATCCAGGACGACAGGCAGTCCGGCGGTGTGGTCCAGCACATGCCGCACCAACACGCCTTCTTTGCCGTTCTGGGCGAATTCCGGCCAGTACTTCGCCACGGGTTGATCGGGATTGACCATGCCGCGGTCGATCATCATGTTGAACGTGATGCCGGAGATGCCTTTGGCGACCGACATCATGCAAAGGATCGTGTCCTTGTCCCACGGCTTGGCGAATTGCGAGTCGCGGTAGCCGCCCCACAAATCCGCCACTTTGCGTCCGTCGACATACACCGCCGTCGCCGCGCCGACTTCCTCCTCGACCGCAAAATTCTCGGCGAAGGCGTCGGCGATCTTGACGAAAGCCGGGTCGACTTCGCCGGTCAGATGGAATGACTGGCCTCGCGCGGTAACGGTTTTGTCGAACTGCATCTGCGGCTCCTTGGCGTCCTCAATCACTTTTTCGTTCGTTGCGGCCGGAAGTTTCGAATTCGGCCTTCAGATATTCGCCGGCGGCAAATCGAGCCGCACGATGTCGGGGAAGTCGGAGAAGAGGCGCGGCCAGCGCGCGCCGACTTCTGGGTCGTGGCCGGGCACGAGCAGATCGTCTCGTCCGCCGGCGAGCGCTTCGCATCGGTAGAATCCGTCCATCATTTCCCCGACGTGATGGACCAGCGGAAACGGTGCGCGACGCCGGCGATTCTCGGAGAAGTGGAACGCGTCCGACGCGAGCACGAGCGGTCCGCGGCGCGTCATCACGCGCACGACTTGAAGGCCGCCGGTGTGGCCGCCGATCCGATGCAGCGAGATACCGGGAAACAGTTCCACGTCGCCGTCGTGAAAGCGGATACGCCCGGCGTAGACGAGGCCGACGGTTTCGAGCACGTCTTTGAGATCGAAGGGCGCCCGCAAGCACGCGTGGCACATCGGCCGACCGGTCGCGTAGCTCATCTCCGTGTCTTGAAGATGGAACGTCGCGGCCGGGAAATGGCTAAGACCGCCGGCGTGGTCGTAGTGCAGATGCGTGAGGATCACATGCTCCACGCTCGCGGCGTCGACGCCCGCGCGCGCGAGCAGATCCGGGGGCGTGTGGAGCAAGGTGCGTCCGCGCCGGCTGGCGGCCTCGGGGCCGAACCCCGTATCGACGACGATCACGCGTCCTTGGCCGCGGATCAGCCAAAAATAGTAGTCGAGCGGCATCGGGCCGTCGTGAAGGTCCTGTGCGGGCATGAAGTTTTCGCGCCGCGGCCGGTCCGGTGCGGTCCGCGCATAACGGAGCGCCAGCACTTCGTAATTTTCGGACATCGACGATCCAGTCCTTGTGAAGCTGTTCTCAATGTATCATACTGTAATTCTGTATGACAGACTGATTTTGTGGCAATTGGGCGTTCAAGGGGCCCGAACCACAAATGCCAACTGGTTTTTCATCGGGAGGAACGCAATGAAGATCATACGCTTGGCAATGGCGCTGCTTGCCGTCGGCGCTTTCGCGGTCGGTTCGGCGTCGGCGCAGAACTATCCGCGCATGACGGTGCGCTATTCGTCGAACATCCCGGAGGTCATCAATACCTCGCGGATCGACAAGTTCTTTTCTTCCGAAGTCGAGAAGCGCAGCGGCGGAGCGATCCGCGTCCAGCATTTCTGGGCGAACGCGATCGGCGGCGAGGCGGAGATGGTCGATCTCGTCGGCTCGGGCGCGATCGATTTTGGTTTGATCGTGACCGGCAATCAGTTTTCGCGGATGCCGTTCACCGCGGTGACCAACGCGCTGCCGTTCGTGTTCAACGACGGACCGAAGCTCAATCGCCTGACGCGGGACATCTTCACCAACAACCCGACGATCAAGGCGGAGTTGGACGCGTTGAAGCTTCGTCCGGTCCTCTACCGCTATCTGCCCGACTATCGTGTCTACTGCACCAAGCCGCTGCGCACGCTGGCGGACATCAAGAACAAGAAGATCCGCTCCTACGGCACGTTCGTTCCGGTGATGCTCGAATCGATCGGCGCCATTCCCGTCAACATCCCGCCGGTGGACATGGTTCAGGCGATGCAGTCGGGTGCGATGGACTGCACCTATATGTTCAACTCGGCTGTCAGTGCGTTCAAGATCGATCAGGTCGCCAAGTACGCGACCGATCTCAGCTTCGGCGTGATCAGCGCGCATACGCTCTTCACTTCGACCGCCAAATGGGCGGCGTGGCCGGAGAATGTGCGCAAATTGTTCGAAGAAGTCGCAAGCGAAGCCGAAAAATTCGGCAATGATCTGATCGCGGCGGACGAAGCAAAGGCCGTCGACGGATTGAAGGCCGTGGGGATGGAGATCGTTCCGTTCCAGCAATCGGCCGATCTCGCCAAGATGGTTCCCGACATGCTCGACGTTTGGGCGAAGAAGATGGCCGAACTCGGCAAGGGTGCCGAGGCCAAGCAGCTGGCCGACTACATCAAAGCCAATCGCTGAATCGGGAATCGGAAAACGAACGGGCGGCAGGGGGTGCCGCCCGTTCGCATCTCGTCCCGAAGATATGAGGGGAAAATGATATTCAGACGGATGGACGCGTTGTTGCGGGCGCTATCGCATGTCGGATTCGTCGCCGCGTCGGCGCTTCTTCTGATCGTCGGCTTGCTCGGGGCGATCGACGTCATCACGACCAATCTGTTCTTCTATCCCATCCGCGGGATGCTGGAGCTCTCGGGCGCGCTGCTTGCCGTGATCGTGTTCCTCGGTCTTGCCGAAGCGCAGGCCCGTGGCGCGAATATCGTGATCGATATCGCGACGCAGAACATGAAGCCGGCTTTGAAGCGGCTCAGCGCCATCGTTTCGCTGTCGATCGGTTTGGCTTTCATGGCGCTGGTCGCTTGGCACACCACCAAGCTCGCGATGAATTCCTGGGCGATCAAGGAAACCGCTCTGGGCGCCTTCACGTTTCCGCTCGCACCTTTCAAAAGCGTCGCGAGTTTCGGCGCGTGGCTGGCGACGGCGGAGTTCGGGCGGCAGCTCGTCCGCCAACTGATGGGCCTCGAAGCGAATGTCGTGGGAGCGCCCCGTGACTGATCCGTTGACCGTCGGCTTTTTTGCGATCGCGATCATGCTGTTGCTGTCGCTGATCGGTGTTCCCGTCGGAATCGCCATGGGGGCCGTCGCCGTCGCGGGTCTCTGGACGATCGGCGGTCCTGCCTTCGCGCTGAACACGCTCACCAATCTTCCCTTCGCCACGTCGTCCGACTACGCGTTCGTCGTCATTCCGATGTTCGTCCTGATGGGCGCGATCGCGTCGTCGTCGGGCATAACGCAGGAGCTGTTCGGATTCAGCAATCTGCTGCTGCGCTCGGCGCGCGGGGCGCTGTTCCAGGCGACGATCCTCGCTTCGGCGGGTTTCGCGGCGATTTCGGGCTCGACTTTGGTGAACGCGGCGCTGTTCACCCGGATCGCGCTGACGGAAATGCTGCGTCTGGGCTACGACAAGGCGTTCTCCGCCGGCTGCATCGCGGCGGCGGGCACCATCGCCGCGCTTATCCCGCCGTCGATCAGCTTCGTCATATACGGTTTGCTGACCGGCGAATCGGTCGCCGAACTCCTGATCGCCGGCGTCATCCCCGGGCTCGTGACGACGGCCGCCTATATGATCGGAACTTGGATTATGGTCCGCGCCAATCCCGGTTTGGCCCCCGCGCCACAACCGCGTGCGGCGATCCGTGAAATCGGGAAAAGCGCGCTGGCGCTGTGGGCAACGTTCCTGCTGGCCGGCATCGTCATCGGCGGAATTTATCTAGGGTTCACGACGCCGTCGGGTGCCGGGGCGCTCGGCGCGATGGGGGCTCTCGCGATCGCGATCGCGCGGGGGCGCTTGTCGCGTGCCGCACTCGCGGAATGCCTGAGATCCGCGGCGGCGGTCACCGCCGCGCTGTTCATCGTGATCATCGGCGGGTTGATCTTCACCCGATTCTTCCTCGTTGCCGGGACCGTCACGTCGGCGACGGATCTTTTGCAGTCCTTCGACTTGGCGCCAACCGCCTTCATTATCGTGCTGGTGCTGATCTTCATCGTGCTCGGGATGTTCATGGACCCGCTCGCCATGCAGGTCATGACGCTGCCCTTCGTCTATCCGATGGTGAAGGCCCTCGGCTACGACGGTATATGGTTCGGCGTCATCATGGTGAAGCTGGTCGAGCTTGCCGTGTTGACGCCGCCGGTGGGAATGAATCTATTCGCCGTGATCGGCGCGTCGGAGGGCAAGGTTTCGCTGCATCAGATCTATCGCGGGATCCTGCCGTTCATCGTGATCGAGTTCCTGGTTCTGGCGCTGCTGATCGCCGTGCCGGAACTGTCGCTCTGGCTGCCGGGCCAGATGTTCTCCAAGTAAACGGAAGGGTTGGCAGGATGGTCGCTTCCCTCAACGTCGGTTTCATCGGCTTGGGTGCCATGGGGCTTCCGATGGCGGCGCGGCTGCGCGCCGCCGGATATCCCTTGCGAGTCTTCGACGCCGACGCCAAGCGAACGGCGGCGGTGGCGGCGGAAATCGGCGCGACAGTCGCCGGTACGGCCGCCGAAGCTGCGGCGGACGCCGATATCGTCGTGACGATGCTGCCCAGCAGCGCCGTCGTCACCACGGTGCTTGAGGGCGGAGATGGCGCGCTGTCGCGCATGCGTCGGGGAACGCTGATCCTGGAAATGAGCAGCGGCGTTCCCGAGGAGACCCGGCGGCTGGCCGCCGTCGCGGCAGCGCACGGCGTCGATCTCGTCGATGCGCCCGTCTCGGGTGGCGTGCCGCGCGCGCGGACGGGAGAACTCGCCATCATGCTTGGCGGTCCGGCGGCGGCTTGCGATCGGGCGGAGCCGGTGCTCGCCTCGATGGGCAAGACGGTGATTCGCACGGGTGCCGTGGGCTCCGCCCATGCGATGAAGGCGCTCAACAACCTCGTCAGCGCGGCCGGGTTTCTGATCGGCATCGAGGCGCTGCTCATCGGCCAGCGTTTCGGTCTTGATCCCGCGCTTATGGTCGATGTCCTCAACGCGTCGACCGGTATGAACAACTCGACCCAGAAAAAGTTCAAGCAGTTCGTGCTGTCGCGCCGCTTCGACGCCGGGTTCGGCCTGGATTTGATGGTCAAAGATCTTGGGATCGCGATGGGCGTGGCCAAAGCGACCGAAACGCCAGCGCCCTTCGCGGGTTTGTGCCTTGAGATGTGGAGCGGCGCGCAGAAGCTGCTGGGTCGCGGTATGGATCACACCGCAATGGCGCAGTTCAGCGAAAGGCTGGCAGGGACGGAACTGTCGCCGGCAGCGGACGCAAAGCGATGACCGCTGGCGCACTGACGCGCGCGCGCGTCGCCGTCTTCGGCGGCTCGTCCGGGATTGGTTTGGCCGCCGCCGCCGCCGCCGCGTCGCAAGGCGCCGACGTCACGATCGTCTCCCGAAATCCCGAACGTTTGTCGGCGGCGGTGGCCAAGGTGCCGGGTGCGGTGGCGGCGTCGGTCGATGCGCGGGACGCGCAAGCCGTGATGGCATTTTTCGACGGACGCGCGGCGTTCGACCATGTCGTCGTTTCCGCCGCCGAAGCGCAAGCGGGGCCGTTGCGCCAAGGCCCGTTGGCGGAAGCGCGCGCTTCGGTCGAAAGCAAATTCTGGGCGGCAGTGAACGTCGCCCATGCGGCGCGGATCGTTCCCGGCGGCAGTTTGACGCTCGTTTCGGGCATGTTGGGTAGCCGGCCATCGGGTGGCGCGACGATCTTAAGCGCGATCAACGCGGCGATCGACAATCTCGCGCGCGCCTTGGCAACGGAGATGGCGCCGATCCGGGTCAATTGTGTGTCGCCCGGCCGCATCGATACGGCGTGGTGGGATTTTCTGCCGGCGGATCGACGAAAAGAGTTGCTCGACCGGACCGCCGCGACCTTGCCGGTGAAGCGGATCGGCCAAGCCGAAGACGTCGCCCGTCAAATCCTGTCGTTCATGACCAACGGATTCATGACGGGCAGCGTCGTTTTGGTTGATGGCGGCGGTGCCGTCGTTTAATCGGAGCGGCCGTTGCGGGCGTGACTGGAGAAGCCGCGATACGGCTTTCGGCCCGCCAATCGAGTGATCCGCGTGCCTGCAAGCGCCGCCAGGTTACGGCGCGGCGTGCCGGCAAGGATTGAGATTTCCGTCACCTCGCGAATCTCGCTTGGTGTTCTAAAGGGGTTCGGGCGACGGAAAGCCCTCGGAATATCAACGCCGCTTGACGGCTCTTCATCAGCTTGTCGTAGGTTTGCGCCCGACATCGCCCACCATCGGCGCGCACGATGCAGCTTGGTCGCATCTCGCAACCCGGATCCTATTTCGATCCCCACTCGTCGATCAGCAATTGGCGGAAACGCTCTGCGGCGGGCGTCAGCCGCGCGCCATGCCGCTCGACGACACCGATCGTCCGGCTGACGACGGGATTCTTCAGCTTGATGGTCGCGATGACCGGATGCTCGGTTTGCGGTGTGGCGAGTTTCGGCAGCACGGAAATGCCGAGCCCGGCCTCGACCAAGCCGAGCGACGTCGACAAATGGGTTACTTCGTAGAACCAATCCAGCTTCACCTTGGCGCGCCCAAGCGCTTGATCGAGAACCGCGCGATTGGCGCTCGCCTGACTGACGCCGATCAGCGGATAGCCGCCGAGATCGCGCCAGCGCAGCTCGCGCGATTTCGCAAGCGGGTGGTCGCGGCGGCACGCGAGCACGAACTCGTCCTGCAGCAGCGGCGTGAAACGCAGATCGGGCCGCGTGGCGCCGGTGAAATTGATGCCGAACTCGACCTCGCCGCGCGCCACCGCCTCCAGACCTTCGTTCGCCGACAGATCGAGAATCCGGAATCGGATCCCCGGGAAGCGCTGGTTGAACACGCGCACGACGCGCGGCAGGAAGTAGAACGCCGCCGTCGGCACCGACGCGATCGTCACCTGTCCGGTGTAGCGCCCGCCCAAGCCGCCGATCGACAGAACCGAATCCTCGAACTCGTCGAGCAGACGCGCGACCAGCGGCCGCAATTGCTGGCCGATCGCCGTCGGTGCGACGTGCCGGGTCGAACGCTCGATCAGCGTCGTCCCCAGCGCGCGCTCCAAGCCTTTGATCCGCCGCGACAGCGCGGGCTGCGAGATGTTCAGTTCCTGCGCCGCGCGGTGAAACGATCCGCAGGCGAGCACGGAAAGGAACGCGCGAAAATCGAGAAGCTCCGCATTAATCCGCATAACGGAATAATAATGCCGATATTTGCATTTCACAACAATCCAATTGTTCCATAAACAGACTGAAAATCGTCAAACGATGCGCTTAGCGCATCAATTTCCCGAGGACGCGCCGGCCCGTCATGGACGATCTCATCCGCATCCCTTGCGTTCTCATGCGCGGCGGAACGTCGAAGGGGCCGTTTTTCCTCGCCAACGATCTGCCGATCGAACCCGCCGAGCGCGATCGCGTGCTGATCGCGGCGCTGGGCGCCGGGCATCGGCTGCAGATCGACGGGATCGGCGGCGGCAATCCGCTGACGAGCAAGGTCGCGATCGTCGGGCGCGCGCGCCGCGCCGACGCCGATGTCGATTATCTTTTCGCCCAGGTGAAGGTTGCCGAGCGGATGGTCGATACCTCGCCCAATTGCGGCAACATGCTCGCGGGAGTGGGGCCGTTCGCCATCGAGGCGGGATTGGTGCCGGTCGAGACCGGAACGACGACCGTCCGGATTCATAACGTCAATACCGGCAAGATCATCGTCGCGCGCGTGCAGACGCCGGAAGGCCGGGTCAATTACGGCGGCGACGTCGCGATCGACGGCGTGCCCGGCACGGCGGCACCGATCCAGATGGCGTTTCTGGACGCGGCCGGCGCCAAGACGGGCCGCTTGCTGCCCTCCGGCGCGGCGATCGAACGGATCGGCGGCACCGACGTTTCGCTGATCGATGCCGCGATGCCGCTTTTGCTGCTCGATGCGCGGGACCTTGGCAAAACCGGCTACGAATCGCCGGCGGAGATCGACGCCGACCGCGCGTTGCTGGATCGGATCGAGACGCTGCGCCTGGAGGCCGGGCTGCGGATGGGGCTGGGCGACGTGTCGTCGAAGGTCATCCCCAAGCCCGTGTTGATTTCCCCGCCCGTGAATGGCGGCGCCATTTGCGTGCGCTATCTGATGCCGCATTCGTGCCACACGGCGCTCGCGATCACCGGTGCCGTCGGGATCGCGACCGCGATCGCCACCCAAGGCACGATCGCCGCGCGTATCGCGGGCCGGGTCGCTCTACCGGGCGAAATTCGTATCGAACATCCGTCGGGGCAACTGGGCGTGCGGATCGAATCGCCGGGGCCGACGTCGGCGCCCGTTGTTTACGTTTTACGGACCGCACGCCGGCTGTTCGAGGGCGCCGTGCTGGTGCCGGCTGGAACTTTTTCGAAAGATAAAGAAACCGAATCGTTGGAGGAAACAGCATGTTGAATCGTCGCTCGGCGCTCGCACTCGGCGCCGCCAGTCTGCTCGCGGCCCCCGCGCCGTTGAAGGCCCAAAGCCGCTATCCCAACAAGCCGATCACGCTGATCGTCAGCTACGCCGCCGGCGGCGGCACCGACGCGGTGGCGCGTATTTTCGCGGCCCGGCTCGAAAAGATTCTGGACGGCCGCGTGCTGGTCGAAAACCGTCCCGGCGCGGCAGCCAATCTCGGCACCGAGGCCGTCGCCGCCGCGGCGCCCGACGGCTACACGCTGCTGATCGGCAATCAAGGCCCGATGGTCGTCAATCCGCATCTGTTCAAGCGCCTCAAGGCCGATCCGGCAACGACACTCGACCCGATCGCGCTGATCGCGGACGCGTCGCTCGCCGTCGTCGTGGGTCCGCGTCTGCCGGTCGCGACGCTGCCCGAACTCGTCGCCGCCGCGAAGGCGAAAACGCTGGTTTACGGCTCGGCGAGCAACGCGTCGGCGAGCCATCTCGCGGCGTTGCTGCTGGGGCAGGTCGCCGGTTTCGAGGCGCGCCACGTGCCGTATCGCGGGGCGGGCCCTGCGCTCAACGATCTCGTCGGCGGCCATATCGATTTCATGGTGACGACGATTCCGTCGGTCACCGGCCTGATCGAAGGCAAGAAGGTCTCGGCGCTGGCCGTGACGGGCACGTCGCGTTTCGCCGGTTTGCCGGAGGTTCCGACCGCGATCGAAGCGGGGCTCAAGGAATACACCGCTTCGGCGTGGTACGGGCTGCTGGGGCCGCGCGGCTTGCCAGCACCGATCCGCGCCCAGTTGTCGCAAGCCACGCGCGAGACGCTGCGCGATCCCACGGTGGTCGATCGGTTGAAGGACGACGGCGCGACGCCGGCCGATCTCGAAGGCCAAGCCTTCGCGGAATTCATGGCCAAGGAACGCGCGCGCTGGGGCGAGATCGTCCGCGCGGCCAACATCTCACTCGAATAGGGTCAACGCATGGCTTCCGGTTCCCAGCGGGCCGGCGCCAAACTTCGCGATCGCGAGGTTTGGGCCGGAATCGCGCTCATCGCCGTCGGCGCGATCGCGCTTTTCGGAGCATCCGATCTGCCGTTCATGACGCGGCAAGGCGTGGGCGCGGGTTTACTGCCGCGCGTCGTCGCGGGCTTCATCGTCGTTCTCGGCGTGATCCAAGTCGCGATCTCGTTGCGCGCGTCCGGCCCGGATGCGGGCGGCTGGGCATGGCGGGAAATTCTGATCGTACTCGGCGCGGTCGTGCTTTTCGGCTTGGCGATCCGCGGCGGCGCGGTCGCGGGCGTGACCGTCCCGCCGCTGGGCCTGGTCGTCGCCGGACCGCTGGCGGTGATCGTCGCCGGCTTTGCCGATCGCGGCGCCCGGCCGGGAGAACTCGTCGTCTTCGCCGCCATCATTTCCGCCGTCTGCATCGGCGTGTTCCGGTTCGCGCTCGGCATTCCGGTGCCCGTCGCGCCTTGGCTGATCGGATACTGATATGGGCGATATGTTCTCCAATCTGGGGCTCGGGCTTCAGGTCGCGATGACCTTGAAGAATATCGGCCTGTGTTTCGCCGGCTGCTTGATCGGCACGCTGGTCGGCGTGTTGCCGGGTGTCGGCCCCGTCGCGACGATCGCGATCCTTCTGCCGGTTACGCTGACGCTCGATCCCACGGGCGCGCTCATCATGCTCGCGGGCATCTATTACGGCGCGCAATACGGCGGCTCGACGACCGCGATCCTCGTGAACATTCCCGGCGAAGCCACCGCCGTCGTCACGGCGATCGACGGCCACGAAATGGCGAAGAACGGCCAAGCGGGCCTGGCGCTGGGGCTCGCGGCGATCGGATCCTTCATCGCCGGAACGATCGCGACGCTGTTGATCGCGGCCCTCGGCGTGCCGATGACGAAGCTGGGCCTGCTGTTCGGACCGGCCGAGTATTTCTCGCTGATGATCATGGGCCTCGTTCTGGCCGTGGTCCTGGCGCGCGGCTCGTTGTTGAAGGCGATCGCGATGATTGCGCTCGGCATTCTTCTGAGCGCGATCGGCACGGATATCGAGACGGGCCGCGAGCGGCTGACCTTCGATCTCGAAATGCTGTACGACGGGCTCGAGTTCGCGGTGCTCGCGATGGGGCTTTTCGGGTTCGCCGAGATCTTGAAGAATCTGCAAAACCCCGAAGCGCGCGACGTGGTCCGGTCCAAAATTGGCCGGCTTTTGCCGCGGTTGAGCGAGATCCGAGAGAACCTGCCCGCGATCCTGCGCGGCACGGGGCTCGGTTCCGTGCTCGGTATTTTGCCGGGCAACGGCGCCATTCTGGCGCCCTTCGCCAGCTACGCCCTCGAGAAGCGGATCGCCAAACAGCCCGCGAAATTCGGCCATGGCGCGCCCGCCGGCGTCGCGGGGCCTGAATCGGCGAACAACGCCGGCGCGCAGACCTCGTTCATACCGCTGCTGACGCTTGGTCTGCCGCCGAACGCCGTCATGGCGCTGATGGTCGGCGCGATGCTGATCCAGGGCGTCATTCCGGGGCCGCAGGTCATCGACCGGAACCCGGAGCTGTTCTGGGGCCTGATCGCGTCGATGTGGATCGGCAATCTGATGCTGCTGGTCATCAATCTGCCGCTCATCGGACTTTGGGTGAAGCTGTTGCGCGTGCCTTACCGGCTGCTGTTCCCGGCGATCGTGCTGTTTTGCTGCATCGGGATCTACTCGATCGGCAACACCGCCGACATGGTCTACTTGACCGCCGTGTTCGGGCTGGTCGGCTATGTGTTGCACAAGCTGGATTTCGAGCCGGCACCGCTGGCACTCGGCTTCGTGCTTGGCCGCCTGCTCGAAGAGAAGCTCCGTCAGGCCCTGATCATATCCGACGGTGACCCGATGGTGTTTCTGCGTTCGCCGCTGTCGCTCAGCCTGCTTCTGATCGGTGCTGCGGCGCTAGCGATTTCGGCGCTGCCGGCGCTGCGCGCGCGGCGCGACGAGGTGTTCGCCGAAGAATGACGACGTGCCAGCGTGCGGAAGCATAAACGACCTGTCCCCGATCCGGCGTTCATAAATGCCAGTCGGCCTTACGTGAGGAAGCGAACATGAAAAAGTCGATTGTCGGTCTTGCTGTCGCATTGGGAGTGGCAATTTCCGCCAACGCGGCGTTCGCGCAAGGAACGCCCGTCACCATCCCAACGGCCGTCGCGGAACGCGGCTTTTTCTTCGTCGGCGGCGAGTATGTTGGCGAAACCGGCAAGCAGGTGATGCGCGGGCAGATGTATGTCGAAGCGCTGAAGCCGAGAGTCGTGACGAAGCCTTATCCGATCGTGCTAGTCCACGGCGCCGCGCAGACGGCGACCAACTGGATGCAGACGCCGGATGGCCGCAAAGGGTGGGCCGAGTTCTTCATCGAGCGCGGCTATACGGTCTATATGGTGGATCAGCCGGCGCGCGGACGTTCGGTTTGGCATCCGGACGTCAATGGCGGCCTGCGCATGTTCACGGCAACGCAGCTTGAGACGCTGTTCACCGCCAGTGCGGCGCTCGGCAGATGGCCGCAGGCGGGCAAGCACACGCAATGGCCCGGCAGCGGACGGCAAGGCGACCCCGTATTCGACGCTTTCTATTCGACGCAGGTCCAATCTCTGGCGAGCGACTTGGAGACGCAATCGCTGATGCAGAAGGCCGGCGCGCAATTGCTTGACCGCATTGGCCCCGCGATCGTTCTGACCCATTCCCAGGCGGGGCTTCTCGGGTGGGTTATCGCCGAAACGCGCCCGCAACTCGTCAAGGCCATTGTCGCGATCGAGCCCTCGGGGCCACCGTTCCACAACGCCGCGCCGAATAATCCGAAGGCGCGAGCATTCGGCATCACCGATATGCCGGTCGCTTACGACCCGCCGATCGCTTCAGCCGATGAACTGCGGACGGCCATTCAGGAAAAGCCGGAGGCCGATGGCCTCATCGCGTGCACGCTGCAGGCGGAGCCGGCGCGCAAGCTCAAGAACTTCGCGGCGATCCCGATCCTGATTGCGGTGAGCGAAGCGTCCTACCACGCGCCCTACGATCATTGCACCGCCCGATACATGCAGCAGGCCGGCGTGCCCGTGGACTTCGTCCGTCTGGAAGAGAAGGGGCTCCGCGGCAACGGCCATATGGTGATGCTGGAAAAGAACAATCTGGAGGTCGCAGCATTCCTGGCCAGTTGGATCGAGAGCAAGACGAAGTAGGGCGTTTCGTGCTCGGCCAAGGCTGTCCAGCGATGTGCCGTGCCGTCACGCGAACAACGGTGCGGGATCGGGCGTGTATCGGGCGAGCTTGTTGCGATCGATCGTCACGCCCAATCCCGGCTTGTCTGGAATCGTCAGCCAGCCGTCGGCGTCCAGCGCGAAGGGCTCGGCCAAAATGCCGTCGACATAGGCGCTGCCGCCGATGAATTCGACCAGATCGGCGTCGGGGAAGGCGGCCGCCATCTGCATATCCGCCGCGACGCCCAGCGCCGTGTTCCAGCCATGGCCGATGTATTTGACGCCGAAATCATAGGCCATCCACGCGATGCGGCGCTGTTCGGAAATGCCGCCCACTTTCGTGACGTCGGGTTGCACGATGTCGACCGCTTGGCGCGTGAGCCAAGGAATGAAATTCTGCCGGCGGGTAAGGACTTCGCAGCCCGCGATGGGCACGGGCGAGCAGCGGCGCAATTCGGCGTAATCGTCGATCGCGTCGGGCCGCACCGGCTCCTCGAACCAGCCCACTTCGTAGTCCTTGAGCATTTCGGCCGTGCGTTTGGCCCATTTGAAGCCGTGCGGCCACAACGCGTCGCTCGCACCCGCGTCGACGAAAAGGCGCGATTTCTCTCCCGCCGCTTCGCGCGCGGCGCGCACGATGGCTTCGTCGAGTTTCGTATCGAGCGCCCGCCCGAACGGGCCCCAGCCGATCTTGAAAGCGGTGAAGCCGCGCGCGCGATGCTCGGCGATGATGTCGCGCATCGCCTTGGGTTCCTCCATCAGCAGCGAGCAATATGGCTGCACACGCTCGCGATAGCGGCCGCCGAGAAGCCGGCCAACGCTGAGGCCGGTCGCCTGACCCAGAATGTCCCATAGCGCGATGTCGATGCCGCTGATCGCGTGGGTCAGCGTGCCGCCGCGACCCATCCAGAACGTGTTCTGGTGCAGCTTCTCGGAAACGCGATCGGGCTCGAGCGCGCTTTCGCCGGTGTAAAGCGGCTCGAGAACCTTCAATGCCGCTTGAACGAGTCGCCCGTCGGTGAACACACTGCCATAGCCCGTCAGCCCCTGATCGGTATGGACCGCCACGATCGCGTGGATCGAATCCTGCGGCCGGATCTCGGCCGACCAACCGCCCTTCGGGCTTTCGCCGAATAACGGTGCCGCTTCGATGCGCGTGATTCGCACGCGCGGCAGCGCCGTCGGGCGGGTGAAGGCGTTCATGGGCATTTCTCCTTTTTTTTATGTTCTACGCGTCGCGCGCCGCGCGGCGTTTTTCGACGATGGCTTCGTAGTCGACCGCGTCGTTCATCACCGTCGTGTGCTCGTGCAGCGTCGCGTTGATCCGTTCGACGTCGCCGCTCTCGAAGACGGCGATCAGATCGTGATGCTCTTCGACGATCGCGGTCATGGGCTTGCTGAGCGTCGCCAAGCCGAAGATCACGATGCATTGGCGCGACAGCGCTTCCCACAGATCGAGCGTGACCGAGTTGCCGCCGAGCGCGCAAAGCGCGCGATGGAACTGCGCATCGCCTTGCGCCAGGCCATAGGCGTCGCCGCGCGCGGCCATCAAGGTCATCTCGTCGATCGCCGCGTGGAGCGGGGCGAGATACGCGCCCTTGTTGCGGCCGGCTTTGACCGCGCGGGTGACGGCGCTGGTCTCCAGTGCTGCGCGCGCTTCGGTCAGATCGTGGACGCGTTGATTGGTGATCGGCCGCAGCCGGATGCCTTTATAGGGCTCGTTGACCACCAGGCCTTGGCTTTCGAGCAGCCGCAAAGCCTCGCGCACCGGCACGCGGCTGACGCCGAGCTTGCGCGCCAGATCCGCTTCGACGATGCGGTCGCCCGGCAGAATCACGCCGGCGGCGGCGGCAGGGACGATCGCGTCCATCACGAGATCGACCAGTGTCTTCGGCTGCAAGGGGCGCCATTCGGGTGTGCCGTCGTCTTTGCGCATAACGGAGCTGGAGCCGGTGTTGGATCGCGTCACGATGTCTTCCTGTCCTCCGGGCACGGATGCCCTCTTGACTCGCTAAAGATCGTATACGATCATACGATCTATAAGCAAGAACGTTGAATTATCTACAAAGGCACAAACGCCGTGACAGAAAAAGCCCCCAGCCGGATTCGCTGCGACATCGATTTCGAGAAAATCGGACGCCAGCTGGGGTATCTGCGGGCGCCGCACTCCCGCAATTCGTCCGGCTGGGGAACGATCGAGATCCCGATCGTCGTCGTCAGCAACGGCAAAGGGCCGACCGTTCTGTTCACCGGCGGCGTTCACGGCGACGAGTACGAAGGGCAAATCGCCGTTGCGCGATTGGCGCGCACCCTCGATCCGGCTCGTATTCAGGGCCGCGTGATCATGATCCCGGCCGTGAATATCCCGGCGGCGCTCAACAACACGCGGCTATCGCCGATCGACGATCGCGATCTCAACCGCTGCTTCCCGGGCGATCCGCGCGGCACGTTCTCGCAAATGCTGGCGCATTTCATCGATGCCCACATTTTGCCGATGGTCGACGTTTCGGTCGATCTGCACACGTGCGGCCATAGCGGCGAGGCGGCGCCGTCCACCAACATGCACTATCTGCCCGACGCCGATATGCGCCGGCGCACGATGGAAGCGGCCGCCGCCTTCGGCGCGCCATACAACGCCGTATTCTGGGGCGTGGACGAGGGCGCCACGCTGACCTCGTCGGTCGAGCGGCGCGGCATCCTGTCGTTGGGCACCGAACTGGGCGGCTGGGGCCGCGTCAGCGTGGCGGGCGTGTCGATCGCCGAGCGCGGGCTTCTCAACACCCTCAAGCATTTCGGATTGATGGAAGGGCGGCCCGACACGCGCCAAGCCGACGGCGCGCCGGGCACGCGGCACATGATGGTGCGCGATCCCGCCAATTACAGCTTCGCGCCAGCCGACGGCTTGTTCGAGCCTTGCAACGTGATCGGCGATTCGTGCCGCGAAGGCGAAATCGCGGGGCGTCTGCATTTCATCGAGGACGTCGATCGCGCGCCTTTGGAAATCCGCTACCGCCGCGACGGCCATTTGTGGATGGCGGCGGGCTCCGGGCGCGTGCGCCGTGGCGACGCTATCGCCGTGCTGATGCAGGCCTACGACGAAACCGCCGCCGCGGCCTAGCGCCGCCGGCGGCCCTTCCGCTTCGATCAAACGAAAAAGGAGACCGCTATGAACAGGAGGACTCTCGGTTGTTTCGCGCTGTCGGCGATCGTCGCCGCGGCGTTGATCGGCCCGGCGGCGGCGCAACGCCGCGGCGGCGACGTCGTGATCGGCATCACGCAAGCGCCGCCGTCGCTCGACGCGCAAGTGTCGTCGGCGCAATCGGCGCGCAACATCAATCTCCATGTTTTCGAGACGCTTTACGCGCGCGACGAGACGGCGACGCCCGTCCCCGAACTCGCCGAGGGCGTGAAGATCTCGGCCGACGGGCTGACCTATGCCTTCGCGATCCGCAAGGGCGTGAAGTTCCACAACGGCAAGGAACTCGATGCCGGCGACGTCGTCGCCTCGCTCGAGCGTTACCGTAAGGTCGGCGCGTCGCCGGCCCTGGTCGCCGCGATCGAATCCGTTCAGGCGACCGGGCCCTACGAAGCCACGGTCAAACTGAAGTCGCCGCAAGCGACGTTCCTCGACAACATCTCGTCGCCGCGCGCGCCCATCGCGATCTATCCCGCGTCGGAAGCCGCGAAGGAAGCGGGCAAGATCGACGTGATCGGCACCGGTCCGTTCCGCTTCGTCGAATACAGGCCCGACAGCCACGTCAAACTCGCGCGCTTCGACGGCTACGTGCCCAATCCCAACGGCAAGCAGACGCGCGACGGTTTCGCCGGCAAGAAGGAAGCGTTTCTCGACACGGTGACGTTCCGCTTCATGCCGGAAGCGGGTGCCCGCACCGCGGCGCTGGAAGCGGGCGAAATCCAGTTCAACGAGATGTCGGACGGGCCGACGGTCAAGCGTCTCGCCGCCGACAGGCGGTTGACGATCCACAAGCTGTTGCCCTTCGCGCTGCAGGTCATCAAGTTCAATCACGCGCAAGCGCCGACCAGCGACGTCAATTTCCGCCGCGCGGTTCTGGCGGCGTTGGATATGGAGGAGATCATGGCCATCTCCTTCGACGACATCTATCAGATCGATCCGGGCTGGCTCTATCCGGGCTCGAAGTTCTATTCGAAGGCGGGTGCCGAGAAATACAACAAGGGCGATCTGGCGCTCGCCAAGGATCATCTCGCCAAATCCGGCTATAAGGGCGAGAAGCTGGTCTTCATGGTCGACAATATCCGTCCGAACGTCGACACAGCGACCGTCTTCCAGCAGCGCTTGAAGGCGATCGGCGTCAACGTCGAATTGTCGGTGTCGGATTGGCCGACCGTCTCGAAAATCGGCTTCACGCCGACGGGCTGGTCGTTCTGGGCGCACGGCTTCGGCATCGAACCGTTCGAAGGTCCGGGTTCGGTGATGTCGCCGTGGGTGAATGGGCTTTCGCAGCAAGCCAAGGACCCGAAGATCGACGCGCTCGCGGCGGCTTTCGCCCTCGAACTCGACGACGCGAAACGCAAGGCGCTGTTCGATCAATTCCAGCAGCACATGTACGACGACGCGGTCGCGATCAAGGCCGGGAATTACGGCATGTTCCAAGTCGCGTCTGCGCGTCTCAAGAACTTCACGCCTTACCGCATTCCGCGGATGTGGGGCGTGTGGCTCGAAAACTGAGCGCCGAATAGGGGGAGCAGAACGGCATGGCGGCTTTTCTCGCACGACGTTTGGCGGGCGCCCTGATCGTTCTGCTCCTCGTTTCTTTGATGTCGTTCGCATTGATTTGGCTGGTGCCGGGCGATCCGGCCTCCGCCTTTCTCGATGCGAGCGCGACGCCCGATCAGATCCAGCGCCTGCGCACGGCGCTGGGTTTGGACGAGCCGCTGCCGTTGCAGATGGCGCATTGGTACGGCCGGATCCTGCGCGGCGATCTGGGCGAGTCGATCCTGTTGCAGCGCTCGGTCTCGGCGGCGTTGATAGAAAGACTTCCGGCGACTCTGTCGCTTGCCGGCACGGCGCTGCTCATCGCCACGCTGGGCGGTGTCGCGGCCGGAATCGTCGCGGCGGTCAATCACGACAAATGGGCGGATCAGGCGACGATGTCGGCGGCGCTGATCGGTTTGTCGGTTCCCGACTTCTGGCTCGGACTCGTGCTGATTCTCGTCTTCGCGGTGTCGTTGGGCTGGCTGCCGACCGGCGGCTTCGTGCCCTTCGGCGAATCGCCGCTCGGCTGGCTGCGCACGATCGCCCTGCCGGCGTTGACACTGGGGCTGGTGCAACTCGGCTTCATCGCGCGCATTTCGCGCACCGCGATGCTCGAAGTCATGCGGCAGGATTACGTCCGCACGGCGGATGCGAAAGGCATCTCGAAACTCGAAATCGTTGTGCGGCATTGCCTGCCCAACGCCTTCATTCCGATCGTCACAGTGATCGGAATCGTGGCGGGCGCGCTGCTGGGCGGTGCGGTCGTGATCGAACAGGTCTATTCGATCCCCGGTGTGGGGCGGCTGATTATCGGCGCGATCGCCGCGCGCGACTTTCCCGTGATGCAAGGCGGGCTGCTGTTCCTTGCTGTCGTCTATCTGACGGTCAACTTGACCGTCGATCTGATCTACGCGCTGGTCGACCCGCGCGTCCGCCTGACATGACGTCGGCGTCGCCGGTCCGCGATCTCGGCCTTCGTCTGCTGCGCAATCGATCCTTCGCGGTCGGGGGCGGGCTGATCTTCGCCGTTCTGCTGATTGCGCTGACGGCCGATTGGCTTGCGCCGTTCGATCCGCTGCGCAACGCCTTTCGGATGCGCCTTCAACCGCCCGGCGCGGCGCATTGGTTCGGAACCGACCATTATGGGCGCGATATCCTGTCGCGCGTCATGTACGGCACGCGGATCTCGCTGCTGATCGGCGGCTTGGTCGTCGTCGTCACGGGCGCGCTGGGCACTGTGATCGGCGCGGTCGCCGGATTCTATTCGCGCCTCGACGCGCCGATCATGCGGCTGATGGACGCGACGATGGCGTTCCCCTCGATCGTGCTCGCCATGATCGTCAGCGCCGTGCTGGGCGCTTCGGTCGTCAACGTCGTCGTCGCCTTGTCGATCGCGACGATCCCGCATACGGCGCGTATCGTGCGCGCGTCGGTGCTGGTGGCGCGCGAACACGACTATGTCGAAGCCGCGCGCGCGCTCGGTGCGGGCGATCTTCGCATCCTCTTCCGGCATGTGCTGATCAACTGCCTGGGGCCGTTGATCGTGCGCCTTACCTATGTCTTCGCGATCGCGATCCTGGCCGAAGCAACATTGTCCTTCGTCGGGGCGGGCCCGCCGCCGCCCGCACCTTCGCTGGGATCGATCATCGCGCAAGGGCGCGACTTCATGCGCGAGGCCGCATGGATCACGATTTTCCCAGGCCTGACGATCCTCGTCTGCGTTCTCGGCCTCAATCTGCTCGGGGACGGATTGCGCGACGTCCTCGACCCGCGCAGCCGGAGCTGACGATGGCGACGCTGGAAATCGACGCGCTGGAGGTCCGGATCGGAGCCGCGGGACTCAAGGTTTTGGAGGATGTGACGCTGCGCGTGGAGCCCGGCGAAGTGCTCGGCATCGTCGGCGAATCCGGATCGGGAAAAAGCATGCTCGCCCTCGCGATCATGGAGTTGTTGCCCGGCGTCGCGCGCTATGCCGGCGGCACCCTTCGCTGGGACGGCGAGGACATGATCGCGGCCGGGCCCGATGCCTGGCGCAAGCGGCGCGGCCGCGATCTCGCGATGATCTTCCAGGAGCCGATGACGGCGCTCAACCCCGTGCATCGCGTGGGCCGGCAGGTCGAAGAAGTGTTGGTACGACGGCGCGGAATGTCGCGCGACGCCGCACGCAGGGAGGCGCAAGCGCTGTTCCAGCGCGTCGAAATTCCGCGCGCGGCGGCGATGCTCGACGCCTATCCGCACGAGATGTCGGGGGGCATGCGCCAGCGCGTGATGATCGCGATGGCGCTTGCGACGCATGCGCGCTTGCTGATCGCCGACGAACCGACCACCGCGCTCGACGTCACGGTTCAATCGCAGATCCTGGGATTGCTGCGCGATCTGCGCCGGGATACCGGCATGTCGATGCTGTTCATCACGCACGATCTGGGGGTGATCGCCGAAATGGCGGATCGTGTGGCGGTTCTTTACGCCGGACGGGTGGCCGAAACGGCGCCGGTGCGCGAGATCTTCGATTCCGCGCGCCATCCCTATACGCGCGCGTTGCTTTCCGCGATCCCGAAAACGTCGGGACCGCGCGAGCGGCTCGCGTCGATTCCGGGATCGGTTCCGGCACTCGACGCCTTCCCGACCGGGTGCCGTTTCGCGCCGCGTTGCGCGATGCGCCGCGATGCGTGCGATGCGCGCGCGCCGCGCTTGCGCGACGCGACGGCCGGACACGCGGTCGCGTGCATCGAGCCCTTCGGATACGTGAGCGACGAGGACGGGCCATGAGCCGGCTGGTCGAAATCGAAGGGCTGACGAAAATCTTCGAGCGCCGGGGCTCGCTGTTTTTTGGCGGCGGACGCGCGACCCGTGCGGTCGATGGCGTCGATCTGACGATCGCCAAGGGCGAGACCTTGGGCTTGGTCGGCGAGTCGGGCAGCGGGAAGTCGACGACCGGCCGGCTGGTGCTTCGGTTGATCGAGCCGACGGCCGGCACCATCCGCTTCGAAGGCGAGGATATCGGCCGGATGTCGCGCGCGGCGCTGCGCGCGGCGCGACAGCGCATGCAGATCGTGTTTCAAGATCCCTACGGATCGCTGAATCCGCGCATGACGGTCGCGGATATTCTCGCCGAGGCGCTGACGATCCATGGGGAAGGATCGCCGGCGGAACGCAAGCGTCGCGCCGCCGAGACGCTCGATCTTGTCCGCCTGCCGGCCTCGGCGCTCGATCGCTATCCGCACGAATTCTCGGGCGGCCAGCGCCAGCGGATCGGGATCGCGCGCGCATTGATGCTGCGCCCCTCCTTCATCGTGTGCGACGAGGTCGTCTCGGCGCTCGACGTATCGGTCCAGGCGCAGATCATCAATCTTCTGCAGGATCTGCAGCGCGAGCTCGGACTTACCTATCTGTTCATCTCGCACAATCTCGCGGTCGTACGGCATGTCTCGACCCGGATTGCGGTGATGTATTTCGGGCGAATCGTGGAGATCGGCGCCGCCGACGCGCTGTTCGCCGCACCCGCGCATCCCTATACGCGCGATCTGTTGGCGGCACTTCCCGCCGAGCATCCCGACATGCGCGGCGCGCATCGGCCGCCGCCGGGCGACAGCTTCGCGCCGCGGACCGAAGGCGGCTGCCGCTTCGCCGCCCGCTGCCGCTATGCCGAGCCGCGTTGCGGCGCTATCGAACCGAAACTCGAAACCTTGCCGGATGGGCGCGAAGTCGCCTGTTTCCGGGCCATCGATAATTCGTTGCCAGCCGCGGGAGAGCGAGCATGAAACGCGTCCTGATCGTCGAATGCATGCAGGAGATATCGTCCTTCAATCCCCTGCCGTCGGGTTACGAGAATTTCACGATCCAGCGCGGCGGCGAAATGCTGGCCCATCGCGGCGCCAATCAAAGCGTCGCCGGCGCCGTCGAGATCTTCGAGGCGGCGGGCGTCGAGCCCGTGCCGACCATGTCGGCTTTCGCCGGAGCGGCGGGGATTTTGTCGGCCGACGGCTGGCGCCGTCTGTCGGAAGAGGTGCTCGCGGGCGTGCGCGCACAGGCCGGCAAGGTCGATGGCGTCTATTTCTCGCTTCACGGCGCGATGGGCGCGGTCGGCGATCTCGATCCGGAAGGGTATTTGCTGGCCGAGACGCGCAAGTTGGTGGGGCCCGGCGTGCCGATCGTGATCTCGCTGGATCTGCACGGCATCCTGACCGACAAGATGCTGCGCAACTGCGACGGCTTCGCGGTCTATCGCACCTATCCGCATGTCGATTTCGCCGATACCGGGCGGCGCGCGGGCGCGCTGCTGCTGCGCTTGATGGAAAAGAAGGCGAACCCCGCGATCGCGCGCGTCGTCATTCCGGCGCTGGTGCGCGGCGACGAGTTGATCACCAAGAACGGCTGCTACGGCGAATTGCTGCGCGAGTGCCTGCGTTTGGAGCGCGAAGGCGTGGCGCTGGCCGCCGGAATCATGATCGGCAATCCGTTTACCGACGTGCCCGAGCTATGTTCCCAGGTCTTGATCATGACCGACGGCGACAAAAAAACGGCCGAGCGCGAAGCGCTGCGGCTGGCAGGCGAGTTCTGGGAGCGGCGCTTCCGGATGCAGGGCAAGTTGATCTCGATCGAGCGCGCCATCGCCCAAGCGCGCAGTATCGAGGGTTCGGTGATCTTTACCGACGCGGCCGACGCGACTTCGTCGGGCGCTTCGGGCGACAGCGTCGAACTGATCCGGCATTTACGCGCGGCGGGCTATACCAAGCGCGTACTGGCGCCGGTCGTCGATGCCGCGGCGGCGCAAGCGGCCCACAAGGCCGGTGTCGGCGCCACGATTGACGTGTCGCTGGGCGGCTCGATCGATCCGAAACGTTTCACGCCGATGAAGGTGAAGGCGAAGGTGAAGTCGCTGTCGGATGGCGAGACGCGCTTCGAAACGATGAAGGCGCGCCTGCCTTCGGGCCCGACGGCGGTGCTGACTTTCGACAATTTCACCGTCGTGGCGATGAGCTTGCCGGCTTGTCTTTTCGACCGCGCGATCTTCTACGCCAACGGGCTCGATCCCGAGGATTTCGACCTCACGGTCGTCAAATCGCCGCACACCGAGCATCATATGTTCGACGCGTGGGTCGATGCGAATTTCAACGTCGACGCACCCGGCGCCACCTCGGCCAATCTGCCCACACTCGGCCATACGATTTGCGCGCGGCCGATCTATCCGCTCGACCCGGACGTCACCTTCAAGCCCAAAGCGGCCTTCTATCCCGCCTGAATGAGGACCATCCAATGAAGATCGAAGCGATCGACTTTTTCTATCTTTCGATGCCGGTCGTGACCGACGAGGCGGACGGCAGCCAAGACGCGCTGCTGGTGCGCGTTGCGGGCGGGGGCGAGGTCGGCTGGGGCGAGTGCGAAGCCGCACCGCTGCCGTCGATCGCCGCGTATATCTGCCCGATGTCGCATGGCGTGTGCCGGCCGGTCGCGGATTCCGTCCTTGGCAGGACGGTCGATGGTCCGGCCGATATCGCCCGGTTGTCGGCCGATGTCGCGTACAACTCGATGGATCTGTTGCAGGCGCCGCATACGATGTCGGGCATCGAAATGGCGCTGTGGGATTTGCTGGGGCGCAAGCGCGGCGAGCCTGTGTGGAAAATGCTCGGCTACGCGAAAAGCCACGCCAAGACGCCTTACGCGTCGGTGTTGTTCGGGGATACGCCGGCCGAGACATTGGCGCGCGCGCGCCAAGCGCGGGCCGACGGTTTCCGCGCCGGAAAATTCGGCTGGGGCCCGATCGGCCGGAGCACGGCGGCCGCCGACGCCGACCATTTCGCGGCCGCGCGCGAAGGTTTGGGCGCGGACGGCATCCTTCTTGTCGATACCGGGCAGATCTTCATCGACGACGTGGAGCGCGCCGCCGAACGGCTGCCCGCGCTGGAGCGGTCCGGCGCCGTCTGGTTCGAGGAGCCTTTCGCCGCCAGCGCGCTCGAGGCCTATGGAAAGCTCGCCAAACGCAGCGCCAAAGTGCGGATCGCGGGCGGCGAGGGCGCGCATAATCCCGACATGGCGAAGCATCTGATCGATTTCGGCGGCGTCGGCTTCATTCAGATCGATTGCGGTCGTATCGGCGGCATCGGGCCCGCGAAGCTGATCGCCGACTATGCGGTCGGCAAGGGTATCACCTATGTGAACCACACGTTCACGTCGCATCTGGCGCTGTCGGCGTCGTTGCAGCCTTACGCCGGTCTCAAGGATCATACGATCTGCGAGTATCCGGCGATGCCAAAGCCGCTGGCGCTGGAGTTCACTTCCGACCATTTCAAACGGGCGGCCGATGGCAGCATCGCTGCACCCGATGCGCCGGGGCTCGGCATCGGCATTTCGCCGGCGGGTGTCCGCAAATACCTGGTCGATGCCGAGATCAAGGTGAAGGGAAAAACGCTCTACCGCACGCCGACGATCTGAACGGTTGGCGAATGTTGGAAGATCGCCGATAGCTCGTATCTCGCGAGACCGCGTTACGGGGCCGGTTTTAGGCCTGCGGCGTAACGCCGGCCGTTGGCGAAGTAGCTCGCGGCCGATGCGCGGATCGCCGTCATGTCGCGTTCGGTCAGCGGACGCATGACTTTGGCGGGCGCGCCGACGATCAGCGAGCCTTCGGGGAACTCTTTGCCTTCGGTCACCAGCGCGCCGGCGCCGACGATGCAATTGCGAGCGATCTTCGCGCGGTTGAGGATCGTCGCCCCCATGCCGATCAGGCAATCGTCGGCGATCGTGCAGCCATGCAAGGTGACGCGATGGCCAATCGTCACATTGGCGCCGATGGTCAGGGGCATGCCGGCGTCCGAATGCAGGACCGAATTGTCCTGCACGTTGGAACCGTCGCCGATCAGCATCGGTTCGTTGTCGGCGCGGATGACAGCGCCGAACCAAATGGTCACGCCCTGGCCCAAGCGCACATCGCCGATCACTTGCGCGCCGGGCGCGATCCATACATCGCCCGCCTTCGGCAGGCGCGGCGCTACACCGTCGAGGGAATAGGTCGGCATCGCGAACTCCTTGGCGTCCATGGCGACCGCGGAATGTTACCGGCGGCGGCGTGTTTGCGCGCGCTTATCGGAACGATTTCGCGCGTTGAAATTGGGTCTCGGCCGGATGTTCAACGCGCGCCTGGGGGTGTGACACTCGCCGCCGTTCCGGTTTCGAGAGGAAAGCATGATCCGGCGGTTCGAACAACGTATGCGCGTGCGCGACGCCGATCATGGCGTGGTCTATCGCAACAACGCGGAGTTCTGCGGCTGGCCGTTCGTCAGCGGCTTCTGGACGACCGCGCAAGGCCATCACGTCGTCGCTTTCATGAAGAAGCCGAGCACCTATCGCGAAGCGTCGGAGGTGAACCACGACGAAGTCGCTTTGGTGGGGCCGCAAATGGTCACGCTGCGGTCGCGCGACGGCGGCTACACCTGGGATCCGAACTCGATGCGGCTGCTGTTCGATCTGTCGGCCGATCAGAACGCGATGTTCGCGAAGGCGCGGACCGACTATGCGGACATGCCGCGGATCGATTTCACAAATCGCGACGTGCTGGTTGCGTCGGGCGGCACGCCCGATTATTTCCGGCCGCATAGCCGCGCCTGGATCCGGGTCTCGACCGATGGCGGCGACAGCTGGCGTCCGCCGCTGCTCGCCCCCAATCTCGGCTGGCCGTCGCTGTCGGGCCACGCCTCGGCGCTGGTGCGCCCGGACGGCGTCAGCCTCGTTTTCCTGACCGCCGTCGGTGCGGATGGCTGGGGGCGCCGGCCGGTCGTCTATGCCAGCGTCGACGACGGCACGTATTGGACGTTCCTTTCCGTCATCACCTCCAAGCACGACGACGGCGCCGCCGACGGCGACCGAAACGTGCCGCTGCGGTTCGGCCCGCACCGCTATTTCTATCCGCGCGGCATCACGCTGCCCGACGGGCGCATCCTTCTGTCGCTGCGCTGCCAGCGCGATCCCACGTCGCTGCTATGGACCGAGATTTTCCAAAGCGACGATGGCGGCTTGACTTGGCGTTTCCTGTCGCGGGTCAACGATTGGGGTGCGCCCGGCGATCTCGTGCGCCTCGCCGACGGCCGCATCGCCTGCGTCTATGGCTATCGCCTGGCGCCGTTCGGCGTGCGCGTGCGCTACAGCGAGGACGACGGCCGCAGCTGGGGCCGCGAGTGGGTGCTGCGCGACGACGGCGGCAGCTGGGACCTTGGTTATCCGCGCGTCGCGGAGATCGCCCCGGGCAAGCTGATGTGCGTCTACTACATGAACACCAAGGACGATCCCATCCAGCTCAACGGCGGCGTGCGGCATATCGCGCGCAGCGTGTTCTCGGCGGAATAGGAGAGACGTCATGGCAATCCCGCGCCCATCATACGAGGATTTCCGCCGCCGCCTGCGCGCGCGCGAGCATGTTCTCGGCACTTTCATCAAAACGCCGACCACGCACGCGATCGAGATCCTCGGTCTGCTCGGCTACGATTTCGTGGTCATCGACCAGGAACACGCGCCGATCGACCGCTGGCAGATCGATACGATGGTGCTAGCCGCGCGCGCGTCGAACGTCGCGGGTATCGTGCGCGTCGGCGATCCGGGCGACGCCAATATTCTGTCGGTTCTCGACTGCGGGGCGGCGGGCATTTTGGTGCCGCATGTCGACAGTGCTGCCAAGGCGCGCGACATCGCCGCCGCGTGCCGCTATCGCGGCGGCCGGCGCGGTTTCGCGAACACCACGCGCGCGGGCGGCTTCGGCGAAGCTTCGTTCGCCGGGCATATCGCCGCACAAGACCAGCGCGTCGTTTGCGCGGCGATGATCGAGGATTTGTCTGCGCTCGACCATTTGGACGAGATCGCGGCCGTCGATGGCATCGACGCCTGGTTCGTCGGGCGCGGCGATTTGACGGCCGCACTCGGCGCGCCGTCGATGACCTCGCCCGAGACGCGCAAAGTGGTCGAGCCGATCATGGCAGCTGCGCGCAAAGCGGGCATCCCCGTGATCATGCTGTCGCCCGACCGGGCCGACGCCAAGGCGATGGCGGCGCTCGGCGCCAGCGCCTTCATGGTGTCCAGCGATCACGGATTCCTCAAACAGGCGGCGCGCCAAGCGCTCGCCGAATTCACGCCACCCATCGCCTAGCACAACGGAAAGGACGACAATGCACATCACGCCCGAACGCATCGCGCTGACGCACACGCTGCACGCGCTGCTGGTCGACTACTGGCACGAAGTCGACAGCAATTGGGGCCGCAAGGCGCCCGAATACTACACGCCCGACGGCGTGTTCCAGGGGCCGGCCGCGTCCTATGCGGGGCGCGAGAAGATCCGCCAGTTCTACAAATGGCGCGAAGACCGGGGTGCGCGCACCGTGGTTCACAGCGTCATCAATTTCCAGGCGATCCCGCAAGGGGACGACAAGGCGCTGTGCCACTGGTTCCTGATGCTCTACGCGGCCGACGGCAAGCCGCCGCTGCCCACGCATCCGCCGATCCAGATCGCCTATATGACCGATCACATGGTTCGCGATGCGAGCGGGGCTTGGCTCGTCGCGCATCGCAAGTTCGAGAATTGGTTCGAAGGCGGCACGCCGACGACCAATCCGAAGCTCGACGATAAGTAAAACCGCGGGCGCGGGCCGGGGTCAGAACCCCGGCTCGACGCCCGTCGCCGCGCGCGTGCGGCCGTCGTCGCGCACCAGCGCCAGCGCGCGGCCGATCGCCGCCGTGGTCTCCTGCAGCGGACCGACGATCTTTTCCGCCAGATCCCGGCGTTCGATCGCCGATTTGAACAGGCTGATGCTGATCAGCCCATGAACGGCGTCACCGATCTTGATCGCCGTCGCCAGCGTGATCGTGCAAAAAGGCTTCGTCGCCGGATCGCGCATCGCATAGCCGTCCTTGCGGATGCCCGCGAGCAGCGCGTGCAGGCGCCGTTCTTCCGCAGCGCCAAATTGCAGTTCGGGCGTGGCGCGCATGCGCGCCACATGCGCGCGCATTTGCTCGGGCGGGCAAAACGCCATGAACGCGCGGCCCATCGCCGAGTGCAGCAGATCCGCGCGCTGACCCAAAACCGTATTCGTGTGGGCGAGGGGGCTGATCGCGCCGGTCCAATAGCGCACGGCGATCGCATCGCCGTCGAGCACGCCGATCCCGATCGGGCATTTGGTGCGCGCGGTCAGCTCCAGCGCATGGGGCCGGGCGACTTCGATCATCTGGGCGATGCCGTCGAGGCCGGCGGTCAATTCGTGCGTGCGGCAAGTAACGTGATAGCCGCCGCACATATTGTCGCGCGCGACATATCCTTCGTGCATCAGCGTTTCCAGCATCCGCACGATGGTGGATTTGGGGACGCGCGTTTCCTCGTAGATCTCGTTGACCGAGGCGATCCCGAGCTTGTTCACCGCGCGCAGCACTTTGAACGCGCGGCCGACGGAGTCGACCGGGGCGTAGGAGCGTTGCTCGGGATCGGTAAAGCCGCGGCGGGAATTGGTCCGGCAACGCGATCGCGCCGCAGCGCCTTGCCAGGCGCCGTCCGCGACGGAATGCGTGAGTGCGCTCGCTTCGGTCACGTCGTCCCTCCCTGCGTTCGACTTCTGGTCGAACTCGCCGCTTGGCGGCATTGACGCGTAGTCTATCCCTTGCGGCGGCCGGACGCCACTGGCGGTGTGTTTCCGCGCCCGCCCGCGCCGCAGCAAGGTCCGATGGCGGCTCAGAAATTGACCCTATCGGCGCCTTTCAACGCCAGTGTTTTGCGGGCATCGGCGGGGGTCGCGATCTCCAGCCCCAGCCCTTCGATGATCTGGCGAACCTTGGCGACCTGCTCGGCATTCGTCTTGGCGAGCTTGCCGGGACCGACCCAAAGCGAGTCCTCCAGCCCGACGCGGACATTGCCGCCCATCGCGGCGGCTTGCGCGGCGATGGGCAATTGGTTGCGCCCCGCCCCCAGGACCGACCATTGATAGGCATCGCCGAACAGGCGGTCGGCCGTGCGCTTCATATGCGCCACGTCCTCGGGATGGGCGCCGATCCCGCCCAGAATGCCGAACACCGACTGCACGAAAAACGGCGGCTTGACCAATCCGCGATCGGCGAAATGCGCCAGCGTGTAGAGATGCCCGATGTCGTAGCACTCGATTTCGAAGCGCGTGCCGTTCTCGGCGCAGGCGGTCAGGATACCGGCGATATCCTTGAACGTGTTCTTGAAGATGCGATCCTCGGATTCCGCCAGATACGGCTTCTCCCAGGCGTGCTTGAAATCCTTGTGGCGCGCCAGCATCGGGTAGAGCCCGAAATTCATCGAGCCCATGTTGAGCGACGCGACCTCGGGCTTGAAATGGGTGCAAGGGCGCAGGCGCTCCTCGATCGTCATCGTCGGCGCGCCGCCGGTGGTGATGTTGATCACCGCATCGCAGCGCTGCTTGATGACCTTCAAAAAGGGCTCGAACGCCTCGGGCGATTGGTCGGGTCGGCCGTCGACCGGGTTGCGCGCGTGGACATGGACGAGGGCGGCGCCCGCCTCGGCGGCACCGATCGCGGCTTCGGCGATTTCCGCCGCTGTGATCGGCAGATGCGGGGACATCGACGGCGTGTGGATCGCACCCGTCACGGCGCAAGTAATCATGACTTTCCGGGCCACTATCTTCCTCCCTGTTTGACCGTCCAGCGTGATTCACACGCCCCCGATGGCGATTCCACCGGGTCGCGCGCGGATTTCAACGGGCGAAAAGGGTCCGCAAGCCGCGGGCGGAACGCATTTCCTTGTGCCATGAAATCTCTCGTTCGCGCGCCTTGTTTCGCTGCCTTGCGCGCCGGCTGCTTGACCGGAGGCGCTTGGCCGCCTAGAACTCGCTGCCACAGATTCAATATCGTATAGGATATGATACAGACAGTCACCGCCGCCGAGATCCGCGAAATCTGCGCCGCCGCTCTGCAGCGGGCTGGCGCGCCGGATTCGCACGCGCGGCTGCAGGTCGATCTGCTGCTGGAGGCGGAATTGCGCGGCCGGGCATCGCACGGATTGCTGCGCCTGCCGCGGATCGTGGCGCGCATCCGCAACGGCGTGGCCGATCCGCGCGCGTCCGGCCGCCACGATTGGCAGGGCGACGGGCTGTTGCATGTCGACGGCGAGCGGGGGCTGGGGCCGGTGGTGGCATGCGCGGCGCTCGAAGCGCTGATGGATCGCGCCGAATCGACGGGCGTGGCGCTCGCCGCCATCGCCAACAACAACCATCTCGGCATGCTCGCCTTCTACGCCGAGCGCGTGGCGACGCGCGGCGCGATGCTGATCGCGCTATCGACCAGCGAGGCGCTGGTCCATGCCTGGGGCGGGACCAAGGCGATGCTGGGCACCAATCCCATCGCGATCGGTGTGCCGGCGGCGCCGCTGCCTTTCGTGCTCGATATGGCGACCAGCGTCGTGTCGATGGGGCAGATCCACGATCATGCGCTGCGCGGCGTGCCGATCCCCTTGGGCTGGGTGCTCGATCACGACGGTCGGCCGACGACCGACGCGAAGGCCGCGTGCGGCGGCGCCATTGCGCCGTTCGGCGAAGCGAAAGGCTACGCGCTGGGTCTTGCCTTCGAATTGCTCGTGGCGGGGCTGACCGGGGCGGCACTGGGCCGTGCGGTGCGCGGCACGCTCGACGCGACCGAGATCTGCAACAAGGGCGACGTGTTCATCGTGGTTCGCGCCGCGCAGATGGAAGCGATGGCCGCGTCGATCGCGCTCTATCTCGACGAGATCAGGGACGACGCGCCCGCCGAAGGATTCCGGCGCGTGGCGATACCCGGGGACCGGGCCAACGCGGTGCGCGCCGAGCGTTTGCGCGACGGCGTTCCGGTCGCGGGCAATGTCTGGAACGACATCGTCGCGCTGGCGCGCGCATGAAGGACGGAGGCGAGAGACGCGTATGACCAGTTTCGGCCTGCTTCGCACACCGGCGAAGATCCTGTTCGGCCGCGGCCAGCGCGCCGCTTTGGGCGCCATTGCGCGCGGCTTCGGCGCGCGCGCTTTCGTCTGCACCGACTCACGGCTCGCCGCCGATCCGTATTTCACCGCGATGATGGACGATTTGACGGCCAACGGCGTCTCGGTGCGGGTGTTCGACCGCACCATCGCCGAATTGCCGCTCGATTGCGTCGGCCAATGCGTCGCCGCCGCCAAGCCATTCGCGCCCGACATGGTGATCGGGATCGGCGGCGGGTCGTGCATGGACCTCGCCAAGGCCGCGGCGGTGATGCTCGCCCATGGCGGCGATATCCGGAATTACTACGGCGAATTCAACGTGCCGGGGCCGGTGCTGCCGTTGATCTGCCTGCCGACGACGGCGGGGACGGGTTCGGAAGTCACACCCGTCGCCGTACTCGCCGATCCCGATAAGACGATGAAGGTCGGCATCGCCAGCCCGCATATCATTTCCGCGGTCGCGATCTGCGATTCGGAACTCACCGATACGTGCCCGCCGGGCCTGACGGCGTTGTCGGGTGCGGACGCGATGACGCATGCGATCGAGGCCTATACCGCCATCGCCCGCCCAGCGACGGCGGCTTTGTCGGCGGAGCGCGTGTTCGTCGGCAAGAACGCACTGTCCGATCAGCAAGCGCTGTCGGCGATCCGCTTGATCGCGGGCGCATTGGAAAGCGCGTGCCGCGACGCGTCGAACGCGCGCGCGCGCGACGATCTGATGCTCGGCGCGTTGCTCGCGGGGCTCGCTTTCGGCACGGCGGGGACGAGTGCCGCGCACGCGATCCAATACCCGGTCGGCGCCTTTACCCACACGCCGCACGGCACGGGGGTGGCGCTGCTGCTGCCCTATGCGATGGATTTCAATCGCGAAACCCGCATTGCGGAGTTCGCGGAAATCGCCGTCGCGATGGGTGCCGCGCGCCAGGGCCGCAGCGCCGAGGATCTGTCGCGCGACGCGGTGCGCCGCGTTGCGGCGCTGTTCGGCGCGGTGGGCATACCGCGCACGCTCGCCGATCTGGGGCTGCCCGAAGCGAAGATCGATTGGGTCGTCGAGCAATCGGCGACGATCCAGCGCCTGGTCGGCAACAACCCGCGCGAACTCGACGTCGCGGGACTCGCGGCCATCACGCGCGCCGCCTATGCCGGCCGGCTTTCGGCCGATGCCGCCTGAAGGAAAGACGATACCCATGCACGATTCATCTGCTTCCCGCGCCGCCACGATCGATCCGGCCGCGATTCCGCGCGGGCTTTTCATCGGCGGCGTCTGGCGCGCCGCGACCGGCGGCAAGACGATCCCGGTCAGCGATCCGTCGAGCGAGGAATCGCTCGGCACGATCGCCGACGCGACGGTCGAGGACGGGCTCGCCGCCGTCGCGGCGGCATCGGCCGCCGCCGCGGATTGGGCGAAGACCGCGCCGCGCAAGCGCGCCGATATTCTGATGAAGGCCTTCCACCTGATGCTCGCCAAGGCCGACGGTCTGGCGGAGCTGATCTCGCGCGAGAACGGCAAGGCGCTGGCCGACGCCAAAGGCGAGGTGAACTACGCGGCCGAATTCTTCCGCTGGTACGCCGAAGAGGCGGTGCGCATGATCGGCGATATCAGCATGGCGCCGGGCGGGGCGAACCGTATCGTCGTGCAGTATCAGCCGGTCGGCGTCAGCGTCTTGATCACGCCGTGGAACTTTCCCGCCGCGATGGCGACGCGCAAGATCGGCCCCGCTTTGGCGGCCGGTTGCACCTGCATCCTAAAGCCCGCGACCGAAACGCCGTTGACGGCGCTGGCGATGGCCGAAATTCTGGCCGAAGCGGGCGTGCCCAAAGGTGTGGTGAACGTCGTCACGACATCGAAGCCCGGCCCGGTGATCGGCGCCATGCTGCGCGACCGGCGCGTGCGCAAGCTCTCGTTCACGGGGTCGACGGAAGTCGGCCGCCGGTTGCTCGCCGAAGCTTCGCAATCGGTCGTCAATTGCTCGATGGAACTGGGCGGCAACGCGCCCTTCGTCGTGTTCGAGGATGCGGATATCGACGCCGCGGTCGACGGCGCGATGATCGCCAAGATGCGCAACGGCGGCGAGGCCTGCACGGCGGCGAACCGCTTCTATGTCCACCGGGCGGTTTACGGCGAATTCGCCGCCAAGCTCGCGGCGCGCATGGGCGCAATGCGCGTCGACGACGGCCGCTTGCCGACCACGGCCTGCGGGCCGCTGGTCAATCGCGCGAGCCTGGAGAAGGTCGTGGGCTTCGTCGACGATGCGGTCAAGCGCGGCGCCAAGGTTCTAACCGGCGGCAAGGCGCTCGACCGGCGCGGCTATTTCTATCCGCCGACGGTACTGACCGACGTCGCGAAGGATTCGGCGCTGCTGCACGACGAGATCTTCGGGCCGGTGGCGGCGCTCGTCGCCTTCGAAACGGAAGACGAAGCGGTCGCGATGGCCAACGACACGGAATATGGTCTCGTTTCCTATATCTACACCAAGGATCTCGCGCGCGGCCTGCGCGTGGCCGAGCGGCTGGAGGCCGGGATGATCGCGCTCAATCGCGGGCTCGTCTCGGACCCGGCGGCTCCTTTCGGCGGGGTGAAGCAAAGCGGCTTGGGGCGCGAAGGCGCCCATCACGGGCTGCTGGAATTCGCCGAAGCCAAATACATCGCGACGAGTTGGTAAGCGTGATGACGATCGCCGCACCCTTACGCCGGCAGGAGCGTCAGCACCCGATTGCGCGAGGCGGCGATATGCGCGCGCATCGACTTCTTGCTCGCGGCCGCATCGCCGCGCAGCAAGGCCGCGAGGAGCTCGGCGTGCTCGTCGATCGCTTCGGTCGTCACGCGTGTATGGAAAACCAGCCGGAAGATGTGCACATGCGTGTGCAGCTTGGCCAGCGATTCGGCGAGGAAAACGTTGCCGCTGGCCTGTGCGATCAGCGCGTGGAACTCCGCGTCCTTGCGCGCGAACTCGCTATAGGTCGGCGTCGCGCTGCCGGGCATGCCGCTCATCTCGGCGTGCAGCCGGTTCAGGGCGTCGCGCGTCTTGGCATCGAGATTGCGCGCCGCCAGTGCGGCCCCCGCCGGTTCGATCAGCAAGCGCAGCTCGAACAACTGCTCGATCTGCGGGCGGGTCAATTGCGGGCTGGCGCGATGGCCGATCAGATGGGTCTTGGTGACCAGCCCCTCCGCCTCGAGCCGGCTCAAGGATTCGCGCACGGGCGTCTGCGACACGCCAAGCTCGCGCGCCAGCGTATCGACGTTGATACGCGTGCCGGGCGCGATCTGCATGCTGGTGATGCGATCGAGGATCGCGCCGTAGACTTCGCTCGTCAGCGCCGCCGGCCGCTGCAATGTACCGCCCGAACTCATCGTGTTCCGCTCCGTTACGTCTTCCGTGTCAAGGAATCCGCCTTGACCCGGTGCCGTGCCTAACATGAACGCAAGCTAGATCAAATTTAATATCCTATAGGAAATTGAAATCCTATAAGGAATCACAACAAAGGGAGGATCAAATGACCGTTTTCCGCCGCATGGTCCTGATTTTCGCCATGCTCGCTTCGACCGCCGGCTTCGGTTGGGCGCAGGAATACCCCGCCCGGCCCATCACGTTCGTCGTGCCCTTCGCCGCCGGCGGCGGTGTCGATTCGATCATGCGCCGCATGACCGACGAATTGCAGAAGGCGCTGGGTCAATCGATCATCGTCGATCCGCGTCCGGGTGCGAACGGTGCGATCGGCTCGGCCGCCGCCGCGCGCGCGACGCCCGACGGCTACACGCTGCTGGCGACGGCGAGCTCGACCTTCTCGCTCAATCCCAATCTGATGAAGGACCCGCCCTACGACCAGCTCAAGGATCTGGTGCCGGTCGCCACGATCGGCCGGTCGCCCTGGCTGTTGATCGTCGCGGCGGACAGCCCGTTCAAGACGGTCGCTGACGTCGTCGCCTTCGGCAAAGCCAATCCCGGCAAGCTCGCCTTTCCGTTCTGGCAGTCGAGCGTGCTGGTGACGGGCGAGACGTTCGGGCGCGTCGCCGGGGCGCAGATACGCAAGGTTCCCTATAAGGGCGCCGTCGAATCGATGACCGATCTGCTGGCCGGCCGCTTGCCGATCATGTTCACCGACACGATCGGCGCGCGCCCGCAATTGGCGGCAGGCAAGATTCGCGTGCTGGCGTCGACCGTCGAGAAGCGGCCGAGCTACTTCCAGGATATTCCGACGCTGAAGGAACTTGGCTTCGACGTGGTGACGGATTCGATGACCGCCGTTTTCGCGCCGGCGGCCACGCCCAAGCCGATCCTCGAACGCCTGAACAAGGAGTTCACGCGCATCGTCGGCACGAACGAGGATATCCGCGAGCGCCTGCGCGAGTTCGGCCTCGACCCGACCACGATGACGCTGGCCGAGTTCGACGCCTTCGTCCGTTCGGAAATGGCGCGCTGGGCGGATATGATCGAGAAGGCCGGTCTGCAGAAGAGCTGATCGGCGAAACGACGGGGGAGGGGGAACGACATGCGGCTGGCGAAGGATATCGTCGCGGGAATCGGCACGATCGCGTTCGCGATCGGTGTGCTCGTCGCCCTCTCCAAAATTCCGCGCACCTCGTATCAGGCGATTCCGCCGGATCTGTTCGCACGGCTTTGCGCCTACGCGATCATCGCCGGCGGTGTCGTTCTGATCGTGCGCGGGATCCTACGTGGCGGCGAGGCGGTGAAATTGCCGCCGTGGCGCGCGATGCTCGCCGTCTTCGCGGGCGTCGTCGCCTTCGGATTGGTGGCGCCGCGCTACGGATACGCGCCGGCGGGGTTGCTGACGTTGATCATCGGCGGGCTCGGCGCGCCCGATCTGAAACTGCGGCAGTTGCTGTTGATGTCCGCCGCGTTGATCGCGTTTTCGGTGATCCTGTTCACATACATGCTGAAGCTGCCCATGCCGTTCTTCATCATGCCCGGTTTCGTTTCCTAAGGGGCCGATATGCTTTTCGATTTGGCGCTCGGCTTCTCGGTCGCGTTGAGTTTCGACAATCTTCTGCTTTGCCTGCTTGGCTGTCTGATCGGCACGTTGATCGGCGTGCTGCCCGGCGTCGGACCGATCGCGACGATCTCGATCCTGTTGCCCTTCACCTTCGGGATTACGCCGGTCGGCTCGATCATCATGCTCGCCGGCATCTATTACGGCGCGCAATACGGCGGCTCGACGACGGCGATCCTGGTGCGCATCCCCGGCGAGGCGAGTTCGCTCGTCACGATCATCGACGGCAATGCGATGGCGCGAAGCGGGCGCGCCGGGGCGGCCTTGGCGCTCGCGGCCCTCGGCTCCTTCGCGGCGGGCACGTTCGCGACCATCGTCATCGGGGCGGCGGCCGAACCGCTCGGCCGGGTCGCGTTTCTGCTGGGCCCCGAGGATTATTTCGCGCTGATCGTGTTGGGCCTCGTCTTCGCCATCGTGTTGGCGAGCGGATCGATCCTGAAGGCGGTCATCGCGGCGCTGATCGGCGCCATCCTGTCGACCGTCGGAACCGACATCGAAACCGGCGTCCAGCGTTTGACCTTCGGCATCGGATCGCTGTTCGAAGGGATCAACGTGTCGATCCTGGCGATGGGCGTGTTCGGCGTCGCCGAGATCTTGCGCAATCTCGAGGAACACCATTCCCGCCCGGTGATCGAGCGCCATATCGGCCGGTTGTGGCCGAGCGGCGAGGAGTTCAAACGCGCCGCGGCACCGGTCGCGCGCGGCACGGTTCTGGGCTCGATCCTGGGCTTGCTGCCGGGATCGGGCACGCTGCTCGCGCCCTTCGCGTCCTACGTGATGGAGAAGAAGATCTCCAAAACGCCCGAGCGTTTCGGCAAAGGCGCGCCGGAAGGTGTGGCCGGGCCGGAAGCCGCCAACAACGCGGCGGCGCAGACCTGCTTCATTCCGCTGCTGTCGCTAGGCCTGCCGCCCAACGCGGTGATGGCGCTGATCTTGGGCGCGTTGACGGTGCAGGGGATCGCGCCCGGCCCGCAGGTCTTCACCAAATACCCGGAACTGTTCTGGGGCATGGTCGCGTCGATGTGGATCGGCAATTTGATGCTGCTGGTCATCAATCTGCCGCTGATCGGGTTGTGGGTCTCGCTGCTGCGCGTGCCATATCGCTTGCTCTATCCCGCGATCCTGCTGTTCTGCTGCATCGGCTTGTTCTCGGTGAACCGCCTGCCGGAAGACATCTACTTCATGGCGATGTTCGGCATGGTCGGCATGCTGCTTTACAAATTCGGCTTCGAAGCGCCGCCGCTGATCCTGGGTTTCGTGCTGGGCGATTCGCTCGAATCGAATTTCCGCCGCGCGTTGATCTTGGCGGACGGCGACTGGTTCACCTTCGTCGAAAGCCCGATCGCCGTCATTCTGCTGTTGCTCGCGGGCGCGATGCTGGCGGCGACACTGTTTCCGAAATTGCGCAAAGGCCGCGAAGAAGTCCTGAAGGACGACTGAGCGCCAAGTACAGGAGATACGGAATATGTCGGATGTCGTGATCGTCACCGGTGCCAGCACCGGAATCGGGGCCGCGACCGCGCGCCTTTTGGGCTCGCAAGGGGCCAGCGTCGTCGTCAATTACAACAGCTCCATCGAAGCCGCCGAGGGCGTGGTGGCGGAGGTGAAGGCGCTGGGCGGCAAGGCGATCGCCGTGAAGGCGAATATGGGTTCGCAGGCCGATATCGTGCGCATGTTCGCCGAGACGGACGCGGCGTTCGGGCCGGTCACGGGTTTGGTCAACAATGCCGCGACCAACACCACGCATCGCAAGATCGAAACCTATGATTTCGACGAGGTGATGGGCGTGCTCGCGGTCAACACGGCAGGGCTGCTGATCTGCTGCCGCGAAGCGGTCAAGCGCATGTCGACCAAGAACGGCGGCAAGGGCGGGGCGATCGTGAACGTTTCCTCGATCGGCGCGCTGACCGGCTCGCCGGGCCGCTTCATCCACTACGCGGGTTCGAAGGGCGCGGTGGATTCGATGACGCTGGGCATCGCCAACGAAGTCGCGCGCTGCGGCATCCGCGTCAACGCGATCCGGCCGGGCATGGTCGACACGCCCATCCACGCGAAAACCGGCCAAGCCGACCGCATGGCGGACGCGGCATTGGCCACACCCTTGGGCCGTGCCGGACGGCCCGAGGAAGTGGCGGAATCGATCGCCTGGCTACTGTCGGACAAAGCCTCGCTCGTCACCGGCGCGATCCTCAACGTGATGGGCGCGCAGCGCTGAAAAGCGGCGCTGTTTCAGGCTTTGAAACAGCGCCGAATAGGAATGGGCCGCCTTGGGCCCCCTTCGTACTATCCGGGCATTGGCTCGACCGGCGGCGCTTTTCGAAGCCCGCCGGGACCGCCGAGCCCCCATCGTCGAAGAGGTCGCCCGCCATGTCCGGCATCGCCGCACGCCAAGCCACCAAGGCCGAATTCCGCAAAATGCCGCCGCAGCTCGTCGAATCCGGCGGCAAGGCGAAGACTTGGATCACGCGCGGCGGGAACTTCGCCGTCGTCGTCTCGGAAGTCGAGCCCGGCGCGGTTCTGTCGCGGGCGAACAATCCCGAAGAATACATGATCATCCTGCCGCCCGACGGTGCGTCGGCGACGATCGAGGCCGGCGGGCGCAAGGTCGAGGCGAAGCCCGACTCATTGACGATCGTGCCGCCGGGGGCGAGCACGCTCACCGCCACGACCAAGGGCTTGGTTGCGCGCATCTTCTCGAAGGCGTCGGACGACATCATGGCGAAGGCGTCGAACGCGGCGACCTACGCTGACGGCGCGCCGGAACTGGCGCCGCCCGATTTGTGGCCGGAACCCTATGACGGCTATCGCTTGCGCCATTATCCGCTGGCGCAATACGCCAAGCCGGACGGCGACCGCATTCAGCCGCGCGTCTTCCGTTCGACCAATATGCTGGTCAATCTGTTCGTCCACTACAAGACGCGCCGCTCGACGAAGGCGTTGAGCCCGCATTGGCACGACGATTTCGAACAGGCGTCGCTGACCCTCAGCGGCAAGTGGATTCACCACATGCGCTACAATTGGGGTTCCGATCTCGACACGTGGACCCCCGACGATCACGGCGAAATGGGCACGCCATCGGTCATCATCATTCCGGCGACCGTCGTGCATACCAGCCGCGACGTGGGCGACGGCGAGTCCTCGCTCTACGACATCTTCTGCCCGCCGCGCATGGATTTCGCGGCCAAGAAAGGCTTCGTGATCAACGAGGACGAGTACCCGCTGCCCGCGACCAACGCGGCGGCGATGCCGGGCGCGCCCGCGCCCAAAACCGGCGGAACGCTGCTGTCCTGGCAGAAACCCGGTTGATCGGCGAAGCGCGTCGGGCCCGAACATGACGGGGCGGGTCAATCTCCAAGACCTGGCCGCTGGCGGCGTGTTTGTCGCCATCGGCTTGTTCTTCGCGCTGGGCGCTTGGTTCGATCTGCGCATCGGATCGGCGCTGTCGATGGGGCCGGGCTATTTCCCGTTGCTGCTCGGCGGGGTGCTGACGGCGCTGGGCGGCGCGATCGCGTTGAAGGCGTTGATCGCGACGCGCGTGCCGTTCGGCGCCACGTCGTGGCGCGGCCTGACGATGACGATCGTTGCGATCGTGTTCTTCGCGGCGACGGTGCGCGGCCTTGGACTGGCGCCGTCGCTATTCATCGCGACGATGACCGCCGCGGGCGCGTCCGGCCAGGTGAATCTGCGCCTCGCCGCGCTGCTGGGTGCGGCACTGACGTTCCTTTGCGTGGCGATCTTCATTTGGGGGCTGGGCCTGCGCTACGCGACGATCGGCCCTTGGCTCGGGGGGCAATAGGCGCCGATATGGAGCTCATCGACCATTTGGCGCTCGGTTTCGGTACCGCGCTCTCGCTCGACAACGCGCTTTACTGTCTTCTCGGCGCACTGATCGGCACGGCGATCGGCGTGCTGCCGGGTATCGGCCCGACCGCGACCGTCGCGGTGCTGCTGCCCGTGACCTATCACCTGACGCCGGTCGCCTCGCTCATCATGCTCGCGGGCATCTATTACGGCTCGCAATATGGCGGCTCGACGACTGCGATCCTGGTCAATCTGCCGGGCGAGGTGTCGTCGTCGGTCACGGCGATCGACGGCTATCAGATGGCGCGCAAAGGCGACGCGGGCAAGGCGCTGGCCATCGCCGCGATCGGGTCGTTCGTCGCGGGCACGTTCGCGACCCTCGTAATCGCGCTGGTCGCCGTGCCGCTCTCGACGATCGCGCTCAAATTCGGCCCGGCCGAATACTTCTCGTTGATCCTGACCGGCCTCGTCACGTCGACGGCACTCGCCCATGGCTCGATGCTGAAGGCGGTGGCCACGATCGTCGCGGGCATGTTGTTCGGTCTGATCGGTATCGACGTCGATAGCGGCGCGTTCCGCTACAATCTGGGCCTGATCGAACTCTCCGACGGATTGTCGATCGTCGCCGTGGCGCTGGGGATTTTCGGTATCTCGGAGATCCTGCGCAATCTCGACGATCCCGAACGCGCGCCCACGGGCATGGCGAAGATCACCACCTTGATGCCCACGCGCGACGATCTGCGGCGCAGCGCCATGCCCATCGCACGCGGCTCGATCCTCGGTTCGGCGTTGGGCACGCTGCCGGGGGCAGGGTCCATCTTATCGGCCTTCGCCGCCTATATGCTCGAAAAGCGCCTGTCGCGAACCCCGTCGCGTTTTGGGAAGGGCGCCATCGAGGGCGTGGCCGCCCCTGAAGCCGCGAACAACGCCGGCGCGCAGACCTCGTTCATCCCGATGCTGACGCTGGGCCTGCCCACCAATCCGCTGATGGCGCTGATGATCGGCGCTTTGATGCTGCACGGGATCACGCCGGGCCCCGACGTGATCGACCGGCGGCCGGAATTGTTCTGGGGTCTTATCGCGTCGATGTGGGTCGGCAACGCGATGCTGGTGGTGCTGAACCTGCCGCTGGTCGGGTTGTGGGTCAGCTTGCTGCGCATTCCCTACCGGCTGCTGATGCCCGCGATCGTCGCTTTCTCGATCATCGGCGTGTTTACGGTCGGCGGCAGCGATTTCGACGTCTATGTCTTGGCTGCCCTTAGCCTGTTCGGTTATCTTCTGTCGAAGCTCGGCTGCGAGCCCGCCCCTTTCCTGATGGGTTTCGTGCTGGGGGCACCGCTCGAGGAGCATATGCGCCGTGCACTCGTGTTCTCCAACGGCGATCCCAGCATTTTCGTGACGCAGCCGATCAGCGCCGCGTTCTTGGTCTGCGCCGTCTTGATCTTGATCGCGATCCTGCTGCCCGGCGTCTCGCGCAAGCGCGAGGAGATATTCGCGGAAGAGTCCTGACGAAAAACCCGCGCTTCCCGGACGGAACCGGAAAGCGCGGGCGATTACGCCGGCGCGTCGAAGGCTCGTCAGTTGATTGGGCCGATCTCCTTGGCGAATTCCTCGACCATCGCGATTTCGGTTTTCAGGACTTTGGTGAATTCCTCGATCGAGACCGGGGCGGGCGTGGCGCCGCCGCGCTGAAGCAGGGCGACGAAGCTCGGCTCCAGGATCGCTTCGTTGAGCACCGCGTTGATCCGCTCGGCCAACGGGCGGGGCAGGCCGGGCGGTGCGAAGAAGCACCACCACAATTGCGCGGATTCCATTCCCGGCACGCCGGCCTGGGCGAATGTCGGCGCCTCGGGCGAGCCCGGCGGATAGTTCGAATCCGCATAGGCGAGCAGGCGCAGCTGGCCGCTGGTGATCTGTCCCAGCGTGCTCGACACCGACACGATCATCATGCCCAAGCGTCCGGCGACGAGATCGGTCTGCGCGTCGGCCGAGCTTTTGTAGTTCACACCCTTGATCTTCAAGCCGGTCTGTTTCTTGAACAGCTCGCCCTGCTGATGCTGGGTCGTGCCGATTCCGGCGAAGCCGTAGAACACCTTGTCGGTGTTCGCCTTCGCATATTCGACGAATTCCTTGACCGTCTTCACCGGCAAGGACGACGGCACGACCATCGCGGCGGGCGAGCGTGCGATCATCGACAGCGGCGTCAGATCCTTCAGCGGGTCCATCGGTACTTTCATGATCGGCTTGTAGCCCGCGATGCTGCTGGGGCTTTCCAGCAGCGTGTAGCCGTCGGCCTGCGCGCGCGCGACCGAATTGGTTCCGGTGAAGCCACCCGCGCCAGGGCGGTTATCGACCAGGAAGGGCTGGCCGAATTTCTTCTGCAGAATTTCGGCGATGGCGCGGGTGAACGTGTCGTTGCTCGCACCCGGCGCATATGGCACGACCAGCGTCACCGCGCGGGCCGGCCACGCGGGCGCTTGGGCCAAAGCCGGGCTCGCCAGCGTCGCGGCGGCGGCGGTTTTGAGGACGGTACGGCGGGTTAGGCGGGGCGAATATGCAGACATTGGCGGTTCCTCCCGGCTGGGCCGATTGAAAATCTTCGGCGTTTGAAAAAACGCTATGCTAGGGGCAGGCACCCCGCGACCGCGTTTTGGTGCTGTTTCGCCCGGTGAAACCTGTCGCTTTTGTTGAAGACGGCGCGGCCGGCCGCGTGAGGCGATGCCGCCGGACGGCATGGCGAGGGGGAGGATTCTCGCCGCGAGACCGCCAAGATGTCGTCCCTACCGGCGGATTTCGGGCAAGCTCGATATCGACAAAGGTTTCGAGTACCTTGATTTTCAAATGGTTTCGGTAATCGCTACGTCGCTCGACTGGGGCGGTCTGATCGTGTTCGCGATCACGGGCGCGCTGGTCGCATCGCGAAAGCAGATGGACATCGTCGGCTTCTCGCTGCTCGCCGCCGCGACGGGTATCGGCGGCGGCACGTTCCGGGATCTGGCCCTCGGGCTGACGCCGGTGTTCTGGGTCCGGCAGCCCGCCTATCTGCTGGTTTGCGTCGGCGTCGCTCTGGCCGTCTTCTTCACGGCGCATATTCCGCAATCCCGATATCGGATTCTGCTTTGGCTCGACGCGATCGGCATGGCCGTCTTCGCGGTGACGGGTGCTCAAATCGCGTTGGCCGCGGGCGTGAGTCCGACGATCGCGATCGCCATGGGCGTCGCGACGGCAACCTTCGGGGGCGTCATTCGCGACGTTCTGGGCGGCGAAAGCCCCGTGATTCTCAGTCATGAAATCTACGTCACCGCGGCTCTGCTTGGCGCTTGCGTGTACGTGTTTCTGATTTCGGCCGGTGTCGCCGAGGCCCCCGCCGCGATCGTCGGGTTCGGCGCGGCTTTTCTGCTTCGAGCGGCGGCTATGCGCTATGGCTGGAGTTTGCCCCGCTATCGACCCCGGCCGGGCCGCGCATTCGACCTATCTTCGAAAGACCGGCATCGCGGCGGACCGGGTTGACGGAACGTCCGGCTGCGACGCGGATGCTGCTCGCCGGAAATTAGACGCCCAGCAGCGCCCGCAATTGCGGGTCGAAAACGCGATGCGCTTCGCGCGCGATGGCAAGCTCGGCCGTGCAACGTTCGCGGAACGCGGCGGCCGCATCGGCCAGTTCGCGGCGGATATCGGCTTCGTCGAACGCGAGAATCTTGCCGTCGCGATAGACCCAAGCGCCGCCGACCATCGTGGCGCGCACGCAGGCGGGCCCGCAATGACGGACCAGCGTTTCGACACTGGGCGCTTCGGTCGAGGCTGAACCGGCCAAATCGATCAAGACGAGATCGGCCATGCGGCCGGTCTCGATCTTGCCGATCTCGCCTCCAAGCCCCATCGCGGCGCCGCCGCCTGTCGTCGCCATCGCGAATGCGGTTTCCGCGTCGAGCCATGAATCCCAAGCGCTGCCCACGCGCCCGATCATGGTGGCAAGACGCATCAGTTCGAACGGATCGGCCGAGCCGCCGGTATTGGCGGAATCGCTGCCCAACCCCATCCGCACGCCGCGCTGGCGCAGATCGGCGGCGGGCAGAACGCCGGAGCCGAGCATCAGATTGCTGGCGGGGTTATGCACGACGGTCACGCCGCGCGCGGCGAGCAGATCGCGCTCCTTGGGTGTGAGCCACACGCCGTGCGCGACGGCGAGGCGCGCGTCGAGCAAGCCGCGCCGATCCATTTCCGCGACGATCCCGTCGGGCCAATGCCGTGCGCAGGCGATCGCTTGTGCACGGGTTTCCAGCAAATGCGTGTGGCTGCCGAAGCCGTGCCGGTCGCGCAACCGTGCCCAGAGATCGAGCAGGCCAGGCGAGCAACGCTGCGGCGCGTTCGGGCCGAGCAACACGCGCACGCGGCCAGCACCATTCGCGGTGGCGAGTTGCACGAAAACATCGACGACGAGATCGGCGGGTGGAAAACCGAGCCCTTCGACACCGGCGCGCAAAGTCGCAGGCAATTCGAAGCCAAGCAGATCGTGGTCGTGCGTGTCGTGGAAAAACGGCGCGAAGCCCACGCGCATCCCGCTTTCGACATGCGCTGCGAAAGAGGCGGGCCCGCGACGCACCGGCGGCGAATGATCGATCACGCCGGTCACGCCATTGCGCAGCATTTCCGCAGCGCCCGTCAGGATCGCGAGGCGCAGCAGCTTCTCGTCGATATTGCGGCCATAGGCGACGGTGTAGAGCGCCCAAAGTTCCAGCGGCAGCGCGTTCTCGGTGCCGCGCAGCGCGTTCGCGTAAGAATGGTGATGCGCGTTGACGAAGCCGGGGATCAGGGCAAGGCCTGTTGTATCGACCGTCGACGCCGCCCGCATCTTCAGTGCGTTCGCGTCGTCGCCATAGCCGATCGCGGCGATCCGGCCGTTCTCGATCAACACCGTGCCGTGCCGGAACGCGGTGTCGATCAGGATATCGGCATTTGCGATGCACAGGCTCATGGGGCGCCTTCGAGCCGCTTGAGCTCCTCCGTCAAATGGTCGGCGAGCGATTGGGCGACCGAAGGCAGTTTGCGCGCGTCGGGCACGATAAGGCCGAGCTTCAGCGTGTTGATGCGCCGCGAGGCGAAAGGCCGCCAGGCGAGTTCGCCGTCGGCGATTTCGCGCAGGAAACCGAAGCGCGTGAAAAAGGCGATGCCCCAGCCCTCGCGGATCACGTGTTTGAAAACCGGGATCGCGTTGGAAACGAGCTTGGGTTCCAGCCCGTCGCGGAACGCCGCGAAGTTCGGATCGATATCGGCGCTTTTGGGCAACGGCCCTTGTTGGCCGAGAAAAGGAAAGTTGCGCGCCTCGTCGAAGCGCACCGCGCGTTTGCGCGCGAGCGGATGGCCCGCCGCCATGATCACGCCGATGGGCGCGGCGATCGACGCGACGAAGCGCGTCCCTGCCGGCGGGTCGGATACGAAAGTGAGGCCGAAATCGGCGCGGCCCGCCGCAACGTCGCCCGGAATGCGCGCGGGCTCGACCGCCAGCATCGTGAAATTGACCGCCGGGAAATCGGCGCGGAAGCGGCCCAGCGCCTGCGGCAGGAATTCGACCAGTAGCGAGTCGACGGCGGCGATCGTGACGTGCCCGGTTTTCACGCCGCTAAGGTCGTCGATCTCCGCGCGCACGCGGTCGAAATCGGCGAGCGTGCCGGAAACGTGTTGAAGCAGAATTTCGCCCGCGCGGTTCAGGCGCATGCGGCCGGGCAGGCGATCGAAGATCGGCACGCCGAGCTCGGCTTCAAGCTTCAGAAGTTGACGGTCGACCGCGCTAGGGGCGACGTGCAGCGCCGACGCCGCGCGGCGGATCGAGCCGTGGCGCGCGATTTCGCGGAAATATCGAAGAACGGCCGCATGCATCGCGCGATGTTAGCGGCGCGGCCACGCCGCGACCAGCGGATGATCGCGCTCGGTCGTGTGTTTGGCGTCGGCCCCGCCGGGCGAGCCCCAGCCGGTGACCTCCGCGCCGAAAAATTCCGCATTCACGGTCAGAAACTGCTTTTCGGCTTCCGGCAGCGCGTCGTCGGCATGGATCGCGTCGGCGGGGCACACGGTCTCGCACAGGCCGCAATCGATGCATTCGGTCGGATGGATATAAAGCGTGCGTCCGCCTTCGTAGATGCAATCGACCGGACAGACCTTCAAACAGGCCTTGTCCTTCACGTCGATACAGGGCGAGGCGATGACGAAGGGCATCAGCGGCCTTTCCAGACCGGTTTGCGTTTTTCGCGGAAGGCGGCGACACCTTCTTCGCTGTCTTGGGAGGTCAACGCCTCGACGACTGCCGGCAAGCGCAGCGCCTGCGCCTCGACGGCCGTGAGATGCGCCGCCCGCCGCACGGTTTGCTTGATCGCGCGCACCGACAACGGCGCGCAAACCAGGATCTCCGCGATCCAGCGATCGACGGCCGCGTCGAGTTCCGCGCGCGGCACAACCTCGTTGACGATGCCCATGCTCAGCGCTTCGGCGGCTTGAATGCGCCGCCCCGTCAGCAGCACGCCCATCGCTTGGCGGAACGGGATTTGGCGTTGCAGCAGCGTCATGCCGCCGTCGAGCGGCAAGCGCCCGACACGCGCTTCGGGCAATCCGAAACTCGCTTCGGCGGCCGCCACCACGATATCGCAGCCCAGCACCATTTCGAATCCGCCGCCCAGCGCATGGCCGTTGACGCGCGCGATGACGGGCACGTCGAGCGTTTGGCGCAAAGCGATGCCGCCGAAACCGCCGGGCCGTTCCTGCGCCCAGTATTCCAGGCCCGATTTGCCGGAATGGCCCTTCATGTCGGCGCCGGCACTGAAGGCGCGATCGCCCGCACCCGTCAGCACCACGCAGCGCACATCGCGATCCGCTTCGATCCGCGCCCAGATCGCCTGCAACTCGGCCTCGGCGGCCGCATCGATGGCGTTGAGGACTTCCGGCCGGTCGATCGTGACGCGCGCGACGTGATCGACGAGGTCGAAGCGGATCGGCATCAGACGGCCTCCGCCTTCAGCGCGGCGAGGACTTCGTCGGTATGCTCGCCCAAGCCCGGCGGCACGATGCGGATCGTCACCGGCGCTTCCGATAGATGCACCGGCGAGCCGACGACGCGCATCTTTTCGGTCGGGCCTTGCGCTTCCAGCACCATTCCGTTGATTGCGGTCTGCTCGTCGGCGAGCGCCGTCGCCAGCGTGCGCACCGGCGCGCAGAGCAGATCCTGTTCTTCCAACCGCTCCAACAAGCGCGCGGTCGTGTAGCTCGCGAAACGCTTGCGGAAGATGTCATGCAACGCCGGTTTGTTGGCGACGCGCAATTCGTGGGTGGCGAAGCGCGGATCGTCGGCGAGTTCGGGAATTTCCAGCGCGTTGGCGATGTCGCGCAGCGGGTCGGCCTTGAAGGCGCCGACCAGCACGACCGCGCCGTCGGTCGTCGGGAACACGCCGGACAGCGGCATGGCGCCCCAATTCACTTCGCGCCCGCGCATCATATGCGCCGTCGCTTCCTGCATCTGCGCCGCGATCATCGAATCAAGCAGCGAGACCGAGACGAGCTGGCCGCGCCCGGTGCGCGCACGCTGTAGCAGCGCCAGCAGCACCCCCTGGACCATATGCATGCCGGCCGAGTAATCGGCGAAGGTCGTCGGGTAGATCGACAGCGGCAGCGATTCATCGGAACGGCGCATCATCGTGCCGCTCATCGCCTGTGCCAGCACGTCCTGGCCGCCCTTGTGGGCGTAAGGCCCGGTCAAGCCGTAGCCCGTGCCCACCGCGTAGATCAAACGCGGGTTGCGCTTGGCGAGGTCCTCGTAGCCGAAGCCCATCCGCTCCATCACGCCCGCGCGGAAATTGTTGGCGACGACGTCGGCGCCGTCGATCAGGCGCAGCACGACCTCGCGCATTTCGGGCTTGCGCAGATCGAGCGCGATCGAACGTTTGTTCCGATTGAGCGAGCAGAAGACCGGGCCTTGCAGGCCGGCGGGATCGTTGGGGAAGGCCGTGCGCGACAGATCGCCCGCACCCGGGCGTTCGATCTTGATCACGTCGGCGCCGTAATCGCCCAGCATCTGCGTGGCGCACGGGCCCATCATCACCTGGGTGAAATCGATGACGCGAATGCCGTCGAGCGGCAGGGGGGCGTTCGGGCTCAAGACTGCACCTCCAACATACGGGCGTTGGCCGACGGCTTGTCGCCGGGATCGCCGCCTTGCGCGCGCACCGCGCGGCAGATTTCGGCGGGCGCGACATCGCGCAACGCCACACCGCGATCGAGCGAGAGGGCGGCGGCCACACCGGCCGCTTGACCCATCGACATGCAAGGCGGGATCTCGCGCGACAGCTTCTGTGCTGCTTCGGTCGCCGAATAATGGCGGCCGGCGACGATCAAGCCATCAACGCCCTTGGGCAGCATGGAACGATAGGGCGTGTAGTAATCACGTCCGCGCGCGACCGTGTCGGCGAAATGGACGCGATCCATCACGTCTTCCTTGGTCACGACGTATTCGCCGTCGAGCAGGCGCGTGGTGCGCACGCCGAGCTGCGGGGCCACGTCGACGACGAAGCAATTGGCGAAGCCGGGCATATTGGCGCGCACGAAATCGACCAGCGCGTAGATGCGGTTGCGGCCTTCGAAATCGGCGCGCGTCTGGTCGACGACCGACAGCGCGTCGAAGCCCGGCATATGCGGGCAATTGCACCAGACGATGCCGGGCAGCGGCGTTTTCAGCCACCAATAATCCCAGCTGCCGCCCATCACGCGCTTGGCTTGGCGGTCGATCTTGGCGAAGGCTTCGGGCTCCTCGTACTGGAAGCGTTCGGCCTCGACCGTGTCGACGCCGCCCAGGCGGAACACGGTCGTGACGATGTAATTGCCCTTGGTGAAGGGCGCACCCGCCGATGCCGCGACGTCCAGATCACCGGTCGCATCGACGATCACGTCGCCCAGAATCGCTTCGCGGCCCGATTTGGTTTCGCAGACCACGCCCTTGGCGAGGCCGTCTTCGACGATGGCGCGCGAGAACCAGGAATGCAGGCGCACGTCGATCTTGGCTTCAGCGACCATTTCGTTGGAAGCGCGCTTCCAGCCGTCGGGATCGAAGGCGGCGGCGAAGACGATCGGCTGCGGCTTCGATTGGGCGCGGAAATCCTGCGCGCCCCAGCGCGACCATTTGCGCCACGCTTCCCAGCTCGCCACGCGGTCTTCCTCGGGCGGATAGATCGCGTGGCCGCGCTTGGCCATGCGGTCGATCATTTCCATGCACGTGCCGGTGACGGTGATTTCCTGGCCGTTGGTCATGTCGTCGAGGACGAGGACCATGCCGCCGGCCGCAAGCCCGCCGAGATAGGGATAGCGTTCGAGCAGGACGGTCTTCGCGCCCATACGCGCGGCGGACACGGCGGCCGAGAAACCGGCGGGGCCGCCGCCGACGACGACGACGTCGGCGCGCGCCGCGACGGGCACGCTGCCGCCTTGTTCGGCGATGCGTTCGGTGGACATGGGCAACCTCCCTTAGCCGACGACCGGCGCTTGCCAGCGCACGACCATTCTTTCGAGCAGCGAAATCGCGAAGAAGAACAGAACCGAGAAGCACGACCCGACGACGACGGTGGCGTAGAGCAACGCCGTGTCGAAATTATAGGTCGCTTGGATGATCAGCGCGCCGATGCCCACGGTCGACCCGATCCATTCGCCGACGATGGCGCCGATCACGGCGGTCGATGCGGCGATTTTGAGGGCCGAGAAAAGATAGGGCAGCGAGTTCTGGACGCGCAGTTTGAAGAAGATCTCGCGCGGGCTGGCCGACAACACGCGCATCAACTCCATCGCTTGCGGGTTCACGGATTCGAGGCCGCGCACCATGTTGACCAGCGTGGGGAAGAAGCAGATCAACGCGGCGATGGCGATCTTGGGCTCCATGCCGTTGCCCAGCAGCAGTACTAGGATCGGCGCCTTGGCGACGACGGGCACGGTGTTGATCAGCACGACGACGGGGAAGAAAGCTTCCTCGGCCGATTTCTTGTGGACGAACACCGTGGCGATGGCGATGGCCGCGAGATTACCCAGCGCGAAACCCGCCAGCGCTTCCATCGCGGTGACGGCGAGGTTGCGCATCAGCATGTCGAATTTGGCGACCAGCGTGGCGATCACCGCTTGCGGCGAGGGTGCCACGAAGGGCGGCACTTGCAGCACTTCGACCAGGAAGGCCCAGCTCAGCAGAAACGCGGCGACACCGGCGAGCGGCAGCAAGCGGCGGCGCCATTTCTTGCGTTGCTGTGCCGCGCGGAAGGCCGCTTCGGCGGCGGCGACGCCGGCGTTGGGGATTGTCCCGTCGGCCATATCAGCAGCTCCCCAACAACGCGCGAAGATGGGCGGCGATGCGCACGAAGGCCTCGCTGTCGCGCATCGCGAGATTGCGGTCGGCAGGCAGGTCGATATCGACCATTTCGCGCACGCGGCCCGGATTGGCGGCGAGAACCAGAACCTTCTGGCCCAGGAACGCGGCTTCGTAGATCGAATGGGTGACGAACAGAATCGTCGTCTTGGTCTCCTGCCAGATGCGCAGGAGTTCCTCGTTCAAACGGTCGCGCGTGATTTCGTCCAGCGCGCCGAACGGTTCGTCCATCAACAGGATTTGGGGCGAACCCAGCAACGCGCGCGCGATCGACACGCGCTGGCGCATGCCGCCGGAAAGCTCGTGCGGGTACGAATTCTCCCAGCCTTCAAGGCCGACGAGCCGCAGCAATTCACGCGGCGTGGGCGACGAGCCGCGCTTGATGCCGCCGCCGACTTCCAGCGGCAATTCGACGTTCTGGATCGCGGTGCGCCACGGCAGCAACGCCGCGTCCTGAAAGACGAAGCCGAGTTTGCGCTCGCGCCTTGCCGCTTCCGGGCTGCCGCCGAGCACGTCGCACGCGCCTTCCGACGCGTTGACGAGATCGGCGACGACCCGCAGCAGCGTTGACTTGCCGCAACCCGACGGCCCGAGCAGCGACAAGAAGGCGCCTTTCGGGATCTCGAACGAGACGTTTTCGAGCGCCGTTACCGTGCGCCGCTCGGTCACAAAGCGGACCGAGAGCGCACGGCAAGCGACGGCGGGCGCGATCGTCTGGGCGTTCACGTCAGCCCAGACGCGGACGCGCGTTGCCGGTGGCGTTCAGCACGTCGAGGGTCATCACCTCGTCGAGGGCGGGCACGCGCTTCGAGAACTGGCCGAGCTGGGCGTAGAGGTCGATCTGTTCCTTCCACACCTGCGGGTCCATCGCACCCCAGCCATTGGCCTTGGTGTTGTCGCTGAAGGCGTATTTCAGCATCACCGCGGCCGCTTCGATCTCGTCCGCGCGGTTGAGGTTGGGGAATTCCTTGACCAGGAAATCGACGGCCTTTTCGCGGTTGGCGTGGGCGTATTCCCAGCCCTTGCCAGTGGCGCGCACGAAGCGGGCAAGCGCGTCGGCGTTGGTCTGCAGCGTCTTGGTCGTGGCGTAGTAGGGCAGGGCGTAGAGGCGCACGCCCGTGTCCCACAAGCGCAGATCGACGCGCTCGCTGCCCAGCACCTTCAGCGCGGTGGTGTTGGTCAGCCACCCGGTGACGACATCGACTTGGCCGGTCAGCAGCGGTGCCATGTCGGCGCCGATCGTGACGATCTGCACGGCACTTTCCGGAATGTTGTTCTTCGCGAGCAGCGCGCGCAGAAGAATAACACCGGTCGCCTGAATGCCGACCTTCTTGCCGACCAGATCGGCGGGCTTTTCGACGGCCTTCTTCTTCAGCGAGAAGAAGCAATAGGGATGCTGTTGCGCGCCGACGGCGAAGCACTTGACCGGCAGGTCCTGGGACGCCGCAAGCATCAGCGAGGGGCTGGACGAAACTTGGCCGACTTCGAAACGGCCGGAGGCGACGACGGCCACGCCATCGATATTCGGGCCGCCCGCCTGGAAGCGCATATCGATGCCTTCCGCGTCGTAGAAGCCCATATGCTTGGCCGCGACTTCGCCGAGCTGGTTGCCCGACAGCAGCCAGCCGAGCTGGAGATTGACGACCGCTTTCGATTGGGCGCCGGCTTCGACCGAGACGAGACCGCTGCCCGCCGCCAAAGCCGCACCGCCCATCGCCAGCGCGCTACGCCGCGTCATCCGCATTCCGCCGCTATTCGACATTTTGGTGCCTCCGTTGTTGGATTTGATCCTTGGGTCCCTGCGGGCCGTTCCGCCACCCTTTTGAGCGGTCGGAATGCAGCAACTATTGCGCCAATTTCCTGTTCACCAAAGATCATAAAAAACGACAGGGCGTTGCCGAAACGGCAACGTCATGCGCGCAGCACATGCTATTTCAAGTCGTCGCTCTCGTTTTGCGGTCTCCGCCAGACGTTTAAGTCGGGACGGCGTTCGGGCGGATCGACCGGCACGATGCGAATCCGTAACCCGACACCTTTTCGGCACGATGCGAAATCGATCGCCGGCTTGGCGATGCGCCCGGCGGAATGCCGCCGGACGCCGCATCTTTGAAGGCGTCATGGCTAAATTTGGTACAGCGCTGATCGGCGGTCGTGCGTCATACAATCGGCACATAAATCCAATCGGCATGTCATCGCGTCGCGACGATTCCGTCATACCTGCGGACTAGCGTTGCGGTTCTTCGCCCTTTGGAGACGCCGCCATGACCCAGGATTTCGGACGCCGCACGTTCTTCGGGGGTGCTGCGGCACTCGCCGCCGCCGGTTTGCTCGACCATGTGCCCGGAACGCGCCTCGGCACCGCGAATGCGCAAACCGCACGGACCGGCACGTTGAAGATCGCGCTGCTGGGGCTCGATACGTCCGATCCGCATCGTCACACCGGTTCGATCTCGGTGCAGCAGGTCTATGCCGAGGCGCTGACCAGCATCGCCGACGACGGCAAGGCGATCCCCTATCTGGCGGAATCCTGGACGATCAGCCCGGACGGCAAGGTCTATACGTTCAAGATCCGCCAAGGCGTGAAATTCCATAACGGCCGCGAACTCACCGCCGCCGACGTGAAAGCGAACGCCGAACGCGTGCGCGATCTGCGCCGCGGCTGGCTGGCCGCCCCCATGCAACTCGTCTCCGGCTTCGCGGCACCCGATGCGCGCACCTTCGTGATGGAGATGAAGGAGCCGTACGGACCGCTGCTGAATGTGTTGTCGGAATTGTGGATCGTGGCGCCGGAAAGCCCGGGCTGGGCGGCGACGGTGCAAACGCCGATCGCGACCGGCCCGTTCAAGTTCGGCACCTGGGTTCCGAACGAACGTCTGCTGGCGCCCGCGCACGACGCCTATTGGCAGGCGGGTCTGCCGAAGGTCGCGGCGGTCGAGTTCAATCTGCGCGATACGGTCGACTACACGCTGGCGCTGCGCGCGGGCGATCTGCATATCGCGCGCGCCACGGCCGATCAGATCCCCGTGCTGAAGGCCGATCCGAACATCGAGCTTCAATTCATGAAGGACACGAGCTGGATCTTCTGGTCGTTCAACAACCGCAAACCGCGCGCGCCGTTCGACAACGTCAAGGTCCGCGAGGCGATCGCCTATGCGATGGACAAGCCGGCGCTGCTGAAAGTGTGGTCGGGCGACACGGGCGTCGCGACCAACCAGATGGCCGCCCCCGGCAATTTCTACTGGGATGAAGCGCTGCACAAAGCCGATAAGCACGCCAAACCCGATCGCGCGAAAGCGCTGGCGATGCTGAAGGCGGAAGGCGTGGACCCGTCGCGCACGCCTTTGCGTATCGTGTCGTGGCAGAACGACTACTCGCAGGCTTGCGCGCAAACGATGCGCGAGCTCGGCTTTCAGGTCGAACATCTGGCGCTGGACGATATCGGCGCGCAGCGCCGCTTGGGCCAATACGACTGGGATCTGGCGCCGTTCGGCAGCGGTCCGCGCGCCGATATCTTCCTGCGCTTCGTGCGCTTGTTGTCCGACGGGCCGAATACCGGATTGTGGGGAAGCCCCCAGGACGCCGCGTTCGACGATCTGGTCAAGAAGGCGGTCGCTGCGGTCGATCTCGGCCAGCGCCGCGCTCTCTATTTGCAAGCGTGGCGTCACGCGATGGACAATTACTGGACGGTCGTCATCGGCCACTCGGCCGAAGCGATCGCCAATCGCCGCGACGTGAGCGGCTGGACCCCCGGCTTCACCTGGGGTTCGGCGCGCGTCGATGGCGGGGCGGGTTATGCAAGCCTCATTCGCGGCAGCTAAGCCCTTCGCGCTCCGCGCCGAGATCGTCGCCTATGCGATCCTCGGCGCGGTCGCGCTCCTGGCATTGACGGGGCCGACGCTCACAGGGCTCGATCCGATGACGCAAAGCGTCGCCGGTTCCCATTCCGGGCCAACGACGGTGCATTGGCTTGGCCGGGACCATCTCGGCCGCGATATCTTCACGCGTCTCGCGGTGGGCGCGCGCTTGACCATGCTCGTGGCGCTCGCTTCAACGGCGACGGCGATTCTGCTGGGCGCGGCGCTTGGCCTGCTCGCCGTCGTCGCCGGGCGCTGGGCGGAATGGCCGGTCTTCGGCGCCTTCGATCTCGTGCGCGCGATGCCGTCGATCCTGCTGGCGATGACGCTGCTGGTGGCGCTGGGGCCGGGCGTACCGTCGGTCACGCTTGCCATCGGCATCGCCTTCGCGCCGATCTTCGCCTATATCGCGCGCGCGGCGTGGATGCGCGAAACCACTGCGGGCTATGTCGCCGCCGCGAACGTGATGGGCTCGCCGCCGTTGACGACGCTCGTCTGGCATATCGCCCCCAACATCCTGGGCGCCATCGTCACCCAAGCCGCGATCGTCATTCCGCGCGCGATCACCACGGAATCGGTGTTGAGCTTTTTCGGCATCGGCGTGGCGCCCGGTACGCCCACCTGGGGGCGCATGATCGCCGACGCGGTTAAATACGTCGAACGCGCGCCCCTGGCGGCCTTGGTGCCCGTGCTGGCGCTGTCGATGGTGACGCTCGCCTTCGCGCTGCTGGGCGACAAGCTGCGCTTGCGCTGGGATCCGCTGCGCAAAGGAACGTCGCCATGATCCGCGCTTTGGGCGTTCCGCTGCTGCGCCAGATCGGCTTGATCTGCGCCATCGTGATCGCGGTGTTTTTGCTGATCCGCGTCGTGCCGGGCGATGTGGTCGATGTCATGGCGACCGAGGGCGACATGACGGCGGCGGAGGTCGCCGAGCTGCGCGCCGAACTCGGTCTCGATCGGCCCGTGCCCGAACAACTCGCGCTGTGGCTGACGCGCATGGCGCAAGGCGATCTGGGCATGTCGCTGCGCTTCGAACGCCCGGTCGCGCAGATGATCGAATACGCGATCCCGACCACGCTGGCGCTCGCCGCCAAGTCGCTGGCGATCGGGTTGCTGTTGGGTGTCGGCATCGCATCGGCCGCGACGATCTGGCCGCGCGGGCCCGCTGCCTGGCTGGTCGATTTCGTGAATCTTTGGTCGATCGCGATCCCGACCTTTTGCGTGGGTCTCGCCGCGATCCTGGTTTTCGCGATCGGGCTCGGCTGGATGAAAGTGCTGGGCAACGGCTTCGTGCCCGCCATCGTTATCGGCATCGATATCGCGGGGCAGATCGTCAAGCCGTTGCACGAGGAATTGAAGGAGGCGAGTGCCGCCCCTTACGTGCGCGCGGCCAAGGCGCGCGGCGAATCGCCCGCGCGCATCGTGCTTGCGCATCTTTTGCCCAACGCCGCCCCCGTCGCGATCGCGTTGTCCGGGCTGATCCTCGCAGGTTTGATCGGCGGCACGCTGACGATGGAAGTGCTGTTCGGCTTGCCGGGCCTTGGCACGCTCGCGCTTCAAGCGATCCAGGGCCGCGACTATCCGGTCATTCAAGCGGCGATCCTGTTGTTCGCCGTGGCGATCATTCTGGTCAACGCGGCGACCGATCTTCTCCAACGTCTTCTCGATCCCAGGCTGCGCCGATGACGCTCGTGTCGCTCGAAAACTTGACCGTCGCTTTCGACGACAAGCGCGTGGTCGACGGCGTGGGCCTCTCCATTGCCAAAGGCCAGACACTGGGTCTGGTCGGCGAGTCCGGATCGGGCAAGTCGATGACCGCTTGCGCGATCGCCGGCCTGCTGCCGGCGGCGGCGCAAGGGCGCGGACGCATGCGATTCGACGGCGATGTTCTCGATGTTGCGAACGAAACCGCATGGACGAAGCTGCGCGGACGGCGCATCGGCTTCGTGTTTCAAGATCCGTTCGCGAGTTTCGATCCGCTGATGTCCGTCGGCGCGCAGATCGCGCGCGCAAGCTTCCTGGCGCCCGACCTTGCGATGCGCCGCGCGATCGCGCTGCTCGACGAATGCGGCCTGCCCGATCCCGCAGGGGCGGCGCGCGCCTATCCGCATCAACTCTCCGGCGGACAGCTGCAGCGCGCGGGCATCGCAGCCGCGATTGCCGCCGAGCCGGATCTGCTGATCGCCGACGAGCCGACGACGGCACTCGACGTTTCGGTCCAGGCGCAAGTGCTTCGTGTTCTGAAAGCCGCGCAAGCGCGCCACGGCATGGCGATGCTGTTCATCAGCCATGATCTCGCGGTCGTCGGCGAAATCGCCGATCGCGTCGCGGTAATGCGCGACGGGCGCATCGTCGAGACCGGACCGGTCGCGCAGGTGCTGCGGGCGCCCGCGCACGAATACACGCGCCTGCTGATCGCGTCGCGCCCGGCGGGCAAACTGCCGGGCAAGGACGCGCTGGCGCAGGGCTATGCGATGGAGGCGAAGGGGATCGACTTTGCGTATCCCGCGCGCCGGCGCGGGACGACGCCGGCGAAAGCGCTCGACGGCGTATCGCTCAAGATTCCGCGCGGCGCTTGTTTGGGGCTGGTCGGCGAGTCCGGCTCGGGCAAGTCGACTTTGGGCCGTATCGCGATCGGGCTGCTGCGGCCGGCGGCCGGCACGATCCGCGTTTGCGGTCTCGATCCGATGGATCGCGGCCGCATCGCCGAACGCGCGCGCAAGGCGCAGATGGTGTTTCAGGATGCGGCCGGCAGCCTCAACCCGCGTTTGACGATCGAAGCTTCGTTAACCGAGCCTTTCGCGCTGCATCGCATCGGCACCAGATCGGAATGGCGCGAACGCGCCGCGTCGCTGCTGGGCGAAGTGGGCTTGGCGCGCGAGCATCTGGCGCGCTATCCGCACGAATTGTCGGGCGGGCAGCGCCAGCGTGTGGCGATCGCACGAGCTTTGGCGCTCGATCCCGAGTTCCTGGTTTGCGACGAGCCGGTGACCGCGCTCGACATGACGATCCAGGCGCAGATCCTGGCGCTGCTGCGCAAGGTGCGCGACAGGCGCGGCGTGTCGATGCTGTTCATCGGCCACGATATCGGCGCCATCGAAACGCTGGCCGACCGGATCGCGGTGATGAAGGACGGGCGTGTGATCGAGGAAGGCACGGCGGCGCAAGTGCTGAACCATCCGCTCGCCGCTTATACGCGCAGCCTGCTCGACGCCGTACCGCGTTTCAAAGCGATCGAAGCCCCGGCGACGACCGCGCGCGAAACGATCGACGCCTAAGCGAAATCGAGCGCCTTGCCGTCCATCCCGGTCGCGTCGCGGCCGAGATGGCGCAGGATCGTCGGCGCGATGTCGACGATGCAGGTCGGCGCCGTCACGACCGCGCCGGTCGCGGGCACGGCCCCGCCTTGCGCGACCAGGAACGGGCTTTGCTCCCAGCGCCCCAGCCCGCCATGCGAGCCGAGACCCGCTTTGACGCGTTCGTCGCTCGACGCCATGACGATCGGGCTGTAGCCCGGCACGCCGTAGCTATTGGTGCGATCGTCGCCGCGCAAAGTGAAAGCGAGGGCCAGCCCGTGGGTCGGCGCCTGGCCGATGCGCGCGAGGTCGCCCGCATCGAAGGCCTCGCCGATCCAATCCTGGGCGCGCAGGAATTTCGCGATCTCGGCGGCGCGCGTGTCGAGCCCCGCGGCGAGCGAGACGAGACCGCTGAAGCCTTGCGGCGCGATCGCGACGTCCGTCGAGGTGAGGGATTCCTTCAGGCCGGCTTCGACCAGAAGCGCATCGAGGCGGATCGTTTCGCCGACCGTTTCCTGCCCGTGATCGGAACCGACGAGCAGCAGAATATTCTCGCCCTCGGCGCGCAAGGCCTCGACCGTTTCGGCGACGCGCCCGACGCAGGCATCGGCCGCGCGGATCGCCGCGAGATGATCGGGCGAGCCCAACTCGCTGGCATGCATCGTGTGGTCGGGCTCGCACAGCCACAGCACCGATACGGTCGGGCGGCGATCGCGCAGGATCTCGCGGCAGAAGCGCTCGGTCATCGCCGCGTCGCCGGCGGCGTCGTGGGAAACCTTCAGCGGATCGGCGACGGCACTTTCGCCCGGCCCGTAGGAAACCGCGCGGTGATAGACATGGCCGTGGCCGTCGGGGTCGTGGAAGATCGCCGCCCCCGGCGACACGTTGGAGAACACGATTTGGCCGCGCAGATCGGCGACGCGTTCGGCGACGGTGGGTACACGCAGCGTGGCGCCGGTGGCTTTGCGCATCCGGGCGCGGAAGTCCGGATTGCCCACGTCGCGCGTAACCAGCCCTGCGCCTTCGTTCAGCGCCATCGTGTTGCCGTGCAAACCATGGCGGCCGGGATGGCAGCCGGTCGCGATACTGGCGGACGAGGTACGCGTGACCGACGGAAAAATTCCGCGATGCGCGGCAAAGCGCCGGCCGCGTGCGGCGAGGGCGCAGATATGCGGCGTCAAATCGGGCCGCACGAAATCGGCCCGATGGCCGTCGCAAATCACCAATACCGCCCGCCGCATCGCGTTTCCTCCCGGCAAATTCGAGATCTCATATGGCACAGCTTTCCCGTCGAATTCCGATGACGGTCCCGCGACGTTTCCGTGAACTCAGAAACTCGGCGGGGTGCAGGCGCTGACGACTTCGCATTCCTCCTTGCCCGCGTTGCGAAAACGGTGGGGCAGGCGGGAGTCGAAATAATAGGCGTCGCCCGGCCCCAATATGCGCTTCTTGCCGTCGACGGTGACCTCCAGTCGGCCTTTGACGACCACGCCGCCTTCGAACCCGTCGTGGCTCAGGTGATTGCGCCCGGTGTCGGAGCCCGGCTGATAGCGTTCGTGCAGAATTTGCAGCGGGCGCTGTTTCAAATTCCGCCCGACCTGGCGATAGGAAATGCCTTTCTCGCCGATCTCGGTCAGTTCGCGCGCGCGATAGAAATGCTCGGTCTCGACCGGAATTTCGCGCGCGAAGAAATCGGCCAGCGAAATATCGAGCCCGTCGAGCACGCGTTTGAGCGTGCCTACCGACGGGCTGGTGCGCCCGGATTCGATCATCGAAATCGCCGGCGCGCTCAAGCCCACTTTCTGCGCCAAAGCGCGTTGCGACAGCCCCGCGCGTTCGCGCAAACCCCGCAATACGTCGCCGATTTCGATGTCCATGGCCGTTCCTTCGTAAAGCGCGATAAGTATTCTTATCACCCTGGGCGAAGTTCCGGCAATTTCAATAGGATCGCTTGCGGGCGCTTTCGATTGCGGCGGTCCTTGGCGCCCCCTAGCATCGTCGCTCAACCGAGGAGGGCCCGCCCATGACCGCCGCGATCAAAACCGCCGATCCCAACAATCTCGAAGCGTTGTGGATGCCCTTCACCGCGAACCGGCAGTTCAAGAAGAAGCCGCGCATGCTGGCGGGTGCGAAGGGCATGTTCTATTTCACGCCCGATGGGCGCGAGATCTTGGACGGCACGTCGGGCCTGTGGTGCGTCAATGCCGGCCACGGCCGCCAGAAAATCGTCGATGCGATCGCCAAACAGGCCGCGACGATGGATTACGCGCCCGGCTTCCAGATGGGCCATCCGATCAGCTTCGAATTCGCTTCGCGCTTGCAGGCGATCCTGCCCGGCGATCTCGACAAGGTGTTCTTCACCAACTCCGGCTCCGAAAGCGTCGATACGGCGCTGAAGATCGCGCTCGCCTATCATCGCGCGAAGGGCCAGGGGCAGCGCGTGCGCTTCATCGGGCGCGAGCGCGGCTATCACGGCGTCGGCTTCGGCGGTATTTCGGTGGGCGGCATCGTCGCCAACCGCAAGCAATTCGGGCTTCAGCTGCCCTACACCGATCACCTGCCGCACACGCATCTGCCGGAGAAAAATAGCTTCGTGCGCGGCCAGCCCGAGCATGGTGCGGAGCTCGCCGACGTGCTCGAAAAACTCGTCACGCTGCACGACGCGTCGACCATCGCGGCCGTGATCGTCGAACCGATGGCCGGGTCGACCGGCGTGCTGATTCCGCCCAAGGGCTATCTCGAACGCCTGCGCGCGATCTGCGATAAATACGGCATCCTGCTGATTTTCGACGAGGTCATCACCGGCTTCGGCCGCTTGGGCTCGTCCTTCGCGGCCGAGAAATTCAATGTGACCCCCGATCTGATGACGGTCGCCAAGGGCATCACCAACGCCGCCGTGCCGATGGGGGCCGTGTTCGCGCGCAAGGAGCTGTACGACGCGCTGATGACGGGGCCCGAAAACCTGATCGAGCTGTTCCACGGCTACACCTATTCGGGCCATCCTTTGGCCTGCGCGGCGGGTCTCGCCACGCTCGACATCTATCGCGAGGAAGGCCTGTTCCAGCGCGCGGCCGATTTGGCGCCCTATTGGGAGGACGCGGTGCATTCGCTGAAAGGCAAGCGCAACGTGATCGATATCCGCAATATGGGCTTGGTGGCCGGAATTGAACTTTCGTCGCGCCCGAACCAGCCGACCGCGCGCGCTTACGACGTGCTGGTCGACTGCTTCGAATCCGGGTTATTGGTGCGCACGACGGGCGACATCGTGGCGATGTCGCCGCCGCTGATCGTCGAGAAGCCGCAGATCGACCGCATGATCGACACGCTGGGCAAAGCGATCGAGCGCGCGGCCTGAGTTTAAAGAAGAAGGAAGAAAGTCATGAATCGCATCGGACACTGGATCGGCGGCAAGGCCGTGGCGGGTGGCGGGCGGGTGGGCCCGGTCTACAACCCGGCGACGGGCGAACAGGCGGCGGAAGTCGCCTTGGCGTCGAAGGCGGAAGTCGATGCCGTCGTCGCGAACGCGGCGGCAGCACAAGCGGCGTGGGCCGCGACGCCGCCGCTGATCCGCGCGCGTGTGATGTTCAAGTGGAAGGAATTGCTGGAAACGCATCGCGACGCGATCGCGAAGCTGATCACGCTCGAACACGGCAAGACGCACGAGGACGCCAAGGGCGAGATGGTCCGCGGCATCGAAGTCGTCGAGTTCGCCTGCGGCATTCCCCATCTGCTGAAGGGCGATTTCACACCCGACGTGGGCCGCGGCATCGACGCCTATTCGATGCGCCAACCGCTGGGCGTCGTCGCGGGCATCACACCGTTCAACTTCCCCGGCATGATCGGGCTGTGGATGGCGCCGATGGCGATCGCCACGGGCAACGCCTTCGTGTGGAAACCGTCGGAGAAGGACCCCTCGACGTCGCTTCGCATCGCCGAGCTCGCGATGGAAGCGGGCTTGCCGGCCGGTATCCTCAACGTCGTCCAGGGCGACAAGGAAGCAGTCGACGCGTTGCTGACGCACCCGACCGTGCAGGCGATCAGCTTCGTCGGCTCCACGCCGATCGGCGAATATGTCTACAAGACCGGCACCGCGAACGGAAAGCGCGTGCAGGCGTTGTGCGGGGCGAAGAACCACATGGTCATCATGCCCGACGCCGATCTCGATCAGGCGACGGATGCGCTGATGGGCGCGGGCTACGGCTCGGCGGGCGAGCGCTGCATGGCGATCTCCATCGCCGTCGCGGTCGGCAATGTCGGCGATCAGCTGATCGACCGTCTGGCGCCGCGCGTCGCCAAGCTCAAGGTCGGCCCCGGCCTCGACCCCGACAGCGAAATGGGGCCGCTGGTCACCAAGGAACATCTCGCCAAGGTGAAGGGCTATGTCGACACCGGCGTTAAGGAAGGCGCCAAGCTGGTGGTCGACGGGCGCGGCTTGAAGCTGCAAGGCTACGAGAACGGCTACTTCATGGGCGGCTGCCTGTTCGACAACGTCACCGCCGACATGAAGATCTATAAGGAAGAGATCTTCGGGCCGGTGCTGGGCGTGGTGCGCGCCAAGAACTACGCCGAAGCCTTGAAGCTGGTGAACGATCACGAATACGGCAACGGCACCGCGATCTTCACCCGCGACGGCGACGCCGCGCGCAGCTTCGCCAACGACGTGAAGGTCGGCATGGTCGGCGTCAACGTGCCGATCCCGGTTCCGGTCGCCTATCACTCCTTCGGCGGCTGGAAGCGCTCGATCTTCGGCGACCGCAACGCTTACGGCGCCGAGGGTGTCGGCTTCTACACCAAGGTCAAGACGACGACCGTGCGCTGGCCCACCGGCATCAAATCCGGTGCCGAGTTCGTCATGCCCACGATGAAATAACGCCGAGCGGCTTCCGTTTTCGCCAAACCGCCGTTCCTTGTGCGATGATCCGATCGGAATCGGACATCGCATGGGAGCGGCGGAAATGGCGGAAGCGGCGGGTTTTGGCGTGGGACATGCGGTCGTCCTGTTGGGGGCGGCCGTCGTCGCAGTGCCGTTGTTCCGGCGCGCCGGGTTGGGCTCGGTGCTCGGCTATCTCGCCGCGGGATTGATTATCGGGCCGTTCGGCCTCGGCCTGTTCGACGATCCGGAGACCTTGCTGCACATCGCCGAACTCGGCGTCGTGATGTTCCTGTTCGTCATCGGCCTTGAAATGCGCCCGTCGAAACTGTGGCGTCTGCGCCGCCAGATCTTCGGGCTCGGCGTCGCGCAAGTGTTGACCTGCGGCGCGTTGCTCACCCTCGTCGGCATGGCGGCGGGCCTGCGCGTCGAAGTGGCGGCGGTGGGCGCGATGGGATTCGTGCTGTCGTCGACCGCCGTCATCATGCAGATGATGAACGAAGCGGGGGAAACCCAAACGCAAGAAGGCCAGAAGGCCGTCGCGATTCTGTTGCTGGAAGATCTGGCGATCGTGCCGCTGCTCGCTCTCGTCGCCGTTTGGGCGGCGGTGAATGGCCGTGCGGAAGCCGACGCGATGCCCGCATGGCAAAGCATCGGCATCGCGCTGGCGGCGCTGGGCGCGTTGATCGCGGCGGGGCGCTGGCTGCTCGACCCGTTTTTCGGATTGATCGCGCGCGCCGGTGCGCGCGAAGTGCTGACCGCCGCCGCCTTGCTTGTCGTGCTGGGCGCGGCGCTGGGCATGCAACTCGCCGGCCTGTCGATGGCGATGGGCGCATTCCTGGCGGGCGTGCTGCTGTCGGAATCGAATTTCCGCCATCAGCTCGAAGCGGATATCGAACCGTTTCGCGGGCTTCTGCTCGGGCTGTTCTTCCTCAGCGTCGGCATGTCGCTCGACCTGGCGGTCGTCGCCGCCGAATGGCGGATGGTGCTGGGCGGCGTGATCGCCTTCATGTCGGTGAAGGCCGTCGGCATCTATATGGTGGCACGCCTCGCGCGTTCCGGTCACGCGGCCGCCGCCAATCGCGCCGGGCTGTTCGCCCAAGGCGGCGAATTCGCCTTCGTGCTTTACGCGGCCGCGTTGGGCGTGGGCCTGTTCGATGCGCGCATCTCCGCGATCATGAGTGCCATCGTCATCCTGTCGATGGCGCTCACGCCTTTGGTGTTGATCGTCCAGCGCCGCACGCGCCGCGACGCGCCGGTCTCGATGGAAGGGATCGAGGTCGCGAACGGCTTGCGGGGGCGGGTGCTGTTTATCGGTTTCGGCCGTTTCGCCCAGGTCGCGACGCAAGCGCTGCTCGCCAACAAGGTCGAGCTGTCGCTGATCGAAACCGACGTCGACATGATCCGCGCCGCCGGGAATTTCGGCTTCAAGATCCATTACGGCGACGGCACGCGGCTCGACGTGCTGCGCGCCTCGGGCGCCGAAACGGCCGAAGCGATCTTGGTTTGCGTCGACAAGCCGGACGTCGCCGACAAGATCGTCGAGCTGTGCCGCCACGAGTTTCCGCTGGTGAAGCTTTATGTGCGCGCCTTCGATCGCGGCCATTCGCTGCGGCTGATCAAGGCGGGTGTGACTTATCAAATCCGCGAGACTTTCGAATCGGCGCTGGTTTTCAGCTGCGCCGTGCTGAAGGGTCTGGGGTTCGATGCCGAACTCGCCAAGGAATCGACCGACGACGTGCGCGAGCGCGACAAGCAGCGCGTCGAGCTCGAACTCATCGGCGGGTTGGGAGCCGGGCGCAAGCTGTTCCGCGGCAACGCCGAGACGCCCGAACCCAGCCCATTCTTTCCCAGCGCGAAGACTGGGGCGGAAGCTCAGACCCAGCCGCCGTCGACGATATAGCTCTGGTTGGTGCAAGCCGACGCTTCGTCGGACGCCAGGAACACCGTGAACTTGGCGAGTTCCGCCGGCTGCAGGCGGCGCTTCAGGCATTGGCGCTTCATGAGTTCCGCTTCGCCTTCGGGCGTCAGCCATTTCTCGATCTGACGCTCGGTCATGATCCAGCCGGGCGCGACCGAGTTCACGCGGATGTTGAATTGGCCGTAGTCGCGCGCCAGCGAGCGCGTCAGTCCCAGCACGGCCGATTTCGCGGCCGTGTAAACGGCCATGCCGCCTTGGCCGATCATCCACGACGTCGAGCCGAAATTGACGATGGCGCCGCCGCCCGCTGCCTTCATGCCCGGCAGCACGGCTTGCGCGGCGAAGAACTGATGCTTCAAGTTCACGGCGATGCGGTCGTCCCAATATTCGGACGTCACCGTATCGGTCGCGTGGCGCTCGTCATGCGCGGCGTTGTTGATCAGCACCCCGATATTCCCGAGCTTCGCGGCGAAATCGCCGATCGCCTTCTGCAACGCCGCGGTGTCGGTCACATCGACGGGCGCGAAATGAACGCGTTGGCCACTCGCCGTCAATTCGGCGGCGAGCGCTTGTCCGCGCTCCTTCTGAATATCGACGAAGGCGACG
>PVXE01000008.1 GCA_014444615.1 Tagaea sp. CACIAM 22H2 | reverse complement strand
CTGATCGCCAATCGCGGCGAGATCGCGTGTCGCGTGATCCGCACCTGCCAGCGCATGGGCATCAAGACCGTCGCGGTCTATTCCGACGCCGATGCCGAGGCGCTGCATGTGCGCATGGCGGACGAGGCGGTGCATATCGGCCCGGCCCCGTCGGCGCAGAGTTATTTGAAGATCGACGCGATCGTGAAGGCCTGCAAGAAGACGAAGGCCGAGGCGGTGCATCCGGGCTACGGCTTCCTGTCGGAGAACGCGGCGTTCGCGAAGGCTTTGGACGAGGCGGGCATTGTATTCATCGGTCCGTCGATGCGCGCCGTCGCCGCGATGGGCGACAAGATCGAATCGAAGCTTCTCGCGCAGAAGGCCGGCGTATCGACCGTGCCCGGCTATCTGAAGCCGCTGAAAGACGCCGAGGAATGCGTCGCGATCTCCAAGACCATTGGTTATCCGGTGATGATCAAGGCCTCGGCCGGCGGCGGCGGCAAGGGCATGCGCATCGCGCATAACGACGCCGAGGCGCGCGAAGGTTTCCGCTCCGCCACCAACGAGGCGAAGAGCGCCTTCGGCGACGATCGCGTGTTCGTCGAGAAATTCGTCGAGGAGCCGCGGCATATCGAGATCCAGGTGATCGGCGACAGCCACGGCAATATCCTGCATTTGGGCGAGCGCGAATGCTCGATCCAGCGCCGCCATCAGAAGGTGATCGAGGAAGCGCCGTCGCCCTTCCTCGACGCCAAGACGCGCGCCGCGATGGGCGCGCAAGCCGTCGCCCTCGCCAAGGCAGTCAAATACAAATCCGCCGGCACGGTGGAATTCATCGTCGACAAGCGCAAGAATTTCTACTTCCTGGAAATGAACACGCGTTTGCAGGTCGAGCATCCGGTGACCGAATGCGTCACCGGCGTCGATCTGGTCGAACTGATGATCCGCGTCGCGGCGGGCGAGAAACTGCCCTTCGAGCAGAAGGACGTGAAGATGACCGGCTGGGCGCTGGAAGCGCGCGTCTACGCCGAAGATCCGGTGCGCAACTTCCTGCCGTCGATCGGGCGCTTGACACGTTGCGCCGCCCCCGTGACCAAGCCCGGCATCCGCGTCGATACCGGCGTCTACGAAGGCGCCGAAATCTCGATGTATTACGATCCGATGATCGCCAAGCTGGTCGCTTACGGCGAATCCCGCGTGCAGGCCACGCAGCGTATGGCCGACGCGCTCGACGCTTACGTCGTGCGCGGCGTGGGCCATAACATCCCGTTCCTGGCGGCGCTGGTGCATCACCCGCGCTTCAAGGCGGGGCGGCTGACGACCGGCTTCATCGCCGAGGAATTTCCCGGCGGCTTCAAGGGCCGCGTCGTGGACGTCGATCTGCGCCGCGTGCTGGTGGCGCTGGCCGCCGTCGCGCAGCGCCGCATCCGCGAGCGCGAGACGGGTGTCTCCGGCCAGCTCAAAGGCCACGAGGCGAAGATCGAAAGCGAATTCGTCGTCCGCCTCGCGGGCGATGACACCGCCGCGAAGGTCGAGTTCGCGGACGGCGCCTATCGCGTCACCTCGGGCGGGGAGACCAGCGTGGTCGCGACCGAATGGCAACCCGGCCGCGTGCTGATGGAAGCGACGGTCGATGGGGCCGCGTTGTCGGCGCAAGTCGAGCGCAACGGCGCGGGCTTCATGCTGGCGCATGGCGGCACGAACTTGCCCGTACTGGTGCTGCCGCCGCGTGTGGCGAAACTCCGCAAGCTGATGCCCGAGAAACGTGCGGCCGATACGTCGAAGTTCCTGCTGTCGCCGATGCCGGGTCTGCTGAAGACGCTGCCGCTGCAAGCGGGGCAGGAGGTCAAAGCGGGCGACGAGCTTTGCGTCGTCGAGGCGATGAAGATGGAGAATATCCTGCGCGCCGAGCGCGACGGGAAGATCGCCAAGCTGCACGCCGCCGCCGGCGATTCCCTCGCCGTCGATCAGAAAATCGTCGAGTTCGAGTGACGGGCGCGGTTCTGCCGCCGCCCGATCCCGAGACTTGGCGCGGTCGCGCCGATTGGTTCGCGCGCGCGGTGGCGGCCAACGCCGGCCCGGCAGCGCCCGAATTCGACGAGCGCACGGAACGCTTGCTGGGCGAGATCGAGTCCGCGTTTTGCGCGGGCGCTTGGGCGGCGTGCGTGATGCTCGCCTACGCACTGGCCGAGCACGCGATGCGAAAGCGCGATGCGAGCGATCCGGAGTTCGATCTTTTGCGCGAACGGCGCAACGCGCTGGCCCATGGCGACGCCGGCGCGCTACCCTCGGACGCGGAATTGGAAGATCAAGCGCAGGCCGCGATCCGCACGGCGCTGCGCGCGATGGCCGTAGCCGCTTGGCGTTGAGGGGAGCGACGATGTTGCGCGTGGATTGCTTCGCGATTTCGGCCGACGGCTACGCGGCGGGGCCGAACCAAAGCCTCGAGAATCCGTTGGGCGAGGGCGGGACGGGACTCCATACTTGGATGTTCGGGACCGAGACGTTCCAAAAGCGCGTGCTCGGCCAGGATGGCGGCGCCAAGGGCGTGGACGACGATTTCGCCGCGCGCAGTTTCGAGAATGTCGGCGCCTGGATCCTGGGTCGCAACATGTTCGGGCCGGTGCGCGGGCCCTGGCCCGACGACCAATGGAAAGGTTGGTGGGGCGAGGAGCCGCCCTATCGCGTGCCCGTCTTCGTGTTGACCCATCACGCGCGCGCACCGTTGGAAATGAAGGGCGGCACGGTTTTCCATTTCGTCACCGGCGGCGCCGCGGAAGCGCTGCGCCGCGCGCGCGAAGCGGCGGGGGCGAAGGATGTGCGCGTCGGCGGCGGGGCCTCGACGATCAACCAATATCTGCGCCTGGGTGCTATCGACCGTTTCCATCTGGTCGTATCGCCGATCCTGCTGGGATCGGGCACGAAGCCGTTCGACGGCGTCGATCTGAAAGCGCAGGGCTTCGAAGTCGCGCGCAAGGCGACGACCGAACACGCGATGCATGTCGTGTTCGAGAAGCCGGCGCGATGACGGAACGCATCGCCGTTCGGGTTGTGATTTCGGGGCGCGTGCAAGGCGTGTGGTATCGCGGCTGGACGGTGGAGCGTGCGCGCGCGGCGGGGCTGTGCGGCTGGGTGCGCAATCGCAAGGACGGCACGGTCGAAGCCGTGTTCGCCGGACCGCCCAAGGCGGTCGAGGCGATGATCGCCGAATGTCGCGACGGTCCGCCGCTCGCCAAGGTCGACGCGATCGCGCGCGAGGACGCGCAAGACGAAGGCTGGACCGGGTTTTCGCAAATGCCGACGACGGCGTGATGGAAAGCGGCTTCGCCCTTGCGGGAATCGATCCGTTGATCCTCGCGGGCGTCGCGCTCGTCGCCTTCGTCGCGTCGATCGTCGGCGGCGTGTCGGGCTATGGCGGCGGTTTGATTCTGCCGCCGGTTCTCGCCCCGGTCGTCGGTGTGGCGTCGGTCGTGCCGGTCATGTCGATCGCGATGGCGATGACGAACGCCAGCCGCGTGGCGGCGTTCCGGCACGAGCTTTCATGGCGCGCGATCCTGCTGGTGGGTGCCGGCATGGCGCCGATGTGCGTTCTGTCGGCTTATGTCTACACGCTGCTGCCGGTGCGCGCGATCGCGGCGATGCTGGGCGTGTTCCTGATCGCCTCGATCCCGATCCGCCGCAAGCTCGACAAAACGGGCTGGCGCTTGAGTGCGGGCGGTGCCGTCGCGGGCGGGGCGGTCTATGGCGCCATCGTCGGCTCGATGACCGGCGTGGGCCCGCTGCTGCTGTCGGTGATGATGGGGCTGGGCTTACGCGGCGGGGCGTTGATCGGCACCGAAGCCGCCGTGTCGATGTCCGGCAGTTTGATCAAGGCGTCGGTCTTCGGATCGGCGATGTTGTTCGACTTCGAGCTGATCTTGGCGGGTCTGATCCTGGGCCTCGCCACCGTGCCAGGCGCCTTCGTCGCGCGCTGGATGCTGAAACGCTTTTCGCCGCGCGTGCATCTTTTCATGATGGACGCGCTGGTCGTCGCGGGCGGTTTCAGCTTCCTTTGGCGCGCCTGGGAAGGCTAGGCGCCGTCGCCCGGCCCCAGGCGGCGGCGCATCTCGATTTCGCGCGCGCGATCGGGGCGGCGGAACTTCTCGGGCACGTTCGCGACCAGGAACCATTCGACGCCGCGCGACGCGCCGGTCAAGGGCACGATCAAACGCCGCCACAGGCTGGGCGTTTGATACGGCATCGCCTCGTGCGCGGTATAGATCGGCTTTCGCACCAAGGCGCAGGCGACATAGACGGCGCGGTAAAACGGGGCGATTCCGCTGTCGGTTTTTAGGCCCATCGCGCCGACGCTCCACCCGGTCCAATCCTGGCCGGCATTGATCGCGATGTTCGAGCCGTAGACGCGGTAAACGAAATCGGTCCCGGTCGCATCGGCTTCCAGCAGCATCAGATCGCCCAGCGTGCCGTGCAGATCCTCGGGGCGGAGTGCGCCGCGCGCGGGCAAGTCGGCGCCCGCGTCGCGCGGCAATTGGCGCCAATAGCGCATTAAATTCGCATGCTGGGTAAGGTCCAGCGTGGGCAGCGCCGGATCGATCGCTATTTCGGGTACGCAGAGATTTCGTACCAGGAACAATTCGTCGATCACCGTCTGCTCGCAACGAGCCAGACTTTCGCCGGCCGCGCGCACGGCGTCGTGATCCGCGACACGGGCGCGCCAATGCTCGCGTTCATGGGCAATCGAGTCGGCGGGGGGAAGCATGCGCAGCAATTTTTACTGCAAGCGACGATCGCCGCAAGGCTCAATCGACCGCCATCGGCGCTGTTCAATCAGCGACAGGACGCGATCCCACGCGGTTGAGTTGCTCGGCCGCATCTTCGGGCGTGCGCCGGCGAAACGCGATCGGCACGTTCGCCGCCAAGAAATCCGTAACGGCGCCCGTCTCGTCCGCGAACGGCACAGCCAAACGACGCCAGGACGTCGCGCCAAGCCAGCCCGGCGCCTCGTGCCGGCAGGCGATCGGCTTTCGCGTGCGCGCGCACGCGACGTGCAGCGCGCGATACAAGATCCCATGCGCGTTCGCGAATTTGAGCGCGATGGCCCCGATGCTCCAGCCGGTCCAGTCCCGGCCCGCGTATTGCGCGACGGCCGGAACGTATGCCGCATAGACGAAGTCGTGCCCGATGCCGTCGGTTCGCAAATGGCCGATATTCTCCGACGTTTCGCGCAACTCGGCGAGATCGATCGCCGATGCGGGCGGCAGCGCGCCGCCCGGCCCGCATCGCGCACGCCAGTATCGATGCAACGTGACCAAAGGCGCGAGGTCGAGCGCGTCCTCGGGCGGGTCGATCTCGATCGTCGGAATGCCGAAACCCGCTTCCACCAGCGGCTCGGCGATCGGACCGATATCGCCCGCGATCAGCGCGCATGCCGCGCGTTCGACCTCGTCGGCATCGCCGACGCGCGCGCGCAACGCCTCGCGCTCGTCCTGGTCCTGCGGATCGTCCCGCGTCGTCATGCGCCGGGACGTTATCTTATACGGGGGGTTAGCCGAAAGTCGTTTCGAACTCATGCCGCAGCATCATGTCGAACTCCGGCATCGTCACCAGCAAGCCCAAATCGGCCAGCGACGTGACGCCATAGGCCGGCGCGGAAATGCCGCACGGCACGATCCCGGCGAAATGCGAAAGATCGCAATCGACGTTCAGCGACAATCCGTGGAACGTGACCCAGCGCTTCACCCGCACGCCGATGGCGCCGATCTTGTCTTCGCGTCGCCCGCCGCGCCCGTCCGGGCCGCGATCGACCCAGATGCCCACGCGGCCCTCGCGCCGCTCGCCCTTCACATTGAAGCGGGCGAGGGTGCGGATCATCCATTCCTCCAGCCGGCGGACATATTCGCGCACGTCGCCGCCGCGCTCTTTCAGGTCGATCATCACATAGGCCACGCGCTGGCCGGGCCCGTGATAGGTGTATTGGCCGCCGCGCCCGGCCTCGAACACCGGAAAACGCGGGTCGCGCAGGTCCTCGGGCTTGGCCGACGTGCCGGCCGTGTAGACGGGGCTATGTTCCACTAGCCAGACCGCTTCGGGCGCCGTCCCGGCCCGGATCGCGTCGGCGCGCGCCGACATTTCGGCGAGGGTCGCGGCATAGTCGCTGTACCCCTCGCGCACCGTCCATTCCAGGCCGTCCAGGGGCTTGTTTTTCCAGGTCATTCAGAAAGAACCACGAGCGCTTGCCACGGCGGGCCCGATTTGGTATCCCCCCGGACCCGTGTTGGCAAGCCCTCCCCTTGGGAGGGGGTGTCGACCTCCTCGATGTGCGGTCGTGGCGGAACGGTAGACGCGCCAGCTTGAGGTGCTGGTGGCCGAAAGGCCGTGGAAGTTCGAGTCTTCTCGACCGCACCATCGACCCCTTTAGATTCCATCGGCGGGATACATGGCGGACGACAAGCTGCGCGAAGCGGCCCTCGAATATCACCGTCTCCCGCAGCCCGGCAAACTCGCGATCGTCGCGACCAAGCCGCTCGCCAACCAGCGCGATCTGGCTTTGGCCTATTCGCCCGGCGTGGCCGCCGCGTGCGAGGCGATCGTCGCCGACCCCGCCGAAGCCGCCACCGTCACCGCGCGTGCCAATCTGGTCGCCGTGGTCACCAACGGCACGGCCGTGCTGGGCCTGGGCGCCATCGGGCCGCTCGCCGCCAAGCCGGTGATGGAAGGCAAGGCGGTGCTGTTCAAGAAATTCGCCGGCATCGACGTGTTCGATATCGAGGTCGACGAGCTGAACCCCGACAAATTCGTCGATATCGTGGCGGCGTTGGAGCCGACGTTCGGCGGCATCAATCTCGAAGACATCAAAGCGCCCGAGTGCTTCGAGATCGAGGAGAAGCTGCGCAAGCGCCTGAAGATCCCGGTCTTCCACGACGATCAGCACGGCACCGCGATCATCGTCGGCGCGGCCATTCTCAACGGGCTTCGCGTCGTCGGCAAAGACGTGTCGAAGGTCAAGCTCGTCACCTCCGGTGCGGGCGCGGCGGCGTTGGCCTGCCTCGATCTGCTCGTCGATCTGGGCGTGAAGCAGGAGAATATCTGGGTCACCGATATCGCCGGCGTGGTCTACAAAGGCCGCACGGAGTTGATGGACCCGCGCAAGGCGCGTTACGCGCGCGACACCAACGCGCGCACGCTCGACGACGTGATCGGCGACGCCGACGTGTTCCTGGGCCTGTCGGCACCGCGCGTGCTGAAGGGCGCCATGGTGTCGAAGATGGCGGCCAAGCCCCTGATCCTGGCGCTCGCCAATCCGACGCCCGAAATTCTGCCCGAGGAAGTGAAGGCTGTGCGCGGCGACGCGATCATCGCGACCGGCCGTTCGGACTATCCCAACCAGGTCAACAACGTCCTGTGCTTCCCGTTCATCTTCCGCGGCGCGCTCGACGTCGGTGCGACGACGATCAACGAAGCGATGAAGGTCGCCGCCGTGCGCGCGATCGCAGACCTTGCTTTGCAGGAGCCGTCGGACATCGTTTCGGCCGCCTATGGCGGCGAGCCGCCGGCCTTCGGCCCCGAAAACCTGATCCCGAAGCCCTTCGATCCGCGTCTGATCACCGAGATCGCGCCCGCCGTCGCCAAGGCGGCGATGGAATCGGGTGTCGCCACGCGGCCGATCAAGGATTTCGACGCCTATACCGACCAGCTGTCGCAATTCGTCTATCGCTCGGGCTTCGTGATGAAGCCGATTTTCGAGCGTGCGCGCGCGGCACCCAAGCGCATCATCTTCGCCGACGGCGAGGACGAACGTGTGCTGCGCGCGGCGCAAACGCTGATCGACGAAGGCATTTGCCTGCCGATCCTGGTCGGACGGCGCGAAACGATCCGCAAGCGTCTGGACAAGCTGGGCCTGCGGATGCGTGCGGATTCCGATTTCCGTCTGGTGAATCCCGAAGACGTGCCGAATTACGCCGATGTCTGGCGCCTCTATCACAATCTGATGGGCCGCAAGGGCATTTCGCCCGACACGGCGCGCACCATCGTGCGCACGCGCAACGTGGTGCTGGCCGCGTTGATGCTGCGCATGGGCGAAGCCGACGGGATGATCGGCGGCCTGATCGGCCGCTGGAATCGCGCGCTGCGCGACGTCGTCGATATCGTCGGCCTGAAGCCGGGCGTGGCGGCGCCCGCGGCCGTGTCGGCGCTGGTCCATTCGCGCGGCACGATCTTCATCGCCGACACGCATGTGTCGCGCGAGCCCGATTCCGCGCAGATCGCCGGCATGACCGTGCGCGCGGCCGAAGTCGTCAAGCTGTTCGGCTTGAAGGCGAAGGCTGCACTGCTGTCGCATTCTAATTTCGGCTCGGCCGAATGCGCTTCGGCCGATCGTATGCGGGGCGCCTTGGAACGCATCCAGGCGATGGCGCCCTATCTGGAAGTCGACGGCGAGATGACCGCCGAGGCTGCGATCTCCGACGAGATCCGCCGCAACGCGGTTTTGGAGCCGCGCTACGACGGCATGGCAAATCTGCTGATCATGCCGAGCCTCGATGCCGCGAATATCGCCTTCAACCTGTTGAAGGAGTTCGCGGGCGCGCAAAAGATCGGACCCGTGCTGCTGGGACCGGCCGCCCCGGTCCATCTGCTGGACAACACGGCGACCGTGCGCGGCATCGTCAACATGGCCGCCTATTGCGTCGCCGACGCGCAGGAACATCCGACCGCCCGTCCGGCTTCGTAAGCGCGCTTGCGCGCCGTCGCGCGGCGGCTTAACCAAGGGGGAAACCCCTCGGGAGAAAGCCGCCATGTTGTTCCCCACCACGATCGCCGGCAGCTTGCCCAAACCCGGCTGGCTCGCCGAAACGCATAAGCTGTGGCCCAAATGGCGCCAAGAGGGCGACGAGCTCGTCCGCGCCAAACGCGACGCCACGCTGCTGTGGCTCAAGCTGCAGGAAGATGCGGGAATCGATTGCCTGACCGAAGGCGAACAGTCGCGCCAGCATTTCGTGCACGGCTTCGTCGAGTTCGTCGACGGCATCGATACCGCGAACAAGGTTGCGATGGGCATTCGCAACAACCGCTACGAAGCGATCGTGCCGCAGGTCGTCGGGAAACTGCGTTTGAAGGGCCGCGCGCATGCGGGCGAGGCGCGGCTGGCCCGCGCGCATACCAAGCGCCAATTGCGCTTCACGCTACCGGGCCCGATGACGATCATGGACACGGTGAAGGACGCGTACTACGGCGACCGCATCAAAACCGCGATGGCCTTCGCCGATTTGCTGAACGAGGAAGCGCGCGCGCTGGAAAAAGACGGTATCGACGTGATCCAGTTCGACGAGCCGGCCTTCAACGCCTATACCGACGAAGCCGCCAGCTGGGGCATCGAAGCGCTGCACCGCGCGATCGACGGGCTCAAATGCAAGACGGCCGTGCATATCTGCTACGGCTACGGCATCAAAGCCAATATCGATTGGAAGGCCGGCCTGGGTGCCGAGTGGCGCCAATACGAGGATTTCTTTCCCGCACTCGCCAAAAGCCGCATCGATCAAATCTCGCTCGAAGCCATGCATTCGCGGGTCCCCGCGCGCCTTATGGGCTTGCTTCACGGCAAAGAAGTGATCGTCGGCGCCATCGACGTCGCGACCAATCTGATCGAAACGCCGGAAGAGATCGAAGCGGTCGTCGCCGAGGCGCTGAAATTCGTGCCCAAGGACAAGTTGATCCTGGGCACCAATTGCGGCCTGGCGCCACTCGATACCGATATCGCGATCGCCAAGCTCGAAGCGCTGGGCAAAGGTGCCGGACAGGCGCGCGCGCGGCACGGGTGATGAGCGTTACCGACCGGCGTTTCGCGCTGATCCTGTTCTTTCTGGTGCCTGCCGCCTTGGTCTCGAACATGGTGGCGGCGCGCTGGATCGCGGGCAGTATTCCTCCGGTGGCGACGACGTTCTGGCGCTGGGGCCTGACGCTCGTCTTTCTGCTGCCCTTCGCGGCGTCGGCGCTCTGGCGCGGTCGCGAGGAGATAAGGCGCGAATGGCGCACATATCTGTTGCTCGGTTTTCTCGGCATGGGGATTTGCGGCGCGCCCACCTATGTCGCGGGCGTGACCACCACCGCGACGAATGCCGGCCTCATCTACGCAGCCTGCCCCGTGCTGATCGTGCTGTTCGCGCGATTCGGCTATGGCGAGGCGATCGGCTGGGCGCGTGTGGCGGGTATTGCGCTGGCGCTGGCCGGCGCCGGTTGGATTCTGCTGCGCGGCGAGCCCGCGAACATCGTCCGCCTCAATTTCGTCGAAGGCGATTTGCTGATCGCGGCGGGTGCCGTGTCCTGGGCGATCTATTCGGTGCTGCTCAAATACAAGCGCACGTCGCTCGATCCCATGACACGGCTCGCCGTCATCGTTGCTTTCGGCGTGGCGGTGAACGTGCCGTTTCTGATCGGCGAAATGGCATTCTACGCCGTGCCGAACTACGACTTGCGTGATTGGACCGTATTCGTGTTCCTGGCGCTGGTGCCGGGCATTACGTCCTATCTCGGCTACTCGATCGTCGTCGGCGCGCTGGGGGCGGGGGCGGCGAGTTTGCTCATGTATTTGGTGCCGCTTTATGGCCCGGCACTCGCCTGGGTCGTGCTCGACGAGCGGCTCGCGATCTATCACCTCGTCGGCGCGGCGTTGCTGCTGCCGGGGCTTTATCTCGGCACAAGGCGCTAGTGCGAGACGAGCGCGATGGCGCTTTCGCGCGCGGCGGCCAAGTCGCGCCCGTGCATCAGGCTTTGTCCGAACAGGAATCCGTAGAATAGCAGCGCGCGCGCCTTCGCCTCGGCCGCGTCATAGCCTTGTTCGCCGAACAACGCGGCGACTTGAACAAGGCGTTCGGCATCGACGATCTCGACCGCCTTGGCCGCGCGCGCATCGGCACGGGCCAGCGCACGGATGGCAAGTTCGACCGCCAAGCCCTTGGGGTTCGGATCGCGCAAATAAAGATCGGCCATCGCGGACAAGGTGCGCCGCTTGGGATCGCCCGCCTGGGCACGGATCGCGGCGATACGGCCTGCTGCCCAAGCGTCCATCGCGGCCGCCAGCAGCGCCTCCCGATCCTTGAAATGCCAATAGAAACTGCCCTTGGTCACGCCCAGGCGCTTGGCCAAAGGTTCGACGCGCAGGCCCGCGATGCCCTCGCGCGCCAAAGCCTCCAGCGCCGCCGCGATCCACGCGGCCGCGTCCAGTCTTGGCTTGGTTGACTCCCGCTTGGCCATACCATACGGTACCGTATGGAAACGGCGGGAGGAAGCCCTTCCATGAAACACGAACCTTCCGACCCGGATTGGGAGCGCAAGATCCGCGCTTCCTTCGCGCGGCAGGGCGCGATGGCGACGATCGGCGCGCGGCTTATGCGCGTGGCGCCGGGCGAGGTCGAGATCGCGGTCGAGCGCGGCCCCGCCATCGGACAGCAACATGGCTATGTCCATGGCGGCGTGGTCGGGATGATCGCGGACTCGGCCGGCGGGTATGCGGGCTATTCGATGATGCCGCCTGGCGGGTCGGTTCTGACGGTCGAGTATAAAATGAATCTGCTGAGCCCGGCCGACGGGGATACGATCCTGGCGCGCGGCCGGGTCGTGAAGCCGGGCCGGACGCTGGTGGTGGCGCAGGTCGACGTGGTGTCGATCAAAGGCGGGCGGGAAAAGCCCTGCGCGCTGATGGTGCAAACGTTGATGGTCATGGCGGGACGCGCCGATGGCCCGCAAGTCTGAACGGCGAGGGAGGAAGCGATGACGCGCAATTCCATGACGACGTTCGATTTCGGCCTGGGCGAGGATATCGACATGCTGCGCGAGCAGGTCGCGCGCTTCGCCGCCGACGAGATCGCCCCGCGCGCGGCCCAGATCGACCGCGACAACGATTTCCCCGCCGATCTGTGGCGCAAATTCGGTGATCTCGGCCTGCTCGGCATCACGGTCGAGGAGGAATATGGCGGCTCCGGCCAAGGCTATCTCGCCCATTGCGTGGCGATGGAGGAGATCAGCCGCGCCTCCGCGTCGGTCGGCTTGTCCTACGGCGCGCATTCCAATCTTTGCGTCAACCAGATCCGCCGCAACGGCAACGAGACTCAGCGCCGCAAATATCTGCCCAAGCTGATCTCGGGCGAACATGTCGGCGCGCTGGCGATGTCCGAGCCGGGGGCTGGCTCCGATGTTGTGTCGATGAAATTGCGAGCCGACAAGAAGGGTGACCGTTACGTTCTCAACGGCAGCAAATTCTGGATCACCAACGGACCGGACGCCGATGTGCTGGTCGTCTACGCCAAGACCGATACGAATGCGGGTGCGCGCGGCATTACGGCGTTCCTGATCGAGAAATCCTTCAAGGGTTTCTCGGTGGCGCAGAAACTCGACAAGCTCGGCATGCGCGGCTCCAACACCGGCGAACTCGTGTTCCAGGATTGCGAAGTGCCCGAGGAAAACGTGCTCGGCGCCGTCGGCAAGGGCGTCAATGTGCTGATGAGCGGCCTCGACTACGAGCGTGCGGTACTGGCGGGCGGGCCGCTCGGCATCATGCAGGCGGCGTTGGACGTGGCGCTGCCCTATGTTCACGAGCGCAAGCAATTCGGCCAGTCGATCGGCGAATTCCAGCTTGTGCAAGGCAAGCTCGCCGACATGTACACCACGACCAATGCCTGCAAAGCCTATGTCTATGCCGTCACGCGCGCTTGCGACGCGGGCCGCACCACGCGCAAGGACGCGGCCGGGGCGATCCTCTATTCGGCCGAGAAGGCGACCCAGATCGCGCTGGACGCGATCCAGCTTCTGGGCGGCAACGGCTATATCAACGACTATCCGACCGGGCGGCTGCTGCGTGACGCCAAGCTCTACGAAATCGGGGCCGGCACCAGCGAAATCCGCCGCTGGCTGATCGGCCGCGAATTGTTCGCCGAAACCGCCTAGACTGGCCGGGAAGAGGGGGCGGATATGGCGCGCAAATTGATTTCGTCGGGTTCGAGCTTCGAGGCTTTGGCCGGCTATAGCCGCGCCGTGATCGACGGCGATTGGGCCTTCGTGTCGGGCACCACGGGCTATGACTACGCCAAAATGGCGATCTCGCCCGACGTGGCCGAGCAGACCGAGCAATGCTTCGCCAATATCCGCGCGGCGTTGGCGCAGGCCGGGTTCGACCTTGCCGACACGGTGCGCGTGCAGATCCATCTGACCGACGCGAAGGATTTCGACAAAGTGGCGCCGATCGTCGGCAAACACTTCAAGGATATCCGCCCGGCGAATACGACCGTGGTCAGCCAATTGCTGAACGCGGATATGAAAATCGAAATCGAAGTCACGGCGAAGAAGAGAAGTGCATGACCGACAAACCGACCATTCTGATCGCGGGCGCTTCGCGCGGCATCGGCCTCGCCCTCGTGGGGCAATTCGCCAAGCGCGGTTGGCGCGTGCTGGGCACGGCGCGCAATCTCGCCTCGGGCGCCGAGATTTCCAAGGCGGGCGGCGAAGTCCATCTGTGCGACGTGACCGATCCGCATTCGGTCTCGCGCCTGGGCAAGTCGCTAGCGCATGAAAGCATCGACCTGCTGCTGTGCAATGCCGGCATCTACGGCCCGCGCGATGGCACGGTCGGCAATACCGACTATGTCGAATGGCAGAAGGTGATCGATGTCAACGTTTTCGGCCCGATGCGTCTGGTCGAAGCGTTGATCGAGCCGGTGGCGCGGTCCAAGCGCAAGACGATCGCCTTCACGACCTCGCGCATGGGCTCGATCGCGATGAATGCGGGCGGGTCGATGATCTATCGCTCGTCTAAGACGATGCTCAATCAAGTCGCCAAAAATCTGTCGATCGATTTGGCGGGCAAGGGCATTACCGTCGCGGTGTTCCATCCCGGCTGGGTGCAGACTGATATGGGCGGGCCGGGCGCTACGCTGACGATCCCTGAGGCGACAGACGCGATCGCGAACACGCTGTCGGGCCTGACGCCCAAGGATAACGGCAAGTTCTTCAACTACGACGGCACCGATCTTCCCTGGTAGACCGAGGGTGCGATGCTCGACGAAACCCAGACCCTGATCCGCGATACGGCGCGCCAATACGCGCAGGAAAAGCTGTGGCCGACCGCCGCCGCGCGCGAAAAGGAAAAGCTGTTTCCCAAGGCGATCGTGCGCGAGTTGGGCGAGCTGGGCTTCATGGGTATGCTCGTCCCCGAAGAATGGGGCGGGGCCAGTGCCGATCACGTCGCCTACGCGGCGGCGTTGGAGGAGATCGCGGCGGGCGACGGGGCCGTCTCCACGGTCATGAGTGTGCATAACTCGGTCGGATGTATGCCGATCCTCAAATTCGGCACGCCGTGGCAGAAGGAAACCTTCCTCAAAAAGCTCGCGCAGGGCCAAATGCTGGGCGCCTTCTGCCTGACCGAGCCGGGGGCGGGGTCGGACGCCTCGGCGATCAAAACCCGCGCCAGACGCGACGGCAATCATTGGGTCCTGTCGGGCACCAAGCAATTCATCACTTCCGGCGCCACCGCCGATGTCGCGATCGTGTTCGCGGTGACCAACCCGGAGGCGGGCAAGAAGGGTATTAGCGCCTTCCTGGTGCCGACCGACAATCCGGGCTGGAAGGTGGCGCGGCTGGAGGAAAAGCTCGGCCAGAAATGCTCCGACACAGCGCAGATCGCGCTGGAGGACGTGCGCCTGACGCCCGATTTAATGCTGGGGCCGGAAGGCGAGGGCTATAAGATCGCGCTCGCCAATCTCGAAGGCGGGCGGATCGGCATTGCGGCCCAGGCCGTGGGCATGGCTCGCTCGGCCTATGACGCGGCGCTCGCCTATGCCAAGCAGCGGACGAGCTTCGGCAAGCCGATCTTCGAGCATCAGGCGGTCGCCTTCCGCCTCGCCGACATGGCGACCGAAATCGAAGCCGCGCGATTGATGGTGCATAACGCCGCGCGCCTGCGCGATGCGGGCTTGCCGTGTCTGAAAGAAGCCGCGATGGCGAAGCTCTTCGCCTCGGAAATGGCCGAGCGCGTGTGCTCGGCGGCGATCCAGACGCATGGCGGCTACGGATACCTCGCCGATTTTCCGGTCGAGCGTATCGCGCGCGACGTGCGCGTATGCCAGATTTACGAAGGTACGTCCGATATCCAGCGCCTGGTCATCGCCCGGGCCATCCACGCGGAAGGGTAAGCAAGTGGCCAACCCGATCGATTTCTATTTCGACTTCTCGAGCCCCTATGGCTATCTCGCCTCGACGCGGATCGACGATCTGGCCGGACATTACGGGCGCAGCGTCAAATGGCGGCCGATGCTGCTGGGCGCGGCGTTCAAGGAATCGGGCCAGAAGCCGCTGCTCGACATTCCGCTGAAGGGCGAATACGCCAAGCGCGACTTCGCGCGTTTCGCGCGGCTTTATAATTTAAAGTTCCGCTTGCCCGACGCTTTCCCCTTCGCCGCGATTAACCCCAGCCGCGCCTTCTATTGGCTCGACGACAAGGATCCGGCTTTGGCCAAGCGCTTCGCCAAGGCGGTGTTCCGCCAAGCCTATGTCGACGGGCGCGACGTGACGCCGGTCGATTTCGTCTGCGATCTCGCGGCCGGAATGGGCGTGGACAAGGACAAGCTGAAAGCCGGAATCACCAGCGCCGAATTCAAGGAGCGGTTCCGGGGCGAGGTCGAGGCGGCGGTGCAGCGCGGCGTGTTCGGCTCGCCCTTCATCATCGTCGACGGCGAGCCTTTCTGGGGTGCCGACCGCTTGGCGCAAGTCGAAGAATGGCTCGTCACCGGCGGCTGGTGATTTCATGGCGGTGCTGAAAAGCGCGATCGACACGAAATCCGAAGATTTCGCCGCCAACGAAGCGGCGATGCGCGGGCTCGTGGGCGAGCTGCGCGCCGCCGCCGATAAGGTGCGCGAAGGCGGCGGCCCGGCCGCGCGCGACAAGCACGTTAAGCGCGGCAAGTTGCTGCCGCGCGAGCGCATCCGCACACTGCTCGATCCGGGCACGCCGTTCTTGGAGCTCTCGCAGCTCGCGGCGTGGGACATGTATGGCGGCGATGTACCCTCGGCGGGCATTCTGACCGGGATCGGCCGTATCGCCGGGCGCGAATGCGTCGTGGTGTGCAACGACGCGACCGTCAAGGGCGGCACCTATTTCCCGTTGACGGTGAAGAAGCATATCCGCGCCCAGGAAATCGCGCGCGAGAACCGCTTGCCCTGCGTCTATCTGGTCGACAGCGGCGGCGCCAATCTGCCGAACCAAGACGACGTGTTTCCCGATCGCGAGCATTTCGGGCGCATCTTCTTCAACCAAGCGAATCTCTCCGCCGCCGGCATTCCGCAGATCGCGGTGGTGATGGGCAGTTGCACGGCGGGCGGGGCTTACGTGCCCGCGATGTCCGACGAAAGCGTGATCGTCAAAAACCAAGGCACGATCTTCCTCGGCGGCCCGCCTTTGGTGAAGGCGGCGACGGGCGAAGTCGTGTCGGCCGAAGAACTCGGCGGGGCCGACGTCCATGCGCGTGTGTCGGGCGTCGTCGATCATTACGCGCAGAACGACGCGCATGCGCTGGGCATCGCGCGGCGCATCGTCGGCAACCTCAACCTGCCCAAGCCCGCGTGGGGGCCGGCGCAAGCGCCCGCCGAGCCGCTTTATGCGGCCGAGGAGCTTTACGGCGCGGTCCCCGCCGATCTGCGCAAGCCTTATGACGTGCGCGAGATCATTGCGCGCATCGCCGACGGTTCCGAATTCGACGAGTTCAAGGCGCTCTACGGCACGACGCTGATTTGCGGCTTCGCGCATATCTGGGGCTACAAGGTCGGCATCGTCGCCAATAACGGCATCCTGTTTTCCGAAAGCGCGCTGAAGGGCGCGCATTTCATCGAGCTTTGCTGCCAGCGGAATATTCCGCTCGTGTTCTTGCAGAACATCTCCGGCTTCATGGTCGGCAAGAAATACGAGAGCGGTGGCATCGCGCGCGACGGTGCCAAGCTCGTGACCGCCGTATCTTGCGCGAACGTGCCGAAATTCACCGTGATCGTCGGCGGCTCGTTCGGCGCCGGGAATTACGGCATGTGCGGGCGCGCCTTCGGGCCGCGCTTCCTGTGGATGTGGCCCAATGCGCGCATCTCGGTGATGGGCGGCGAACAAGCCGCGTCGGTGCTCGCCACCGTGAAACGCGACAATATCGAAGCCGCGGGCAAGACCTGGCCAGCTGACGAGGAAGCCGCGTTCAAAGCGCCGATCCGCGAGCAATACGAGAAGCAGGGGCATCCGTATTATGCTTCGGCGCGGCTGTGGGATGACGGCGTGATCGACCCCGCCCAAACGCGCATGGTGCTGGGGCTGGGATTGTCGGCGGCATCCAGCGCGCCGATCGCGCCGACGAAATTCGGCGTGTTCCGGATGTGATGCGATGAGCGTCGGCTTCCATACCAAGATCGACGACCGCAACGTGGCGACGCTGACGCTCGCGCGCGCCGAATTGCACAACGCTTTCGACGATGCGCTGATCGCGGCGCTGACGGCGGAGATCGCGCGGCTGGGCGCGATTCCGGAGTTGCGCGCCATCGTGCTGGCGGCGGAAGGCAAAAGCTTCTCCGCGGGCGCCGATCTTAATTGGATGAAGCGCATGGCGGCATATGACGAAGCCGCCAATCTGAAAGACGCGGGCGCGCTGGCCGAATTGATGCGCGTGCTCGACACGTGCCCCAAGCCGACCATCGCTTGCGTGCAAGGGCCGGCCTATGGCGGCGGCGTGGGGCTTGTCACGTGCTGCGATATGGCGATCTGCGTGCCGTCGGCGAGCTTCTGCCTGTCGGAAACGAAGCTCGGAATCATTCCGGCGGTCATCTCGCCATATGTCGTCCGCGCGATCGGTCCGCGCGCCGCGCGGCGCTATTTCCTGACGGCCGAAATGTTCGATGCGGCCGAAGCGTATCGCTTGGGGCTTATCCACGTTATCGACGAAAATCTCCCGGCGGCCGTCGAGGCGCTACTCGTCAAATTGCACGCCGCCGGACCGCAGGCGATCGCGGAGACGAAGACGCTGATCGCGCGGGTCGAGAGCGGGCCGGTCGATGAAGCGATGATCGCCGACACCGCCGCGCGCATCGCGCGCATTCGCGTATCGCCCGAAGGGCGCGAAGGGATCGGTGCTTTCCTCGCCAAGCGCAAACCGGGCTGGGCGTCGTCGTGAAATTGTCGGGCCATAGATCGGGGATCGCCTTCACGACGGCGCTTCTGATCCTGATCGGTTTGGCGGTCGAAGGCGACACCGGGCTCGATTTCACGCTGACCATGCTGGCCGCGACGGTCGGTTCGTTCGCGTTTTTCGCGCTGCTGTTCCCGGGTTCGATGTTCTTCTCGCTGGCGCTGGCGAACTCGCTGGCGATCTATGTGTCGATCTTCGTCTTCTTCAGCGAGGCGAACTTTCCCGGCGTCTCGGATTTCGCGCAGGATTTCGGCTTCGCTTTGCCGCTCGCCGCGTTTCTGGCGGGCGCCTATTTCCGGCGCGACGCGATCCGCAGCGTCGTGGTCGCCGCGCATGTCGCCTCGCGCGCGGAGTTCCGGCGCGTTTCGCGCTGGCTGATTCCGGTGGCCCTGGTCGGCGGATTGACGTTCTTTCAGCACGAAGTCGGTCTTGCGCGCTTGCCGGGCGACGCCGTGTTCCTGGGCGCCATGGCGCTGATTTCGGCCGTCGTGCTGGCGGCGTCGCGCGACGTTGCCGTGTTCTTGATCGATGCGGGCCTGCTGCTCGAGGAGTTTTTCGAGCGCATGGGGCGGCTGGTGCTGCCGGTCTATGCGTTCCTGACATTCTACTCGCTGATCGTCGTGGGCTTCGCGGCGATCTACAAGCTGGTCGACGTCTATCTTGCGGGCCCGCATTTCCGGATTTTGGGCGACGACCGCGCGATCGGCTATTCGGAGGCGCTGTATTTTTCGATCGTCACGCTGTCGACCGTCGGCTACGGCGACGTGGCACCGGTCAGCGACGCGGTGCGCGTCGTCGCCTCGGTCCAAGTCGTGTTCGGCGTGACGCTGCTGCTGATCGGCCTTTCGGAGATCATGAGCTACAACCGCGATCTGCTGGCGCGCCGCAACGGCCGGCGGGAGGGCGAGGATGTTTGATACGCTGCTGATCGCCAATCGCGGCGAAATCGCGTGCCGCGTGGCGCGCACCGCGCGGCTTATGGGCTTGCGGACCGTTGCCGTCTACTCCGACGCCGATGCGGCCGCGCTGCATGTCGCGTCGTGCGATGAAGCGTATCCGATCGGTGCCGCCAGCCCGCGCGAGAGCTATCTGCGCGCCGACCGCATTCTGAATGCCGCGACGAAATTGAAGGCGGGGGCGATCCATCCCGGTTACGGCTTCCTGTCGGAGAACGCGGAATTCGCGGAAGGCTGCGCCAAAGCCGGGATCGTGTTCGTCGGCCCGCCCGCATCGGCCATCCGCGCGATGGGCGGCAAAAGCGAAGCGAAAGCCCTGATGGTCAAGGCTGGCGTGCCCGTCGTGCCGGGGTATCACGGCGTGGTGCAGGATGCGGATGTGCTGGCCGCGGAGGCCGCGAAGATCGGCTATCCCGTGCTGATCAAAGCGTCGGCGGGCGGTGGCGGCAAAGGTATGCGCGTGGTGCGCGCGGCCGCCGAATTCGCCGAGGAATTGGCGGGCGCGCAGCGCGAGGCGCAATCAGCCTTCGGCGATGCGCGCGTGCTGATCGAGAAATATCTCGAACGGCCGCGCCATATCGAAGTGCAGGTATTCTGCGACGCGCACGGCAATGGCGTCTATCTGTTCGAGCGCGATTGCTCGCTGCAACGCCGCCATCAGAAAGTGATCGAGGAAGCGCCGGCACCCGGCATGAGCGAAGTGCGCCGCAAGTCGATGGGCGAGGCGGCGCTGCGCGCGGCGCAGGCGGTCGGCTATGTCGGCGCGGGAACGGTCGAATTCATCGCCGACGAAGGTGGCGAATTCTACTTCATGGAAATGAACACGCGCTTGCAGGTCGAGCATCCGGTGACGGAGGCCATCACCGGGCTCGATCTCGTCGAATGGCAGATCCGCGTGGCGCGCGGCGAGAAATTGCCGCTGACGCAAGCCGATCTGCGTATCGACGGTCATGCATTCGAGGCGCGGCTTTACGCCGAAGATCCGTCGCGCGACTTCCTGCCGTCGACCGGCAAGCTGCATCGTTTGTCGTTCCCGACGGCGGGCGCAAGGATCGATGCCGGCGTGCGCGAAGGCGACGACGTCTCGATCCATTACGATCCGATGATCGCCAAGTTGATCGTCCACGGCCGCGACCGCGCGACGGCCCTGGCGAAGCTGGCGTCGGCGTTGGATCGGGTGCGTATCGTCGGCCCGGCGAACAATGTGGCGTTCCTTGCCCGCGTCGCGCGGCACCCCGCGTTCATGGCGGGTGAGATCGATACGGGCTTCATCGCACGCCACAAGAACGCGCTTGTTCCGGCCGCTACGGTGCCGGACGACACCACCATGGCGCTGGCCGTGCTCGCGATGCTGCGCGCGCGCGAAGATGCCGCCATCGCCGCCGCGCCCGACAGCCCCTGGACGCGCGTTCCGGGGTGGCGTCTCAACGGCGATGCGCATGACGAATTGGCGTTCAAGGACGGGCCCGCCGTGCGCGTCCATTATCGCGGGCGCATGGGGTATATCCTCGACTTGCCCGGCGTCTCGGTCGCTGCGACAGCAACGCTGTCGCCGGACGGCAAGCTCGTCGCCATGCTCGACGGGCATAAGGTCGAAGCCGATATCGTGCGACGCGGTCTCGATATCGTTGTGTTCCGCGGCGCCGAGAGCGCCACGCTGACCGTGATCGACGCGCTGGCCGCGGCGGAGGCGCAAGGCGGGGCGGGCGGCAAGTTGATCGCGCCGATGCCGGGCAAGATCGTGTCGGTCGCGGTCGCGGATGGCCAGAAAGTGACCAAGGGGCAGAAGCTGATCGTGCTTGAAGCGATGAAGATGGAACACACGATCGTTGCGCCATCGGACGGCACGGTCATGCGCGTGCGCTTCAAGCCGGGCGAGCAGACCGCGGAGGGCGAGGAACTCGTGGTGTTCGAGGCCGCCGCGTCATGATTCCGGCCAAAGTGAAGCTGGTCGAAGTCGGCCCGCGCGACGGTCTTCAAAACGAAAAGACACCGATCAACGCCGGGACCAAGATCGCGCTGATCGATCTTCTGTCGGCGTCGGGACTGTCCGTGATTGAGGCGGGTTCGTTCGTCTCGCCCAAATGGGTGCCGCAGATGGCCGACACGGACAAAGTCATGGCCGGCATCAAGCGCAAGCCCGGCATCGCCTATCCGGTTCTCGTGCCGAACCTGCAAGGTCTCGACGCGGCATTGAAGGCGAACGTGACCGAGATCGCGATTTTCGGCGCGGCGTCGGAAAGCTTTTCGCGCAAGAACATCAATTGCTCGATCGCCGAAAGCCTCGAGCGCTTCCGGCCCGTCGCCGCCAAGGCGATCGCCGAGGGCTTGAAGGTGCGCGGCTATATCTCTTGCGTGCTCGGCTGCCCCTACGAAGGCGAGATCGCCGTGTCGGCGGTCGCCAATGTCGCGGCGCAGCTTCGCGCGATGGGCTGCTACGAGGTCTCGCTTGGCGACACGATCGGCGTCGGCACGCCTGCGAAGGCGCGCGCGATGGTCGAAGCGGTTGCGGCCGTGGTGCCGCGCGAATGCCTCGCAATTCATTTCCACGACACTTGGGGGCAGGCGCTCGCTAATATTCTGGCTTGTTTGGAGGCCGGGATCGCCACGGTCGATTCGGCCGTCGCGGGATTGGGCGGCTGCCCCTACGCCAAGGGCGCCTCCGGCAATGTGGCATCCGAGGACGTGCTTTACATGCTGGACGGCCTTCGGATCGAAACCGGGGTCGATTTCGCCGCGTTGGCGACCGCCGGGCGCTTTATTTCGGACAAATTGGGCCGCGCACCGGGGGCCAAAGCGGCCCAAGCGCAGGCCGCCCGGCTTGAAAAGGCGGGGCCGCAGGCATAAGGTCCGCTCATTCCCGGCACCCCCGACGGTCCGATGGCGTATCAGTTCAACAAAATCCGAGTCCTGCTGGTTGAGGACAACGCGCATATGCGCAAGCTGCTGAAAGCGCTGCTGGAAGCGGTGGGCGTGCGCGATATCGTCGAGGCGCATGATGGCGGTCTCGCCTGGATGGCGATGAAGAAGGAACCGGTCGATTTCGCGTTGATCGATTGGGAAATGTATCCCGTCGACGGCTTGGAGCTGGTCCGTAAGATCCGTACCGATCCCGACAGTCCGAATCCGTTTTTGCCGGTCATCATGGTGACCGCCCATACCGAGCGCGCGCGGGTGATGAAGGCGCGCGATTTGGGCGTGACGGAGTTCCTGGCCAAGCCCGTCTCCGCGCAGTCGCTGTCGCAGCGGATCGAGGAATTGATCGAACGGCCGCGCCCTTATATTCGGACGCGCGAGTTCTTCGGCCCCGATCGCCGGCGCGGGCGCAAGGGCGGCAAATATATCGGACCCGAACGGCGCGAGCAGCAAGGGGCATAGTTCATGTCGCGAGGTTCCGCGGGCACGCCGGGTCAGAAGTTCCAAGTACTGAATCCGCCCAATCAACTGAAGGCGAAAGTCGGCAACGGCGGCGTGGACGAAGCCGCAATCAAGCGCATGGAAGCGGCCGTGCAGGGATTGCGCGGCGAATTCGAGGCGCAAGCGAAGACCGAATCGGTCAAGCTCGCCGCGGCGGCGGCGGAGCTGTTGCGCGAGCCCAACAACATCGAAAAGCGCCAGACCGTCTATATGCTGGCGCACGAATTGCGCGGCCAGGGCGGCACCTACGGCTATCCGCTGATCACGCGCTTCGGCGATCAGCTTTGCCGTTACCTCGATGCGTCCGATTTCCTCGACGCCAAGGCGCTTGTCGTGGTGAAGGCCGCCGCCGACGCGATCGTCGTCGTCATCAACAACGGCGTTGCGGGCGACGGCGGCGACGTCGGACGCCAGCTTGTGGCGATGCTCGACAAGGTGGTCGCCCAGGTGAAGGGCGAGGCATGAGTCTGCATTTGGTGAAGCTTTGCGTCGGCTGCGATTCCATCGAGGATCTGGCCGGCTGGCAGAAGAAACGTCTGGCCGACCAGCGTAAGCGCGGCGTGGCCAAGCCCCAGCTCAAACATACGACGCGCAATGCGCCAAAGCGCGGCGACGAGATCGCGGGCGAGGGCTCGCTCTATTGGGTCATCAAGGGCGTGATCCGCTGCCGCCAGAAGATCGTGGGCTTCAAGACGGGCAAGGACCGCGAGGGCAAGCCCTATTGCGACATTCTTCTGGCGCCCAAGCTGGTGCGCACGCGGCCCAAGCCGATGCGCGCCTTCCAAGGCTGGCGCTATTTCGAAGCCGACGCGGCACCGCCCGATCTGACCGAAGCGGAAGCCAAGCACAGTTCCAATCTGCCGCCGGCGATGCTGGAAGAACTTCGCGCGCTGGGTTTGGTCTAGGAAGGAAAACGACGACATGCGTAACGTGCTTTCGATCCAATCCTGGGTCGCTTACGGCCATGTCGGCAACGCCTCGGCCGTGTTCCCGATGCAGCGTCTGGGCGTCGAGGTCTGGGCGATCAACACGGTGATGTTTTCCAACCACACCGGTTACGGCAAATGGCGCGGACCGGTGTTTCCGGCCGATCAGGTGCGCGAGGTGTTCGAAGGCATTGCCGATCGCGGCGTGCTGGGCCAATGCGACGGCGTCGTCTCGGGCTATATGGGCGATGCGGCGATCGGCGAAGCGATCCTCGACGCCGCCGCGCGCGTCAAGGCGGCGAATCCGGCGGCGCTTTATTGCTGCGATCCGGTGATCGGCGATGTGGGGCGCGGCGTGTTCGTTCGCCCCGGCATTCCCGAATTCATGCGCGACCGCGCCGTGCCCGCCGCGGATATCGTCACGCCCAATCAGTTCGAGCTCGAATATCTGTCGGGCATGACGGTCAAGACGCTGGCCGACGCGTGTAAGGCGGCCGACGCTGTGCATAAGCTCGGCCCCAAGACGATCCTGCTGACCAGCCTGCATCACGACGGTTTGGCCGCCGACAAGATCGCGATGATGGTCTCGCACCAGGGCAAGCGCTTCGCGGTCGAAACGCCGATGCTGAAGGTCAGCGTCAACGGCGCGGGCGACGCCATCGCGGCGCTGTTCTTCGTGCATTTCGGGCGCACGCGCGATCCGAAACTGGCGCTGGAGAACGCCACCGCGTCGATCTACGGCCTGCTCAAGCGCACCGAAGAAGCCGGGACGCGCGAAATCCAGACCGTCGCCGCGCAGCAGGAATTCGTCGAGCCGACCTGGCGCTTCGTCGCAGTCGAAGCATAGAAATCCGAAGGATGCTTGCCGCGATCTGCGCCGCGTATGGCGGACCCGACGCCGTTCGCGTGTGCGACGTGCCCAAACCCACGCCGCGCAAGGGCGAGATCCTGATTCGGATGCGCGCGGCATGCGTGACGTCGGGCGATGCGCGCATGCGCGCGGCCCGGTTTCCGCCGGGCTTTGCGCTGCCTGCGCGCTTGGCGCTGGGCATACGGGGGCCGCGCCGCGCGATCCTCGGCGCCGAAGGTGCGGGTATCGTCGAATCACGAGGGCCCGGCGTGTCGCGGTTCAAGGAAGGCGACGCCGTGTTCGCGTTGTTCGGCATGCGGTTCGGCGCGCATGCCCAATACGCGGTTCTGCCCGAAACGGCCGCGATCGCGCCGGTCCCGCGCGGCTTTTCGTTCGAGCGCGCCGCCGCGATCGCTTTCGGCGGTTCGACCGCGCTGTACTTCCTGCGCGATCTCGGGAAAGTGGCGCCGGGCGCGCGCGTGCTGGTGAACGGCGCGTCCGGTTCGGTGGGTATAGCGGCCGTGCAGCTGGCGCGGCATTTCGGCGCGCACGTCACCGGCGTGTGCTCGGCGGCGAACGCCGCGCGCGTGCTGGCGCTCGGCGCGCACGCGACGATCGACTATGCCGTGCGCGACTTCGCCGACGGGCGCGAGCGCTGGGATATCGTGCTCGACGCGATCGGCAACGCGCCCATCGACCGCGCGCGCATGGCGTTGGCGCCGGGCGGGCGTTTGCTCGCCGTGGTCGCGGGGCTGGGCGCGACGCTGGGGGCGGCGCTTCGCCCCCGGCGCGGCGCGCTACGCGTGCTGGCCGGGACGGCGGCGGAACGCGCCGAAGACCTCGCCGCTCTTGCGCGCCTATGCGAGTCCGGCATTTTCGATCCGCCGATCGATTCCGTGTTTGCGCTCGCCGATATTGCCGCGGCGCATGCGCGGGTCGATACCGGCCGCAAGGCCGGCGCCGTCGTCGTCACGATCCCCGATTGATCGAACGCGGATTCTTTGCCCAATTGCCATATCCTCTCCCCTAGGATAGGATAAAGATATGGGCAAGCACGAATCTCATCCGGAAGTCGCCAAGCGCCTGAAGCGTGCCGAAGGCCATTTGCGCACCGTCATCGCGATGATCGAAGGCGGGCGGCCTTGCGCCGATATCGCGCAGCAGCTTCACGCGGTCGAACAGGCCGTCTCGCGCGCCAAAAAGGCGCTGATCGGCGACCATATTGCTCACTGCCTGGATGATGCGGTCGCACAGGGCGGCGCCGCCGCGCGTGCGGCGGTGGGCGAGCTTAAGACGCTGGCGAAGTACCTATGACCGGTCTGCCCGATATCGGGCAGGCGATCGCGTCGGGCGCAGCCAATCCCTGGCTGCTGCTGCCGATCGCGGCGCTGCTGGGCGCTTTGCACGCAATGGAGCCGGGCCATTCCAAATCGCTGATGGCGAGTTTCATGGTGGCGACACGCGGCGATGGCGTGGACGCGATGCTGCTCGGCGTGTCGGCTGCGTTAAGCCATACGCTGATCGTTTGGGGCATCGCGATCGCGGCCCTGACCTTGGGTGACAATCTGATCGAAGAACGCCTCGTGCCGTGGCTGGCCCTCGCATCGGGCCTGATCGCGCTGGCGCTCGCGGCCTATCTGCTGCTGCGGATTGATTCGGCGCATGGCGCGCATCACGGCCATCACCATCATGGGCGCGGCCACCACCACCATGGCGGCGATGCTTTGCCCACCGGCCGCGTCGGGCGCGGCGCGGTGATCTGGTTCGGCTTGACCGGCGGGTTGACGCCGTGTCCGTCGGCCGTCGCGGTGTTGCTGCTCTGCCTTCAGATCAAGGCGCTGGCCTTGGGCGTCGCGTTCGTCGGCGCGTTCAGCGTCGGTATCGCGGCGACGCTGGTCGCCGTCGGACTCGCGGCCGCATGGGGCGCCGCGCGTCTCGACGGAAAATTCGACGCGTTCGCGCGCTGGGCGCCGATCGCCTCGGCGCTGCTGATCGCCGCCGCCGGATTGTGGATTACGGCGAACGCGCTCACGACGCTCGGAATGCTCTAGCCTTTCGTCCCGTCAGCTTTTGGCGAGGGCGCGATCGAGGAAGTCGAGCCGGTCCTGCCCCCAGAAAAGCTCGTCTTTGTAGACATAGGTGGGTGCGCCGAACACCTGCCGGTCGATCGCTTCCTGCGTATAGGCGTCGTAGCGGCGCTTGGTTTCCTCGTTCTGTTCGGCTTCCCACAGGAAGTCGGGCTTGCGGCCGTTCTCGGCGCAGATCGCCTTCAGCGTTTCGGGATCGGAGATATTCCGATCCTCGACCCAGGCCGCGCGATGAATGGCAAGCGACAGCGCCATCGCGTTCAGCTCCTTCATGTCGGCCGCGATGATGAGGCGCGCCGCGAGTTCGGGCGGGACGGGCGCATGCTTGGGTGCCAAGTTCAGCGGCACGCCCAGGAATTCGCGCCAGCGCTTCAATTCCATCAAGCGATAAGCTTGGCGCTGTTTCGGGCGCTGGGCGAGCGGCAAGCCGCCCGACACGGGGAAGACGCGGCCGTAATCGACCGGCTTCACTTCGATATGCGCGTTGTGCCGCTTGGCGATGGCGACGAAACGTTCGTGACCCAGATAGGCCCAGGGCGACATCGGGGTGAAGTAGTAGTCGATCGTCTTCGCGGTCATGGCGTCTTCCCTTCGCGTTTTTCCGCTTCGCGGCGTTTCAGTTCCCGGCGCACGATCTTGCCCGTCGCCGTCATCGGCAATTCGGACACGAATTCGATTTCGCGCGGGTATTCGTGCGCGGCCAATCGCGTGCGCACATGCGCCTGCAGGTCGCGCACCAAATCGTCGCCCGGCGTTATCCCCGGTTTGGCGACGATAAAGGCTTTGATCGCTTCGGTGCGGATCGGATCGGGCACGCCGATCACGGCGGCCATGCCGACGGCCGGATGGCGGATCAGGCAATCCTCGATCTCCGCCGGGCCGATGCGATAGCCGGCCGACGTGATCACGTCGTCCGCCCGGCCGACATATTTGAAATAACCTTGCCCATCGCGCCGGCCGCGATCGCCGGTCTTCAGCCAGTCGCCGGCGAATTTCTCGCGCGTTGCGCGTTCGTTGTTCCAATAGCCGAGAAACATCACCGGGTCGGGGCGGCGCACCGCGATCTCGCCCGTCTCGCCGTCGGGAAGCTCGTTGCCGTCCTCGTCGATGATCGCCACGCGATGCCCGGCGGCCGCGCGGCCCATGAATCCCGCGCGCACGGGATAAAGTCGGCTGCAATTGGCGACGACCAGATTGCATTCGGTCTGGCCGTAGAATTCGTTGATCGTCACGCCGAAGGTATCGCGGCCCCAATCGAGCAATTCTTCGCCCAGCGTTTCGCCGCCCGAGCCGATGGAGCGTAGCGCCGCCCCATGCGCGGGCGGCACGGGGGCGCCGCGCATCAGTTTCAATGCCGTCGGCGGAAAGAACACGTTGCGCACCTTGTGCCGCGCCATCAGCGCATAGGCGGCGTCGGGTTCGAATTTGCGCAGACGTTTGGCGAGTACGGGCACGCCGTGATGCAGCGAGGGCAGCAGCACGTCGAGCAAGCCGCCGATCCATGCCCAATCGGCGGGCGTCCAGAACAGATCGCCCGGCTGCGGAAATAGATCCTGCGGCATCTCAACGCCCGGCAGATGGCCGAGCAGCACGCGATGCGCGTGCAGGGCGCCCTTGGGATTTCCCGTGGTGCCGGAGGTGTAGATGATGAGCGCCGGATCGTCCGCCGCCGTATCGACCGGCGCGAAATCGTCCGACGCCTTGTCGAGCAGCGTCTGGAAATCATGCGTGGCGTCGACACCCTTGCCGTCGACGACGACGATCGCGCGCAAAGCGGGCAGGCGGTCGCGGATCGCCAGCAGCTTCGGCAATTGCGCAAGATCGGTGACGACGCACGCCGCCCCGCAATCGCCCAGCCGGTATTCCAGCGCGTCCTCGCCGAACAGCACGAACAACGGCACGGCGATCAAGCCGGCTTTATACGCAGCGATATGTGCAACCGCCGTTTCGGGGCTTTGCTGCAGCAGGATGCCGACGCGATCGCCGCGCACAAGGCCCAACGCGCCCAGCGCGTTGGCGAAACGGTTGGTGAGGGCGCGCAACTCACCGAACTTGATGACGCGCACGCGGCCCGCATCGTCGTCGAACAGGAGCGCGGGCTTGGCCGCGTCCTGACGGTCGCAGACATCGACGCCGATATTGAAGCGTTCGGGGAGCGCCCAGCGGAACTTGGCCAGCAGCTGTTCGTAGCTGTCGGCGCTGGGCAACATCAGCGTTGCGTGCCCTCGAATAGCGCGCCGTCGACATAGGCGCCGGCGAGATTGGCGCCGCGCAGATCGGCGCCCCTGAAATCCGCCTCGCGCAGATCCGCGCCGCGCAGATCGGCCCCGATCAGCGACGCCTTGCTGAGACTGGTGGTCATGCGCCGCCCGGTGGGCGTGCCGTCGGGGGCGATGATCTCCATCGGATGACCGATGGAACCGCCGAACAAAGCGCCTTCCAGCCGCGCGCCGAGCATCTGCGCACCCGAGATATTGGCGTCGGAGAAATCCGACTTCTCCGCGCGCACGGACAGGAACGAGGCAAGCTTGAGTGTGGCGGCGACGAAGCGGCTGCGGCTCAAAATCGCGCCGTCGAATTTGGCGCCGGACAACTCGCAACCGCCGAAATCGACGTCGGACAGGTCCTGGCCGCCGAATTCGGCGCGGGCACCTTCCTTGCCGTTGGTTTTCACCCACAGCGCGTGCTGCTCGATCTGTTCCTTGTAGCGCGCGGGCAAATTGGCGCCCGCCGGCGGATCGGCGTAGATCGTGCCTTCCAGCTTGGCGCCGGCCATCTGCACGTTGTTCATTTCGACGTTGCGCAGATCGACGCCCGATAGATCGGCGTTGCGCAACGAAGCGCCGTTGAGCTTGGCGCCGGTGAGCATGGCGCCTTTCAGCTTGGCGCCGTCGAGTTTCACGCCGGTCAAATCCGCGCCGCGCAAATTCGCGCAGAACAACGTCGCACCCGCCAACGACGCACTTTTCAGCGACGCGCCCGCCATATTCGCGAAGGACATGTCGGTGGAGTCGAGCGCCGCCGTCTCCATGTCCGCGTTTTCGAAACTCGCGGCGCGTTCTTTGGTGTCGGACTGCAGGCCCGCCCAATCGACGATCTGGCCGGGGCGCAAATCGCAGCCCGACAGATCGGCACCGCGCAGTTTGGCGCGCACGAAGGACGCAGCGCGCAGATCGGCCTTGCGGAACACGCTGCGCGTCAGATCGGCACCCGAAAAGTCGCAGGCGAACAGATCCGCCATCGAGAAGTCGCAATCGGTCAGCGTGCAGTTCGAAAAGTTCGAACTCGACAGGATGGCCGAGGAGAGATTGCCCCCCGATAGCGTCGCGAAGGCGAAGTTCTGCTTACGGCTGTCGGCGCGCTGACCGCCGGATTTGCCGAAGATATAGGCCCAATGGCGTTCCGCGACCTGACGCAGGCGGAACGTGGCGGCGGCGGCGGAGCCGGATGTTTGAGGCTGAGTCATTTGTTTCGACGCATATGTTTAGCAGGGGTCCGCGAATCGCGCACGCCTCGCCGCAAAATTTTCAAGCCGGGTCACGGCAGGCGTTCGGGGTAAAATGGTGCATGATCTCCGATTCGACCGGCCAAACGGGCTTGTTCGGCGCCGCAGACCCCGATTCGGGCCCGCACGGCGCCTCGGCCGCGAATTTTGACACCGCCCCCGCAGCGCAGCAACGGGCGCGGATCATCGTACTGGGCAACGAAAAAGGCGGGTCCGGCAAGTCGACCGTGGCGATGCATCTGGTCGTCGGCTTGCTGCGCGAGGGCCTGAAGGTCGGATCGATCGACGTCGATTCCCGCCAGGCGACCTTGACCCGCTATCTCGAAAATCGCGCCCAGACGATGGAGCGCCTGAAACTGCCTTTGCCGCTGCCCGACCATCGGCTGGTCACGCGCTCGAAGCTTGCCCCGTCGGAAGCGGTGGCGGACGAAACGCAGCGTTTCGAGGCGGCATTGGGCGAGCTCGTGTCGGGGCACGACGTGGTTGTGATCGACACGCCCGGCTCCGACCAGACCCTGAGTCGTGTGGCGCATAGCTATGCGGATACGCTGGTCACGCCGATGAACGACAGCTTCATCGATCTCGATCTGATCGCGAAGGTCGAGCCGGTGACGCTGAAGATCATCTGCCCCTCGGCCTATTCGGCGATGGTGTGGGACCAGAAGAAAGTGCGCGCCAAGCGCGACGGCAAATCCATCGATTGGCTTGTACTGCGCAACCGCCTCGCTTCAGTCGAGGCGCGCAACAAGAAGAACATGACCCAGGCGCTGGATGCACTCGCCAAGCGCTTCGGCTTCCGCCAAGCGGCGGGGCTGGGCGACCGCGTGGTGTTCCGCGAATTGTTCCTTGCGGGGCTGACGCTGCTCGATCTGCGCGAGCGCGGCATCGTCACCCCGCTGACGATGAGCCATATCGCCGGGCGCCAGGAGATTCGCGCCATTCTCCACGCCGTGGGCGTGCGCGAGGCGCCCGAACCCGCGCCGCCGCCGACGGCGTTGTAGACGGCGCCGGACAAACCTATTTCAATCGGGTCATGTCCGGCCCGAACCTCCCCGCCAAGTCGAACCGCAAGGATATCGCGGCGTTTCTCGACAAGGTGAAATCGCTGCCCGTCGCGCCCGGCCCTGCGGCCGCGCGGCGCGGGCGTTTGATCTTCGCGCTGGACGCAACGGCCAGCCGCGAGCCGATGTGGGAGCGTGCCGGCAAGCTGCAAAGCGAGATGTTCCTGGCCGCCAAGGATCTGGGCGGTTTGGACGTGCAACTCGTCCATTACGGCGGGCTCGCGGATTTTCAGGCCGGGCCCTTCGTGGCGGACGCGACGGCGCTGGTCGCGCGCATGCGCACCGTGCGTTGCGCCCCCGGTGAAACCCAGATCGGCAATGTGCTTCGCCACGGCATCGCGGAGACACGGCGCGCGAAGGTCGCCGCACTGGTGTTCGTTGGTGACGCTGTCGAGGAAAACCCCGACGCGCTCGCCAAATACGCGGGCGAGTTGGGTTTGCTCGGCACGCCGGTTTTCGTGTTCCACGAAGGTGGCGATCCGCTGGCGCGCGGCGCCCTCGAAGCCATTGCGCGCTTGTCGGGCGGCGCCTATTGCCCGTTCGACGCGAACGCGGCCGATGCGCTGCGCGATCTGCTGGCCGCCGTCGCGGCCTTCGCGGCGGGCGGGCGCAAGGCGCTGGCGGATATGTCGGCGCGCAAAGGCGGGGCGGTCGCGTTGCTCGCGCGTCAGGTAAGATAGCGCGATGTTTCTGATCTACCTCATCGTCGGCACGATCCTGGCGTTCGCTCTGTGGCAGATCGTTAAAGGTTTGGTCAACGCCAAGCCCGCGAATGTGGTGAAGGGTGCCAAAATCGGCGGCGCCGTGTTGGGCGGCATCGCGGGATTGTGGCTGTTGCTGACCGGGCGCTTGTGGTCCGCGTTGGCGATCGGGTCGATGTACGGGCCGCAGCTCGCGCGCTGGTTCACTTCGTGGAAGATCGGCCGCAATGCCGGCGCCCCCGATCCCGAGGCGAGCTCGGGCGTCGAGAGTACATGGTTGCGCATGGAGCTCGACCACGCGACGGGCGCGCTCGACGGGCTGGTGCTGCAGGGAAGCTATCGCGGCAAGCGCCTTTCCGAACTCGAACCGAATTCTTTGGCCGATCTGCTCGGCACGCTGCGCATCGAAGACGGCGAGGGGGCGCAATTGCTCGAAGCCTATCTCGACCGGGTCCATCCCGAATGGCGCGGCGGCGGGGAGGCGCCCTCCGCGGCGCCCGCCGGCGAAGGTCCGATGTCGCGCGCCGAAGCCGCAAGGCTGCTGGGCGTGGCCGAGACCGCCTCGGTCGAGGAGATCAAAGCCGCCCATCGCCGCTTGATGCTGAAGGTCCATCCGGACCATGGCGGGTCGGATTACCTCGCCGCCAAGATCAATCAGGCGAAGACGGTTCTGCTCGGCGAATAGGAACAAGACCGGAACTTGCGACCTGCGGCCGCCTATGGCATGACCGGCCCGGTTCGCGCGTTATTGCGGCGCGAACCCCTTTATTTCCAACGGGACGAGTGACGATGGCGCGCGTACGTAAGGCGATTTTTCCGGTCGGCGGTCTGGGCACGCGCTTCCTGCCCGCGACCAAGGCGATGCCGAAAGAAATGCTGCCGGTCGTCGACAAACCGCTGATCCAATACGCGGTCGAAGAAGCGCGCGCCGCCGGCATCGAACAGCTGATCTTCGTCACCGGCCGCGACAAGACGACGATCGAAGACCATTTCGATCACTCGTTCGAGCTGGAGAACACGCTGGAGACGCGCGGCAAGACCGCCGAGCTCGCGACGCTGCGCGAATGGCTGCCGCCGCCGGGCGATGTGGCGTATACGCGCCAGCAAGCGCCGCTGGGCCTGGGCCACGCGGTGTGGTGTGCCCGCGATCTGGTAGGCAACGAGCCTTTTGCCGTGCTGCTGGCCGACGATCTGATTCTGTCCAAGACGCCGTGCTTGAAGCAGATGATCGACATCTATCCCGAAGTGCGCGGCAATATCGTCGCGGCGATGGAAGTGCCCAAGGCGCATACCAGCCGCTACGGCATTCTGTCGCCGGGCCGCGACGACGGCCGTCTCGTGCAGGTGCGCGGGCTGGTCGAAAAGCCGAAGCCGGACGAAGCGCCGTCGAACCTCGCGGTCATCGGGCGCTACATCCTGGAGCCCGCCGTGTTCGACCATCTCGACAAGAAGAAGAAGGGGGCCGGCGGCGAAATCCAGCTGACGGACTCGCTGATTCCGCTGATCGGCCAGTCGCCGTTCCACGGCTATCGCTTCGAAGGCCAGCGTTTCGATTGCGGCGACAAGATCGGCTTCTTCGAAGCGCAGATCGCGTTTGCCCTGGAACGCGCCGATCTGGGCCCCGCTGCCCGTGAAGTCGTGAAGCGTTACTCCTGATATTACAGGGGGTTAATACCCCTCTCGACTTGATCCGGCCCGGCTTGTAGAAGCGCCGGGCCTCCGCTTCCTCCTGGAGATTCTTCCTATGCGCATCGTGATGGTCGGTACCGGCTATGTGGGCCTGGTGACCGGGGCGTGCTTTTCCGAATTCGGCGTCGACGTCACCTGCGTCGACAAGGACGCCGGCAAGATCGACCGCCTGAACAAGGGCGGCATTCCGATCTTCGAACCCGGCCTCGACAAGCTGGTCGAGACGAACGTGAAGGCGGGCCGCCTGCATTTCACGACCGATCTCGCCAAGGCCGTGCCGGGGGCAGACGCGATCTTCATCGCGGTGGGTACGCCGTCGCGCCGCGGCGACGGGCATGCGGATCTTTCCTATGTCTACGCCGCCGCCGAGGAAATCGGCCGCGCGTTGACCGGCTACGCCGTTATCGTGACGAAGTCGACCGTGCCGGTGGGCACGGGCCGCGAAGTCCAGCGCCGCATCAAGGCGGTGCGCCCCGACGCGCAATTCGACGTGGCGTCGAACCCGGAATTCCTGCGCGAGGGCGCGGCGATCGGCGATTTCATGCGCCCCGACCGCGTGGTGATCGGTGCTGAAAGCGAGCGCGCGCGCGAAGTGATGCGCCAGCTCTATCGCCCGCTGTACCTCATCGAAACGCCGATCGTGTTCACGTCGCTGGAAACGTCGGAGCTGATCAAATACGCGGCGAACACCTTCCTTGCCGCCAAGATCACCTTCATCAACGAGATCGCCGATCTGTGCGAGAAGGTCGGCGCCGACGTGCACGACGTCGCCAAGGGTATCGGCCTCGACGGGCGCATCGGGAAGAAGTTCCTGCATCCCGGCCCGGGCTATGGCGGCTCGTGCTTCCCGAAGGACACGCTGGCGCTGGTCAAGACCGCGCAGGATTACGGCAGCCCGCTGCGTATCATCGAAACGGTCGTCGACATCAACGACAAGCGCAAAAAGGCGATGGCCACGCGCGTCGTCGCGGCGTGCGGCGGGTCGGTGAAGGGCAAGACGGTCGCGGTGCTGGGTCTCACCTTCAAGCCGAACACCGACGATATGCGCGACAGCCCGTCGCTCGACATCCTGCCCGCGTTGCAGGAAGCGGGTGCGAAGATCGTCGCCTACGATCCCGAAGGCATGCACGAAGCCAAATCGATGCTGCCGGGCGTCGAACTCGCCAAGGACGCCTATTCGGCGATGGAAGGGGCGGATTGCGCCCTCATCATCACCGAGTGGAACGAGTTCCGCGCGCTGCAGCTCGATCGCGTGAAGAAGCTGCTGAAGAAGCCGGTGATCGTCGATCTGCGCAATTGCTATGCGCCGGCCGACATGAAGGCCGCCGGGTTCGAATACACGTCGATCGGCCGCCCCGCGACCGCCACGGGCGCGGAGGCCGGCTGATGGCCTTCCGCCACGCGTTCGAAGCCACGGTCTTGCGCGAATACGATGTGCGCGGGATCGTCGGCAAAACTTTGTCGGCGGCCGATGCCTATGCGGTCGGTCGCGGCTTCGGCTCGGCGATCGTCGCCAAGGGCGGCAAGACCGTCGCCGTCGGCTGGGACGGGCGGCTGTCCTCGCCCGAATTGTCGGGCAAGGTGATCGACGGCTTGATCGATTGCGGCCTCGACGTACGCAAGGTGGGGCTCGGCCCCACGCCGATGCTCTATTTCGCCGCGCGCGATCTGGGCCTCGACGGCGGCGTGATGATCACCGGCAGCCACAACCCGGCCGACTATAACGGCTTCAAGATGACGATCGGCAAAGCCTCGTTCTGGGGCGCCGATATCCAGGCGATGGGCAAGGCCTGCGCCGAAGGCAAAGTCGCCGAAGGCAAGGGCAAGGCCAGCGACGTCGATGTGCGCGCGGCTTACGTTGCGCGCTTGCTGCGCGACTATCCCAAGGACGGCAAGAAGCTGAGCGTCGTGTGGGATGCGGGCAACGGCGCCATGGGCCAAGCGATGGCCGATGTCTGCGCAAAGTTGCCCGGCACGCATACGCTGCTCAACGCCGAAATCGACGGGCGCTTCCCCGCCCATCATCCCGATCCGACGGTCGCCAAGAACCTCGTCCAGTTGCAGGACGCGGTCGCGGCGAAGAAGGCGGATCTCGGCATCGCCTTCGACGGCGACGGCGACCGCATCGGCGTGGTCGACGGCAAGGGCCGCATCCTGTGGGGCGACCAGCTCGTCGCCGTGCTGGCGTCGGAAATCCTCGCGCGCTTGCCGGGTTCGACCATCATCGCCGACGTGAAGGCGAGCCAGGTGCTGTTCGACGAGATCGCGCGCCTGGGCGGCAAGCCGCTGATGTGGAAGACCGGCCATTCGATCATCAAGACCAAGATGGCGGAAACGGCCGCCCCGCTCGCGGGCGAAATGTCGGGCCATATCTTCTTCGCCGATGGCTGGTACGGTTTCGACGACGCGATGTATGCGGGCCTGCGCCTGCTGGCGATTCTCGCGAAATCGTCCGACAGCCTCGCCGATATCCGCGATCGTTTGCCGACCGTCATCAACACGCCGGAGCTGCGTTTCCCGTGCTCGGAAACGCGCAAGCGCGAAGTGGTCGAGGAAGTGCGTGGTCGCCTCGCCGCCGAAGGGGCGGACGTGAACCCGGTCGACGGCGTGCGCGTCAACGGGCCGGATGGCTGGTGGCTGCTGCGCGCGTCGAACACGCAAGACGTGCTGGTCGCGCGCTGCGAGTCGAAGACCGAAGCCGGGCTCGCGCGTCTCAAAGCCGCGCTCGAAGCGCAGCTCGCGAAATCCGGCGTCGATCTGCCGCAAGATGCCGCGGCGGGACATTGATATGGCCGGAACCTCGCTGAAGTTCTTCTTCTACGGCACGCTGATCGATCCCGCCGTGCGCCGCGCGGTGCTGGGCGGCAAGGCGCCCAAGCGCGTGGAGGACGCCACGCTGCTTGGCTGGCGCCGGCGCAAGGCCGAACGCGCGACCTTCCCGGTCGTCGTCGCTGATGGCCGCGCGAAGACGCCGGGCGTGCTGGCGCTGGACGTGACGCCGGAAGCCAAGGCGCTGCTCGACGCCTATGAAGGCAAGGGCTATCGCGCCGAATCCTGGGTCGTCGAACGCGCCGACGGCAAGCGCTTGCAAGCGCTGGTCTATGTGCCCGACGGCAGCGGCGCGCTGCGCGCCTCCGATACGCCGTGGGATTTCGAGGAATGGCGCACGACGCACAAAGCCGCCTTCCTCGCGCGTTTGAAAACAACCAAGATCGCGCCGCGCGGGCGGTGAGCGCGAATTTTTCTGCGCTTTCATCGGCTTGCGGGATCGAATCGGTTTCGGCGCCGCGCCGAACGGCCGAAATTCCGCGCGTGAATGCGTTTCGCCGGGCCGCGATCCACACGCTTGCGGCGCGTCGTTTGCGGCATCGTCGCTCGTTTTTGTCGCCGCGATTTCGCGCGGCCGTTTGCTGCGCATGCCCGAAAACGATCATTCGTTCCCGCGCCCGCACGCCTTGCGCAAATCTTCGTCGATGCGCGGGCGGTTCGGGTGAGGATTAAATTCCTATCCGCGCGAAATCGGGAATTTAATCCTATTATAAAATAACTTGTTCGTGTTTTTGGATGTATCGATCCTGAATGCCGTTTCCGGCCCTCGGGAGTTTTTCGATGTCCTTCCCCATCCCCACCTGGCTCAAACAAGACGACGATCTGATGCTCGGCGACCGGCCGGGGTCGAGCGACTGGTTCGCGCTGTCCGACGAGGTCGGGCGCGGGCGCATCAATCATCGCCGGGACGTGATCAAGGTCGAAAGCCTGCTGAATCAGGCGGGGCTGTTCGATCTGGAAAAGCTCGACGGGCCCTGGGGCTACGCCAACGAGCGCCTGGACGCGCCGATCAAGGAATATCAAAAGCGCAATGGCCTGAAGGTCGATGGGTTCATGCGCCCCGACGGCGAGACGATCAATCGGTTCCGCCAGGATTTCGGCGATGTGTTCGCCGAGTATCCCGCCCCGACGCCGGCGATGGCAGACGCGCATCATGCATTGCGCGAGAAGGGCGAGGATGGGCTGCTGGTCGATCGCTGGCCGGAGCTGAAGATCAACCCGCATCCGCGCCTCGATCCGCTGACGGCGGGGACGGAGCTCGACGAATGGAACGACAGCTGGGTGCGCCACGCGATCCGGGCGAACGGCTCGTTCGAGGGTATTCCGGTCGAACTGCGCAAGAATATCGACGTCGACGCGGTGCGCGGCATGGTCCAGGCGCGCGACATGACGCGGCGCTGGGAAGCCCAGCGTCCCGGCGAGGGCAACCAGTTCGCGCGCGCGATGCTCCACACTCTCGGCGACAAGCCCGACTACCAGAGCGCCTATCTCGCAAGCGAAATCCCCCAAGGCCCGCCGATCGGCACGATCCGCCCCGATGCCGCCCAGCGCTATGCGGCGATGGTCGAAGAGGGACGGGCGGAACGCGCCACCGACGCCCAGCAAGTCACGCAAGCGCCTGGCGAAAAGGGCACCGAGATCGCGCAAGCGAAGCCACCGCTTGAGGAAATGTCGGATGCTGAACTCGAGAATCGACTGCGCAGCGAGAATTTGAATGTCGAACGAATGACTAAGGATTTGGGAGGTGAAGCTAAAAACGTGGAGCAAGCGATCATTGCGCGCGATCGGATGTTAAGGGATGTAAATCGCCGGATACGAGAAGCGCTGACCGGAGGCGGATTCGAGGGGGCTATTGATGAAAATGTTCAAGGAACCCTAGAGGATATGATTCGTCGCCATCCTCAGAATATCGAGAAATTTTTGCGTCGCACTTTCAAGGGCGCAATGTCAGGCGGCGCAATGTCGCTTGCCGAGGAGTTCGTCAAAATGAGTGAAGAATTTCCGCCGCTTCGAGATCGGGAGGAAGAAGCGATACGCCTTCAGAACATCGCATTGGACGAACTCAAGAAAAACATGGCGCGCCGAGATGCCGTTCGGGCCGAGATCGAACGGCGTAAATCCGTGAAGCAAGCTCCGATCGAAGGCCAGTAGTATTCCGGGGAAATGGCCGGACTATCGAGTGCTTGCATCTTGTCGAGAGATCAATTGTATCGCCGAAGTGCAATTGTCCGGCGCGACGACTTCGCGGTCATATTTTATCGAGAACGGTTCGAGCCGCAACGAGACGCTATCGCCAAGCTTCGCGGCGATGCGCTCGGCAAGGTCGGGAAAATCGGGGTACTTTTCGGCAATTCGCAATAGGCCGCGCAAAGCGTATTCGCCATTGAGGTCGCTCGCCTGACCGGCAAGAAACAGTTCCGCGACGCGCCGAATGGCACGACTGTCGTCGCAGATTATGGCTGGATTGTAGATGCTAACGGAAAATAGATGGTTTGTTGTCGGCGTTCGGCGCCATTCGCTCGATCGAGCGTACCAATAGAAATACTCCCGCGTCGCGATAAGCCGCAGGCGCTTGAGAAGTTGATCGGCGGCATCCCATTCAGCCGACGGCGCAAGCGCGGGGCGCGACAAATACTTCTCCAGTGAATCGACGATAGCCGCCGTGTCGTCGCCTTTGAGGGTATTGTGCAGCTTGTCGATTTCGGTTCTTAATCGCGATGATCTAACCTGCGGTGCGGTTCCGTTCGTCAATGGCAAACGGTCCCATGCTAAATGAACGGCCGCGGCGGCCGGTAGCCAACGCGCGGCTGCGTCGTCGCGGTGCGTCAGGAGAAGCCGATCGACGTAATCGACGATCGATAGGCCGGGATTCTCAAATGAATGGAGCCGCTTTACGATCCGACGCGTGACGTGGCGGTCGGGCGGGATGCAGCCGTTTTCGAGGCCCAAAGCCTCGATCATGAACGTGCCGTTCGCCGTGTCTCGGCCCAAGAAGACCGAGCGAATAGTTTCGCAATCTCTGACAGTTAGGCCGCCGCGCCGCATTACCGAATACTCAACGGCCGCACTCCAAACGGCGATACCGGCCAAAGCGGCGAGAGCGAACCAAGCTTTTTTCATGCGCGCGAGTTTCGCGCATGAAATGCAACCGCGTCAATCGGGCGCCCAATAAAGAGAAAGCCCCGATGCGGGGAATTCCCGCACCGGGGTTTGCGTTGCCGTGAAGCGGCGGCGGCGAAGGCGGGATTCGACGAATGGAACGACAGCTGGGTGCGCCACGCGATCCGGGCGAACGGCTCGTTCGAGGGCATTCCCGCCGAACTGCGCAAGAATATCGATGTGGACGCGGTGCGCGGCATGATCCAGGCGCGCGATATGACGCGGCGCTGGGAAGCCCAGCGTCCGGGCGAGGGGAACCAGTTCGCCCGCGCGATGCTCCACGCTCTCGGCGACAAGCCCGACTATCAGAGCGCCTATCTCGCCAGCGAAATCCCCCAAGGCCCGCCGATCGGCACGATCCGCCCCGATGCCGCCCAGCGCTATGCGGCGATGGTCGAAGAGGGCCGGGCGGAACGCGCAGCCGACGCGCAGCCGGGTGGTGAGGCGAAGGAGTCGCCGCCGATCCAAATCGCGATGGGTCCCGGGACCATTCGGGAGCCCGATGCGCCGATCACGCCATTCCCCGATTTCACCAAACTCGCGGATGAAGATCTGCAAGCGATCCTTCGGCAGTCGGATCGCGATCTGAAGGATATCGATCTCAAGATCGGCGAGGCACAGGATCGCCTAAAGTCGGCTGACGCCGCCTCGCAGGCGATCAATGATAAGTTCTTCGGGCGACTACCCGTTGACGCGGCGCGTGCCGCGACGTTCGCGACGGCAAACGCGGTTCGGAATCCAGCGGTGCGTGTCATCGCTGCTGAAGCCCTTGGCGGTCCGGTCAGCGGTGCCGCGATGACGGTTCCGGGGGTGGCCGCAAGCGCCGCCGCTGCGGCGGGTGTTGCTGCCGTCGGTGGAAACGTGCTGCGCGAGCGAGATTGGTCAATGTCGCGGGCCGAGGCAACACGGGCGGAATCTGAACTCGGCCGATTGGAGCGGGAGCGAGAAGCATACGATAATTGGTTGAAAGCTATTCGGCGCGAACTCGACATGCGTAACGAAGTCGTTCGAGACGCAATCTCGCGCGGAGCATAGAAATCGTCATTTCGTGCGAGTGCCGCAGTTTCTGGCTTTGACGTCTTCGTAGCTTTCGATGGCACGCCAGCGATCGTTGTCGAAAGGACGAAACTTCCCCATTTCCGTGACCTTTGCCAGCAGATCGCTCGGCTTGCCCTCTTGCTCTTCGAGCCAGATCAGCGATCGTGCGATCCATTCCGCATTTGGCTGAAAGAGGCCTCCGGAAATATAGAGCTGGGCTCGGTGGCGTATCGCTTCAGCGTTTCCACAATTGGCGGCGGCATGCAGATACATGTCGCGATGCCGGCCTTTCGGCAAATCGATACGGCCCATGCGCCCGACTTTGTCCGTCAGCAAGCTACCCGCATACTCGTCGATTTCCCGAACACGCAGCAGTAACAAGTCGAGATAGGCGCGTTCGGCGCGCGCCGCGATCGTGGGGCGCGAAAGGACGTGGTCGATTCGCTCGACGATAGCCGCCCATTGGTCGAGATTGCGAAACTCGGCGCGTTCCCGTAGGACGAATGGCAATAATCTCTCCCAATCGGCCATCAGTTTCCGATGATTGCCGGGATAAGTGACTAGAATTTCGGCGACGATCGGAAATTCACGGTCGGCGCGGTCGCTGTCGCCGTGCGTGGCGAGTGCCAAGAAATACTCAATGAACAGCGCTTCGCCAGCACCTTTGGCGATGGCGGATTCGATCATCGCCCGGCCTGTGGCTTGGTCCTTGGGATGGCACGCACCTTGATAGCGGGAAAAGCCTTCAAAGGCTTCGAGCGAGGCCCGCCAATGCTTGGCGCGCCGCATGGCACGCGCTTGCCATGCGGCGCAAGCTTCGGCCGAAGATGGGGGTTCGATCGCTACATAAAGCGGTTTGTCGAAGGATGGCTGAGGTAGCCGATCGGCGATGACGCCCGCGACGGCGATACCGGCCAAAGCGGCGAGGGCGAACCAGGCTTTTTTCATGCACGCGAGTTTCGCGCATGAAATGCAACCAGGTCAATCGGGCGCCCGATAAAAAAACCCCGGTGCGGGAAATGCCCGCACCGGGGTTTGCGTTGTCGTGAAGCGGCCGCGCGTCAGCGCAGGGCGCGGTTGGTCGCCGATGTCACGGCCTTGAGCGAGGCGGTGACGATGTTCGAATCCACGCCCACGCCGAACAGCGTGCGCCCGCCGACTTTGGCTTCGACATAGGCGGCGGCTTTCGCCTTCGCGCCGTCGCCGCCCTTGATCGCGTGTTCGCGATAATCGACCACGTCGATCGGCACGCCGGCCGCCTTGCTCAGCGCATCGACATAGGCCGCGATCGGCCCGTTGCCTTCGCCCGACAGGGTCGATTCTTTGCCATCGATGCGGACCTTGGCGTCGATCTTGCGCTCGGTGCCGGACTTGGTCGGCAGCGTCGTGTGCTCGACGAAGCCGAACTTGCCGCCTTCGAGATACTCGGCCGCGAAGGCGTCGTAGATGTCCTTGGCGGAGAGTTCCTTGCCCGTCGCATCGGTCACGCGCTGCACGACCTGCGCGAATTCGATCTGCAAACGGCGCGGCAATTCCAGGCCGTAATCGGTTTCGAGCAGATAGGCGATGCCGCCCTTGCCCGATTGCGAATTGACGCGGATGACCGCTTCGTAGCTGCGGCCCAGATCCTGCGGATCGATCGGCAGATAGGGCACTTCCCACAAGCCGGTATTCGACTTGGCCTGGGCGGCGAAGCCCTTCTTGATCGCGTCCTGGTGCGAGCCCGAGAAGGCGGTGAACACCAATTCGCCGCCATAGGGATGGCGCGGATGCACGGGCAATTGGTTGCAGTATTCGACCGTGCGGACGATCTCGTTGACATCGCTGAGATCCAGCTTCGGGTCCACGCCTTGCGTGAACAGGTTCAGCGCCAGATTGACGACGTCCACATTGCCCGTGCGCTCGCCATTGCCGAACAACGTGCCCTCGACGCGGTCGGCGCCGGCCAGCACGCCCATCTCGGCGGCGGCGACACCCGTACCCCGGTCGTTATGCGGATGCAGCGACAGGATATAGCGGTCGCGATGCTTCACGTTGCGCGCGAACCATTCGATCTGGTCGGCGTAGATGTTCGGCGTCGCCGCTTCGACCGTCGCGGGCAGATTGAAGATCATCTTGTTCTTCGCGGTCGGGCCCCATTCGTCCATCACCGCCTCGCAGATTTCCTTGGCGAAATCGAGCTCGGTCTGGGTGAAGCTTTCGGGGCTGTATTGGAACACGATCTCCGTCTCCGGCACCGTCGGCACGAGACGCTTGACCGTCTTCGTGCCCTTGACCGCAATGTCGATAATGCCCGGCCGATCGAGCCCGAACACCACGCGGCGCTGCACGGTCGAGGTCGAGTTGTAGAGATGCACGATCGCGCGCTTGGCGCCTTTGATCGATTGGAACGTGCGCTCGATCAATTCGTCGCGGGCCTGGGTCAGCACCTGGATCGTCACGTCGGCGGGGATCAGTTTTTCCTCGACCAGCTGGCGCACGAAATCGAAATCGGTCTGCGAGGCGGCGGGGAAGCCGACTTCGATTTCCTTGAAGCCCAGGCGCACCAGCAGATCGAACATGCGGCGCTTGCGCTCGGGGCCCATCGGCTCGACCAGCGCTTGGTTGCCGTCGCGCAGATCGACCGAGCACCACATCGGCGCCTTGTCGAGCGTGCGGGTGGGCCATTGGCGGTTCGGCAAATCGATCGGCGCGAATTGGCGATACTTGGAGACGTTTTTCATCGTGGGCATTTTGGCGGTTCCGTCGAATTCAAGAAAAGGAGCAGGGCGAAGACGGTCTCAGCGCGTAAGTCGCGCGAGCGCCATTGCCACGGGGGCGAGCTGGGAACGGTCGGGGATCATAGGACGATGGAATTTCCGGTGGTGACGAGACGAAACGGCGACTTGCCCGCTTGGCTCCCGTCCTGACCGGACGGGGCGGGATCAAATAAGTCGAAGCGCCGTAAGTCGGAATTCCATGTTCCATGCGTAACCCAGGCATGGGCTTCGGGTCAAGCGGACCGTTCCTGGCACGGAAACTGCTGAATTCGCGGCGGTTTCACCCTTCACAGGAGCCCCCCGATGCGGAATCTGCTCAAAACCCTCGCCTTCGCCGGCGCTTTCGCCCTGGCGGCCGGCACGGCCATCGCCCAGCAACCGACCACGATCCGCTTTACGCTGGGTTGGAAAACCCAAGGGTCGGACGCCGCGTTCTTCGTGGCGCGCGACAAGGGCTATTTCGCCCGCGAAGGTTTGAACGTGGTTATCGATCAGGGCGAAGGCTCGGGCGCCACGATCACGCGCATCATGGGTGGGGCCTATGACGCGGGCTTCGGCGACATCAACGCGATCATCCAGAACGCGGCTTCCTCGCCGGGCATGGCGCCGGTGATGGTATTCCAGATGTGGACGCAGCCGCCCTTCGCCGTGGTCGCGCGCAACGCCAGCGGCATCAAGACGATCAAGGATTTCGAAGGCAAGACGCTGGGCGGTGCCCAAGGCACGCCGACCACGCGATTGATGCCGGTCTTCGCCAAGGTCAACAATCTCGATCTATCCAAGATCAAGTTCACGACCATGGCGCCCAATCTGCAGGAGCCGATGCTGATCCAGGGCCATATGGACGCGGCGATGGTGTTCAACATCACCAGCTACTTCAATCTGGTCGGTCTCGGCCAGGACCCCGACAAGGACTATACGTGGTTTCCGTTCGGCGATTTCGGCATGGACCTTTACTCGAACGGGTTGATGGTCTCGCAAAAGCTGCTGAAGGAAAATCCCCGCGCGGTGCAGGGCCTCGTGCGCGCCGTCTGCCAAGCCACGATCGATGTCGGCAAGGATATCGGCGGCGCGATGGAGTCCGTGAAGAAGTTCGACCAGCTGGTCGATATTCCGGTCGAGCAGCGCCGCCTGCGCTTCGCCTACGAAAAGCTGATGATTTCGGCCGAAGCGAAGGAGATCGGGGCGGGCGACGTGAAGGACGACCGGTTGGCGCGCTCGATCGACATGGTCGTGCAGGGTTATGGCTTGACCCGCACGCCCGCGCCGTCGGAGATTTTCAACCGCTCTTTCCTGCCGCCGCGCGCCGAGCGCGAGCTGGTGTATCTGACCAACTGAGGACAAGCCCATGATCGGAACGCGCCCGCTGAAAATCACCGGCGGGCGCGTTCTCGATTCCAAAACCGGACAAGCGCCCCACGCCGATATCCTGGTCGTCGACGGCACGATCGCCGAAATCGGCAAGATCGAAGCAGCCGCGGCCGAAACGCTCAACGCGTCCGACCGGTTGCTGATCCCCGGCCTGATCAACTCCCACACCCACGCCCATGGCGGGCTGGGGCGCGGGGCGGTCGCCGATCGTGTACCCCTGGAATTGTTCCTCACCGGCAACGGCGCGATCAATGGTTCGCGCACGCTGGAGGACAAATACATTTCGGCGGCCTTGTCGGCGGTCGAGATGATAAGGCGCGGCTGCACGGCCGCGTTCGATCTGTTCGTCGAAATTCCGGCCCCCTCGGTCGAGGGCGCGCATGCCGTGGGCCAAGCCTATGCCGATGCCGGCATGCGCGCGGTCGTCGCGCCGATGCTTGCCGACCGCACGCTGTTCCAGGCCTTCCCGGCCTTGCTCGACGCGATCCCCGAGCCGCATAAGTCCAAAGCCGCCGCCATGGCGATGCAGGGTTTCGAGGTCAGCCTCGCGACCGTGCGAAAGGCGATCGAGACTTGGCCGCATGATCGCGCGATGGTGCGCCCCGGCGTGGCGCCGACCATTCCGCTGCATGCCAGCGACGAATTCTTGATCGCCGCCTCTCGGCTCGCGCGCGACACCGGGTTGCGCTTCCAGACCCATCTTTGCGAGTCGAAGCCGCAAGCCCTCGCGGCGCATGCGCGTTACGGCTGCACGATGGTCGAGCATCTCGACAAGCTTGGCGTGCTCGGGCCGGAGTTCAGCGGCGCGCATGGGATTTGGCTCGAGCCCGACGACATCAAGCGCCTTGCCGACAAGGGCTGCGCGGTCGCGCATAACCCGCCCAGCAATCTGCGTTTGGGGTCGGGCGTGGCCGCCGTGCGCGAAATGCTCGACGCTGGCTTGCGCGTGGGCATCGGCACCGACGCGACCAACACGTCGGACGGACAGAACATGTTCGAGGCGACGCGCCTTGCGTCGTTCCTGTCGCGTCTGCGCGGGCCCGACTTCGAGCGCTGGCTGTCGGCCGACGAAGCCTTCGCGCTGGCGACCGAAGGCTCGGCGGCGCTGCTGGGCTTCGACAAGATCGGCAAGCTCGCCCCCGGCTACGCCGCCGATATCGTGTTCCTGTGCCTCGACGCGCCGAATTTCGTGCCGTTCCGCAACCCGATGACGCAGACCGTGTTCGGCGAATCCGGCGCGTCGATCGACAAGGTGATGATCGCGGGCCGTACGGTGCTGGCGGACGGCAAGTTGCTGACGATCGACGAAGCCGCGTTGCGCCGCAAAGCGGAAGCGGCCGCCGCACGGCTCGACGCGACGAATGCCGGGGCGGCGAGTGCGGCCGCCGAGATGTCGAAATTCGTCGGCACGTTCTGCCTCGCGCACGGATCGGCGCCGTGCCCCGTGCATCGGCGCATGGCCGACGCGCGTTGATCGGGCGGGACAAACGGTTGCACTGAATCCCCGGCGAAAAGATCGCGCGCGCTGGTCGTTTGCGAAGCCTTGTGCTACTGACTTGCGCACAACATCAAAATGATCGCCGCGCTGTTGCGGCGGTAGCGTGAGGAACATGGCCAACAAACCGCTTTCCGCGAAAACGCGCGCGGCACTGTCGAAAGTCAGCATCGCCACCCTGTCGACCGCCCTGATGAAGAAGGGCTTCCGCAACGTCGTGATGCAGGGCGTATTCCCCGTCGCCCCTGTCGGCAAGCGCCGTCCCAACATGGTGGGCGAGGCGTTCACGCTGCGCTACATCCCTGCGCGCGAGGATCTGGACGTGATCTCGGGTTTCGCGGGCCGCAAGCATCCGCAGCGCGTGGCGATCGAACAATGCCCGCCGGGCTGCGTGTTCGTGATCGACTCGCGCAAGGACCCGCTGGCCGCGTCGGCCGGCAATATTCTCGTCACGCGCCTGATGAAGCGCGGCGTGGCGGGCGTGGTCACCGACGGCGGCTTCCGCGACACGCCGGCGATCGTCGAATTGGGCTTCCCGGCCTATGCCAATCGCCCGTCGTCGCCGACGAACCTCACGCGTCACCACGCGCTCGACATCGACAACCCGATCGGCTGCGGCGACGTCGCGGTCTATCCGCGCGATGTGATCGTGGGCGACGGCGAAGCGGTGGCGGTGATCCCCGCGCACCTCGCCGACGAGATCGCCGAAGAAGCGACGCGCATGACGGAGTTCGAGAACTTCGTCGAAAAGCGCGTGATGAAGGGGCAGTCGATCTTCGGCCTCTATCCGCCGGAAGCCGAGATGGCCGCCGCGTTCGAAGCCGAGAAGAAAAAGAAGAAGCGCAGGTAAGCCCGTATCTCGCCGGGAATTCCGGCGCAGCAAATATCGAAGGCCGGCGGTACTTCCGCCGGCCTTTTTCGTTATCCGGAAGTGGTATTCCGATGAAGTGGCACGCGGCTGTTGACTCAATACCGTACTAGTATGGTAGTGCTTTAATCGGGAAACGGCGGGAAGCCGGGGGAACGCGACGATGCGGACGGGAACGGCGAGCGGCGGCAAAGCTGCGGCGAAGGCGGCGGCGCCCAGGCGCAAGCCCCTTTTCGTCGCCGAGCGGCGCGTGACGATCGCGCAGCAAGCCTATCAGTATCTGCGCCGGGAAATCGTCGACGGCCGCCTTGTGCCACGCGCCCCGCTGTCGGAGGCCGAGCTTTCCGCGAGCCTAGGCGTGAGCCGCACGCCCGTGCGCGAGGCGATGATCAAGCTCGCCGACGAAGGGCTCGTCGATATCTATCCGCAATTCGGCTCGTTCGTGGCGCCGATCGACTTGGCGGAAGTCTACGACAGCCAGTTCGTTCGCGAATCGCTGGAGTGCGCGGCGCTGGGCGGCGCGATCGACCGGCTCGATGCCGCCGCCGCCGCGCGGCTGCGCGGCTTTCTCGACGTGCAGCGTGCGAGCAAGAAGGCGGGGGATCTGGACGCTTTTTTCGCGGCGGACGAGGCGATGCACGCCTTCATGATGGCGATCGCCGGGCATCCGGCGGTCTGGCCGGTCGTCGAGAACGCGAAAGCGCAGATGGACCGCGTGCGCCATTTGATCATCCGCCGCGAGGTGAAGCTCGCGGCGATCCTGACCGAACACGCCGCGATCGTGGACGGCGTGATCCGCCGCGACCTGCGCGGCGCCACCGAAGCGTTGCGCGCCCATCTGCGCGGGCTGTTCGCCAGCGTCGAGGTCCTGATGGGCGAGAACAAAGGATATTTCGCGGTCGAAGGCGAGGGGCCGCCGCGCCGCGCCCAGCGCGACCGGAAATAGGCGCCGGACGGAGGCAGGCCGGCGCTGTCGTCGAGTGAGTCAACCCAAGCAAGAAAATCGGGAGGATAGAAATGCGGAAAATTTCCACGCTTTGCGGCGCTCTGGCGCTGGCCATGTTCGCCGCCGCCGGCGCCGAGGCGAAGTCGACGCTGCGCCTGGGCGCGGTGCTCGCCCCCAACGATCCGCTGATCATCGCCGCGCAACAGATGAAGCGCGACGTCGAGGCGCGCACGAACAAGGAAGTCGAAGTTCTGATCTTCCCGAATTCGCAGCTCGGCGACACGCAGAACATGATGGACCAGGCCCAGGCCGGCGCCAATGTCGGCACCTTCGTCGAAGGCTCGCGCATGGCGCCGTTCGTGCCGCAATTCAACGCGCTCGTGGCGCCCTACGCGTTCGACAGCGTCGAGCAGCTCGCCAAGTTCGTCGACACGCCGACCTTCGAGAAGTGGAACACCGAGCTGGTCAACAAGACTGGCCTGCGCCTGCTGTCATTCAATTGGTACCAGGGCGCGCGCCACATGCTGACCAAGAAGCCGATCAAGACGCCCGCCGATCTGCGCGGCGTGCGTATGCGCACGATCGGAGAGCCGCTGTGGCTCAAGACGATCGGCGCGATGGGGGCCACGCCGACGCCGATGGCTTGGGCGGAAGTCTATCCGTCGATCCAGACCGGCGTGATCGACGCCGCCGAGGCCCAGCCCGCCGCGATCCGGGGTGCGCGTCTTTACGAAGTCGTGACCGACATCACGTTGACCGAGCACATCTATCTGATGTCCGGCCTGATCGTCGGCGAGAAGTGGCTGCAGTCGCTGCCCGCCGCGCATCGCCAGATCGTGATGGAGGAAGCCAAGAAGGCGGGGGCCGCCGCTCTCAAGGCCAACGTGGAGCAGGCGGAGGAAATCTTCGCCGACATCCGTAAGCGCGGCGTGCGCGTGACGCAGGTCGACAAGACCCCGTTCCGCGAGGCCGTAAAGCCGATCTACGCCGAGCTCGGCCTGACCGCGCCGGTGGAGGAAGCCCGCAAGGCAATCGGTCAGTAACGCTATCCCGCGCGCCGTCCGTCCCTTCGCCGGGGCGGGCGGCGTCGCCGGGCGAACATCAACGGGAATCGCCGTCATGTGGACTTCCGCACTCGAGACGATCCGCAGGGCCGAAATGGTCGCTGCGGGCACGCTGCTCTGCGTTATCGTCGCGCTCGTCGTCGTCGCGTCGATCGGGCGCTATTTCGGGTCGCCCGTCATCTGGGCGATCGAGGTGACGCAAGCCGCCTATGTCTGGCTCTGCGTCTTCGCCGCCGATCTCACGCTTAAGAAGGCCGGGCATTTCAGCGTCGACATGCTGGCGAATTTCCTGCCCGCCGGGGCCCGGCGGCTGCTGGAAGTCGTCAACGTCCTGCTCGCGGGCGCGATGATCGCGGCGCTCGTCTATTACGGATATTTGTTCGCGAAGGTGACGGGCATGCGTCCGCTGCCGATCACCGGAGTCACATCGGCGGTTGCCACGGCGGCATTGCCGGTTGGATTCGCGCTGCTGTTGATCACGCTGATCGACCATTTGATGAAGCGCTTGCGCGGCGAGGATATCCGGCCCGCCGGCGACGAAGCGCGCGAGGTGATGTGATGCTGACGCTTGTCGGACTGCTTTTCGCCCTGTTCCTCGCGATGAACATGCCGGTGGCGTTCGCGCTGGCGCTCGCCTCCGCGCCCGCTTACATGTTCGGCGACTACATGCCCGCCAGCGTGGCGATCGAGCGCATGTATGCCGTCACGCAATCCTATCCGCTGCTCGCCGTGCCTTTCTTCATCTTGGGCGGCAATTTGATGAATACGTCGGGCATCACCGAACGTTTGCTGCGCTTCGCGCGGCTGCTGACGGGCTGGATGGCCGGCGGACTCGCCCAAGTCGCGGTGGTGCTGTCGATGCTGATGGGCGGCATTTGCGGATCGGCCGTCGCCGACGCGGCGATGGAAGCGCGTCTGCTCGGCCCCGCGATGATCAAGCGCGGTTATTCGAAGGGCTTCGCCGCTTGTTCGATCGCGTTCAGCTCCGTCATCACGGCGACGATTCCGCCGTCGATCGGTTTGGTGCTTTTCGGCTTCGTCAACGAGGTGTCGGTCGGCGGCCTGCTGATCGGCGGCGTCATCCCCGGCATTCTAATGACGGTCGTCATCATGAGCGTGGTCGCCTATATCGCTCGACGCGAAGGCTATGCGCCCGAGTTGACCGAACGCCCGACGCTGTCCGAGGTGTTGAAGGCCGGCAAGGAATGCTTCTGGGCGTTGATGTTCCCTGTGTTCCTGCTGGCCGGATTCCGTTTCGGCGCATTCACGGCGACCGAAGCGGGCGCGATCGTCGTCGTCTATGCGCTGTTCGTCGGCTTGGCCGTGCATCGCGAGATGACCTGGCCCGCCTTCTGCGAGGCGGTGCGCCATTCGGTCCACGATCTGGGCATGGTTATGCTGATCATCGTGATGGCGGCGGCGCTGGGCCACGTCATCATTCTGGAACAGGGGCCGCAGGCATTCAGCGACATGCTGGCCGGTTTCGACAGCCCCTATATGACGCTATTCCTGGTGCTGGCGATTTTGTTCGTCGCGGGCATGATCATGGAGGCGACGGTCAACGTGCTGCTGCTGACGCCGTTGCTGCTGCCCGCCTTGATCGCGCAGGGCTTCGACCCGGTCCACGTCGGCGTCGTGATCGTCATTCTGATCACCTTCGGCGGCAACACGCCGCCCGTCGGCGTGATCATGTACACGGTATGCGGCATCATGAAGTGCAGCTTCGAGGAGTTCGTGCGCGTTTCATTGCCCTTCATCTGGGCGATGATCGGCTTCTTCGCGCTGCTGTCGCTCTGGCCGGCGACGGTGACATGGCTGCCGAGCGTCCTGATGTGACGTGTCAGACTTCCGTGGCGCCGTAATAGAGCGTCACGCTGTGCTTCGCTTGGGCGAAGAACAGCCAGCGCTCCACGCCCACCCCCAATGTCGCACTCGCCGCCGCCAACGCGGCGGCGAAGGCGGCGGCGGGGCCGGGCAGCACCAAAGCCAGCACCGTCAAAATCAGCGGGCCGACGAACAGCGTCTGCACCGCGATATTGCGCAGCTTCGCGGCGTGTTTGCGCGCGACCTGGAAGCCCATTTCGCGCATCAGATAATTGTCCGCTTGGTGCGGCGCTTCGAACAGCCGTACCTTGCCGCGCGCACCCAAGCCGGTGGCGCTTTCGGGCGTCGAGGCGGATTTCGTCATATCGATGAAATGCCAGTAGCGGCGCTTGACCCAATAGCCCAGCAGCAGCGCGATAAGTGCGGCCGCGCCGACGGCTTTCTGCGGATGGCCCCAAATCAGCGTCAGCGCGTTGAGCAGCACGGCACCCGTCGCCAGCGACAGTGCCAGATAGACCGGCACGGTATGTTTGTTGTGCCATTGATGGATTGGCTTCAGCGAACGATAGATCATCGCCGTGGTGAAGACGGTGACCGCCGATCCGAAAGCCGCGATCAGGCCCGGCAGGGCCCATACGCCTTCGGTCTTGGCGAAGAACACCCAGGCGATGCCGAACGCGCCGAAGGGTAGGAAGGTCAGCAGCGCCGCGACACCCTCGCGGCTGAGCCAAGAGGTGCGGACCTGACTGACCGCACGCCACGCGCGTTCGGGATGGCCTAGATGCGCGGTCGAGGTCAGCAAGCCGCCCGCGATCAGGATCAGCGCCAAGCCCAGCGACCAGAAGCCGAACCACGACGCGGCGGGAATCAAGCCCAGCGCGTTGAACAAGCCGATCAACGCGAGCAGGCCGTAGCCCGCACCCGACGCGGTCGTGAAAACGATGACGGAAAGAGCGGGGTGCATTTTCAGCGCGACAAGAATTTGTCGACCCAGCGCAGCACGGGGTGCAGCGCGTTGGGATCGATTTTGGGTTCGAGGGAGGCGCAGGTCTTCGCGGTCTTCGCGGCGCGCGGCGGCAGATAGCGATTGGTCGGCGCGTAGCCCATTTCGGGCATCAATTCATAGCCGCCGCGTTCGGCGACGAGCTGCGACACGGCCGAATCGGGATCGCCCAAATCGCCAAAATGCCGCGCCGAGGCGGGGCAGGTCGATACGCAAGCGGGCACGCGCTCGGCCTCGGGCAGCGTTTCGTTGTAGATCTTGTCGACGCACAGGGTGCATTTCTTCATCACGCCGTCGTCGTCGTCGAATTCGCGCGCCCCGTAAGGGCAGGCCCAGGAGCACAGCTTGCAGCCGATGCACGTATCGGCGTTGACCAGCACGATGCCGTCTTCGGTGCGCTTATACGAAGCGCCCGTCGGGCAGACGGTGACGCAAAGCGGCTCAGCGCAATGGAGACACGATTTCGGGAAATGGACGGTGCGGCTCGTCGGGCCTTCGCCAGCTTCGAATGTGTGGATGCGGTTGAACCACACGCCCGCCGGATCGGCGCCATAGGGGTCGCGATCGGGCAAGGGGGCCGAATGGCCGCCGGTGTTCCATTCCTTGCAGTTCACCGCGCAGGCGTGACAGCCGACGCAGGTGTCGAGGTCGATGACTAGCCCCAGTCGTTTGGTGCCTTGCGTATAGGCGGTCATCGGCGGAATTCCTTGCCGTAGCGCAAAATGTTGGGGCGGGCGGGCATGTTGGGCGGTGTTCCCAGCGCGGGGTGCAGCGGCGCGGTCACGCCCGCTTCAACCGGATCGGCTTTTTCCAGCCGTACGCGCAGATCGAACCACGCGGCCTGGCCGGTGATCGGATCGGAATTCGATATGCGGCCTTCGCCGTCTTTGGCCGGCAGAAGTTCCGAGATCGCGTGGTTCAGCAGGAAGCCCTTGTTGGCTTCGCGCGAATCTTCGGAGAGGTTCCACGCACCCTTGCGCTTGCCGATCGCGTTCCAGGTCCAGACGGTGAGCGGGTTCACGCCCTCCATCGTTTTGATCTGCGCCTTCACGCGGCCGTGATGCGACACGATCCAGACCCAATCGCCGTCGTCGAGACCGTGCGCCTTCGCCGTTTCGCGATGCACGTAGAGCCGGTTCTCGTTCAGAATCTGGCGCAGCCACGCGTTCTGCGAGCCCCAGGAATGGTACATCGGCATCGGGCGCTGCGTGATGGCGTGCAGCGGGAACTGATCCTTCGCGATGCGCTCGCCTTCGAAGGGCGCGTACCAGAAGGGCAGCGGGTCGCAATAGGCTTCGATGCGCGCGCGATGTTCGGGCGGGCAAGGCACGGGGCCGATCCCGCGTGCGGCGTTGCGGAAACGCTGCAAGGGTTCGGAATAGATCTGCATGACGATCTGGTCGGGCTTGTCGATGAGGCCCAGTTTCACGGCCGCGTCGAGATAGCCCTTATTCGCATGCTTGTAATAGAGCTGATCCGGTTCCAGATGGTGGCGCCAGAACGCGCCATTCTCGATATAGCGCTGCAACTGGTCGGGATTGGGCTCGCCCACGCCCGACTTGCTGCCGTCAACCCCGCGGAAACCGGCGAGCGGCCCCACGCCGGGTTTGCGCTGATGGTTGACGATGTAGTCGGCATAGCCGCCGGGGAATTTCGCCTTGCCGTCGGCTTCGGTGAAGCCCGGCAGTTTGAGCCGCGCGCCCAGATCGATCAGCACGTCCTGGAAGGGGCGCACATCGCGATCGGGTTTCACCACCGGTTGGCGGATCGCGTCGCCCGGACCTTCGGCCGAGCCGATCGGCCGGTCGAGCAGCGAGATGCAATCCCAGCGCTCCAGATACGTCGTGTCGGGCAGGACGAGATCGGCATAGGCGACCGTCTCGCTGGCGTAAGCATCGGCGTAGACGATGAAGGGAATGCGATAGCTGCCGTCTTCCTTCTTGTCGGTCAGCATGCGCATCGTGCCCGACGAGTTCATCGACGAGTTCCACGCCATGTTCGCCATGTACATGAACAGCGTGTCGATCTCGTAGGGATCGCCCGCCCAGGCATTGGCGATCACCATATGCATCAGCCCGTGTGCGGCGATCGGCGATTCCCAAGAATACGCCTTGTCGATGCGCATCGGCTTGCCGTCGCGGTCGAGCAGCAGGTCTTCCGGCCCCAGCGTGAAGCCGAGCGGCATGCCGCCCATCGGCTTGTTGGGGGCGACTTGCTCGGGCTTGCCGGTGGGCTTCGGCCCCGGCGGGCAGGGGCGCGGGAAGGGCGATTTATAGCGCCACGCCCCCGGCCCATCGATGGCGCCGAGCAGGATCTGCAGCACATGGATCGCGCGGCAGGTTTGAAAGCCGTTGGAATGGGCCGAGATGCCGCGCATCGCGTGCATCGACACCGGTCGGCCCACGGTCTTTTCGTGGCGGCGCCCAGCCCAATCGGTCCAGGGCTGATCGAGCACGATCTGCTTTTCGAATGCCGCGTGTGCGAGTTCCGCCGCGATGCGCTTGATCGTTTCGGCGGACACGCCGCATTGCGCTTCGACCGCTTCGGGCGCGTAATCGGGCGACAAGTAACGCCGCGCCATCAACTCGAAGGCCGGCGTCGCTTTGGTGCCGTCGGCGAGCGTGAATTCGCCGACCAAGGCGGGCTGCACGTCGACCGAAAGCGCGCTCGCGGGCGCGTTCGTGCGCGAATCCCAGCATAGCGGGTTGCCCGCCGCATCGCGCGCGAACAAGCCATCGTGCTCACGCACCAGCCATGGCGCGTTGGTGTATTTCACTAAAAAATCGAGGTCGATCTTGTCGGCTTTGAGAAGCTCGTGAATCAGCGCCATCACGAGCAAACCGTCGGTGCCCGGCGCGATGCCGATCCATTCGTCGGCGACGGCCTGATAGCCGGTCTTGACCGGATTGACCGATACGAATTTGGCGCCGCGCGCCTTCAGCTTGGCGATGCCCGCTTTTATCGGATTGGAATCGTGATCCTCGGCCACGCCGAACATAAGGAAGTACTCGGCATGGTCCCAATCGGGCTCGCCGAACTCCCAGAACGAGCCGCCGATGGTGTAGAGCCCGGCGGCGGCCATATTGACCGAGCAGAAGCCGCCATGCGCCGCAAAATTGGGGGTGCCGAATTGATTGGCCCACCAGCCCGTCAAAGACTGGCTTTGGTCGCGGCCGGTGAAGAAGGCGAGCTTCTTGGGATCGGTCGCGCGGATATGGGCCAAACGTTGGGTCAGCAAACCCAGCGCTTCGTCCCATTCGATCTCGACGAAATCGCCCGTGCCGCGTTCGCCGACGCGCTTTAAGGGCTTCCTAAGCCGCGCGGGGCTGTAATGGTTCATGATCCCGGCCGAACCCTTGGCGCACAACACGCCGCGGTTCACCGGATGATCTTTGTTGCCCTCGATGTAGCGGATTTGGCCGTTTTTGAGATGAACTTTGATCCCGCAACGACAGGCGCACATATAACAGGTGGTCGCCTTGACCGTGTCGCCCACGGGCCTCGACAGTTCGACCCGTTCGCCCCCATCCATTGCGCGATTCTCCCGTATGACCGGGATCGTTGTACGGGCGGGCGGTTAGGCCCGTCAAACGGTTGCGAAAGATCGGGGGAAAGATGCAGAATGTTCATGTGACCGGATCGGTCGGCGCGACTCATTCGCGCCTTGCCCGCACCCCGGCGGCGAGCGGAGAATAGCGGCATGGCCAAGCTAACCCCAGCCGACATCGCGCGACTTTCGGGCGATCAGTCCGCCGCGACGCGCGCCGAGATGGCGGCGAAAGTCGCCGCGGTCTATTCCGATGCCGGTTTGTCGCCGGCCGAGCGCGTGGAAGCCGAAAGCGTGCTGATGCTGATGGCGCAGGACGCGATGGCGACCGTGCGCCAAGCGCTCGCCCAGCATCTCAAAAGCGCGCCGCAATTGCCGCAGGGCCTGGGGCTCGCCCTCGCCAAGGATATCGACGAGGTCGCACTGCCGCTGCTGCGCGAATCGCTCGCCTTCTCCGACGCCGAACTCGTGGAGATCGTGAAGTCGCGTTCGGAGGAAAAGCAGGTCGCCATCGCCGGGCGCAAAGCCGTGTCCGACGCGGTCGCGCGCACGCTGGTCGATCAGGGCACCACGCGCGTCGCCGCGACGCTCGCGGGCAACGAAGGGGCCGCATTGTCCGACGCGACGGCGGAGCGTCTGGTCGACAAGCACGGCAAGGCGTCGCTGGTGCAGGAAAAACTCGCCGCGCGGCGCAAGCTGCCGGTGCGGGCACTCGAAAAGCTCTACGCGCTCGCTTCGGAATCCATCAAGGAGAAGCTGATCGCGCGCGACGATGTGTCGCCCGATCTCGCCGCGAGCCTCGCCGCCAGTGCCCGCGAAATCGCGACCGTCGGCACGTCGCTGGAATCGGGCGAGCAGGATGTCGCGGCGCTAGCCGCGCAGCTCCATTCGACCGGCCGTCTCGATCCAGGCATTGTCATCCGCGCCTTGTGCATGGGCGATCTATTCCTGTTCGAGCGCGGCCTTGCCTTGCGCGCCGATTTCCCGATCGAGCGCGCGCGCCAGCTGATCTACGATCCGGCGGGCGGTCTCAAATACATCTACGAACGCGCCTATATGCCGCCCGCCTTGTATCCGGCGGTGAAGGCCGCGCTCGAAGTCGCTTTGGAAACGCAATACGACGGCGGCCCCGCCGATCGCGAACGCTTCCGGCGCAAGATGATCGAGCGCGTGTTGACCAAGGTCGACGACGCCGATCCGGATACGGCCGACTATTTGCTCGCGCGTTTGACGACGCTGACAGACACGTTGAGCCACACGCACGCTTGACGTCCACGCGATATGCCCCCGCAGCTACAGACCGTGTCGGAAGCGAAGGCGCGGCGCGATCTGCGCCGGGGCATCGACAAACTCGCTGAACTCGACCCGCATGTCGCCGAATGGCTACCGCGCATCGGCTACCCCAAGCCGCGCGCGCGGCCGATCGGCTTCGTCGGTTTCGCGCGCGCGATCGTGGCGCAGCAAGTCTCGGTCGCGGCCGCGACCGGGATTTGGAACAAGCTCGAAGCGGGTTTGGGCGCGATGGAGCCGATCCGCATCATCGAGACGCCCGACGACGTTTTGCGCACGATGGGCCTGTCGCGCCAGAAGGCGTCCTATATCCGCGGGCTCGCCGAAGCGGTCGTGTCGGGCACGCTGAATTTCGACGATCTGCACGCGGCGGAAGACGAAGATGCGATCGCGACGATCACCAAATTGAAGGGGCTCGGCCGCTGGAGTGCGGAGATCTATCTGCTGTTCGCGATGCGCCGGCCCGATGTGTGGCCGGGCAACGATCTCGCGTTGCAGGAAGCGATGCGGATTTTAAAGAAGCTGCGCACGCGGCCAGACGAGAAGCGCTTGCGCAAGCTGGGCGAGGCGTGGCGCCCGCATCGTTCGGCCGGCGCCTTGTTTCTGTGGCACGTCTACCATCACGCCAAAGGCGCATGAAGGCGCTCGCGCTTCTTCTCGCCTTGATCGCCATGCCGGTGTTCGCGCAGGAGCGTCCGCCGGTCGATGTGCGCTTCGAATTCGAAAAACTCGCCGCGCAGATGGAAGTCCTGCTCGACCGGCCGTTGGACGAGGATATGCGCAAAGCCCTGCGCGAACGCCTTGCGTCGATCGTCGCGCGCCTGGAGGCGGGGCGCGAGGACGACAACGCCGCGCAAGTGTTCCGGCTCGAACGCCGCCTGGCGCAATTGCGCGCGAGCCAGACCGGTACGTTCGACAATATCCCGCCGGCGCTTTACGAGGCCTATCGCCGCGTCATCGACGACGAAATTCAGCGCACGCGCGAGGCGCTGCGCGCGCTGGGCCGCGATCCGGGTTAGGCGCGGCGGTTATAGGGCAGCAATCCCAGTACGCTGGTCATGCCGCACCAGCCGGTGGCGCCCGCGAAAATCAAGCCCGCACCGACCGCCGCCGACAAGGCATAGAAGCCGGGATGGACGAAGGTGCCGAGCACGGCGCCGGTCAGAACCAGCGAACCCGCTGCGATCTGCACTTGCCGCATCATCGGCAAGGGCGCGGATTTGTTTTCGCGGATCGGCAGGCCCGCCGCCTTCCAGCCCATGATGCCGCCGGAAAAGTTGATCGCCGCAATGCCCGCCTTGGCGAGCTGGGCTTGCGCGTTGGACGAACGTTTGCCGGACAGGCAATGCACGACCAGCTTCTTGCCGTTCGCCGCCGGAACCTGGGCCGGGTCGAATTTCGACAACGGAACCAGCGTCGCGCCGGGGATGCTTTCGCGCGCGAATTCGTTTTCCTCGCGCACGTCGACCAGCACGGCTTCGCCGCGATCCATCCAGGACTTCAGCGTGGTGGCGTCGACTTCGGTCATCGGAATGGACATTGTATGTCTCCTCGCGACAAGATATATATTAGAGAACTCTAAAGTTCAAGGGGCCTGGCCATGCCGAGTGCGATCGCCGTCGAATCCGTTTTCGATCCCGCGACGGGGACCGTCGGCTACGTCGTCGCCGACCGCAAAGCCCGGTGCGCGGCGGTGATCGACCCGGTCCTCGACTATGATCCCAAGGCGAGCCGCACCTCGACCGCCACGGCCGAGAAACTCGCGGCGCTGGTCGGGGATTGCGCGCTCGACTGGGTCATCGAAACCCACGCCCATGCCGATCATTTGTCGGCGGTACCTTGGTTCAAAAAGCGCTTCGGCGCCAAGGTCGCGACCGGCGCCAAGGTCGGCAAGGTCCAGGCGACATGGCGCAAGATCCTCAATCTCGACGAAACCTTCGCGGTGGACGGACGGCAATTCGACCGTTTATTGGGCGAGGGCGATACGATCAATATCGGCGGCGCCAGATTGACGGCGTGGGAGACCCCCGGTCACACGCCGTCTTGCATGATGCTGGCGCTGGAAACGGGCGACGGACCGGCGCAAATCTTTCTGGGTGACACGATGTTCATGCCCGATTTGGGCACGGCGCGCTGCGACTTTCCCGGCGGCGACGCGCGCACGCTTTATCGTTCGATCCGCCGCGTCCTTGCCCTGCCGGGCGATACGATCCTGCATGTCTGCCATGACTACCCGCCGGAATCGCGGGGGCCGCGCACGTCCACGACCGTGGCCGAGCAGCGCGCGGGCAACATCCATGTCCGCGACGGAATCGACGAGGATTCCTTCGTAAAAATGCGGGAATCCCGCGACAAGACGCTGGCGGCCCCGGTCCTGCTGTTGCCGTCTATTCAGGTCAATATTCGGGCCGGCGAATTGCCGCCGCCCGAAGCGAACGGCACGCGCTATCTGAAAATCCCGCTCGACGCGATCTAATCGCGCGGCCTACAACGCACATCATGTTCAAGGCGTTGGAAGGCGGACCCCGGCCGGAACCCTGGCCGGGCGACAAGGTATTCGTGGCCGTCTTGGGCGGGCTGATGGGCGTTGCGCCCTTGTCGGTCGATATGTATCTGCCGGCCTTGCCGGCGATCGGGCGCGAGTTCGGGGCCAGTCAGCACGAGGTGCAGTTGACCCTGGGCGTGTTCTTCGCCGGTTTCGGGGCCGGGCAACTCGTCTGGGGACCGATCGGCGACCGCTTCGGGCGCCGCTGGCCGACGGTCGCGGGTTTGCTGATCTTCGCCGCCGGGTCGATCGCGGCGGCGTTTGCGCCGAGCAACGATTTCCTGATCGCCGCGCGATTCCTGCAGGCGGTGGGCGCTTGCGCGGCGCCGGTTATGGTGCGCGCGATGGTGCGCGACGTGTTCGACCGCGAGCGCTCGGGCGTGATGATGTCGTTGATGATGCTGGTGATGGGTGCCGCCCCGATGCTCGCCCCCATGATCGGCGGCGTCGTCGAGTTATGGCTGGGCTGGCGCGCGATCTTCGTCGTGCTGGTCTTCGCGACGGCGATCATTCTGTTCGCGCTGTTCCGCATTCCCGAAACGCATGGCGCGGAAAAGCGGCGCTCCGCGCATTGGCGGTCGGTCCTCGCGGCCTATTCGGAACTCGCGTTCAACCGCCGCTTTCTGTCCTACGCTTTCGGCGGCGCGTTCTTCTTCGGCGCGATGTTCGCCTATATCGCCGGCACGCCTTTCGTTTACATCGAGATTTTCGGCGTGCCGCCGCAATACTACGGCTTTCTGTTCGGGCTGAACGTGATCGCGATGATGCTGTCGAGCACGCTTAACGGCCGCTTCATGCCGCGCTTCGGAATCGACCGCACTTTGCGCGTCGGTCACACCGTGGCGCTGTTCGTGGGGCTCGCCATTCTTGCGGTTGGCATCACCGGTTTCGGCGGATTGATCGGGTTGGTCGTCACGATCTTCTTCTACATGTTCACCATGGGCGCGATCGGCGCCAACTCGATGGCGGGCGCCATGTCGCCGTTCCCGCATATCGCGGGGGCCGCATCGGCGCTCGCGGGCGCGCTTCAATTCGTCGTGGGCGCATTGACCAGCGTGATCGCGGGGCTGTTCGACGACGGCACCGCCTTGCCGATGTGCGCGGTGATGGCGGGTTGCGCCGCGCTCGCGTTCCTGTCCAACCGATTGGCGCCACGCTCATGACCGTAAAGAACCTGCACGCCCAGCTCGAAGAAGCCCGGCGCAAAACGCGCGAGGCGGAGGCGCTGCGCATGAATTTGCGCAAGCGCAAGGCCCAGGCGCGCGGCCGTGCGGCGATGGAAGCCGAGGCGGCGATCCGCGGCGTGCTCGAATTCTGGTTCGCGGGCGAACCCGGCGAATTCCGCAAAGCTTGGTTCGCGAAGGACGACGCGTTCGACGCCGAATGCCGCGCGAAACTCGGTCCCCTGGCCGCGCTCGCGGCGAAGGGCGATCTCAAATCCTGGCTCGATACGGAGGAGGGCTCGCTCGCCCTCATCCTTCTGCTCGACCAAGCACCGCGCAACCTTCATCGCGGCACCGCGCAAGCTTTCGCGAGCGATGCGATGGCGTTGGCGGCGGCGCGCGCGACGGTCGCCAAGGGTTTCGACCGCGCGCTCGACCCGGTCGCGCGGATGTTCGTCTATTTGCCTTACGAACATGCCGAAGACCGCGCCGCCCAGGACGAGGCTTGCGCCTTGATGGAGGCGCTGCCCGAAACGCCCTGGCGCGCGAACGTCGTCGAATACGCCCACAAGCATCGCGACGTGATCGCCGAATTCGGCCGATTCCCGCATCGCAACGCCATCTTGGGGCGGGCGAGCACCGAGGCCGAAAAGGCCTATTTGGCCAAGCCTGGCGCCGGCTTTTAGGATTCCCCAAAGCGGCCTGGATTTCGCCACAACCGCGGGGTAAGAGATTCCAAACGCGGTTGGCGACGAGGCTCATGGACAAAATTCGTATTCGCGGGGGCAAGTCCCTCGTCGGCAGCATCCCGATCGGCGGGGCGAAGAACGCGGCCCTGCCTTTGATGGCGGCGAGCCTGCTGACCGAGGGGACGCTGCGCCTCGCCAATATCCCGCATCTGGCCGACATCACCACCCTTGCCAATCTGCTCGGCACGCTGGGCGTCGAGATCGCGCTGGACGGCCACGCCGAAGGCGGCCATCAGGGCCGCGTGCTGGCGCTGACCGCGCGCAACATTTCCAATACGACGGCCGAATACGATCTGGTGCGCAAGATGCGCGCTTCGATCCTGGTGCTCGGCCCCTTGGTCGCGCGCGAAGGCAAGGCGAAGGTCTCGCTGCCCGGCGGCTGCGCCATCGGCGCGCGGCCGGTCGATCTTCATTTGAAGGGCCTGGAAGCGCTCGGCGCCAAGATCGAATTGCGCGAGGGCTATGTCGAGGCGCTCGCACCCGGCGGCTTGAAGGGCGCGCGTTTCGTGTTTCCGTTCGTTTCGGTGGGCGCCACCGAAAATCTGATGATGGCGGCGACGCTGGCCAAGGGCACGACCGTGCTGTCGAACGCGGCGCGCGAGCCGGAAATCGGCGATCTCGCCCGCTGTTTGATCGCGATGGGCGCCAAGATCGAAGGGATCGATACCGATACGCTGACGATCCATGGCGGCACGAAGCTGTCGGGGACGACGCATTCGATCCTGCCCGACCGCATCGAACTCGGCACATTCGCGATGGCCGCCGCCGCGACCGGCGGCGACGTCGAGTTGATCGGCGGGCGCACCGAGCTGATCGCATCGGCCGCGACGGCGCTGACCCAAGCGGGTGTCACGATCGAGGATACGCCGCGCGGGGTCCGTGTGCGCCGCACCAACGCGCCCCTGGTCGGCGTGGACGTTATGACCGAGCCATTCCCCGGCTTCCCGACCGATCTGCAAGCGCAGATGATGGCGCTGTTGACGACGGCCGAAGGCGCCTCGATGATCACCGAGACGATCTTCGAGAACCGCTTCATGCACGTCCCCGAACTGCGCCGCATGGGCGCCAATATCAATCTACACGGCGGCTCGGCCATGGTGCGCGGCGTGCCCAAGCTGACCGGCGCGCCCGTGATGGCGACCGATCTGCGTGCCTCGGTGTCGCTGGTCATTGCCGGGCTGGTCGCGCAAGGTGAGACGATCGTCAATCGCGTCTATCACCTCGATCGCGGTTACGAGCGCTTGGAAGCCAAGCTCGCCGCGTGCGGGGCGGATATCGAACGGGTCAAGGAAGCGGCGTGATGGGTGAGTGCCTGAAGCTGAAGGCGACCGATGCGGAGGATTTCCGCATCGTCGCCGCCTGTCTTCAGGACGCGCTGATCCCGATGGCCGATATGAAATTCGAAGCGGGCGCCAAGGAGTTCGTGCTCGTCGCTAACCGCTTCCGCTGGGAGAATTGCGACAAGACGTGGGAAAGCGCGCCGGATGCGCAAACGCCCACGCCCGACGATGTGCCCGACGTCGCCTTCCTGCCATGTGCCAATTACGAGCGCGTCAACTGCGCGATCCATTTCCAGGGCGTCGATGCGGTGCGCTGCAAGGGCCTTGACCAGAAGGATCGCGGCAAGGTGCTGGAATTGCTGACCATCGAGGCGCAGGACGGCGCCGTCACGATGGTTTTCGCGGGCGACGCGAAGCTGCGTTTGGAAGGCAAGACGATCGCCTGCCTGATGCGCGATCTGGGCGAGCCCTGGCCCACGCAATGGCGCCCGCGACATTCGGTCGCCTAACCATTTGAACTGACCGCCATTTTCCGTGCCATGACAGCCCGGCCGCCGGCGGTTATAACCGCCGCCATCCGGAGTGTTGTGAACCTTGAATCCGAACGAAAAACTTGTCCTGGCCCTGCCCAACGGCCGCATCTTGAAAGAGGTGATGCCGCTGCTGCGCCGTGCCGGGATCACGCCCGAGCCTGAATTCGACGATCCGAATACGCGCCTGTTGCGTTTCAAGACCGACGATCCCGGTCTCGACATCGTGCGCGCGCGCGCCTTCGACGTCGCGACCTTCGTCGCGTTCGGCGCGGCGCATATCGGCGTGGCGGGCGACGACGTGATCGTCGAGTTCGACTATCCCGAGATCTACGCGCCGCTCGATCTGCGGATCGGCAAATGCCATCTCGCGGTCGCCGAGCCGGTGGAGCTGGCGGGCAGCGACGATCCGCGCCGCTGGTCGCATGTGCGCGTCGCGACGAAATATCCGAATGTCGCGCGTAAGCATTTCGCGCGCCGCGGCGTCCATGCCGAATGCATCAAGCTGAATGGCGCGATCGAGCTTGCGCCCGCCTTGGGTGTGGCGCGCCGTATCGTCGACCTCGTCTCGACCGGCGCCACGCTGAAAGCCAACGGCTTGGTCGAGATCGAGCGCATCGCCGATGTCACCTCGCGCCTCATCGTCAACCGCGCGGCGTTGAAGACCCGTCACGCGCAGATCGCCCCCTTGGTCGATCGCATCGCGGAGGTCGTTCGTGCCGCGTAAGCTCGACGCGACGAAGCCCGGCTTTGCGCGCGATTTCGCGGCATTGTTGGCGGCGCGCGAGGAGTCGTCGCACGACGCCGATGCCGCCGCCGCCAAGATCGTCGCCGACGTGCGCAAGCGCGGCGACGCGGCGCTTATCGAATACACCAAGCGTTTCGACCGGCTGACCCTCACGCCCAAAACCATGCGCGTGACGGCGGCGGAAATCGCGCGTGCGCGCAAAGCCTGCGCGAAATCCGCGTTGAAGGCGCTGGAAGTCGCGGCTGCGCGCATCGCCGTGTTCCACAAGCGCATGAAGCCGGAGGGTGCGCGCTGGACAGACAAGACCGGCGTGTCGCTGGGCTGGCGCTGGAGCCCGCTCGACGCGGCCGGCCTCTACGTGCCCGGCGGCAAGGCGGCGTATCCGTCGTCGGTGCTGATGAACGCGATCCCCGCCAAGGTCGCGGGCGTGAAGCGCCTGGTCGTGACGGTGCCCGCACCCGGCGGCCATATCGAACCCTTGGTGCTCGCGGCCTGCGATATCGCCGGCGTGGACGAGATCTATCGCGTCGGCGGCGCCCAGGCCGTGGCGGCGTTGGCCTTCGGCACCAAGACGATTGCGCCCGTGGACAAGATCACCGGCCCCGGCAACGCCTATGTCGCCGCCGCCAAACGGTTGGTATTTGGAACCGTGGGCATCGATCTGATCGCGGGTCCGTCGGAGGTTTGCATCGTCGCCGACAAAACGGCGAACCCGCGCTGGATCGCGGTCGACCTTCTGGCCCAGGCCGAGCACGACGCGGCCGCGCAATCGGTGCTGATTGCCGACGACGCGAAATTCGCCGCCGCCGTGTCCGCGGCGGTGGACGACGAACTCGCGGCCCATCCGCGCCGCGATATCGCCGGTGCGTCATGGCGCGATCACGGCGCCATCGTCGTGGTGAGGAAGCTGGCCGACGCGGTCGATCTGGTGGACCGTTTGGCGCCGGAGCATTTGCAACTCGCCTGCAAAGATGCGGAAGCCTTGTCGCGCAAGATCCGCCACGCGGGTGCCATCTTCCTGGGTGTGCACACGCCCGAGGCGCTGGGCGATTATCTCGCGGGTCCCAACCACGTGCTGCCGACCAGCCGCACGGCGCGGTTTTCCTCGGGCCTTGGCACGTCGGATTTCATGAAGCGCACGACGCTGATCGGCGCGGACGCGAAGGGCCTCGCGAAGCTCGCGGGGGCGGGGACCGCTTTGGCGAAGGCCGAAGGTCTTGCCTCGCATGCGCGGTCGTTGTCGATACGGGTTGCCAAAAATCGGAGATAACGCGATGGACGGGTCGGGCGAGAAGCGCAATCGCATCTGCAAGATCGACCTGGCCGAGAATTTGCGTGTCCGGCGCAACGCGGATATCGAGCACGAGCGCACGGTCGCGATTTTCGATTTGCTCGACGAAAACCGCTTCGAACTCGTCGGCGGGCCGGAGGGGCCGTATCAGCTCGCCTTGTCGATCGAGGAAAACCGCCTGATCTTCGATCTGAGGACCGAGGCGGGCGCGGCGATCGAGAAGCATCCGCTGCCGCTGATGCCGTTCCGCACGACGATCAAGGACTACTTCACCGTCTGCGAAAGCTACTACGACGCGATCAAGCGGCTCTCGCCCTCGCAGATCGAAGCGTTGGATATGGGGCGGCGCGCCGTCCATAACGAAGGCTCCCAGCTGCTGCGCGACCGGCTGGAGGGCAAGATGGTCATGGACCTCAACACCGCGCGCCGCTTGTTCACGCTGATCTGCGTTCTGCATATCCGGGGCTAGGCGCGGCCGCCATGACCGACAAGATCGGCAGCGTCCTGTTTTGTTGCACGCACAACTCGGTCCGCTCGCCGATGGCGGAGGGGCTGGCAAAGAAGCTGCTTGGCACCAAGGTCTATGTCGATTCCGCGGGCGTGAAGCGCCAGGACGTCGATCCCTTCGTGATCGCGGCGCTGTCGGAGCTGGGTGTGGACATCCAGCGCCATAAGGCGAAGACCTTCGACGAATTGCACGACAGCTCCTTCGATCTGATCGTGACGTTGAGCCCCGAGGCCCATCACAAGGCCCTGGAACTCACCCGGATCATGGCCTGCGAAGTCGAGTATTGGCCGACTTTCGACCCGAATTTGATCGAGGAAGGCAGCCGCGAGGCCCGCATGGAAGGCTACCGCGTGCTGCGCGACGGGCTGAAAACGCGGATTCTCAAGCGTTTCGAAGGGGTCGCGGCCGATTCCGGCGGGGCGGGCGAGGCTTGACCTCGCCCCGCTTCGGGGCCATGTTGCGGCCCCGATCCCGCCCCTGGGGCGGAGTCCAGAACCAACCGGAGATCCATGGCGAAAGAAGGTCTGATCGAGTTCTCGGGCGTGGTGCAGGAACTCCTGCCCAACGCGATGTTCCGTGTGAAGCTCGACAACAACCACGAAGTTCTCGCCCATACCTCGGGCAAGATGCGCAAGAACCGCATCCGCGTGCTCGCGGGCGACCGCGTCAATGTCGAGATGACGCCCTACGATCTGACCAAGGGTCGGATCACGTTCCGCTTCAAGTAAGCGGGGCCGGTTTGGCGCCGCCGCTCGTCCTCGCCTCCGCGAGTCCGCGCCGGCGCGAGTTGCTGGCGCAGATCGGCCGTAGCCCGGCCGAAATCCTTCCCGCCGATCTCGACGAAACCGAACGCCCCGGCGAAACGCCGCGGGCCCTCGCCGCGCGTCTTGCGCTGGGCAAGGCCGAGGCGGTTGCCGCGCTGCGCCCCACCGCGCTCGTACTTGCGGCCGATACGATCGTCGCCTGCGGGCGGCGCATGCTGCCGAAAACCGACGATCCGGCCGAAGCGCGGCGGCACTTGAATCTGCTGTCGGGGCGTCGCCACCGCGTCATCGGCGGGATTTGCCTGATCGCGCCGGGCGCCAAGCCCCGCCTGCGCGTCTCGGAAACCATTCTTGCGTTCAAACGTCTGACGCCGGCCGAGATCGACGCCTATATCGCCACCGGTGAGTGGCGCGGCTGCGCTGGCGGCTACGCATTGCAAGGCCGCGCGGCCGTATTTGCGCGCTTCATGTCGGGTTCGTTCTCGAACGTCATCGGCCTTGATCTTCATATGACGGAAGCATTGCTCGCCGGAGCGGGCGCATGAGCGGCAAGATCGACGAAATCCTGATCGACCGCGACGGCGACATGATCCGCGCCGTCGGGTTTTCGCAGCGCCAGCTGGTCGATATCGCGCGCGAACCCGCCGACCGGCGCGTCGCTGTCGGCACGATCCATCGCGTGCGCGTCGCGAAGGCGGTGCATGGCGGCGTGTTCGTCGATCTGCCGGGCGGGCTGGTCGCGTTGCTGGATACGCCGAACCCGCCGCAACCGGGCCGCACGCTGCTGGTGCAGGTGATCGAACCGCCCGCCGCCGACAAGCGCGCGCGGATTTCCACGCGCCTGGCGTTGGAAGGGGCGAATGCCGTGTTGCTGCCGGGCGGCAAGGGCGCTTCGGTGTCCAAACGCATTTCCGCAGCCAAGCGCGAAGCGCTGCAGGGCCGCGCGCATGCACTGTTGCGCGAAGGCGAGGGTTTGATCCTGCGCGGCGGCGCGTTGGAGGTCGACGACGCCACGCTGGCGGCGGAGATCGACGCATTGCGCGCCAAGGCCGCCGCGTTCGTGCGCGATGGCGCGCCGGAAATGCTGTCGTCCGACGATGCGGTGATCGCCTTGGTGCGCACGTTGAACGCGCCCGAGGCGCGGCTGCTCACGCCCGATTCCGAACTCGCGAAGCTCGCGGGCATCACGCACGACAAATTCGCCTTCGACCGGCACGATGCGGCGAGCCTGCTCGAACAGCTTGAGCGCCCGCGCGTCGATCTGCCATCGGGTGCGTGGCTGTCGATCGAGCGCACGGCCGCCCTCGTCGCGATCGACGTGAATTCGGGGGCGTCGAAGGACGACGCTTTGAACATCGATCTGGAAGCCGCGCGCGAGATCGCGCGTCAGATCCGTTTGCGCGATCTGGCGGGCTTGATCGCGGTCGATATCTTGCGCGTCGTGAAGCCGGGCGAGCGGGCGCGTTTGCTCGACGCGTTCAAACACGCCACGCGGCACGACCGCCGCCGCGTCGACGTTCTCGGCATCACCGCCGGCGGCTTGGTCGAGATGACGCGCGCGAGGTCGCAGGGGCGGGCGGGCGAATGAGCCAAGTCGTCCCGCTGCCGAAAAAGCCGAAGAAATCCGGCTGCCCGATTTGCAAGCGGCCCGCCCATGCCGATTTCCGGCCCTTCTGTTCGGCGCGCTGCAAGGACGAGGATATGCGCCGCTGGCTCGACGGCGCCTATCGCATCCCGACCGACGAAACGCCGGACGAACCCCAATGAGCCGCGTGCCCAGCGGTTTCGTCGACATGTGCGTCGAGTTGCTGGGCGAGGCGGTGGGGCGCGTTTCGGCCAAAGCGATGTTCTCGGGCTGGGGCCTGTTCCGTGACGGGCGGATGTTCGGCCTGATCGTCGAGGACCGGCTCTATCTCAAGACCGACGCCGCAAACCGGCCGAGATTCGAGGCGGCGGGGCTCGAACCCTTCACCTACCTCGCCAAGTCGAAGAAACGCGTGTCGCTCGGCTATTACGAGGTTCCGCCCGAAGCCCTCGACGACGCGGCCGAGATGCGGCCCTGGGCGCGCGGTGCCGTCGACGCTGCGATGCGCATGCCGGAGAAGAAATCGAAAGCCGCACCCAAGCGCATCGCCGATCTCGCGAGCCTTGGCCCCAAGTCGCAGGCGTGGCTGGGCGAGGCGGGGATCGTCGGCATCGACGATTTGAAGCGCGCGGGCGCCGTCGGCGCCTATATTGCTGTCAAGCGCCGCCGGCCGCGCGAGGCGACGCGCAACCTGCTTTACGGGCTGTACGCGGCATTGAAAGGGCTCCATTGGACGAAGGTCCCGGCGGCGGAAAAACGCCGTCTGGACGCCGATGTCGAGGCCGCACTTAAGCCGCCGAAAAGTCAGAGGAAATCGGCGGCGTCCAAGCGTTGACAGGTTCCGGGGCAGGCCCTATACACGCCTCCCACAAGCCCGGTGCCCGGGTAGCTCAGTTGGTAGAGCATGCGATTGAAAATCGCAGTGTCGCTGGTTCGATTCCGGCCCCGGGCACCATTTTCACCGACAATTTGAACGTCGATGCGCCGCGCGTTCAGCCGGGCGGCAAGCTTTTTTCGAACCGGCGCTTGCCGGCCAGCACATGCGCTTCGCCCAATTCGCGCGCGCGTGCACCGTCAGCGCGGCGGATCGCGGCGACGATCGCCGCGTGTTCGGCGTTGGACGCCGCCATTTCCTGCGGATTGCCGAGCGAGACGCGCCGGAACAGCGCCGCCTCTTTCGACAGCGTGTCGCTGAACGCCGCAAGGCGCCCGCCGCCCGCGACGGCGACCAGCAGATCGTGAAAGGCGATGTTCAGCTTGTAATACTGCGCGACCTCGCCGCGCTTCACGCAAGAATCCATCTCCTTCACGCGGCGTTCGAATTCCTTCGCTTCGTCGGGCGTGCGCCGTTCGGCGGCGAGTTTGCACGCATGGCCCGTGAGGACCGAGCGCAGATCGTAAATCTCCAGCATCGCCTGCGCGTCGATCGCACGGACATAGGCGCCCTTGTTGGCGACGAATTCCACCAGCCCGCGCGAGGCGAGGTGACGCAAGCCTTCGCGCACCGGTCCGCGGCTGATGCCGAATTCGCGCGCCAGCACGACTTCGTTGATGCGTTGGCCCGGCGGCAATCGCCCGGCGACGATCAGCTTCTCCAGCCGGTCGGCGGCCAGGCTCGACAGCGTGTTCTCGCGCCGCAACTCCAGCAGATCGTCGGTCATTGAAACTCTCCCGCGGCTCGAATCCACCGCCGGGGGAAGAGTAGCAGTTGACTCGCTCTGAGTGTCAATCGTAGTCTGTTGACAGTTAGCAATAAGAAAACATCGGGAACGTCATGACGCTCGCAGTACCGACCACGCCCCGCATCGCCGGGGAAAGCGACATCACCGCCCAAGCGGTCGCGTTCCTGACCGGTGCCAGCTTCGACAAGCTGCCTGCGGAAGCCCTCGGCATTTCGCGTCGTTGCTTGTTGGACTCGATGGGGCTGGTGCTGGCGGGGCTCGGCGTGCCCGCGATCGATATCCTGACGAGCTTTGCGCGCGAGCAAGGCGGGAAGGGCGACGCGCTGCTGCTCGGCCAGGGCGATACGCGCGTTCCGGTCCAGGTCGCCGCGCGCGTGATCGGCACTGCCGGTCACGTCCATGATTTCGACGATACGCAAGTCAGCCACGATCCCGCCCATGTCTATGGCTTGCTGACCCATCCTTCGATCCCGCCGATGAGTGCGGCGCTCGCCGTGTCGGACATGTTGGGCGGCGTGTCGGGGCAAAGTTTCGTCGCCGCATTCAATTACGGCTTCGAGCTTGGCTGCAAAATCTCCGAATGGATGCAACCCGACCATTATCTGCGCGGCCACCATACGTCGGGCACGGTCGGCACATTCAGCGCGTGCGGGGCCGCGTCGATCCTGTTGGGGCTCGACGCCGACGCGACCGCGCGCGCCTTGGGCATCGCGGCCAGTTTTGCCGCTGGCATTCGCTGCAATTTCGGCACGATGACCAAGCCCTTGCATGTCGGGCGCGCGGCGGAGAACGGCGTGCTTGCCGCGTTGCTGGCGCAGCGCGGTTACACTGCCGATCCGACGGCGCTCGACGGTCCTTGGGGTTTCCCCGCCGTGCTCGGCGGCGGGTTCTCGCCGGAAAAGACCGGCCAGGGCTTCGGGCGCGAATGGACGATCGTCAATCCGGGTGTGAGCATCAAGCCCTATCCCAGCGGCATCCTGACCCATCAATCGATGGATATGGTGAAGAACCTCGTTCTGCGCGAGAACGTCGATCCGGCGACGGTCGCGCGCATCGATTTCTTCGCCGGTGACAATATCCTGCGCCCGATCCGCTACCGTGTGGCGAAGAACGAGTTGCAGGCCAAATTCTCGATGGCGGCGCTGATCTCGATGCTCGTGCTGTATCGCGAAGCGGGGCTGGCGCAGTTCGACGACCATGTGATCGCGTCGCCGGAATTCCAGGCGATGCAGGAACGCGTGCATACCCACGCCGACGCAACGATCAACGCGATGGGATTCGATCTGATCCGCTCGCGCGTCGAGATCACGCTGAAGGACGGCAAGGTGTTGAAGGCGGAGGCCGACACGCGCTATCGCGGCGGCCCGTCCTGGCCGCTGACCGACGCCGAAGTGCGCCAAAAATACGACGGCTGCGTCACCCGGATCGATTCCGGTCTCGCCGACCGTATTGCGCGCGCGACTTTCACGCTGGCCGACGCCGCAAGCACGGCGCCGCTGCTCGACCTGCTGCGCAAGGTCAAATCCGCGTGACCGCCAAGCCTTCCATCGGCGAACAGGCGCAAGCGCTGGCGCAACGTCTGCGGGAAATGCGCCTGCCGAAAAACCCGATCGTCGTTTACGGGTCGTCGACCGTGCGGCTGTGGCCCGATATCGGCAAAAGCCTGGGGCGCGCCGACGCGGTCGCCGTGGGTTTCGGCGGCGCCACGTTGCGCGACTGCGTCGCGTATTACGATCTTCTGGTCCGTCCGTTGAGGCCGCGTTTCGTCGTCGTCGCGGCGGGCGCTAACGACATCGAGAAATACGACGCGGGCGCCGAAACGATTCTGTCGACGATCGTCGCGTTGATCGACACGGCGCGCCGCGCGCAGCCGGAATTGCCGGTCGCGGTGCTGACGATGAAGCCCGCCCCGTTCCACGGACCGCGTATGGCCGCTTTACGCGCGTCGAACGCGCTGCTCGAGAAACGGCTGCCGGAAATGCCGGATGTGCGGCTGGTCGATATCTTCGCGCCGTTCTTGAACGCGCAAGGCGACGCCGATCCGCGCTTCTACGCCGAGGACCAGCGCCACTTGAACGACGCGGGTTATGCGGTCTGGAGCGAGGCGATCGCGGCGTCGCTGCCGCCGGCGCGCTGAACGAAACGAATAAACCTGGGGAGGACGTCATGAACGCTTGGAAAAAACTGGTTGCCGCCACCGGTCTTGCGTTGCTGGGCGCTGCGGCGCCGGCGCACGCGCAGACGATGTCCGACGCGACGCGCAAACTCTACGAAGCCGCAAAGGCGGAGCGCGAGATGACTTGGTACATCAGCCATTTCGGTCTCGACAACGCGACGGCCATCGAACAGGCGTTCTACAAGCGCTATCCCGGCATCAAGGTCAACGTGGTGCGCGCCACGGCGCAGGTCATCTACCAGCGTTTGAACCAGGATATTCTGGCCAATACGGCCGTGGCCGACGTCTATTCGTCGACCGACACGTCGCATTTCGTGCGGCTGAAATCGGAGGGGCGCTTGCTGACCTACCGGCCGGAGAGCGCCGACAAGGTGCTGCCGGCGTTCCGCAACATGGACCCGGACAACCAGTACCACGCGACATCGGGCGCGATCATCGTCATCGCCTATCGCACCGACAAGATCGCCGCCGCCGACGCGCCGAAGACCTGGACCGACCTGCTCGATCCGAAGTTCAAGGGCAAGCTGTCCTTCGGGCATCCCGCATATTCCGGGTATGTCGGGGCGTGGGCGCTGGCGCTCGAAAAGAAATACGGCTGGAGCTATTTCGAGAAGCTGCGCGCCAACAACCCGCAGATCGGCCGCTCGATCAACGACGTGATCACGATGCTCGACGCGGGCGAGCGCTCGGTCGGTCATGCCGGCGACGGTCCGTTCCGCAAGAAGGAGATCGAAGGTGCCCCTTATCGCACGGTCTTCCCGGAAGACGGCTCGGTCGTGATCCTTGCGGGCTCGGGTATCCTCAAGAATTCGAAAAGCCCGAACGCGGCGAAGCTCTTTCTCGACTATCTGCTGGACGTCGAATCCCAGCAGATCCGTGTCGACATGGATCTGGCGATGGCGCTACGGCCGGAGGTCAAGAACACCCATGGCGGGAAGGGGCCCGGCGACGTCACGACGATCCCGGTCTCGGAGGAGGATATGAAGAATCTTCCCGCGCTCAACGATCGTTGGCGCCGGACGTTCGGCGGCTGAGCGGCGGCGTCGCGCATAGATGGCAAAGTTCGTAAACGCGACGCGCCGGTTGCTCGACCCCAGCACGATCGTGCTGGCCGCGCTCGCGGCCGCATTGATCGTGCTGGTCGGTCTGCCGTTGTTCAAGCTCGTGGGATTGTCGGTGCGCGGTGCCGACGGATTCTCCTTCGCGCCGATGGCCCATGCATTCGGCGAAATACGGCACCTCGAAGCGCTGGGCCGCTCGCTGTTCATCGGTCTGACCGTCGCGGCGATCAGCACCTGCATCGGCGTGCCAATGGCATGGCTCGTGTCGCGCACGAACATGCCGGGCGGCAACTTCGTCACGCTGATCGTCGTGGCGATCTTCGTCATGCCGCCATATCTAGGTGCCGTTGCCTGGATGCTGCTCGCGGGCCCCAATGCGGGTTGGATCAACCGCGCTTGGGTGTTCCTGGGCGGCGATGAGCGTTTGCTCAACATCTACTCGATGGAGGGGATGATCTTCCTGATCGCCCTTTATTCGATCCCCATCAACTTCATCTTCGCCAAATCGGCTTTCGACGTTGTGCCGACGGAGCTGGAGGATGCCGCGTCGATTTTGGGGGCGAGCCGATTCGTCACGACAGTCAAAGTCACGTTGCCGATGATTTGGCCCGCGATTCTGGGCGGCGCCATCATCGTGATGCTGGAATCGATCACGCTGTTCGGCACGCCCGCCCTTTTGGGGATTCCAGCCGGGATCACGGTGGCGACGACCCAGCTGTGGCAGTTCTTCGAGTTTCCGCCGAGGCTCGACGCCGCGGCGGCGTATTCGATGTCGTTGATCGCGGTCACGATCGCGATGTTGTGGTTGCAGCGCCGCCTTCTGGGCCGGAGGGGCTTCACCGCGCTGACGGGCAAGGGCGGCGAGCGCCGCCCCGTCGATCTCGGTCGCTGGCGCTGGATTTCCCTCGGCCTGTGCTTCGCCGTGGGAACGCTCGCCGTCTTCATGCCGCTGGTCGTTCTGTTGCAGGCGGCCTTCGCCAAGGCGTGGAGCCGGGGATTTTCCCTGTCCAACCTCACGTTCAAGAACTTCGACTATCTGCTGTTCAAGAACAGTTCGGCGCTCGGCTCGATCTGGAACACGGTGTGGTTCTCGGGCGTCGCCGCGACCGCCGCCGTGGCGGCGGCACTGATCGTCGCCTATGTCCAGGCGCGCCGCCTGGCGCCGGGTGCGACGTTGCTGCAGTTCCTGTGCATGGTGCCCGTCGCGATTCCCGGCATCGTGTTGGCGGTCGCGTTCTACGCGACGTTCGCGCCGCCGCCGTTCTCGCTTTACGGCACGGCCGCCATGCTGATCCTGGCCTTCACGATCCGAAGCCTGCCCATCGCCTTCATCAACGCGGCCGCGACGGTGAAAAGCCTGAACCCGGAAATGGAGGACGCCGTGCGCATCCTCGGCGGATCGCGCGCCGTCGTGATGCGCAAGGTCGTCGTGCCGCTGGCGAAAGGCGGATTGATCGGCTCGTGGCTTCTCGTCTTTATCGCGACGACGCGCGAACTCAGCACCGCGATCTTCCTGACCGGCCCCAAGACCAAGGTCATGTCGATCGTCATGCTGGATCTGAGCGAGGAGGGGAATTTCGAAGTGTTGGCCGCGCTCGGCGTTCTCCTGCTCGCGGCGGCGGCGATCGTCGTATTGATCGGCCAGCGCGTCGCCGGTCGCGATTTCATGTTGCGGAGACCTTGATGGCCTATCTTCGGCTCGCCAATCTTCAATGCCGGTTCGGCGGGTTCACCGCCGTCGATGACCTGTCGATCGACTTTAAGGAAGGCGAGTTCATCGCGTTGCTGGGGCCGTCGGGTTGCGGCAAGACGACGACGTTGCGCGCGATCGCCGGCTTTGTGGAGCCGACGGGCGGCACGATCGAATTGGGTGGGCGCACGCTGTTCGGCGCGGGCGCGGCCGTGCCGCCGGAACAGCGGCAGATGTCGATGATCTTCCAAAGCTACGCGATCTGGCCGCATATGGACGTGTTCGAGAACGTGGCGTTCGGACTGCGTTTGCGCGATCTGTCGAAGGCCGAGGTCGAGCGGCGCACGCGGCGCATCTTGGAGGTCGTCCGCCTCGATCACCTAGCGCAGCGTCTGCCCGCCGAATTGTCGGGCGGCCAGCAGCAGCGCGTGGCGCTGGCGCGCGCGATCGTCGTCGAGCCCAAAGTTCTGCTGCTCGACGAGCCTTTGTCGAATCTCGACGCCAATCTACGCGAGGAAATGCGCTTCGAGATCCGCCGTTTGCACGACGAATTCGGGATCACCAGCGTCTACGTCACCCACGATCAGACGGAAGCGATGGTGACCGCCGACCGGATCGTGGTGATGAATAAAGGGCGCATCGAACAGGCCGATACGCCCAAGCGCGTCTACGACCATCCGCAAACCCGCTTTGTCGCGGGATTCATCGGGCGGACGAATCTGATCGACGGCCAATTCGGCGGCGGCGGTTTTACGGCCGGCGGGCTTGCGATTCCGTTCGCGTCGCCGGTCGAAGGCGCGACGGCGCTGTCGATCCGGCCCCACCGCATCGGTATTTCGCAACCCGATGCGGTAGCGAAGGGCGTATACGACATTGATGGCACGTTGCGCAGCCGCGTCTTCCTGGGCGAGACTTGGGAATACGAAGTCGACGTGCCCGGCCTTGCCGCGCCGTTGCGCGTTTCGCGGCCGCCGGACGAAGTCTTCGAAAGTGGTGCTGCGGTGCGCCTTTCGTTCGTGCCGGCCGCAATGGTCAGCGTGCGCTGAACAAGAACAGAAGGGGTGGAAACTTGGCTCTCAATCTCGGCGTCGAAGGTTTGCGCGTTCTGGTCACGGGGGCCAGTTCCGGCATCGGTGCGGCTTGCGCGGCCGCATTTGCGGCGTGCGGTGCACGCGTCGTCGTCCATTATTCCAAGAACAAGGCGGGGGCGAGCGAACTCGCGGGCCGGATCGGCGCGGTGGCGACCGTCGCGGGCGACTTGATGAAGCGCGGCACGGCGACGAAGGTCGTCGAGGAAGCCGTCGCGGCACTCGGCGGCTTGGACGTGCTGGTCAATAACGCGGGCGCCATGGTCGGCCGCACGCGTATGGCGTCGTTCGACGAGGCGACCTATGACGGCGTGATGGATTTGAACGTGCGCAGCATCCTCGAAGCGACGCGCGCGGCGCATCCCCATCTCGTCAAATCCGGGGCGTCGGCGTCGATCGTCAATATCGGCTCGATCGGCGCGCGCAATGGCGGGGCGCCGGGTTCGGGGCTCTACGTCGCGACGAAGGCCGCCGTACACAGCCTGACGCGCTCGATGGCCAAGGAATTCGCGCCTGCCGGCATTCGCGTCAATGCGCTGGCGCCCGGCGTGATCGCGACACCGTTCCATGCCGCCACGGCGCCGGACATGCTGGAGGCCGCGCGCGCCTCGATCCCGATGGGCCGGCTCGGCAAGGGCGAGGATTGCGCCTATCCGGTCGTGTTCTTGGCGTCGCCCGCGTTGGCCGGTTACATCACGGGCCAGATCCTTGACGTGAATGGCGGGCAATACATGCCCTGAGCTAAGATCGGGTCATGGAAAATTTCGGCACGGCCGGCGGCACGCCGGTTCATAAACTCGCTTTGCGCGGCGCCGGCGTGGCCGCGGAGATTCTCACCTACGGCGCCACGCTGCGCGCGTTGCACGTCGATACGCCGCGCGGGACCGTGAACGTTGCGCTGGGCCATGCCGATCTCGCCGGTTATCTCGCCGAGAAGGGCTATGTGGGCGCGATCGTCGGGCGCTACGCCAACCGTATCGGCGGGGCGCAGTTCACGCTGGACGGCGTCGTTCACCGCGTCGTGCCGAACGAAGGCGCGAACCAGCTTCATGGCGGGCCGGGCGGTTTCTCGACCCGCGTGTGGCGCGTCGTATCGGCGTCGCCCACGCGCGTCGAACTCGGTTTGACGTCGCCGGATGGCGAGATGGGCTATCCCGGCACGCTGGAGGCGACGGCGATCTACGAGATCCCCGCGCCGGGCGTGCTGCGCATCACCACCCAGGCGACGGCCGACAAGCCCACGCCCGCGAATATCGTCAGCCACGCCTATTACAATCTCGACGGCGGCGGCGACGTGCGCGACCACGGTTTGCAGATCGCCGCTAGCCGGATCGTCGCGGTCGACAAGGCGCTGATCCCGACGGGGGAGATGCCCGACGTGAGCGGCACGCCGTTCGATTTCCGCAAGTCGAAGCGTTTGCGCGATGGCGGCGTGCATTACGATGTCAATTACTGCCTCGACCGCGCAGGCGACGGACTGTTCCTTGGCGCCGTGTTGAAAGGGGCGAAATCCGGCGTCACGATGGCGGTCCATACCAGCGAGCCGGGCATTCAACTCTATGACGGCAAGTTCCTGGGCGCGCCGTTCGGCGCGCATGGCGGTTTGTGCCTGGAATGCCAGCTTTATCCCGACGCGCCCAACCGCCCGAATTTTCCCGACGCGATTTTGCGGCCGGGCAAGCGGCTGACGCAGATCGTTGAGCTTCGGTTCGGCGTCTAGCGTTCGAGCTGCTCGGCCGGCACGTAGTTGAACACGGCGAGCGTGGGCACGTTGAGCAGACGTTCGGTGCGCACCGGATCGTAGATCGTGTCGGAGATCAATTCCGACAGCAGCGCCACGACGACCGCGAGGAACAGCCCCGCGATCACGCCCAACAGGCAATAGAGCAGCGGGCGCGGCTGGACCGGCTGGCGCGGATCGGCCAGCGACGGCGATTGCACGATCGCGATGTTGCCGATGCGGCTCTGGTTCAAGGAATCCGCCGCGCGCGCGTCCTCGAGCTTCGAGGCGAACAGCTTCAGCATGTCCTTGGCGAGCGTCACGTCCTGTTCGAGCGACCAGCGCTCGGTCTCGCCGCCGGTCACGTCCGACAAACGCCGGTCGATATCGGCGATATTGGCGAGGATCGAGTTACGCTTGCCTTCGTACTCCGCCTGCTCGGCGAGCGACCGGTTGAGTTCGGTTTCCAGCGCCGTCGCCACTTCGTTGCGCGCCCGGCGCACCGTGCCGGAGAAAAGGGTCAGCTGATCTTCGAGGAACTTCTCCGCGATCGCGATCTCGCGGTCGACCTGCTGCACCTGACGGCTGCCGGGCGCGAAATTGGCGGCGATTTCCTGCTGGCGGAGCTTGAGGTTCAAAAGCTTGGTGCGCGCGTCGTCGATCACGCGGCTTTGCTGGGTGTCGACGAAGGCGGTGATCTCCTGCTGGGTCTGGGAGATCGCGTGGCGCACGGCCTGGACGCGCTCGGTAGCACCGGCGAGCGCCGCCAAAACACGCTTGTACTCGCTGTCGATATCGATGCGCTGTTGCAGCAGCAGCGGGATCTGCGCTTCGAAGGCTTGCGCGCCCAAACGCTGGCGGAACGCGGTCAGCTTGCCGTCGCTCGCCAGGAAGCGCTCGCGCGCCTGCGCGACCTGTTTCTCGAAATACGCCGTCTGGGTGTTGATGTAGACGTTGATCGACTTCTCGGTAAAAATTTGTATCAGCGCTTCCAGCGTCGCCGCGGCCAATTCGCGATCTGGGTTGCGAAATGCAATGTGCAGGATGTTCGACGTGCGCTGCGGCGCGGTTTGCAGCGCGTCGTCGAACTTCTTCATCGCCTTGTCTACATCCGGCGCCTCGTCCGGCTTCGAAAGCTCGGGATATAGCCGTTCCAGCCCCATCCGCTCGATCGTCGCGAGAATAACGTCCCGGCTGCGTATAAGCTGGACTTGGGTGTTGAGGATCTCGTCCGGGTCCGTCGCCACCGGAATGGCAGATTGTACGCCCACGCTCAGATCCGGGCGGAACGTGAACTCGCGGCCCAATTTATTGACCAAAATCGAGGCTTCGGATTGATAGACGGGCTTCAACAGGAAGCTCAACGCCACTGCGACGGACACGCAAGCGAGGAACGTCAGCAACGCCCTGTAACGGAAGCGGAAGAGAATCAGCACCAGATCGCGCGTCGTGAACGAAAGCGCGATCGGTGGTGTGATGGCCGTCGGATCGGATGGCGTCATGGAGAGCTGGCTTGCTTTCGCTGTGATCTAGACTGATCTTCCAATCCAGCCTGAACCGAATTCTAATGAAGCGGTCGCGATTCGGGCAATCCCGCAGGAACAAAATGTTGCACTGGCTGAAAACACGGCGACTTGGGGCGACGCGTTCCGCCGTCATGGCAGCGCTGTTGTCGCTGGCGATCGCGTCGTGCGGCACGGAGTCGATTCGCCCCGAACGCACCGACGCGGCGTCGTTCGCACCTTGGGTCGCGGACGACTCGCCTTATCGGATCGGACCCGGAGACGAGTTGGAGATTCGGCTGCCGTTCAGCGGCGAATACAATGATCGCGCGGTCGTCGGACCGGATGGAAGGTTCACCTTGCCGCTGGTCGGCGAGGTCGTGGGCGAAGGCAAGACTGTCGCGGCGCTGACGGATGAATTGGAAAAGCGCTACAGCCGCGATCTTGTTCAGCCGCGCGTCACGGTGGCGATCCGCAATTACGCCTCGCAGCGCGTCTTCGTCGGCGGCGAGGTCAATGGGGCGGGGCTCATCAACCTGCCCGGCCGGATCGGCGTGATGGAAGCCATTCTGCTCGCCAAAGGCTTCATGGACACGGCCAAGACGACGGAGGTCGTGCTGATCCGGCGCGGGCGCGACGGCAGGCCGATGATGCGCACGGTCGACGTCGCGGGTTATGTCGCCGGCCGCAATCCGGACGTGCCGTTGCAGCCCTTCGACGTGGTATTCGTGCCGAAATCCTCGATCGCGGAAGTCAATTTGTTCATCGATCAATTCATCAATCGCGTCGTGCCGTTCCAGCGCGGCTTCACCTACACGGTCGGCCGGACGAGCAATACGAACTGATATGACCGCGGAATCCCAAGCCATGCGCCCAGCGGCCGACCGCAAACAGCCGCTGGCGCCATCGCGCGCCATGTTCGACATGGCGGCAGCACTGCTCGAAGGCGCCAGCGTGTTCGCTGCGGGCTGGCTCGCGGTCGCCGCTTTGCATGCGGTCGGCGCGACCGAGCCGATCCCCGCGCGCGCGACGCCATTCATCTTGGCGCTGGCGGCGGCCTATCTCGTGCTTGGCTGGCTGGCGAAATTGCATCCGCGCCGCCGCGCGCCGGGCGAGGCGCCCGGCTTGTCGACGCCGCGCGTGCTGGGCGCCAGTTTCGCCGCGTTCGGCTTGGCAGCGACGGCGCTCGATGCCGCGCCGGCTGGACCGTTTGCCATATGGCTGGCGTTGTGGTTCGTGCTGGCCTTGATCGGCATACAAATCGTGCAAAGCGGGGCGGCCGGGGTTGCGCGGCGCGCGACGTTCCGGCGCGTGCCGTCGCGCCGCGCGGTGCTGGTCGGCGGCGGCGCGTCGGCGTTGCGTTTGCTCGATCGCGTGTCGCGGGAAGGGGCGGATGTCGAGTTCGTCGGCTTTTTCGACGACCGCGCGACGCGCGGCGAAGGCCTGGACGCGCGCGTGCCCTATCTCGGCGATCTGTCGGCGCTGATCGAGTACGTCGCCGATCACGAGGATCTGCACGTCTATATGGCGCTGCCCTGGACGGCGGGGCCGCGTATCGCTTCGCTGCTCGATCGTTTGCGCTTTCTGCCGATCACGGTGTGGCTGGTGCCAGATCCCGAATTGTCGGCGTTGTCGATGTCGCATGTCGAAGGCGGCGACGGCGTGATCATGCCCACGCTGATGACGCCGCCGCTGGCGCAATGGGATCGGCTGTTGAAGGGCAGTTTCGACATTCTCGTCGGCGCGCTGATCCTGGCGCTTATCTCGCCGATCCTGATCGCGACGGCCATCGCGATCAAGCTCGATACGCCGGGCCCGATCCTGTTCCGCCAGCTGCGCAGCGGGCAGTTCGGGCGCAAATTCGCAATCTACAAGTTCCGCTCGCTGAAGGCCGAGAAGGCCGACGCGGACGCCGACAAGCTGGTGAGCGCCCAGGACGATCGCGTGACGCGCGTGGGCAAGTTCATCCGCAAATACTCGATCGACGAGCTGCCGCAGATCTTTAACGTCTTGAAGGGCGAGATGTCGCTGGTGGGCCCGCGCCCGCATGCGCCCAAGGCCAAGGCCGATGGCCGGCTTTACGCCGACGTCGTGCCGGACTACGCGATCCGCTATCGCGTCAAACCCGGCATGACAGGCTGGGCGCAGATCAACGGCTGGCGCGGCGAAACCGACACCGAAGATAAGCTGCGCAAGCGCGTCGAGTTCGATTTCCAATATATCCGCGAATGGTCGTTTTGGCTGGATATGCTGATCCTGTTGCGCACGCCGGCGGCGGTCGTATTGCCGAAGAACAACGTCTGACGGGCGCGCGATGACGACGCTCCATATCAACGGCCGCTTCGTCACACAGCGGCAGACCGGCGTGCAGCGCTTCGCGCTCGAAACCGTGCGCGCGATCGACAAGCTGCTGGCCGATCCCGCGATCGCCGCGCAATGGAAATCCGTCGTGCTGTGGCTTCCGCCCGGCGCGAAGGCGCCGCAATTGTCGCGGATCGAAACGCGCGCGACCGGCCGCTTCTTCAAATCCGGCTATGGCTGGGAACAGATCGATCTGCCCTTGGCGTGCCGCGACGGTGTGCTGCTCAATCTTTGCAATCTCGGCCCGCTTTCCAAACGGCGTCAAGTCGTCGTCGTTCACGACGCGACCCCGTGGGTCAGCCCGCAGAGTTTTCGCTTCGCATTCCGTCTCGCCTACAAAACGCTGGTGCCGCTGTTGGGGCGCATCGCGAAGCGGATCGCCACGATCTCCGACTTCTCGCGCCGGGAAATCGCGCATTGGTACGGCATTCCCCCAACGCGCATTTCGCTGTGCGGTTTGGCCGCCGATCATATCCTTGCGCAGCCGGCCGATGCGGCGCTTCTGGCGCGCAACGGATTGGCCGGTACGCCCTATTTCCTGGCCGTCGGTGTGGGCAGCCCGAACAAGAATATCGAGCTGGTGCTGGCGGCGTTCGAACGCGCCGATTTGCCCGGCGACGCGAAGCTCGTCTTGACCGGAAAACGCGACGATCGGGTGCATCCGGCGGGCGCTATCCGCCTTTCCGATCGCATCGTCCATTTGGGTTTCGTCGGCGACGCCGAATTGCGCGCCCTTTACGAAGGCGCGTTGGCGCTGCTGTTTCCCTCGCGCTACGAAGGCTTCGGCTTGCCGCCGATCGAAGCGATGGTCTGCGGTTGCCCGGTCGTCATCAGCGATCAGGAAGCGCTGCTCGAAACCTCGGGCAGCGGCGACGCGGCGCTGATCTGCGGCATGGACGACGCGGACGGTCTGGCGGCGATCATGGCGCGGCTGGCGCGCGATCCGGCGTTGCGCGCGGATCTGTCGGCGCGCGGGCGCGAGCACGTCAAGCGCTTCCAATGGTCGCTGACGGCCAAGGCATTGCTCGATCGTTGCCGCGAGGCGGCGGCGTGAAACGCGCGGTTTTTCTGCCCTATCTCGCGCTGCGCGGATCGACCGCCGGGGCCGCGTTGATCACCGGCGTTTGCCAAACCTACGTTTTCGCGCGCGTGCTCGATCCGCATAGCTTCTCGCTGTTCATCATCATCGGCAATCTCGGCCTGTCGCTGTGGCTGTTCGATCTCGGCATCGCGAAGGTTCTTTACGTCGAGCTTCGCGCGCGCTTTCTCGACGGCAAGCTTGCGGCCGCCGACGGCGCGCCATCGCCGGGATTGCAGGCGGCCGGCGTCACCTTCCTTTATATCGGCCTGGCGATATTGGGGAGTGCCGCGTGCTTCGCCGTGGCCGCGCTGTTCGGCGGCGGTGCCGGGCAGGGGATCGAGTTCGCATTGTTCTTCGTTTACGCGGCACTCAATCTCGCCTGGTTCGCGTTACGCAACGTCGCCACGGCGGTCGACCGCTTCTTGCATTTCGAGACGCTGGAAGCCGCGCGCCGTGCGGGCCATCTGGCGCTGTTGTTCGCGCTGCTGTTCGGCCTGCCTTTCATGACGTTCCTGCTCGCCAGCAACGCAGTCTGGATCGGGCTGTTCGCGCTGGCGATCCAGCGGCTGCGCGCCGAACGCGGTTTCGCGCTCGGCGGCCCGGCAGCCACGGTCGGCGCATTGCGCCATTTCGCCCGCGCCAACCGGAAGAACTTGATGGAGAGCGGCGGTTACGCGGCGGGCGAGATCTTCGTCTACAATTATCCTTCGCTGCTGGTGCCGGCCGCGATGGGGCTGGGCGCGCCGACGATCATCTTCGATACGGCGTTCAAGATATTCCGGGGCGCGAACGTGTTGTTCTCCGCCGCATGCGATTTGATGGTGCCCGGCCAGACGCGCGCTTTCCAAGCGGGCGATCGGCCCGGCTTGGTGCGCGCGACGCTGATCGCCGCCGCGCTGGGGGCGGTGCCCGCGATCGGCCTGTGCGGCTTGCTCGCGATCTGGGGCGATGCGCTTTACCGTTTGTTGCTCGGTGACGCGGCGCAGATGCCGCCGACGGTGACGCCGATCCTTATCGTGCTGATCGCGTGCAACTGGATTCAGGCCGTATCGAATTTCCTGCTCGTTCATACCGGGCATTTCACCCCGATCGCGCGCGCGGCCGGAATCATGACGGCGGTCATGTCGGTCGTCGCCATCGTCGCGGCCGTGTCGGGGATCGACGTCGTCCGCTTTATGGCGCTCTACGCCGCGGCCTATGCGTTCGGTGCGGGGCTGTACGGTTGGCTCGCGTGGCGTCTGCCGCTCGCGTTGCGCCGCCCGGAAACGCGGCAATGATGCGCATCGACCCTTGGCTGGTGCTCGGCCGGATTGCGCCGGAGAATTGGCTGATCCTGGCGATTTGCACGATCGCTTTCGTACTGTTCTACGTGCGCGACTATCGCCGCTGGGGCGCCTTGTCCTTCGCCAGCTACTTCTTCGGGTTCAATTTCTTCCTGAAGATCGTCGTGATGTATCCCTTCGCGTGGTCAGCACACAACATCGTCTCGACGACGCGGCATTTCGAGGCGATCCTCGCAAATATCGATACGGCCCTTTATCTGACGCTGACGGGCTTCGTGTGCATGGTGATCGGCATCCTGATCGCGCGCGTCACGATGCGCGGCGCGCCGATCGGCTGCCGCATCGTCTATGGGATCGTTGCCAACGGCTGGAACAGCGGCGGCGGCGTCGCGCTGGGCACGGCGATCGTCGCAGGACTGACCTTGACGATGTTCGCGCTGGGCTTCCAGCCGCTCGTCGCGCGTTCGTTGGTGTTCGAGCGCAACGAGTTGCGGCCGATCTACAATCTGTGGAGCCAGATCGTGCCGTTCGTTTCGGTCGCGGTCGTGCTTTACGGCGATACGCGCAAGCGCCCCGCCTTTGTGGTGCTGGGGCTCGCGATCGCGCTTTTGGGGGTGCTGGGCGGCAATCGTACCGTTGCGGTGCTGACGCTTCTGCAGATCGCGGTGATGCTGTGCATGCCGCGCCGCTTCGGCAATCTGCCGGTGCTGTTGCTGGGCGGAATCGCGCTTGCCGGTGCCGCCTTGTCGATTTCGACATTGCGCGGCGACACGGAAGGCGGGCGTCAGCAGCTCGACATGCTGCGCTCGCTGCTCTACGGCAACAATCTCTCCGATCTTCGCGATTTCGCGTGGATCCTGACGGGCCTCGACAGCGTCGATTTCTTCTGGGGTAAGACCTATATCTCCGGATATCTCAGCTTCATTCCCGCCTATATGTTTCCCTTCCGCGAGCAATTCGGCTTCGGTCGGGTGACGCCGGTGCTCGCCGGGCTCGACCCCGCTTTCCACAGCGGCTTGCGCCCGCCGATCTTCGGCGAGCTGTACGTGAATTTCGGTCTGCCGGGCGTCTGCGTCGGCGGCCTGATCTACGGAATCATGGTCGGCAGAATCATGCATTGGATCACGGATGCGTTGGAATCGCGCGCCGGTGCCAACGGCTATATTCCGCAATACGTCGTGTGGACGGGATTTTTGATGCTGCAGATCGTCGACAGCTTGGTCTACACGCCGTCCTTCTTCGGCGTGTATGTGCTGATCGCGCTGCTGTTCCTCGGGCGGATGCTGGTGCGCGTGGGGACGCCGCGCCAATGAACATCCTCTATATCGTCGAATCGGCGGCGACCGGCGTGGCGCGCCATCTCCTCGATCTGATCGACGGCGTGCGTGCGGCCGGCCATCGCGTCGCGGTGATCTATTCTCCGGCGCGCGAAGACGGGATTTTCCGCGCCGGGCGCGAAAGGCTGTCCCGCGATGGCATCGACTTCCACGCCGTGCCCATGCGCCGCGCGCCCGGCCCGTGGGATTGGGGGGCCGTGCTGGCGGCGCGGCGCTATATCGCCGCGAAGGGACCGTTCGACGTTATTCATGGCCATTCGTCGAAAGGCGGCATGATCGCGCGGCTGGCCGGGATCGGTGCGCGGGCGCGGATCGTCTACACGCCGCATGCGATCTCCACGCTCGATCCCGCGTTGCCGCCGCTCAAGCGTTTCGTCTACGGTGCGGGCGAGCGTGCCTTGGCCCAGTTGACCGATATCGTCGTCGCCGTTTCGACGGGCGAGGGCGCGCATCTCGAAGCGCTCGGTGTTTCGCCGGCCAAGATCCGCGTCGTTTTCAATCGGATCGAGCCGCCGAAACGGCCCCGCACGCGCGAAGATGTCCGCGCCGAACTCGCTCTTCGTGACGACGACTTGGCGATCGGTTTCGTCGGCCGCCTTGGCGCGCATAAGGGGATCGACGTCATGATCGCCGCCTTCGCCAAGGCCCGCGCGGCGTATCCGGCGTTGCGTCTTGTTCTGATCGGCGACGGCGAAGGTCGCGAACAGGCCAAGCGCCAAGCGGCCGATCTGGGCTGCGATCCGGATATACGCTGGCTGGGCGCGCGCGAAGCGCTCGGCTACTACGCCGGGTTCGATCTGCTGGCCCAGCCCAGCCGTTACGAAGGCTTGAGCTACACGATGTTGGAGGCGGCGGGCGTGGGCCTGCCCATCGTCGCGACCGATGTCAGCGGCACGCGCGACGTGATCGAGGACGGCAAGACCGGCATCGTCGTCGCCCGAGTCGGCGACGTGGACGCGTTCGCCGCCGCTTTGAACGAAATCGCCGGAAACAAGGCGCTGCGCGACTCGCTGGCGAATAACGCGATTTCGCGGATTCGCGCCGGCGGCGTCGCCCGCATGGTTGCGGAAACGCTGGCGGTTTATGCTGGCGGCCGGACGAAGGACTGATTCGATGCTGTTCGGAAATCATAAGGCGCCGGATGCGCCGCAAGCGGATTGGCTGCCCGAGGATGCGGGCGCCGGGCAGCCGCTGTTCACGCTGTTCAACAAGCTGGCGATGCTGCGCAAGGACGAGCCGTCCTTCGCCGTTCAGGTGCTGGGTCCGCATCCGGGCTGCGGCGTTTCGACCATCTCGGGCGGATTGGCCGAGTTCGCGGCGTTGAACGTCGATGCGCCCGTGGCGCTGATCGACGCCGATCCGTTGAAGATGTCGCAGTTCCAGCGCGTCGGTATGAAGGTCGGCGCCAGTCTGCAGGAAGTTCAGCAGGGCAAGGCCAGTCTCGAAGCCGCGATGCATCGCATGCACCGGGGTAACCTGTCGCTGATGTCGCTGACGCCGCCGGTCGTCGATCGCAAGGGCTATTCGGGCCGCGCGCTGTCGATCAGCGCGCTCAGCGAGATTGTGGCGCTGCTGCGCCGCCGTTTCCAATGGATCATCGTCGATAGCGGCCCCGCGCGCGACGTGGCGTTCTCGCTGGTGCTGTCGCGCTTCATGAGCGGGACGGTCGTGGTCGCGGAATCGGAAAAGACCCGCGTGCCGGTGATTCACGAGCTCGTCCACCAAGTCTACGCCAATGGCGGCACGTCGCTGGGCGTCGTGATCAACAAGCGCAAAATCCATATTTCCGACTTCTTCTATCGTTTCCTTTAGTCCCGATGGAGCTGCTGAACACGCTTGCGGATGTCGGCTTCGTGGCACCGCTGCTGGCCGCCGGCGTGCTGATGCTGCTGGCGCGCGGCAGCGCCGAACCCGCTTTGCGCTGGGCGACCGCCTTCGTGCTGGCGGCGGCGGTGACGGGCGGCTTGAAAGCCATGTTGCGCGGCAGTGCCGACTTCGCGCATTTCCCCAGCGGCCATGTTTGCGTCGCCGTCACGTTCTATGGCGGTCTGTTCTCGATCCTGACGAGCGGGCGCGGCGGCCCGTGGCTCAATCTGCCGATCGTCGTTCCGATCGCGCTGTTGTCGGGCTGGTCGCGGGTCGAAACGACCGCGCATAGCTGGACCGATGTGCTGGGGGGCTTCGCCATCGGCGCGATATCGTTGGCTTTGCTCGGCTGCTGGCGGATGTCGCGGCCGATCGATGCGTCGGCACGCAAATGGATGCTGGCGGCGATAATCCTCGCCGCACCGGTCGGCTTCGCGAGCTATACGTGGCTCGGCCATAGCTGGCGCATGCTGGTCGAATGATGCGCGCGCTCGCCCTCGCTTTTCTGATTCTGCCCGGCGTGGCGATGGCGCAGACGAATTTTCCGATCGATCTCAATCACGAGATCCAGCGCCGTTTGCAGGATCGGACCGATCAGATCGAAGGCGGCGCCATTCCGCGCGACGGCGGAATAGCGCGGCCGGAATCTTCCCTGCCGATCGAAGCCGAGCGCGGCGATGTGGTGAATGTCGCGGGCCAGCGCTACCGCCTATGGGGCATCGCCGCACCCCGGCCTAATGAATACGGCGGCTATACCGCCGCGCAGCAATTGCGCCAGTTGCTCGCCGGCAACCCGGTGACCTGCATCACCACGGGCCAGATCGCCGATCGCTTGCCGTTGGCGCGTTGCCGGGTGAACGGCAAGGACGTCGCGGCCCTGATGGTCGCGGGCGGCTTCGCGCGCGACTGTCCGCGCCAGTCGCGGGGCAATTATTCGGCGCTGGAACGCCAAGCGGTGGTTAACGTCGCGGGCGGCTTCGATCTGCCGCCGGAATGCGTGGAAGACTAGCCGCCGCCGCCAGAAAGGTTGCGGAGCCAATCCAAGTGGCGTAATTGCATTCCCCCCGCCGATAGCCCCGCCGAAACCGCACGAAATGCCGATCAAGATCCCCGACGATCTCCCCGCCGTCGCCGCTTTGGAGTCCGAAGGCGTCGTCGTGATGCGCGAGAAGGATGCGATCCGCCAGGACATCCGCCCGCTGCGCGTGGCGCTGCTGAACCTGATGCCGGACAAGATCCGAACCGAAACGCAATTCGCGCGGTTGCTGGGCGCCACGCCGTTGCAGATCGAGCTGACGCTGGTGAAGCCGACCGATCACGTGTCGCGCAATACGGCGGCCGATCACATGTCGGCCTTCTATCGCCCGTGGGCGGATATCAGCGCCGAGAAATTCGACGGCATCATCGTCACCGGCGCGCCGGTCGAGAAAATGCCGTTCGAGGAAGTCTCGTATTGGGACGAGCTTTGCCGCATCTTCGATTGGACGCGCACGCATGTCCATTCGGCGCTGCATATCTGCTGGGCGGCGCAAGCAGCGTTGCATCACTTCCACGGCGTGCCCAAGCATGCGCTGCCGGCCAAGAAGTTCGGCGTGTTTCCGCATCGCAATCTCGCCCCGGCGTCGCCTTACTTGCGCGGCATCTCCGACGATCTGGCGATCCCGGTGTCGCGCTGGACGGAAACGCGCCGCGACGACGTCGCGGCGATCGGCGGGTTGAAGCCGCTGCTCGATTCCGACGATGCGGGGATCTGCTTGGTCGAAGAGCCGGCCTGCCGCACGCTCTATATGTTCAATCACTTCGAATACGATTCCGACACGCTGGCGAACGAGTATTTCCGCGACGTGAAGGCGGGGTCGGAAATCGCGATCCCCGCGCATTATTTCGAGAACGACGATCCCAAGCGCCCGCCCGCCAATCGCTGGCGCAGCCACGCGCATCTGTTCTTCGCGAACTGGATCAACGTGATCTACCAATCCTCGCCGTTCGAAATCGACGCGATCGGCAAGCGGCGTTAGCGTCGTGCGTCCGCTCGCCTCGGCGAATTTTCACCGGCATACTGGGTAGAAAGACGTGGGGGGAGGATTCGATGGGTTTGCTCGACGGCAAAATCGCGCTGGTCACGGGTGCGGGTTCCGGCATCGGCCGGGCGATCGCTTTGGCGCTGGCCGAAGAAGGTGCGGCACTTGCGCTGGCGGGGCGGCGCGAGGCCAATCTCGCGGAAACGCAAGCGGCGATCGCGGCCAAAGGCGGTAAAGCTTCGGTCTTTCCGCTCGACGTCGTCAAACACGACGATGCGGCCGGTGCCATCGCGAAGATTAAGGCGTCGCTGGGGCCCGTCGACATTCTGGTCAACAACGCCGGCCATTCCAGCCGCGTGCGCAATATCCGATTCATGTCCGAAGAGGAATGGCGCGCGATCGTCGATCTCAATCTCACCGCCGTATTCTCGATGACCCAAGCGGCGCTGCCCGACATGCTGGCCAAGAAAGCGGGCACGATCGTGACGATCGCTTCGTATTCGGGTCTCAACGGCACATTGCTCGGCGGGGCGGCCTATGGTGCCGCGAAAGCCGGCGCCATCAACCTGATGGGATTTGTCCACAACACGTTCCGCAACCAAGGTATTCGCGCGACCGCCGTGGTGCCGGGCGAGGCGGATACGCCGATCATGGAACGCCGCCCCCATAAGCCTTCGGATGCGGAACGCGCGACGATGCTGGCGCCCGAGGATGTCGCGCAGGCCGTGCGGCTTTGCGCGACGCTGCCCGCCCGCGCGACGATCCCGGAATTGCGCATCCTGCCGACCTATCAGCGCGATCTGTCGGGCGATCTGGAGGTGGCGCGCTGGATCGGCGCGCCCGCCGACACGCCCGATCTGCCAAAACGCTGAAATCGGCTATGCTCGGCGCATGAAGGAACCCGAAGACGCCGCTGCGCGCCGCGCCATCCGCCCCGTCATTTGCTATCCGGTCGAGGGGCTTGTGCCGCCCGATCTTGCCAAGCTCGATACGGGATTGGCGGGGGCCGCCGTCGCCGAGACGGTGATCGTGCCGCCGCGCGACGCGCGCGCGTTCCGCGTTCCGGCGGGCTGGTTCTTCCGTGTCGTCAGCGTCGAAGGCCCGCAGGTCGGCGATCTGAATCTTTGGTCGGCGGCTGATCCCGCCGAGCGTTTCTTCAGCGGCAAAACGCGCGCGCTGCACGCCACCCATGTGACGCGCGGGCATCGCCTGTGGAGCACGTTGCCCTATTTGCGGCCGATGGCGACGATCGTGGCCGACAGTCTCGCCTGGTACGGGTTCGACGAGCATGGCGGCGGCGTGCACGACGTGATCGGCACGCGCTGCGATCCCTATACCAACCGGCTGCTGTCGGGCGGCGACTACCACCATTGCTGCCATTCGAATCTGACGCGCGCCTTCGCCGCGATCAGCGGCTTGCCGGCGAAGCAGGCCGAACTTCACGTGCACGACGTGCTGAACGTGTTCATGTGCACGGGCTTCACGAAGGACACGCATCAATATTTTATGAAGGCGAGCCCGGTGCGTCCGGGCGATTCGATCGCCTTCCTGGCCGAGATCGATTTGATCGGCGCGCTATCGGCGTGCCCGGGCGGGGATTGTTCGGCCGAGCATTCGAGCGATACGGCGCGCTGCCATCCGCTAAAGATCGAAATTCTGCGTCCGAGCGACGCGTTTCTGGCGGCGCATATGCCGCCGCCGGTCAGCGCCTATTCCCGCACGCACGGGGTTTAAGCGTCGATATCCGTGCCGACCTTCTGGTGCGGCACATCGATCAGTTTTCGCGTGCCCGCGCCGACGTCGTAGATATGGAACGAGTCCATATTGCGCCCGTAGAGATGCAGCGAGACGCAAATCTCGCCGTCCTCGGGCACGCCGGTCATATGGATATGGTCGGGGTTCGGCACGAAAGTCGAAACCGATCCCGGATCGAGCAGCACGACGCCGCCCCGGCGCAGCACGATGCCGTCATTGGCTTTGATTTCGCCGTCGCGCGGCATATAGGCGCGTTCCTGCAAATGGCCTTGCAGCACGCCGACGACGCCCCACGAGCCGTGGTCGTGCACCGGCGTCCATTGGCCCGGCAGCCATACCAGCGCGAACAGCGAGATTTCGCCCTGCGGGCAGATATGGATTGCGTTGCGGTTATAATGCGCGGGGTCGCTGCGCATTTGGTCGGGCGAGAGAACGCGCACCCCTTCGCGGGCCAAGCGGCGCATGGCGGGGGCGATGGCCAGCACGCGATCGGCGCTGTCGGCATGAGCGGCGGCTTCGCGCTCCGCGAGCGCGATGAAGTCCCGGATGGCGCTGTGCATGATCTTTCTTAGTAGATGAGGTCGTCGGCACCGCCGGCGCCGCCCTTCGACAGGACGATCTCGTCCTTCGCGGCGAGTTCCTTGGCGGTGTTGACCATCGAGGTTTGCGCTTCGGCCACGTCCTTGCCGCGCACCGGGCCCAACGCTTCGATTTCTTCCTTGAGCATTTTGCCCGCGCGTTCCGACATGTTCGAGAAGAACAGATCGCGCAGCGTTTCGTTCGCACCTTTGAGGGCGATGGCGAGCTTCGATTTGTCGACCGCGCGCAGCAGCGTCTGCACGCCGCCGGGGTCCAGGCGGCCGAGATCCTCGAACTTGAACATCAAGGCCTTGATCTTCTCGGCCGAGTCCCGGTTGCGTTCCTCCAGCGCCGTCGTGAAGCGCGCTTCGGTCTGCCGGTCCAGGGAGTTGAAGATCTCGGCCATCAACTCGTGCGTGTCCTTGCGCGTGGTCTTGGCGAGGTTGGACATGAACTCGTTGCGCAGCACGCGTTCGACGTCGTCGAGCACGTCCTTCTGCACCGTCTCCATGCGCAGCATGCGCATGACGACTTCCATCGCGAAGGCTTCGGGCAGGGTGCCCAGCACGCGCGCGGCGTGATCGGCGCGAATCTTGGAGAGAACGACCGCGACGGTCTGCGGATATTCGTTCTTGAGATAATTCGCGAGGACGCCTTCGTTGACGTTGCCGAGCTTGTCCCACATCGTGCGGCCGGCCGGGCCGCGGATGTCGTCCATGATGTTGGCGACGCGGTTCTTGTCGAGAACCTTGCCGAGCAGGCGTTCGGTTGAATCGAACGTGCCGACCAGCGAGCCGGTGGCCGCGATCTGGTCGGCGAATTCCACGATCAGGCGTTCGATGATCGACGAGTTGACCGTGCCCAGACCGGCCATGGTCTGGGACAATTCCTTGATCTCGTCGTCGGACATCAGCGCGAAAAGCTTCGCCGCTACTTCCTCGCCGAGCGACAAAAGCAGGATCGCGGCCTTTTCCTGGCCGGATAGGGTGCGATAATCGTCGCGGATGCGCATGGGCCGTTCTCGGGCGCGATGAATCCTAGGTTGGCCGGTACTTTAGCAGAATTCCGGCGATCTGCGAACAGATCGGAATTCAGCCGCCGCGGGCGCAAAAA
>PVXE01000007.1 GCA_014444615.1 Tagaea sp. CACIAM 22H2 | reverse complement strand
AATGCGCTAACGGGAATCACCGCTTCGGGTTTCTGACGCGGATTGACGTCGACGAGGGCGACCTTGTCGGCCAAACCGTGCTCGTGAATCACCACATGGACCTTGCGGCCATAGGGCGACATGGCGTTTCCGAAAAGGCGCATCCCGTCCGATTCCTCCCTGACGAAGCGGCGCGACACTATTATTTCCGCCGCCGGGTAAATCACTACCGGGCGGTGAGGCCGGAAGCCACCCCGGCGGCAAATAAGCTGCTTTCCGATCCGTGCAACCCTCCCCCGCTCCCGGCGCGTTTCCTTCGCACTTGCGTCCGATGTCGGGCCGGCCGACCTTGCACGAAATGTAATCCGTGCCGCCGCATGCGCTTCGCGCTTACGTCGCACGAAAAACTGGTTTGCGTCCCCCCGGCATTTGCGGCGCCGATACCCGGGAATATGGTCGCGCATGGTTCGCGCGATCGCGCAGGGCCGATCCGGGAGGAACACAAAGATGAAATCGATCGGTAATTTGGGCCGTGCCGCCGTGCTGGGCGGGGCCTTGTTGTTCTCGAACGCGGCCATGGCCCAGCAGACGGTGGTCGTCGCCTCGTTCGGCAGCCTTTGGCAAGAAGTTCTCGAAAAGGCGCTGGCGCCGTTCGAGAAGGAAAACAACGTCAAGGTCCGCTTCACCGCCGGCAGTTCGGCTGATAACGTGACGCGCGCCATCGCCGCCAAGGACCGCCCCGACGTCGATGTCGTGATGGGCGAGGAAATGACCTTCGCCCAGGGTCTTCAGGCCGGCATCTTCACCAAGCTCGACCCCGCATTGATTCCCAATCTCGCCAAGGCCGTGGGCCCGGCGAAGATGGGCGACGGCACGGGTGTCGGCGTCATTATGCAGAATATCGGCCTATTCTATCACACGACCAATTTCCAGAAGGCCGGGTTGCAGCCGCCGACATCGTGGATGGACCTGGTCGACCGCAAGCTGTGCAATCGCGTCGGCTTCATGCATCCCAGCGTCTCGTTCAGCTATTACGCGCTGATGATGCTGGGCGGCGGCAAGCCCGCGGACATTCCCAAGGGCATCGACAAGGTCGTCGAGTTCAAGAACTGCATCGAAACGGTCGATCCGTCGGGAGCCAAGCATGTCGAACGCGCGCAGCTGGGCGATTTCGACATCGGCGTTCTAGCCCATCAACTCGTCGTCTCGCTCGCCGATCGCGGCGCACCGCTGAAGTTCGTGACGCCCAAGGAAGGCGGTATCCTTCAGTTCACGACGATGGCCGTGGCCAAGAACAGCCCGAACCCCACGATGGCGCAGAAGGTCGTCAACGAGTTGCTGTCCGAACGCGTGCAGGCGATGTTCGTCGAGCAATTCAAGGCGAGCCCCGTCATCACCGGTGTTCCCGTTCCGCCCGCGTTGATCGCGGCGGGCGCGCCCGATCCGGCCGACGTCTCCAAATTCATCGGGATCGACGGGGCCCAGCTTCTGCCCGATCGCGCCCGCCTGACGCAGCAATTCGTCCGGGCGATGGCGCAGTAACTTTCGAACGAAGCGACGATCCGGCGGCCTTGCACGGCCGCCGGATCCTTTTCGAGGACAGTATGACTTCACTCTCCGCGACCGACGCCCAGTATCTGCGCCTTTCCGGCATCACGAAGCACTATGGCGGCATCCCCGTCGTCAACGACGTATCCTTCGGCGTGACACGCGGCGAGGTCCTGACCATCCTCGGGCCCTCAGGTTGCGGAAAGACGACGACGTTGAAAATGATCGCGGGCTTCCTCGCCCCCGATCAGGGATCGATCGCGATCGACGATAAGCGCGTGGATACACTATCGAGCCACCAGCGTGGCGCAGCGATGGTGTTTCAGAACTACGCCTTGTTCCCCCATATGACCGTGCGCCGCAACGTCGCGTTCGGTCTGCGGATGCAGAAACTGCCGGCAGCACAGATCGCGCGCGAGGTCGACGAAATGCTGGCGCGCGTGCGCCTCGATCCCTATGCTGAGCGCTATCCCAAGGAATTATCCGGCGGCCAGCAGCAGCGCGTGGCGCTCGCGCGCGCCCTGATCATCAAGCCGAAGATCCTGCTACTCGACGAGCCGTTCTCGAGCTTGGACGCCAAGCTGCGCAAGCAATTGCGCGTCGAATTCCTCGAAGTGCATCGCGCCTTCGGCATCACCTCCATCTTCGTGACCCACGATCTGGAGGAAGCTTTCGCGATTTCCGACAAGGTCGCAGTGATGAATGGCGGCCTGCTCGAGCAGATCGGCTCGCCGGTCGAGATTTTTGCGCGGCCGCGCTCGCGCTTCGTCGCTGATTTCGTCGGCCACAAGAATTTGATCTCGGGCGATGTCGCGAACGGCGTGCTGACTGCCGGCGCGCTATCGATGAAAATGCCCGCCGGAACGGCGAATGGCCCGACGCAAGTCACCGTGCCCGTCCATCGCGTACGCATTTCGCGCGGCCCCGTTTCGGGCGACAACGCCTATGCCGCCGCCGTATCGAGCGTCACGTTCCTCGGCCCCGCGATGCAGATCGGACTCGAAATCGCCGGGACGGCATTCGAGGTTTATTCGCCCTCGACTGCGGAACTCGCCGATCTCGCCATCGGCGATCGCGTCAACGCCGCGTGGGATGCCGGTGACGTGACGGCGATTCCGGCGAGCGGGAAATAGGTCCATGGATCGCGCCACAACCCGCGCCGCTTGGCTTCTCTGCCTGCCGATGCTCGTCTTTCTCGGTATTTTCTTCGTCGTGCCGGTTGGCCAGATGCTGGGGCTGGCGCTCTCCCCCAAGGGCGAGGGTTATTCGTTCGATCTTATTATCACAGTCGTATCGGACCCGTTTTATCAACGCGTGGCGATCCGCACGTTACGCATCAGCCTGATCACGACGGTGATCAGCGTGATCATCGCCTATCCGGTGGCGCTGCATCTGCGCAATGTGGGTCCGCGCTGGCAATCGGCGATCATCCTGGTGATGGTCTCGCCGCTGCTGACCAGCGTGGTCGTGCGCACCCTCGCCTGGGTCGTGCTACTGTCGCAGCGCGGCATTCTGAACCAAGCCTTCACCGGCGTCGGTCTGCCGCCCATGCGGATGCTTTACGTCGAAGGCGCGGTCATTCTCGGTCTCGTCCATGTCTTCTTCGGCTACATGGTCGTGTCGCTGATGACGTCGATTCGCAAGATCGACGAAAATCTCTACACCGCCGCCGCCAATCTCGGCGCCAGCCGCTGGCGCCAGCATCTGGAAATCACACTGCCGCTGAGCCTGCCGGGCGTACTGACCGGCGCGCTGCTCGTCTTCATCCTCAGCGCCAGCGCCTACGCCACACCGTCGCTGCTCGGCGGGTTGCGCATCAGCATGCTGGCGGTCGAGGTGTTCAACCAAGCCATCACGTATTTCAACTGGCCGGAGGCGGCGGCGATTTCGATCGTGCTGTTCGTCGTCATCGCGGCAATCGTCTGGTTGGTCACGCGCGTGGCCGAAGGCGGCAAGCGCAAAGTGATCTTCCAATGATCCCGAACGCCGAACGTTTGATCCTGGGCGCTTGGACGGCGCTGATCTGCGTGTTCATGCTGGGGCCGCTGGTCGTGATGTTCGCGATCTCCGTCACCGCTTCGGGCTATATCAGCCTGCCCTACGAGGGCATCAGTCTGCGCTGGTATCACGACATGCTGCGCCAGACCGTGTTCATCGACGCGGCGATCAACAGCGTCGTCCTCGCCCTCCAAGCCACGGCGATTTCCGTCGTCCTCGGCACGGCCACGGCGATCGCGGTCACGCGCTATCGTTTTCCGGGACGCGGCATCATCCTGATGCTAGCGGGCGCACCCTTGTTCGTGCCGCTGGTGATGACGGGTCTCGCCATCCTGATCTTCTTCTCCGCGATCGGCATCGGCGGCCCTGCGGAACGCCTGCTCGTCGCCCATATCTGCCTGACGCTGCCCTACATCGTGCGCATGGTCAGCGTGTCGCTCGCCGGTTTCGACTGGAACCAGGAAGCGGCCGCACTCAATCTCGGCGCGTCGCGCTTGCGAGCCTTCGTCGAAGTGACGCTGCCGCAAATCCTGCCCGGCGTGATCGCGGGGGCCGCCTTCGCCTTCATCATCTCGTTCGACGATGTCGGCATTTCGATCTTCCTGACGGGGGCCGCCTACAAGACGCTGCCCGTCGAACTCTACGCCTTCGCCGCGTTCGACCTGACGCCGATGATCGCCGCCGTGTCGGTCGCGATGATCCTGTTCTCCGCCGCTTTCGTGCTGCTGATCGAACGTCTGTTCGGCGTGCAGAAAGTGCTGGCGGGCGAGGTCGGGACCAAAAACCCGGCCGCCTGACATTCGACAACCTCAACAATCGGACAAACACGCGCCATGAACCAGATCGATCTGAAGAACCGTATCGCCATCATCACGGGGGGCTCGGGCGGCATCGGCTTCGCCACCGTCGAGCGTTTCATCGCTTCCGGCGCCACGGTCGTGATCTGGGATCTCGATCAAAAGACCATCGACGAAGCCGTCGCCAAGGCGCCCGGCGCCACGGGCATCCGCGTCGACGTGACGGACGAGGACTCGGTCAAGGCGGGCGTGGCGGAAGTGATCCGCCGTCACGGCAAGATCGACATTCTGGTGAACGGCGCGGGTGTGACCAACCCGCGCACGCTGGTCGTCGACTATTCGCTGGCCCTGTGGCGCAAGATGTTCGACGTCAACATGACCGGCACCTTCCTGTGCAGCCGCGAAGTCGTGCCGCATATGCAGAAGGCCAATTACGGCCGCATCGTCAATCTGGGCTCGGTCTCGGGCAAGGAAGGCAATCCGTTCTCCTCGGGCTATTCGGCCTCGAAGGCGGCGGTGCATTCCTTCACCAAATCGCTGGGCAAGGAACTCGCGGCGACCAATATCCGCGTCAACGCGGTCGCCCCGGCGATCATCGCGACCAAGAATCTCTTCCACGACATGCCGGAGGAGATGAAGAAGCTGTGGGTGTCGCGCGTTCCCATGGGCCGCGCGGGCTTGCCCGAGGAAGTCGCCGCGATGATCACGTGGCTGGCGTCGGAGGACGTGTCGTTCTCGACCGGCGCCACGTTCGATATCTCGGGCGGCCGCGCGACCTACTAATGCAGGACCGGTTCAGCGCGCGGCGTAGACCGCGCGTTCGAACCGGTCGAACACGTCCAGCACCTGCTTATCGGCGAAGGGCAGGATCTGGGTCAGCAGCACGCCCGCCACGCCGCTGGCCGGATCGATCCAGTAATAGCAATTACTGAGCCCGGCCCAGGCGAGGCTGCCCGCCTTGCGGGCCCCCGGCACGTCCTCGAAATTCACCATGAAGCCGAGCCCCCAGCCCTTGCGAATACCGGGCAGGAAATCGGCGGCGTTCGACAATTCCGGCAAGGCCGGATCGAGCTTCGACACCGGCAGCGTGCCGGTCTGATTCTCCGGCAGGCGGCGCACCGTTTCCGGCTTCAGGAATTGCCGGTCGCCGACGCGGCCCTCGTTGAGGATCATCCGCGCGAAGGCGAGATAGTCGTCGAGCGTCGAGTTAAGGCTGCCGCCGCCCGGCCAATACTCGCGGCCTTGGACAGGCGAACGCTGGAACGGCGTCAAACGCCCGTCGGCTTCGCGCCGATGCGCGGTCGCCATCCGTGCCTGCTGGACTTGCGTCAATTCGTAGCCCGAATCCGACATGCCCAGCGGCGCGAAGACATGATCGCGCAGATAGGCGTCGATCGTTTGACCGCTGACGCGTTCGATGAACTGCCCAACCCAGTCGTGGCTGATGCCGTATTGCCAGACCGTGCCCGGATCGCCGACCAAAGGCAGGTTCAGCGCGGCGCGCTTGGCCGTGCTGGTCGGCGGCGTGCCGCTCGCGGTGAGGTAGCGCAGCGTATCGGCGTGCCAGACATGTTCGGGAAAACCCGACGAGTGGGACAGCAACTGGCCCAGCGTGATGGCGCCGCGCGCGGGGCGCAGCTTGGGCTTTCCCGAAGCGTCGAAGCCTTCGAGCACTTGCGGATTGGCGAGTTCCGGCAGGATGCGCGCGATCGGTTCGTCGGTGCGCACGACGCCCTTTTCGACCAGCCCCATCGCCGCGATCGAGGTGATCGCTTTGGTCATCGAGGCGATCCAGAAAATATTGTCCGGGGTCATCGCCGCGTCGCCGCCGGCGGCGACCTTCCCCGCGGCCGAACGTAAAACAGTGCCCTCGCGCGTGGTGATCCCCGCGACGATTCCCGAAGCCGCGTTGGTCGCGACCGCTTCATTCAGCAATTCTTCGATTTTCTTCAAGCCCATTGGCGCCTCGGCGATGATCGGAATGCGAGTATAGGCTGGCGCTGGCTTGCGCGCGCGAACAGGCAGCTTCCCGCCCGCCGAAACGATCCGGCCCCCGCGACGTTGCTACACTCGCGGGCGTACAACGGACGAAAGACGGGTGACATGGCGCAAGGCGAGCGGATTTACGGCGTGGGCGTGGTGGGGGCGAGCCCCGAGCGTGGCTGGGCCTTGGCGGCGCATTTGCCGGCGTTGCGCGCCCTGGCGCGTTACGACCTCGCCGCCGTCGCGACGACGCGCCTGGAAACCGCCACGCTCGCCGCCGAGAAATTCGGCGCCAAGCGCGCTTATGGCGATTGGCGCGAATTGGTCGCCGATCCGGCGGTCGATATCGTCGCGATCTGCGTCAAGGTCGCGCATCACCGCGAAATCGCGCTTGGCGCTATCGCCGCCGGCAAGCATCTATTCTGCGAATGGCCGCTCGCCTTGACGACCAGCGAGGCCGAAGAAATCCGCGATGCCGCCGCCAAGCGCGGCGTGAAGGCGATCGTGGGTTTGCAGGGCCGCGCCTCGCCCTACCTCAACGCCATCCGCGATTTGGTCGCGAGCGGCGCCATCGGCCAGGTGATTTCGACGACGCTGATTTCCTCGCTCAATAATTGGGGGCCGCGTCTGCCGGCGGCCGAAGCCTATCGCACCAAGCGCGAAAGCGGCGCCACGGGCCTGACCGTGCCCGGCGGGCATTCGCTCGACTCGTTCTGCCATTGCGTCGGGCCCTTCGTCGATCTCGCGGCCGTGGTGACGACGCAGCACACGAAATGCGAGATCGTCGAGACCGGCGAGATCGTGGACGTCACCGCCCCCGACCAAATGCTGGTCAGCGGCCGTCTGGCGAACGGCGCGGTCGCATCGGTCCACGTAAAGGCCGATATAGCCAACCCGACCGGCGTGCGTTTCGAAATCAACGGCACCGATGGGGATATCGTCGCCATCACCCGCCCGCCGGTCGGCGTGGCGCCGGTCGGCATCCAGCGCGTCGAACTCGACGTTTCGATCGCGCGGCGGCGCAAGAAGCCGTTCGAGCCGGTTGCGGTTGAAACGCGCGATCCGCGCCTGCCGGAAACCCTGACCGGCCCGCCCTTCTATACCGCGCAACTCTATTTACGCCTGCTCGAGGCGCTCGACGGCGGCGGCGCCCCCGCCCCCGATTTCGCGGATGCGGCGAAAACCCATCGCCTTCTTGCGGCGGTGCAAACCGCGTCGGATACCGGCATCCGCCAACGTCTCTAGCCCCAGTTGTTTTCACCGGCGGAGAAGATGGCGTTCGACTCCTGTCCGTTCAGCGTCGGTTGAGCGCGGTCTAGCATCGCGCGCAATCGCCGATTCAACGGGAGTGGTACGCCTTACATGCTTTATCAAACGATCAACGGCGCGCGCGTGCCGGTCCTCGGTTTCGGCACTTGGCATTTGCGCGGCGATTCGGGCCGCGACGCCGTGCGCTATGCGATCGACGTGGGATATCGCAGCATCGACACCGCCTCGCGCTACGAGAACGAAGTCGAAGTCGGCCAAGCCATCGCGGCATCGGGCTTGAAGCGCAGCGAACTCTTCGTCGCGACCAAAATCCGCTATCTCGAACTCGAGCCCGACAAAATCGAAGCGCGGATGCGCGAAAGCCTGGATCGGCTGGGGCTCGATTACGTCGATCTAATCATGCCGCATTGGCCGAGCCCGACCTTCCCGATCGCCGACGTGATGAAGGCGCTGCGCGCCGTGCAGGAAAAAGGCTGGGCGCGCCAGGTCGGCATGAGCAACTTCCCCGTCGCCGTGATGCGCGAGGCTATCGCCGCGTTCGGCGCCCCACTGTTCGGCAACCAGGTCGAGTACCACCCCTATCTCGACCAATCGGCCGTCCTGGCCGAACTGCGCAAAACCGGAATGCTGCTGACCGCCTGCATTCCACTGGCGCGTGGTGCCATCGAAGGCGATCCGGTACTGACCGCGATTGGCGCCAAATACGGCAAGACGGTCGCGCAGGTCACCTTGCGCTGGCTAATCCAGCAGCGCGGCGTACTTGCGATACCGAAATCCGGCCAGCATCCGCGCATCAAAGCGAACTTCGAGATCTTCGATTTCGCGCTCGACGCCGGCGAAATGGCGCGTATCGGAAGCTTGCGCGGCGGCAAGCGTCTCGTCAGTCCAGATTGGGCACCGGTCGTGTGGGATCAGCCATGGGCCGAACCCGCCGCCATCGTCTGATCGATAACCAATCAAACCGGGAGGAACTTCTATGATGAATTCGATTTTGAAATCACTGCTCGGGGCGGGCGCCGCCTTGGCGTTGGGCTGCGGGATCGCTACCGCGCAGCAACCGCAGAAGGTCAACATCGCCTATGTCGTGCCCGACGCCGATATCCTCGGCCAGTCGATGTACATCATGGCCGACTACATGAAACGCTCGCTACCCGGCCGCTTCGATATTGCCATTCACGGGAACAGCTCGCTGTTCCCGCAGTCGCAACAGATCCCCGCCATGCAGCGCGGCAATCTGGATATCGGCTTCGTCAACATGTTCGACGTGTCGCCGCGCGTGCCCGAAGCGTCGATCCTGACGGCCGGCTATCTGGTGCGCGACGTCGAACACCACTGCGTCATCCTCAACTCCGAATTCGGCCGCAAGGTGCGCGCCGACATCGAATCGAAGATGAACATCGTCACGCTGAACCAGGCGCTGATCGGCTACCGCACGCTGGTGCTGCGCAAGAAGAAGGACGTGCGCACGCCGGCCGACCTCTCCAACATCACGATGCGCGAAGTCGGTAACGAGGCGTTCCAGTTTCTGGCCGAGGCTTTGGGCGCCAAGCCCACGCCGATCGCGTTCGGCGAATTGTATCTGGCGCTGCAGACCGGCACGGTCGATGCCTTCGCGGGCTTCTCGACCGCGATGAAGTCGACGAAGTTCAACGAAGTAACCGAGCAGCTCGTGCAGACCAACCATCTGCTGGGCGTCGATCTGATCGCGGTTTCCAAGCGCTTCTGGGACTCGCTCAACGACCAGGAAAAGCAGGTCGTGCGCGAAGCGGCGAACGCCGCGTCGGATTTCACGATCGCCAACCGCAAGCGCGCCGAAGCCAACGCCGTCGCCGAATTGACCAAGGACGGCATGACGGTGACGACGCCCGACGTGACGCCCTTCCGCGCGCATATGCGCGAGAAGTATCTCGCGTCGAAGTTCGCGCAAAGCTGGCCCGCCGGGCTCTACGACCAAATCGCGGCGATGCCGTCCGATCCGGATTGCCGGATCAAGTGAGTTTCGCGCGTTTGATGCGAAAGGCGGCGCTTGCGGCCGATTGGGCCGCGGGCGCCGCCCTATTCGTGGTTTTTGCGGCGCTGCTGGCGCAGACCGTGATGCGCTACGCGCTGCGCTCGCCGCTTTCGACGTCCCAGGAACTGGCGATGATCGCCTTCATCTGGTTCGTCTTCTGGCTCGCGGGCACCACGATTTCGCTGCGCGAGCATATCCGCTTCGACGTGTTCTACAACGCGCTACCCGAACAAGGGCGCCGCGCGGTCTCGATCCTGGTCAATCTCGTCTATCTCGGTATCTTCGCTTGGGCGATGCGCGCGACCTGGGAATATTTCCAGTTCCTGGAGTTCGAGAAAACCGCGTCGCTTGCGATCTCCTACCAGATCGCCTTCTTCCCCTATTTCATCTTCTTCGCCGTGTTCCCCATCAAGATTGCCGTTGCGATCCTGAGCCTGCTGGGCCGCGACTGGCGGGAAAATCTCTGACATGTCCGACGCGTTGATTTGGATGCTGGTCGCCCTCGCCATCACCACTGTGATGGGCTTTCCCGTCGGCCTGTCGCTGTTCGGATCCGGCATCCTCTATTTCATCCTGAGCGGACAGGACCCCAGCCAGGCGGGCGAGCTGATCCTGCACGGATTGTTCGCGTCGTTCATGCTGCTGGCTGTACCGCTCTTCGTGCTGGCCGCGCGATTGATGAACGACGGCGGCATCACCGAGCGCCTTTTGCAGCTGTGTATCGTGCTGGTCGGGCGGCATCGGGGCGGTCTGGCCCAGGTTAACGTCCTGACCGCCCTCATCTTCTCGTCGATGAGCGGCTCGGCCACCGCCGACGCGGCGGGCGTCGGCCGCATGCTGATCCGCATGATGACAGGCAGCGGCGCCTATTCGCGCGGCTTCGCGGCGGCCGTCACCTCGGCCTCGGCGACGATCGGGCCGATCTTCCCGCCGTCGATCCTGATGGTGCTTTACGCGCTAGCGAGTTCGACCTCCGTCGGCGGCTTGTTCATGGCCGGCGTTCTGCCGGGCATCCTGATGGCCGGCATGATGATGATACTGGTCGCGTGGATCGCACGACGGCGCAACTACCCCACCATCGAGCGCCCGCCGGCCGCGGAGATCTTCCGCATCGTACGCCGGTCGATCCTGCCGCTGCTGATGCCCGTGGTCATGTTGGGCGGCATCTATACCGGCGTATTCACGCCGACCGAAGCCGCCGCCGTCGCCTGCGCCTATGCGCTGATCCTGGCCGGGCTGATCTACCGGATGCTCGGCTTGAAGGAGATCGTCGACGCGCTGGTCGATTCCGCGCGCATCACCGCGACGGTCGCCTGCGTGTTTTTCGGCGCCTTCGTATTCAGCTACATCCTGACGGTCGAGCGCATCCCCATGGCGATCGCCGCCTTCCTCGACGGCAAGGACATTTCCGCGAACATGTTCCTGTTCGCGGTCAATATCCTGTTCCTGTTGCTGGCGAGCGTGATGGACGAAGCCGCGATGATCCTGGTCGTCATCCCGCTCCTGATGCCCACGGTCCAGGCATTGGGCATCGACCCGATCCATTTCGGTCTGGTCGTCACCTTCAACGCGACGATCGGCCTGATCGCGCCGCCTTACGGCATGGTGCTGTTCGTGGTCAGCGGCGTGAACAAGATCCCGGTGCGCGAGATTCTGGCCGAAATCTGGCCGTTCATCGGCATTCTGCTGGTGACGCTGGCGATCGTCACCTACGTCCCCTGGCTGTCGCTGGCGCTGCCGACTTATTTCGGCTTCGTGCGCTGATCGCCCGGCGCCGATAGCCACGCGCGAAGCGCGTCGCTGTCCTCGCCCAACACTGGCGGCGGCGCGAAGCTTTCCGGCGCGCCGGCGAAACCGATCGGATTGCGGATCCCACGCACCTCGCCTTCGAGCGGATGCGTCGCGCGCTGCTCGAGGCCGATATGCCGCGCCTGGGGATCGTCGACGACTTCGGCCAGCGAGAGCACGGCGGCGTGGGGCACGTCGTGGCGGGTTAGCAATTCGATCCATTCGCCGCGCTTCTTGGCGATAAACGTCGCGGCGAGTTCGGTTTCCAGCGCCGCATAATTGTTGACGCGGTCCATGCGGCCGGCGAAACGCGGATCGGCGGCCAGATCCGCACGGCCTGTGGCGGCGATCAGCCCGTCCCAAAACTTAACCGGCGAGGACAGATGCACGGCGAGCAGCGCGCCATCCGCGCAGGCGAAGGCGAAGGATTGCGAGATCTGCGAACGGTGCACCGGGGCGGGCACAACGCCACGCGTGAAGTAATGCTGATAGGGCTCGCTGGCGAAATGCGCGACGGCCGCCATCATCGGTACGTCGAGCATGCGGCCCTTCCCCGTGCGCTCGCGCGACAATAGCGCGCCCAGCACGCCATAGGCGGCGTAAAGTCCGGTCACCGCGTCGGCGGCGGCGGGGCCTTTGATCGTCGTGTCGCCGGGCGAGACGAACAGGCTGAGATAGCCCGACGCCGCTTGCGCCACCGTGTCATAGGCCGCCATACCCGCCGACGGCCCATCGGGGCCGAATCCGGTGATCGAGCAATAGACGAGACGCGGATTGAGCGCCGTCGCGGCACCCGCATCCAAACCAAGGCGCGCCATCACGCCGGGCCGGTAATTCTCGATCAACGCGTCGGAACGCCGAACGAGCTCGGCCAGCAGCTTGCGATCGGCCTCGGTCGTCAGATCGAGCACGAGACTTTTTTTGTTGCGGTTGAACGCCTTGAATTGCGGCCCGTAGAGCCCGCTTTCGAAATTGCGGAACGGATCGCCGCCGCCGGGGCGTTCGACCTTGATCACCTCGGCGCCGAGATCGCCCAGCAGCATCGCCGCAAAGGGTGCGGTGATGAAGCTGCCCAGATCGATGACGCGGAAACCGTCGAGAAGCCCCGGGATCATCGGATCAGGCTTTGGGCGCGTCGCGCACGAAGATGCGCTTGATCTCGAACGACGACAGGCGCCAGCCGGCTGGCGTGTTGACGAACGCGCAATGCCATTCGCCGATGCTGAAGGGCTGCGCCATAGCCAGCGGCAGGGCCGCGCCGCGCGCATTGTAGACCATGTAATAGGCCAAGGCCGTCGCGCTGTTTTGATCGCGCACCTGGACCGAGACTGTCGTGACCATATGGCGCATCACCAGATCGTCGGGCCGCTGGCCGATAATTTTTGGGATTCCAGCGGGGCCGGTCAGCACCGTATCGCCCCGGCGCAGCACGCCGTCGGCTGCGAACATCGCCGCCATCGCGGCGCCGTCGCCCTGGTCGACCGCGACAGCGTAATCGGCAAGCAACGCCCGGCATTCCGCTTCGATTTCCCGCCGTACCGATCCGTCCATGGTCCCTCCCGTAATTCGGGTCGGAAGTGCCATGTGTGGACCGGATCGTCACGACGGCGGTCGCGACAAGCTGATTTGCATTCGGCGCAACATGTACCCGCCAAATTGCGTCGTTGCGGTGCGGCAAAACGGCGTTCCTTTGCGCAGCGCGCAACGGACGTTTGACGGGACCAATAAAATTCGCGTGTTAGCCTGCCGGCAGTCTCGACGTGAATTTGTATGCCGCCCCACGGAACAACGCGGGCGGAGAAATCCCGGGAGGAGCTATCATGAAACGTTTTGTCACCGCGGCATTTGCCGCGATCGCCGTCACGGCGGCCGGTTTGACCGGTGCGGTCGCGCAGGAATGGCCCAAGGCTGGCCCGATCACCATCATCGTTCCGTTCGCGCCAGGTGCGGGCAACGATTTGCTGGGCCGGTTGACGGCCGAGTATTTCACCAAGCGTTTGGGCCAGCAGGTCGTGGTCGAGAACGTCGCCGGCGGCGGCTCGGCGATCGGCCTCGACCGCGCCGCACGCGCCAAGCCCGACGGCTACACGCTGTTGTGGTCGCCGTCGGACGGCATGAGCGTGCTGCCCGCCGTGCGCAAATCCGTGCCCTATAAGGTGCCGGACGATTTCGAATTCCTCGCGCGCATCGTCCACGTTCCTTTCGTGGTCGCGGTGCATCCCTCGGTGCCCGCCACCAACCTCGCCGAACTGATCGCGCTGTCGAAGGAGCGGCCCGGTCGCGTGCGCTACGGCTCGTCGGGCGTGGGCGGCGCCCCGCATATGGGCACGGTGCTGTTCGGCATGCGCACGGGCGTGCGCCAGACCCATATCCCGTTCAACGGGATCGGCCCGGCGCTGACCGATCTGATCGGCGGCCACACCGAAATGCTGTGGCTGACGCCGACAACCGGCGCGCCGCATGTCCAAGCGGGCAAGATCCGCGCACTCGCGCAGACCGGGCCGTCGCGCCACCCGCTCTATCCCGATACGCCGACGCTGAAGGAAGCGGGCGTGAACGTCGAACTGACCGTCTATTACGGCATGATGACGCCCAAAAACACGCCGGCGCCGATCCTCGACCGTCTGCGCACCGAGATTCGCGGCATGCTCGAGGATCCGGCCATCGTGAAGCGGTTGAACGAACTCGGTTACACGCCGGCATATCTGGGCGGCGAGGACTTCAAGAAGCTCGTCGTCGACGAATTGAACACCTGGAAGCAAGTCGCCACCGAGGCCAACATCTCGCTGGCGGACTGATCGACGTTGCGCGTCCGCCGGCCCGGCCGGCGGACGCGCTCGACGCACATGGCGTCGCGTAAGGCCAAACGGGGGGGCGCGATGCGTATCGCGAACAAGGATTTCATCGGCGGCGTTTCGGTCGCCGTCATCGGGCTCGTCTTCCTCGCCGGCGCGATGAAAATGCGGATCGGCGACGCGATCGAGATGGGGCCCGGCTATTTCCCGATGCTCGCATCGGGTTTCGTTGTCGTACTCGGTATCGTCATCGCCGGCATGGGCTTGATTCGCGCGGGCGTGCGCATGGATCGGCCCGAATGGCGGCCGGTTCTCGCCTCGCTCGGCAGCATCCTCGCCTTCGGCGTCCTGCTCGAACAAATCGGCCTGCTGCCGGCGATCGCGATCGGCATCGTCGTCGGCGCGATGGGTGACCCCGACAGCCGCACGCGCCAAACTTGGATTCTGGCGATCGCGACCGCCCTTTTGGGATGGCTGATTTTCCGCGTCGCGCTCGGTCTACAGATGCCCGGCTTCCGTCTGCCGTCGTTCCTGGAGTAAAGCCCGTGGAAGATATCCTCATGGGCTTCAGCGTCGCGCTGTCGTTCCAGAATCTCGCCTACTGCTTTATCGGCGTCACGTTGGGTACGGCGATCGGCGTGCTGCCCGGCATCGGTCCGCTCGCGACGATCTCGATGCTGCTGCCGATCACGTTCTATCTGGATCCCACGCCCGCGATCATCATGCTGGCGGGCGTCTATTACGGCTCGGAATATGGCGGATCGACCGCGTCGATTCTGCTGAATTTGCCCGGCGGGGCGTCCAGCGCCGTCACGTGCCTCGACGGTTATCCGATGAGCAAGCAGGGTCGCGCCGGCGTGGCGCTGTCGATCACGGCCATCGCCTCGTTCATCGGCGGCAGCCTCGGCATCGTCGTGCTGATCGCGCTCAGCCCCGCCATTGTCGCCGTCGCCTTCGCGTTCGGTGCGGCCGAGTATTTCGCGGCGATGGTGTTCGCGTTGATCGCGCTCTCGCTGATGACCGGCGGCTCGCCGTTGAAATCGCTGGCGATGGTCGGCGTGGGCCTGCTGCTCGGTCTCGTCGGCACGGACGTGATCAGCGGTGCCAACCGCTACATGTACGGCATCCCCGAATTATCCGACGGAATCAACGTTGCGGCCGTGACGATGGGCCTGTTCGGCATCACCGAAGTCATCGCCTCGATCCGCAACGCCGACACCGGCGGCGCCAAGCAGAAGATCCCCTTGCGCGCCATGATCCCCACGCGCGACGACATCAAGCGCTCGGTTTGGCCCACTTTGCGCGGTTTCGGCGTGGGCTCGGCGATCGGTCCGCTGCCGGGCCTAGGCGCCACGGTCGCGTCGTTCATGAGCTACGCGCTGGAAAAACGCGTTGCCAAGGATCCCTCGCGCTTCGGCAAGGGCGCGATCGAAGGCGTCGCAGGCCCCGAATCCGCCAACAATGCCGCCGCGCAAACCGCCTTCATCCCGGTTCTGACGATGGGCATCCCCGCCACCGCATCGACCGCCGTGATGCTCAGCGCCCTGATGATGCAAGGCATCAATCCCGGCCCGCGCTTGATGACCGAACACGCCGACCTGTTCTGGGGCGTGATCGCCAGCTTCTGGGTCGGCAACGTGATGCTGCTGATCTTGAACCTGCCGATGATCGGCCTATGGGTGCGGCTGCTCAGCATCCCGTATCGGCTGCTCTATCCGGTCATTCTGGTGTTGATCTGCGTCGGCGCCTATAGCGTCAAGTTCCAGCTGCTCGACGTTTGGCTGGTGCTCGGGATCGGCGCGCTGGGCTATGCGATGCGCCTGCTCGATTTCGAGCCGACGCCGATGCTGATCGGCTTCATCCTCGGCCCGATGCTGGAGGAGAATTTCCGCCGCGCGATGCTTTCCGCCTTCGGCGATCCGATGGAAATTCTGATGCGCCCGATCAGCGGCACGCTGCTGGTGCTGTCCGCTATCATGCTGTTGCTGACCTTCTGGACGGCGATCAAGCAGCCGGCAGTCAAGCCGCCGGTCTTGCGCGAGGAATAATGGGGACGCGGCCGCCTAAGCGATCAGGCGGCCGCCATCGACCGGCAACACGATGCCGGTGACGAATTCCGCGTCGTCGGACGCGAGATAGAGGGCCGCCCCCGCGATATCCGACGGTTTCGACAAGCGGCCGAGCGGAAAGGTTTCGACCAGGCGGTCATGCGCCTCGTCGGCTTTCTTCGGATCCTTGAAGATCGCGTCGAACATTGGCGTGCGCCCCACGCCGGGCGCAATCACGTTGACGCGCACGCGGTTTTCCGCGAACTCGCCCGCCATCGACTGCGTGATCGAGATCACCGCCGCCTTGGCCGCGTTGTACCAAGTCATGCCCGGCCGCGGACGGATCGCGGTGACCGAGGCGATGTTGATGACCGATCCGCCCCCGCCCGCCATCATGATCGGCAGAATATGCGCGGCGGCGTGGTAGAGCGCCTTCACGTTGACCGCGAAAATCGCGTCGATCTCGGCCTCCGGCAGTTTGGCGATGCGGCGCGGCTGCTGGGAAATGCCGGCGTTGTTGACCAGCACGTCGATGCGGCCGGTCACGGCGGCGGCTTTTTCGGCCAACGCCTTGACCTGCTCCGAACTCGACACGTCGCACGCGGCGGCGTGGGCATTCGCACCGATCGACGAGGCGACCGCTTGCGCGTTTTCCGCGTTGCGATCGGCGCAGATCACGACCGCACCTTCGCTTGCGAAACGCCGCGCCATTTCCGCGCCGAAACCCGAACCCGCCCCGGTGATCAGGGCCGTCTTGCCTTTCAAACGCATGGATCAGCGCCCCGCCGCCGCGACGAACGGCGCCAGCTGAACCGGCGCGCCGATGCGCTGGCTTTCGATCGCCGCGAAGATCATCGCCGACGTCTGCACGTTGTTCGCGACTTCGGTTTCCAGCGGCGCCCCGCCCGCGCGCCATTGCGCGAAGCGTTCGATCAGCCAGTTGTTGATCCATTTGGGCTGGACCAGCAGATCGATCTTCTGTCCCTGGCCTTCGCGATGCTGCTGGCGCCAGATATCCTGGCGCATGAACAATTCCACCGTGCGATGGGTCAGGATCGCCGTGCCGTGCTCGCCATCCACTCGGATATATTCCTTGTAGAAGGTGTTGAGGCCGGTCGAGTGCGCGCAAGTGCCCTCATAGACCGCCTTCACGCCGTTGGCGAAGCCGAGCACGACCACCGCGTCCGTATCGCCCTTATAGGCGGCGTAAGACGGGCGCCACGTCGTCGCGTAAACGCTTTCGCATTTGTCCCCGGCCAGATCGGCCAGGATATCCATGTGATGGATCGAGCCTTCGATCAGCAGCGGGTGATCCATCTCGTGCCGGAACAGAGAGCTCCATGCCATATGCTGGCGCATATCGCCCTGGAAGCGCATGCCGATCGCGTTGATCTTTCCGAGCTGACCGGATTTCACGACGCGGCGCAGCGTGGTCTTGTCCTGGTCGTAGCGGTGGCTCATCGTCACCGCCATTTTGCGGCCCGCCGCCTTCACCTTCTGCGCGATGCGCAACGTGGCCGCCATCGTGTCGGCGATCGGCTTTTCGCACAGAATGTCGAGCCCGGCGGCGATCGCCGCATCGATCACTTCCTCGTGATGCGCGGGCGTGGTCGCGACCGTGCAGAAATCGGCCTTCACCGCCTTGAAGGCTTGGGCCGCATCGGTGAAGCACTGATCGTCGCGCAGGCCCAACGCGACCTGTCCGGCCTTCAAATTTTCGGGGTTGCGGTCGACCAAGGCGACGACTTGAATCGTGCCGTCGACCACGTTGCTGCGCAGGAAGTCGCTGCACCAGCGCTTGCCGAAAACGCCGACGCCGACATGGATGACGCGCTGGGGCGCGCGATTTTGCGAGCTCATCTTTTCAAGATCCCGTCTTACGTTGAAATTCCGTCGCTATCTTAAGCGCTTACCGCCGGATTGAAGCCCTGCCGGAAGTGCAAACCTGTTTGTCGTCCGGCAATCAGCTTTTGAGAAATCCGCCGATACCGCTTTTGGCCTCCGGATCGCCCGTACCGGCCTTGGCCAGGCGCGTGGCGAACGCCACCGCCGCGCGCTGATCCAGGGTTTCGCTGTCCAGCGCGAAACGCTTGATACGCTCCAAGGCGCCCGGCTTGCCCGCCAAAAGTTCCTCGAGGACGCCGGCGAGGCTTGCTTCCAGCGTGCCCGGCGCCACGACGCGGCTGACCAGCCCGTATTCGCGCGCCTCGGGCGCTTCGATCGTCCTTCCCGACAGGATCAAATCCATCATCGCGCGCAACGGCATCACCCGGCGCAAGGTCGGAATGGCGCCATAGGGCGTGATGCCCTTGCGCACTTCGGGGAAGCCGAATTTGACGCTTTCTTCGGCGATCGAGATATCGGTCCAGGCGACGATCATCGTGGCTATGCCTAGCGCGTAACGCTCGACCGCCGCGATCAACGGCTTGGGGAAATTCTGTACCGACCAGTGCATCGCTTCCAGCGCGTCGTACATCGCATCGATTTCCGCCGGCGGCGCCTCCTGCAACGCGCCCAGATCCTTCAAGTCACGACCGGCGCAGAATACGCCATCCTTGCCGCGCAGCACCGCGACGCGGCATGCGCCGTCGGCGGCCAATTCGTCCATCGCCGACTTCAGACCGTGAATCATGCTGTTGGACAGTGCGTTCAGCCGCCCCGGATTGCTGAGCCAAACGGTCGCTACCCCATTCGCGTCGCGCGTGATCTCGATCCCCGACACCCGATCCTCCCTGCTGGAAACGGCGCCATTTTAGGGCGTAGGACCCCCGCACGACGTTTCATATGCTCGATAGTTGGTTTTCACCGGGCTGGATGGTCCGCCCCCCGGGCCGCTGCTAATTTTCTCGGCCGCAGCAGGGGAACGCCGATGGATCTCGAACAATTCCGCATCGACCGCAAAGACGGTATCGCGACCGTCACGTTCGACCGTCCGCCGGTCAACGCGCAGAATTTCCGCACGCGCACGGAACTCACCTGGGTGTTCGACACGCTGAGCGACGATCCGGAGATCCGCTGCGTGATCCTGACCGGCGGCGGAAATGTATTCTCCGCCGGTGCGGACATCAAGGAACGGCGCGGCATGACCGCGCAGCGCGGCGACTATATCCGCCATAACCGCGTGACGCGCGAAAGCTTCTACGCGATCCGCGACTGCGCCAAGCCGGTCATCGGCGCGATCAACGGTGCCGCGATCGGGGCGGGCTATGCGTTGATGGCGTGCTGCGACATTCTGCTCGCGTCGGAAACCGCCTATGTCCAGATGCCGGAGATCGATGTGGGCCTCGCCGGCGGCGCCAAATTCCTGGAACTTTTCCCGCGCACCAAGGCGCGGATGATGTTCTTCACCGGGCGGCGCGTGCCCGCCCAAGAACTCTATCGCCTGGGCATCGTCGAAGAATGCCTCGCCCCCGAAGCGTTGATGCCCGCCGCGTTGGCGATGGCGGCCGAGATCGCGGCCAAGAGCCCCGTCGCTTTGGCGCGCAACAAGCACGCCTTCAACACGGTCGAGGAGATGTCGCTGCGCGAGGGCTATCGCTTCGAGCAGGGCGTTTCGGCCGAGTTGTCCTTGACCGAGGATACGCGCGAGGCGCAGCGCGCCTTCGCCGAAAAGCGCAAACCCGTTTTCGGCAAGCGTTGATTCGATGACCGACGCCGTCCGCCTGGAACGCGAGGGCAATATCGCCGTCGTGACGATCGACAATCCGCCGGTCAATGCGGGCTCCATCGCCGTGCGCCAAGGCCTGATCGCCGCGTTCGGCAAGGTCGCCGGCGACAAGACCGTGATCGGCGTCGTGCTGATCGGGGCAGGCCGCACCTTCGTCGCCGGTTCCGATATCCGCGAATTCGGCAAACCGCTCGCCGATCCGCAACTACCCGCCGTCATCGCGGCGATCGAAGAATGCCCCAAGCCCGTCATCGTCGCGATCCATGGCGCGGCCTTGGGCGGCGGTTACGAATTGGCGCTGGGCTGCGATATCCGCATCGCCACACCGGACGCCAAGCTGGGCCTGCCGGAAGTGACGCTCGGCATGATCCCCGGCGCGGGCGGCACGGTGCGCCTGCCGCGCATCGTCGATCCGGCCGAAGCGCTCGACATCGTCGTCACCGGCAAGCGCGTGCCCGCCCCCGAAGCGCTGAAGCTCGGCATGATCGACGCGGTGACGACCGGCGATCTGCGCGCAGCGGCGATCGAGCTCGCGCGTTCGCCCGCCACCGTCAAACGGCGCTTGCGCGATCTGCCGGTTCGCAACGGCGATCCCGCGCGATTCGAAACGGCCGCCGAGGCCGCCGCCAAACGCAATCTCGGTCGCAAACCGGTCGAAGAAGCGATCGCGGCGCTGCGCCGCGCGCGCGCATTGCCGTTCGGCGAAGCGCTGGCCCAGGAACGCGCCGCATTTCAGGAACTGCGCCAAGGCGACGAAGCTGCCGCCCTGCGCCATCTGTTCTTCGCCGAGCGCGAGGCCGCCCGCATCGACGGTGTGACGCCCGATGTCGCCATTGATGTGCGCCGCATCGCTGTGATCGGGGCCGGCACGATGGGGGCGGGTATCGCCGCCGCCTGCCTTGCCGCCGGTTACGAAACGCGATTGATCGATATCGACGCCGCCTCGCTGGCGCGCGGGACCGCGCGCATCGCCGATATCGCAGCCCAAGACGTCGCCAAAGGCCGGATCACGGCCGATGCCGCCGCCGAGCGCGCGAAGCGGCTGATCGCATCGACGAAACTCGCCGATGCCGCCGATTGCGATCTCGCGATCGAAGCGGTGATCGAGGATATGGCGATCAAGCGCCGCGTGTTCGGCGAACTCGATGCGATCCTGCTCGGACACGCGATCCTGGCGTCGAATACCTCCTATCTGGATCTCGACGTCATCGCCGCCGCGACAAAGCGGCCGGAATCGGTTGTGGGCTTGCACTTCTTCAGCCCCGCGAACGTGATGCGCCTGCTGGAGATCGTGCGCGGCGCCAAGACCGGCACGCCAGCACTGGCAACGGCACTCGCGGTCGCCAAGAAGCTCGGCAAGCTGCCGGTCGTCGCGCACGTGGGCGAAGGTTTCATCGGCAATCGCATCTATTCGGCCTATCGCCGGGAATGCGAGATCATGGTCGAAGACGGTGCCGCCCCTGCCGAGATCGATGTGGCGTTGACGGGTTACGGCTTCAAAATGGGCCCGTTCGCGGTGTGGGACATGTCGGGCCTGGATATCGCCTGGCATACGCGCCAGCGCCTGATCGCCGAAGGCAAAGCGCCGGCGCGCGCGCTACCATTGCTCGACCGGCTCTATGAAGCCGGGCGCCTGGGTCGCAAGACCGGCGGCGGCTGGTACGATCACCCAGCGGGCACGCCGTCGCCAATCGTCGCGGCGATGATCGACGAACGCCGCCGCGAACGCGGCGTCACGACCGCCCCGATCCCGGCCGAGACGATCATCGCGCGCGTTCTAGACGCGATGACCACCGAGGCCGAAGCCGTCCTCAAAGACGGCATTGCCGCGCGCGCATCCGATATCGACCTTGTCATGGTCAACGGATACGGCTTTCCCGCTCACAAAGGCGGTCCGATGTTCCAGGCCGCCCTAGAACGCCGCTAAGGCCCACGAAAGGGCCCGGCCAAATTCCGAGATGTTACGTTTACCAGCGCCGGATGGTGGGCGATATAGGACTCGAAACCACGATCCGCTGTCTCCTAATCAGCGGGTCGTCGGAGTTGTCGCCAGAAATCAAACATGGCTATCAACGACGGAGGCCTAGGTAACGTTTCAACAGAAAAGATACTTCGCAGGACTCTCAGTCCCGCGGATTGACTGCTAAACCGATAGGCTAACGGCTCCGGGATCGATTATCCGTCGTCATCGCGTTTTTGACGGTTTGAAGCGGCAGCTGAACGCGCCGTCAACACATCTTGGCTTTCTGCAACTTTTCGGGTCCAGTAGTTTAACTAGCGCCGATAGGCGCGCTTTCTCAGCGAATTCGACTGGCAGCGGGAGTGCTTTTCAGCGATGGCCAAAGAGCTGAATACTAGGCCTGAGAGCTCGCCGGCCGCGCCGGACGATAAGCCGCCCGAAAATTTGGCCAAGGATCCGTTGGAATGCCTTCCGTTCGCCCCACCGGGATTGAAAAACCCGATGGCAGCGCTTGCTACGCGCATGACGAGACCGGAAACGCTGGCGTTGATCGACAGGCAGATCGCGAAGCGGCGAGCAGACCTTGAGAGGCTCTGACGCCCGAAGTTAGGGCGCAGTTTCATGCAACCCATCGCTAGGTGACGGACAACGCCCTCGACAATCCGGCACTTTGGCGCAGGCAGCACGGCCGCCGCGGGTCCCAATCCGAATTTCCGCGTGACCGGCGAACCGATAGGCACCCAAATCGTACTGCGTGCGGACCTCCCTTCCTGGCTTGCGAAGATCTCCCGACCGAGCTATGGCGGGAATCATGAGCCCCTTAATGACGATCCGCCGCTTCGAAGCCTTGGCACACGACCTACTTCGTCCGCCCCTCGACACTGTCGTGATGGTTGCCGGCGCCGCGATCGTTGTCGGCAAAATAATAATCAGTTCGCCGAACGACATGGCGTTCGACGCGGCGATCCTTCCATTGATCGTCGCCTTGGCGATCGCAGCACGCGTAGGACGCGAGGCCGCACAACGCCGGCGTGGCGAGAATTCGTCCAGCACATCGGCGATCGGGATGTCGCGCTTCCTATATCTTGGCTGCGCTGCGCTCGCGGCGATCATGACCGTTGTTATCGTCATGACGGCGGCGTCGCCCCGCCTTTTTGAGATGCTGGGCGTCCAGCGGGGCGCGCTAGACGCGTCGCGGATATACGCTGAGCACGTTCGGGGCCAAGGTGCGAATAGTTTATCCGTGCGCCCCCAAACCTAGGGCTCAACGCTACGTTACTCCTCGGCACAAAGATGCGTCATCTCACGCCGTGCAGGCCGAAAGACATTGCGCAATAACGCATTAAAATCAATATTTTAATGCCGGCGCACGGCGATTTTAAGTCCCCCAACCTTATCATTTATGCCGCGAAAGTAACTAAGCGGATTGAGGGGCATCATGACGATCTATCGAAGACTCTGGAAAACGGCGAGCGGCGCGATACGTCGCGCTTGGATTGTCGAATGGCATATCGATGGCCGTCGCTTTCGCCGTCAGTTCAAAACCCAAAGCGAAGCGGCCGCATTCGCTGAGTCTCCGGATACAACAAGAATGAACTCCGGCGCGCAAGCTAGGCCATTGACCTTTTCTGCGGTGACGGCGGCATATGTACTGGAGCAGAAATCGAGAGGTTTGGAGCGGTCAACATACGACAGTTATCAGCGCCAAATTCAGCGTCATATCGAGCCGAAGATTGGCAGCTTGATGATACGAGATGTCGATCGAATGAAAGGTCTCGAGATACTCGACGAATTGAAATCGCAGCTAACGCCGAGATATGCCAAAGTTGTATTTTCTACTTTTAAAAGAATAATGAATTACGCGCATAATGTTGGCGCGATTGAACAGAACCCACTGACTAATCTACGCTACAGCGCCAGTCGCGACAGCGGATCGATCCGGCGATATGAGCGAGCCAAGGTTCCATCGAAGCTTTTGATTTCCGACTTACGAGAGAGAATTGAGTGGGGTGACGAAATCAACTGGGACTACATTCGCCGCGCGGACGTCGTTGCTGTACTAGGGCTCTTCGCTGGACTTCGACCGTCCGAGATACGCGGACTGAAGATCCGGAACGTCGTGTCGATCGATAATTCGTACTATGTGCAAATCCGACAGCGCGCTGACATTTTCAATATGATTGGTGACGTCAAAACGCCCGCCGCATTGCGTGACGTTCCGATTTCCAATCGCGTATACACGATGCTTCAGACATATATTCAACAGCAGGCCATGCCAAACGATGGCCTGCTGTTGCGCAGCCGCGGCTCCGATACGCCGATCGACTACTCGAACTTCGTCGCACGTGATTGGAAACGCTTCTCGGAGAGTAGTCTTCTTAAACTCCCGCCAGAGCTTAAAAAATTCTATGATGACAACTGGGATAAGCTCGACATCGCCGGCTGGCAGGAATTTGGGGTCAAAGATTTCATTGAATTTCGAATAAAGTTTGGAAAGCCCGCCATTACGCTGCATGGTTTGAGGCATGCATATGCAAGCTTGGAAATTGAACGTGGCGTGACTCCTAAAGTCCTCCAGCAGCGCATGGGTCACTCAAGTTATCTGACGACCACGGATCTCTACGGCCATCTTTGGAAAGATCGGACGCAAGACAAGAAAGATGCCGAGGCCCTGGACGCAAAAGTTACGGAGATCGGCGAGATGCGCGATCTTGATTTGGAAGAAGTTTGATTCACGACATATTTGCGAGTCGAGCGGCGACCTTTTCCGCGATCATCAGCGTCGGCAGGTTGGTGTTCGTCCGCACGATACGCGGCATAATCGAGGCGTCGGCCACCGTCAGGCCACGCACGCCGAACACCGCCCCATTCGCATCGACGACAGCGCCGGGATCGTCCTCGGTGCCCATTCGGCACGTGCCCGACGGATGCCACGACGTGCCAACGATCTGACGGATATAGGCCTCCAGCGTCGCATCGTCGCGTAGGATATCGTCGAGCGACGTGCCGTCGGTGACGATTTTGCGGATGACGAAGCGCCGCAATGTCGCCGATGCATCCATCGCGATTGCACCGACGCCGCCCAGCAACGCGTTGAACGAAGTCGGCTTGCTCAATTTTTCGATCAACGGCGACAGGCGCGACGGGAATACATCCGACACGATGTCGGGGCGTATCATCCCGCACAGGATACGCGCGACCAAGCGAAAGCCATCGACCAGACGGCGCGAATCGCGCGGATCCGACATACCGTTGAAGTCGATGATCGGGTCCATGGTCGGATCCGCGGATGCCAGCGTCAGCATCCCTCGCGAATACGGCAGGCACAGGTAAGTGCGCAGCGAACAGATACGCTCGCCCACATCGTGCCACATCGATCGTGCACCTCCCGACAGCACCATGTCCGATGGCTCGCAATCCGGCACACCCGAGCTGTAGCGCAAATAGGTCGACACGCCGCGCGATGGCTTCACGCCCCGCGCCTTGGGATCGACATAGGCGGAGATCGAAACGATCGGATGGTCCTGCAGATTGCGCCCCACGCCCGGCCGATGCGCGCGGATGTCGATCCCGTGCCGCGCCAATTCGGCTTGATCCCCGATCCCCGACAGCATCAGCAATTGCGGCGAGCGGATAGCCCCCGCGCTCAGAATCACGTGATCGGCGTCGATCCGCCGCGTTTCGCCGTCACGGCGAAACTCGATTCCGGCGGCGCGACCGTTTTCGATCGCGACGCGCAATACACGGGCGTTCGTAACAATCGATAGATTGGGCCGCGCACGGACCGCGTTGGTCAGATAGGCACGCGAGGCGGAATGACGCAGCTGTCCGTCATTGCTGAACGGCAGCGCGCCATACCCATCGCCGAAAGGGCCGTTGAGATCGTCGAGGCGCCTATGGCCGAGCTGTGACCATGCACGCATATAGGCAAGCGTCGCCGCATCCCAGGTCTCGGGCGGCGCGCGCTTGATCTTGATCGGCCCCGCGTCGCCGTGCAGCGGCCCGCCGAAATCGAGATCTGTCTCGAGCTTGCGGAAGAACGGCAGGACCGATTCCCAGTTCCAACCTTTGGCGCCCGCGGCCGCCCAATGATCGTAGTCGGCGGGCGCGCCCCGTAGCGCAATCTGGCCGTTGATCGTCGATCCACCGCCCAGCAGCATGCCTTGCTTGAACGCATGCTCGGGCCCGCCGGCGGCGTGGCGCGCGCGCAGCCCCGGCCAGAAATAGGTTGGATCGACAAAGGCGCGCCCGCCATAAGTATCGATCAGGTCGGGACGAAGCTCGGGATCGCGATCGGGCCCCGCCTCGACCAGCACGATGCGCCGGCGCGGGTCCTCGGAAAGACGGGCGGCGAGCACGCTGCCCGCCGACCCACCCCCGACGATCACAAAATCGATGCCGCGGGCACCTTGTGCTAGATCCATCGCGTCAATGCGTGCCGGACAGGATTGCCCCTTGCGCGACGAGACCTTCGCGCAGTTGGCGTACCGGGACACTGCGAATATTCCCCGGATCGTTGCCGCGCAGGCTGATGACCGCACCCAATCCGGCCGCCTCGCCTTGTGCCATGCACGGCCCCATTACGCGCGCAGAGCCGTGGCCTTCGCGATCGGCCGACATGCAACGCCCGGCGATATAGACGTTCTTCACGCTCTTAGTCAGCAGCATGTCGTAGGGCATGTCGTAGGACCCGCCGTGCTTAACCGGGATGCGGACTTGCTTGATGCCGTCCTGATGGATGTCGATATGGTGGGAGCCCTTGCCGATCGCGTCGTCGCGCTTGCGCGCATTCAACACGTCGTCGCCGGTCAGCACGTAGTCGCCGACGATGCGGCGCGTTTCACGTATGCCCAAGCGATGCGCCAGACCCGAGAAATGCGCGTTCTCGAAGCCGGGCACGCGCTTGCGCATGAACGCCACGCAATTCCACACCTGATCGACCAGGCCGTTGAACGCCTCCGACAGTTTCACCGTATCGGTCGCATCGATATTGGCGATGCGAGTCGTGTTGATCGATACTTCGCCGCGTTCCGCCGATACCGGGATAATGCCGATCAACGCGGTTTCGTACTTCAGATCGCCGTTACGGATACCGTCTTGAATCAGCGGGCCGTTACCTTTGACGAACACGGCCGGATGCCCCTGTTCGCGAAGCTTCTCGGCGCATTGGCGCGGCGTCAGATCCGCGCCCATCCATTCGCTTTCGCCGACGGCGAGGTTCTCCGGCGCTTCGACGCAGAAATCGAGCAAGCGCTTGGAATCGACGCCCGACATGCGGAACAACATCGTCAGCGGCTGGAATTCGCCCTTATCGTTAGAGATCATCGCCTCGGCGCCCGCCATCATCGCGACATCGCCATCACCCGAGCAGTCGATGAACACCTTGGCGGAAACGAGCGTACGCTGGCGCTTGTTGAGCACGACCACGCCGCGCACTTCGCCATTGTCCATCACCACGTCTTCGGCGAAGGAGTACATCCACACATGCACGCCGTGGCGGCGGACGACATTGGCGACGGCGATCTTCATGATCTCCGGATCGATGCACACGTACCAGATCAGGCGCCAATCCTTGATCGGCCCGATATAGCCACCCAGTCGTTCGTGCTCGTCCAGAATCTCCTTCAGCACGCCGCCGACGATCCATTCGCCGCGCGCGTTCAATGCGCCGTCGACCGGCAGGCCGGTGATCAGCTCGCCGCCGATCATCGAGCCCGCTTCGAGTAGCAGCGTCTTGGCACCGTTCTTGGCGGCACTGATCGCCGCAGCGACGCCCGCACAACCGCCGCCCACGACGACGACGTCATATTCCGCGTGATGGAGTTTCTGAGCCATAGGGGTAACGTCTCTCCTTGGTATGGAACGATCAGGCCGCGCCGTGATGGCGGGCGATTCCGGTTTCTGCGTCGAACAAGTGAATGCGCGCGGGATCGAAGGCGAGCGACACAGACTCCCCCTCGCGCGCCGCGAATTCGCGTGGATCGGCGCGCGCGACGATCTCGGTATCGTCGGCAAGGCGCACGGTCAAAAACAGATCCGGTCCGGCAAGTTCGGCGAGTGCCACCGTTCCGCGCAGATCGCCCTTGTCGCGGCCGGGCGCGATCGCCTCGGCGCGCACGCCCATCCTAAGCTTCCCGGCGTCGAGCACGGCCGCCGACGGATGGAGCGCAACGGAACCGCCCGCACACACGAAACGCGGGACGCCGCCTTGAACGCCGAGCTCGCCGTCGAGGAAGTTCATCTCGCGATCGCCGACGAAGTTCGCGACGAAGGCGTTAGCAGGCCGGTCGTAAATCTCGGCGGGCGGAGCGACTTGCTGCAGCCTGCCGTGATTGAAGATCGCGATGCGCGAAGACAGCGTCATCGCCTCCGATTGATCGTGCGTCACATAGACGATGGTCGAGCCGAGTTGGGCGTGCAGCGCTTTGAGGTCCCGGCGCATGCGGATGCGCAAGCGCGCGTCGAGATTGGACAGCGGCTCGTCCAGCAAGAATACTTTGGGGTCGCGCACCATCGCGCGGCCAAGCGCAACGCGCTGCTGCTGGCCTCCCGAAATCTCGCGCGGATAGCGCGCGAGCAGCGCGCCAATACCCAGCGCCTGCGCGACCACTTCGACCTTGCGACGGATTTCGCCGGCGTCGGGCTTGGGTTTGCGCGCCTCCAGTGGGAAGGCAATGTTCTCCATCACCGTGAGATGCGGATAAAGCGCGTAGTTCTGGAACACCATCGCCAGATCGCGCTTTTCGGGCGGCAGCGCCGTTACGTCGCGTCCGGCGATCTCGATCTTGCCGCCGTCGGCGTCGATCAAGCCCGCGAGCAGGCCTAGTGTCGTCGACTTGCCCGAGCCCGACGGGCCCAGCAGCGACAGGAACTCCCCCTCCGCCACGTCGAGATCGAGACCCGCCAGTGCAACGACGGGGCCGTAGTTCTTGGAGACGCCGCTGAAACGTACAGCCGACATGGCTCAACCCTTCACGCCGCCGCCGGTCAAACCGGAGACGAAATGCCGCTGGAGAAAAACGAAGATCGCGACGATGGGCACGATCGAGACGATAGACGCCGCCAAAAGCGGGCCCCATTCCCGGCCGTAGAAGCCGAGATAGAAGTAGATCGCTACGGGGAAGGTTCGTGCGGACTCACTCGACGTCATCGTCACCGCAACGACGAAGTCGTTCCAAGCGAAGACCAGCACGAACAAACCCGCCGCGACCAAGCCGGGTTTCGAAAGCGGCAGCACGACCTTGAACAGGGTGCGCGTCGGCGAGCAGCCATCGACGCGCGCGGCGTTCTCCACCTCCACCGGCAGCGATAGGAAATAGCCGTAGAGCATCCACACGACGACCGGCAACTGATAGGCCGAGTAGAGCAACACAAGCCCCAGGCGCGTATCCGCAAGACCGGTGGCGCTGAGCAGCGTGAATGTGGGCACGAGCAGCGAGGCGATCGGGATCGACATGACTGCAACGGTCGAGACCATCAACGTGTCACGGCCGGGAAATCGGAAGCGCGCGATCGCGTATCCGGCGAGCGCGCCCAATGCCAGCGTCAGGAGGACGCTTGCGGCCGAAACGGCGATACTATTGGCGATGAAATAGGCTGCGTTGTCGGCGAAGATGCGCGCGTAATGCTCAAGCGTCGGATTTTCGGGCAGCAAACGCGGCGGAAACTCGACGATCTTGTCTGTCGGTTTCAACGACGACAGAAAACCCCACAGGATCGGTAGCAGCGCGAACAAGCCGATCAGCGCGTTGACCGCGAGGCGTGCCGCCCTACGGCGCAAAGCATGCGCGAAAACGTCGGTCATCGTCAGAGCCTCCCCGCACGGCGAAACAACAGAAGCAGCATCGCGACGAGCGCCAAATTGGCGAGGAACACCAGGATCGCCAGCGCGTTGGCCGGGCCCAGAATGTGGTCCTGGAAGCCGAGGCGGAACATGCGCAACACCACCACCTCGGTTGAATTGCCCGGTCCGCCGCCCGTTAAGATCAGTGGAAATGTCAGGATGTTGACGAAATGGATCAACAGCCGGACGACCGTGATCAGGATGGGGATACGCAGCAACGGCAGCGTGATACGGCGAAAGCGCATCCACGCATCGGCGCCATCCACGCGCGCGGCCAGATGCAGAGATGGCGGTATGCTTTTAAGGCCGGCCAGTAGCATGATCATCGCGAAGGCCGCATCGCGCCACATCGCGTTGAACACCAGCGCCGCCATCGCGGATTTGGGATTGGCGAGGATCGACACATCGCCCATGCCTAAAGGCCCAAGGGCGAGTTGCGACAATCCCGCTTCCTGGGAAAAGAGCCATTTGAGCAGCATCGAGCCGACGAGCATCGCGATCATGTAAGGAACGAGCACGATCGCGCGCATCAGCGTGGCAGAACGCCCGTCGCGCTCTAGCCACAATGCCAAGGCGAACCCCAACGCGAAGGTCAATATCAGCGAGAAGAAGGCGAAGATCGCCGTCGCAGCGAGGCTTCCAAGCACCTCGGGCGAGGTGACGACGCGCATATAGTTGTCCCAGCCGACGAAGGATCGGATCTGGAAGAAGCGGACATTGTGAAGGCTGTACCAGAAGCCGACCAGAAGCGGCCCGATCACCAAGCCAGCCTCCAGTGCCACCGCCGGCGCAATCAGCCGATACGGCACCCAAAATTCGGCGCGACGCGTTTCCATTGACCCAATCCCGTGGGACGGCGGCGGACGACACCCGAAGGCGCCGCCCGCGACCGGCCTTTACTGACGTTCCTGTGTCGTGCGTTCGGCGATCTTCAGCGCGTCGGCGGCGCTGCGCTGTCCCAGCACGAGTTGCTGCGTGGCGAGATTGAAGTCAGCCAAGGTGCGCGACCAATTGCAGCGGCCGGGCATCATGAAGCCATTCGTCGAGAACTCGTTGGCGACGAGGCGCAGCGGCGCATTTGCGGGTTCGGCCATCCGCGGATTCGCGGCGAGGCTTTTGAGCATCGGCACCTGACCGCCCGGCGACTGCCACAGCGCCATCGCGTCAGCATTTGTCATGTGATCGATGAACGCCGCCGCTTGCCGCAGACGCGGCGAGTTACGCCAAGCGACCGCGAACCAGCCTGTGATGACGGCCGGACCGCCCTTTTGTGCATTCCAACCCGGAATGCCGACTTGGGCAAGATCGTCTTTGTTCCAGCCCGCCGCCGTGCGCTGAATCTGTTCAAATCGGCTATTGGCGATGATCATCGTCCCGTAGCGCCCGGCGGCGAACTGATCGATCGCATCGTCCGACGTCATCGCAACGGCCTCGCGCGGCGTGACGCGGTGCTTGGTGATGAGATCGGCCTGCCAGGTCAGCGCGCGCTCGGCCTCTGGCGTCGCGATGCGCGCCTTACAGTCGTCTGTGAAAATGCCGTTCTGCCCGCCGATCGTCGCGAGCACCGCCGGCGTCGCCGAGAACCGTTCGCTGGCGAGGCCGAGGCCGAGACCCCAAATATCCGGCTGACCGTCGCCGTTCGTATCTTTGGTCATGCGTTTGGCGGCCTCGAGCACGCCGTCCCAGGTCTTCAGGCTGTCGGGCGTCAAGCCCGTTTGCGCCAAAAGATCGCGCCGGTACATCAGCGTCCAAGTGATCGCCATCAACGGCATGGCGAGGACCTTGCCCCCGACGGTCACCGCCTGCAGGGCCGCGGGCACGGCCAGATCGTCGCGCCGTTGCGCCGACCACGTATCGACCACCAGTGGCTTCAGATCGGCGGCCGCGTCGGTGTTAAGGATTAGACCGAGATTTTCGGCATTGACCCAGCCGATATCCGGCGCGTTGCGCGTGTTGTGGCCGAGCACGAATTTCTCGGCGAGCGTCGTCCACACCTGCGGCTCGACGCGGATCTTCACGTTCGGGTTTTTCGCCTCGAACGATTCGATCATTTGCTTGAGCGCGGTTTCCCGCCCGCCGGGTTTGGCGGGATCGAGGAAGGTCCACATCGTCACCGTCGCCGGCGTCTGCGCCGCGGCGTTACGCCAGATCGCAGGCACCGCCAGCGCACCTGCGCCGGCCAACGCGACGCGCCTTGTCACTTGGATGGTCATCGCTTCCTCCGTTGTCGCGCGTTTGCCGCGCTTGGTCAGATTTTGGTGTCGAAATAGAGCTTCTCGACCCGGTCGAAATGGCGCTGCATCTCCTTGCGCGCCTTCGCCGGATCCTGCGCCGCCAGCGCGGATATCAGGCGCTCGCGGAATTCCAGACCGTCGCGCCAGCTTTGGGAGTTTTCGACGTGGCGCCGCAGCAGGTCCCACATCTCGCCTTGGCGCAGACGCCAAAGCTCTTTGACGGCCCCCGCCAGGATTGAGTTCCCCGCGATTTCGGCCAGGCGCGCGTGGAAATAGCGATGCTCTTCCGACGGCGACTTGCCGGCATCGATCAACTTGCGCATGCGGGCGACGCAATCGCGAAGGTCTTCGATTTCAGAGGTCGAGGCGCGGCGCGCCGCCATCTCAGCGATAGTCGTTTCGATCGCCCGGCGTGCCTCGAATTGTTCGAGCGTACCCGGCCCCAAATCCTTCGACGTCTCCAGCGGAAACACCGGCTTGGCGCCGGATGCGTCGCGCACATAGGTGCCGTCGCCGATCCGCGTTTCGATCAGGCCGGCGGCTTCCAGTGCGATCAATGCCTCGCGGATCGATGGGCGGCTGACGCCGAGTTGTTCGGCCAATTCGCGCTCGGCCGGCAATCGCGTGCCCGGCGCGAAACTGCCGTCGCGGATCAACGCTTCGACTTGCTCGGCGATCTGTTCGTAAAGCCGCTTTGGCCGGACGACGGCGAGACGGCTGAGCGTTGCTTTGGGGGTCGGTTTCATCGACCCAAGAGAAATCACATTTTGGCCTTACCTGTCAAGTGGCCTTACCAATTTCTCGAAAACAACGATCGATGCCTCGGACGTATCCGCATCGTTGGCGCGCTCTCGATATTGGATTTTGGCGGGGCAAGTGGATGGCGAAATGCGCCACGGACGAAGGCTGGGTGAAACACCTCCGCCATCCCTCGCCATGCCAGCTTAATGGGCCGAATCTTGATTTTTGACTGCCGCAAGGCTAATCTTGCCTGTGCTGGAAATCAAGTTAAGCGGCACATCCATAGCTTAATTAAGGCATTGATATTTATTAGAAAATTTCGTTTTTTCGATCCCGATTCCGGACGGAATTGCGGGTAGCAAACGCATTTTTTTCAAGTTTGGTTGGGTAGCTGGCAAAAACAGGCTAGTAGCTGCGCCAAATTCGGGAGTAGCAGGCCCGAAAACCCGGGTATCAACGCCCAAAGACGCCGTAGCTGCAAATTGGCGACATGCGCGGGTATCCAACGCGCCAAGGCTCTTGTGGGGCCGCTTGACCCAACAACCAGCGCCGCGACCGAGCCGACGACCGCAAGATCGTGCGCCGATAGCGCCTAATCTGTGACCCAGAAAAACGATTCCTTTCGTCAGCGTGAATCATGCCTGTGGCGGCCGCCCTTAGACACGCTGCACACCGCATTCGAAGATCCGACGACGCCAGATTGGTCCGGCGATCAGCCGACCTTCGAGCACGCTGGGCAGAGGCGGCGACGCTCATGGCATCGACACAGTTGTTGATGCCGTCACCACGCGACGGACTGAAAATCACGTAAGTGATTCAAAAACCCGGACTAAACGACCTCGATCGCATCGAGTGACGTCTGCATAACAACGCATAAAACAGTCGTGCCCGTCGTACACATAGACTCGTCTGGATCGATACCATCTAAAGATGCGATTTTAACTTCATCGAAGGGCGTTTTCCGAATCGGTCGACACTGCTAGCGTTTCGATGGGCGTTCGCCCTGAGGTGCCGATGATTACCCCCACGCTACCCCCAAGACGGTCCCTAAGTGCCTGTCCTGGTGGAGTGAGGTCAGGAATCATAATCCCTTGGTCGGGGGTTCAAATCCCTCCGCCGCTACCAACCCGGTCGTCCGGACCGGCTCCCCACGAGCATTCCGGACACCCGAATAACCATCTGAAAAACATGAATGATCCGGGACGCAGGCGGCACATGCCGTGCGCGAATGCCGGTTCGCCGTGTTTCGTCGGATGGAACGGTCGCGCGGTAAATTTGAATCATTTGGGATAGCGACAGACAGCATGTCGCTGCACGCGGGACTCGCCGATCCGGGCCACACCAAAATCGCGATCAAAGCGGCGATGATCCCGATAGATCGCCTCGGACGATGCCGCTTTCGTCACCGGCGCGATCAGCGATCGTCGCGCGCGAGGTTCTTGTTCTCGAACGCGCCATAGGCCTTGCCGTAATGGGCTTCGATCCGGCGCTGGACGAAATCCCAGCACGTGGTCATCACGAGATAGATGATCGCGACGACCATGAAGATCTCGAGCACCTCGAAACGCTGCTGCATCAGGATCTGGCCGCGCCGCAGCAGTTCCTCCATCGAGATTACCGAGGCGATCGACGTCGTCTTGAGCAACCCGTTCACCGAGTTGCCCAGCGGCGGAATGATGACCCGCAGCGCCTGCGGAAACACGACCAGGCGGAAAACCTGATGGGGCTTGAGCCCCAGCGAGCGTGCGGCCTCGGTCTGGCCTTTCGCCACCGACAGGATGCCGCCGCGCAAAATCTCGGAAAGATACGCCGCTTCGTTCAGCGCCAAGCCGATCAGCGCCGATTGCAGCACCGTCAAGCGCACGAGGCCGAGTTGCGGCAGGCCCGTATAGATGATGATCAACTGGACGAGCAGCGGCGTGCCGCGAAACACCCAGATATAGAATTGCGCCGCGCGATCGAGCGTCTTGTTACCCGACAGGCGCATCAGCGCCAAAATCAAGCCCAGGATAAAGCCGAAGAACAGCGTGTTGAGCGTCAGCAGAATCGTCCAAAGCGCCCCCTCCAAAAGATAGGGGTTCAGAAAATACGACCAAAAACCGTCCCAATTCCAAACGCGCATGGACCGCCAAAAATCTCGCCGAAAAAAAAAGAGAAACGCGCGGGCGCCCCGCAAAGGGCGCCCGCGCGGACGTTCAGGCCGGACCGGGGCCGTCGATCTTGAACGAGCTGCCGTCGATCTTCAGCACGCCGTAGCGGTCGAACAGCTGGTCGTAGAACCCGTCGCGCTTGGTGTCGTTGAGCGCGCCGACCACGGCCTCGGCCAGCGCCTTGTTGGCGAAGGCGAAGCAAGCGGTCTGCGGGAACACGCCGCTGATCGCGCGGGTGAAGTCGCCGCGCTGCTGCATGAACATCGCCGTCGCGTCGATGCTGGTAGCTGCATCCGACTGGCCCGCGCGCAAAGCCTGGAAAGCTTCGGCGAAGTTGTTGAAGGTCAGCACCGTCAACGGGCGCAGACCTTCCTTCACCAGAATGTCCGACACTTCGCGCGTGCGGCGCTCTTCGATGCCGCCGAGTTCGACCGACACGCGCCGGCCGGCCAGGTCCTGGATCTTCGAGATGCTGAGCGGATTGCCGCGCGCGGCGAGGAAGCTGACCGCGGCCTGCTCGTAGGGAACCATGTACATGAGCTTCGAGCGCTCTTCGGTGAAGAAGATGCCCGTGTTGATCATGTCCCAACGCTTGGCGGCGAGACCCGGAATCATCGCCGAGAATTCGATCCGCACATATTCCGGCGTCAGACCCAGGCGCTTGGCGACTTCGTTGCCGAGCTCGACGCGCATGCCCTGCAACTGGCCGCGATCGTCGACGAATTGCAGCGGCGGCAGCGTCGGGTTGATCGACATGACCAGCGTGTTGGCCTTGATCAGGTTCGGCGGCGCGATCTTGGCTTGCGCGCGCACCGGGCGCGCGAAGGCCGCGGCCGCCATACCCGCACCCGCCCCCAACAGAGCCGCACGGCGATTGAGCTTCAAGGTTTCGATTTTCTTCATTTTACGATCCATCCTCTCCGAATTCGGGTCCGCGCTGCGCGCGAAGGCCCTTGTCATGCAAATCGGACGCCAATCTCAGATGACACCCAGCGCTTTCAGATCCTTCCGCAACGCCTCGACATCGGCCGCCGGCAACGGCAAACGCGGCGGGCGCGGCGGGCCGACGGGACGCCCCATCATGGCGAAACCCGCTTTCGTCGCCGCGACGTAGCGGTGGCCGCCGACCCAGCGCACGATCGGCAGGATGCGCTTGTAGAGCGCCAGCGCCGCCGGTTGATCCTTCGCGTCGGCGACGAGTTCGAACAGCTTCGCCGATTCCGCCGGCAGAAGATTCGAGCACACGGCGACCCAGCCTTGCGCGCCAAGCCAGAAGGATTCGTAACCGAGAATGCCGGCGAAGACGGTCATCCGGTCGCCGCACAAATCGATGATGTCGCGCACGCGCGTGACTTCCAGCGTCGACTCCTTGATGTAGCGCACGTTATCGATGGCGCTGAGGCGCTTCACCGTTTCGGGCCGCATATCGACATTCGCGGTCGCCGGATTGTTGTAGATCATGATCGGAATGCCGATCGCTTCGCCGATGCGCCGGTAATGCTCGAACAGCTCGTCTTCCGTCGGCGTCGAATAGAAGGGCGGAATGATCATCACGCCGTCGGCGCCCAGCGCTTCGGCGCGCTTGGAAAGCCGCACGCCGTCGAGCGTATTTTCGCAGCCGGTGCCGATCAGCACGGGCACGCGGCCCTTGGCCGCCTTGATCGCGGTTTCGGCGACGGCCGCCTGTTCGTCGTCGGTCAGCGACAGGAACTCGCCGGTCGACCCCAGCGGAATGAGGCCGTGGATGCCTTGCTTGATCTGCCAATCGACGAGATCGGCCATCGCTTTAAGATCGACCTTCGCCCCGGTTTCGTCGAAGGGCGTGATCAGGACCGTATAGGTGCCGCGAAACGGCTTTGCCATCGCTCTATCCGAAATGTATGTGTTGGATCGCTATAGTGCTGACGTTCGACGGGGGGCGCAAGAGTGGCGCGAGGGGAAGTAATCACGGTTCTCGGACCGGTTCCATCTGGAACTTTAGGTCCGACCCTGCCCCACGAGCATATTCTGTGCGACCTGACCCCGTTGGCGTTGCGTGACCCGGCGATCCGCGACACCGAAATCACGCTGGCGAACCGCTACGCGGTGGACTATCGGCCCCTGGACTACAAAGGCAATCACCGCCTTGACCTTCGGGAAATTGCCTTGCGCGAAGTCGCGGCTTTCAAGGCCGCGGGCGGCGGCACGATTTTCGACCTCACGACCGGCGGGATCGCACCCGATCCGATCGGTCTGCGCGAAATCGCGCGCGCGACCGGCGTGCATATCGTCTTGGGTGCCGGATTTTACACGGCGGAATTCGTGGATTCCGACACGCGCGCGCGACCGGTCGAATGGCTGACCGACCGGATCGAAGAACAGCTCGTCGCGGGCGCCTGGGGCACGGATATACGTTGCGGGCTGATCGGCGAGGTCGGCTGCGCCTGGCCGCTCGCGGATTTCGAGCGCCGCTCGCTGATCGCCGCCGCGCGTGCACAGCGGCGCACAGGTGCTGCGATCAACGTCCATCCTGGCCGCCATCCCGACGCACCGCACGAAATCCTCGACGTTTTGGACGCGGCCGGCGCCGACATCGCGCGGGTCGCGATCAGCCATGTCGACCGCACCTATTTCGACTATCCCTCGATCCGGCGCCTTGCCGAGCGCGGCTGCTGGGTCGAGATCGACTTCTTCGGCATCGAAACGTCGAATTACTGGTTCGGCAGCGCCGATTTGCCGACGGATTGGATGCGGATACGATATCTGCGCCAGGCGATGGACGACGGTTTCGGCGCCAAGCTTCTGCTGTCGCACGACATTTGCACGCGGACCCGCCTGGCCGGGTTCGGCGGTCACGGCTACGGCCACCTGATCGCCAATGTCGTGCCTTTGATGCGCGACCGCGGCTTCACGGCCGCCGAGATCGATGAATTGATGCGCGACAATCCGCGCCGCTTCCTGACGGGAGAGTAAGACGATGGCGAACGAACCGATCCTTTACTGCGATGGCGCCTATCTGCCGGAAAGCCAGGCGCGGCTCTCGGCTTTCGATCTGGGCGTGCAGTTCGGCGACGGCGTATACGAGGTCGTCTCGGCTTGGAAAGGCCTGATCTTCCGGCTCGACGACCATCTCGACCGGCTAATGGACACGCTGCACGCCGCCCGGATCGATACCGGCCTGTCGCGCGAGGATTGGCGGAATGTGGTGCGCGAAACGGCCAAGCGCAACGGCCTGACGGACGCGTCGATCAAGATCATCGTCACGCGCGGTCTGCTTGCTTCGGGGAATCCCGATCCACGCGCGGCGAAGCCCAGCGTGCGCGCCTTCGCGACCCCGTACGCGCATCTGGGCACGGCCGAGCAGCGCGCGAAGGGCATCCGGTTGCAGATAGGTCATCAGCGCGGCATGGCGCCCGACACGCTCGACCCGCGCTACAAGCATACGTCGCGGCTGCAGTACCAGCTCGCGAAAATCGAATCGCTCGACAGCGGCTACGACGACGTCGTCTGGCTGTCGGCGCAGGGTTTCTTGGAGGAAGCGCCGCGCTCCAACCTGTTCCTGGCGAAGAACGGCGTGTTGCGCACGCCGTCGCTGGGCGTGCTGCACGGCATCACGCGTATGACCTTCTGCGAATTGGCGGCGGAACTCGGCATTCCGGTCGAGACCGGCGCGTTGACCGCCTTCGATCTGTTCGCGGCGGACGAAGCCTTCACTTGCTCGACCTCCGGTGCGGCCTTGCCGATCCGCGAAGCGGCCGGGCGCATGTTGCGCGGCGGCGCGCCGGGCCCGATCACCGACAAGCTCAACGCGCTTTATTGGAAAAAGCGCGAAGCGGGCTGGCACGGCACGCCGATCTGAAGATGCGTCTTTCCGGCAAAGCCAAACCCGTCGCCGCGCGCGTCGGCTTCACCTTCGACGGCGAGCGTTACGAAGGGCTGGAAGGCGAAACGATCGCCGCCGCCCTGACCGCGAACGGCGTTCGCACCTTGCGCAAGGCGCGTTCGGGTGCCGCACGCGGGCTGTGGTGCGGCATGGGCGCTTGCTTTGAATGCGTCGTCACGGTCGACGGCAAACCCGAACAACGCGCTTGCCTGGTCAAGCTCGCCGATGGGCAACGCATCGAATCCGCGCCGCCGTCGCACGGGGCCGCACTTGCCCCCGAACCCGGTGCCGCGCCGGAAAAGATCGACTGCGACGCGCTGATCGTCGGTGCGGGCCCGGCGGGCTTGGAAGCCGCGCGCGTGATCGCCGAAGCCGGATTGTCGGCGATCGTGCTGGACGAACGCCCCGCCCCTGGCGGCCAGTACTTCAAGCCGCTCGCCGACACGCATTCGATCGCGCCGGCGGCGATCGACAAGCAATTCCGCCAAGGCGGCGCGCTGACCCAGGCCGCGCTGACGGCCGGCACCAAGATCGTCTCGAACGCCGTCGTCTGGGGCGCATTCGCGCCCGGCGAGATCGCAGCCCTCGTCGACGAGCGATCCGTCGTCTACGCACCGCGCCGCTTGATCCTTGCACCCGGCGCTTACGAACGCCCCGTCCCGATGCCGGGCTGGACCTTGCCCGGCGTGATGACGACGGGTGCCGCGCAAACACTGGCGCGCGCCTATCGCGTCGCCGCCGGCGAGAAGGTTATCGTCGCGGGTAACGGCCCGCTGAACCTGCAAACAGCGCTCGAACTCGTCGATGGCGGCGCGCATGTCGTCGCGGTCGTCGAAGCCGCGCCCGAGCCCGGTCTTGCCGATTGGCGTGCGGCCTTCGGCTTGGCGATGGCGGCTCCCGATCTCGCGGCCGAAGGCTGGCGCATGATGCGTCGTTTGCGCAAAGCGGGCGTTCCCATTCTTTGGGGCCGTTCGGTCGTCGCGGCCGAAGCAGGCAATGCGGGGATTTTCGCTCGCGCCAAGCTCGACGACGGCACCGTTCTAACCGGCGACGCGCTGGCGCTGGGCTACGGCTTCGTGCCGTCGAGCGAGTTGGCGCGACAATTGGGGGTGGCGCATCGCTTCGTCGACCGGCATGTTGGCGGGCTTGCGGCCGAAACGGCCGAAGATGGCGCCACGAATATCGAGAGCGTGCGCGTGATCGGCGATGGGGCGGAGATCGGCGGCTCGCGGATCGCGCGCGCGCGCGGCGTTCTCGCCGGATCGGCGGTCGCTGCCGAGTTGGGCCGTCCGCGCGAGAGTCTGGATATCGCCGCGGCCAGCATCGATCTGGCCCGCGCGCGGCGCTTTCAAGACGCGCTGTGGTCGCTCTATCAAGCCCCCGCTTTCGACGTCCGGAAGATCGACGATTCGACGATCGTCTGCCGCTGCGAGGAAGTGACCGCCGGCCGTATCCGCGAACTCGCCAAAGCGGGTGCCGCTTCGCTGGGTGCGCTCAAGCGCAACACGCGCAGCGGGATGGGCCGCTGTCAGGGCCGCAATTGCGCGGCCACGCTCGCACGCTTGATCGCCGCCGAAACGGGCAAGCCCATCGGCGCCTATGATTTCTTCGCGCCGCGCATTCCCGCGAAACCCGTGCCGGTCACAGCGCTTGCCTTCGAGCAACCCGAATGGGGCGGGCATAAGCGTATGGAGGCACCCTTGCCCATCGCCGCGCGCGTGCGCGCGGGGCGCGAAAGCGGCGACGAAACCTTGGCGACCGACACGCTGGTGATCGGCGGCGGCATTCTCGGCTCGTCGACGGCGCTGTTCCTGGCGCGCGCGGGCATCGAGACGATTTTCGTCGAGCGCGACGAACCGAATCTACAAGCCTCCGGCGCCAATGCCGGCAGCTTGCATGTGCAGCTCCTGTCCTTCGATTTCGGCGCGAAAGCCGAAGCCGGCGGCGGCCCGGCCGCACGGACGCTTGTGCTGGGGCCGCCAGCCACGGCGTTGTGGCGCGAGATCGAAGCGCAATCGGGGCTCGATCTCGAAATCCGCACGACCGGTGGCTTGATGGTCGCGGAGAGCGAGCGCGATCTTGCCTTCCTCGCCGCCAAAACGGAGTTGGAACGCAGCTACGGCGTCGATTGCCATGTCATCGGCGCCAACGAATTGCGCGATCTCGCCCCCGCCCTTTCCGAAAAGCTGATCGGCGCGGCCTATTGCCCGTCGGAAGGCAAGATCAATCCGTTGACCGCGACCTATGCGGTCGTCGATCTCGCCAAGCGCGCGGGTGCCACGTTACGCACCGGCTGCGAAGTCCGCGCGATCGAACGCGAGGGCGGCCTTTGGCGCGTGACGACCAATCGCGGTACGATCCGCGCGCGGCGCGTGGTCAACGCAGCGGGTCCCTGGAGCCCGGCGATCGGCAAGCTGGTCGGCATCGACGTGCCGGTGAAAGGCGCGCCGCTGCAGATCGTCGTGACGACGCCGGGGCCGAAGATCGTCACGCAATTGGTGGCACATGCCGACCGGCATTTGACGCTGAAACAGGCCGATACCGGCGGCTTCATCGTCGGCGGCGGCTGGACCGCGTCGGCCGATCCCGCGACGGGCTTGGGCCGCGTGTTGCGCGGTTCGGTCGAAGGCAATCTTTGGGTCGCCCGCCGCGTTGTGCCGGCGTTGGACGGCTATCAGATCCTGCGTGCCTGGGCGGCGATGAACGTCAATCTCGACGGCGCGCCGCTCTTGGGCGAAGTGCCGGGTCTGCCCGGCTTCTTCAACGCGGTCACGTCGAACGGCTACACGCTGGGCCCGATCGCGGGCCGCATCACCGCCGATCTGATCGCCGGGCGCGATCCGGGCTTCGACATGAAGCCCTTCTCGATCGAACGCTTCGCTTAACGCGCGGCCGTGCCGCACCATTGTGCGACGCTGCGCGCGATCACGCGGATCGCGCGCAGATAATCCTCCACATCGACCCATTCGTCGACGCGGCCATTCTGCGTCAGGTCGCCGCAAAGCGGTCCAAGCCCGACCGTCGGAATGTTCTTCTGCACGATCGGATTGCGGATATCGCTCGACGTATGCATCGGATTGACGAAAGGCTGTTCGCCCGTCACCGCGACGATGGCACCCGCGACGGCTTGATAAAGCGGATGCGCAGCGGGCGTTTCGGCCCCCGTGACGCCGGAAATCCACTCGACCTTCGGCGGGTTCGCCTTCAGGAATTCATCGCCCTGTACGGCGGCGTCGATTGCCGCGACGACTTCCGCCTTCACTTGATCGAGCGTTTCCGGCGGCGGGAAGGCCAGCGCGCAGTCGAGCGTGCACGACGTGGGCATACGCGACGGCGCGCCGATCGTCCCGGCCGTGACCGCGCCGATCAGAAGATTGGTCGAGCGGCCGACCGCCGCATCGAGCAAAGGATGGCGCACCCGCGCGGCGCGCTTGGCGTCCAGCGCCTGTAGCGCCGCGCGCACGACCAGCGCCTTGTCGAACGCGTTGATCGAGCGATGCGCGAAGGCTGTGTGGCTCGGCTCGTTCGTGTCCGGCGCTTGACCCGCGACGGTCACGCGGAACTCGATCTGGCCCGAGCAGAAGGCCTTGATCTCGCGCATGCCCACGCCCGATTCCGCCGGATGCAGATAGATCGCGGCATCGGCGGTCAAACCGCCATGCATCAACGCCGAAACGCCGCGCGCATGGCGCTTGCTGGGCGTTGACGCGAGGATCGCTTCGCCCTTCAAGCGCAAGCCCGCGCGCGCGATCGTCTCGAACGCCATCACGCCGATCGCGACACCGGCCAGATCGTCGGCCACGCCCCAGCCATGAATGCGGCCGTTCGTCACTTCCCCGGCGAACGGATCGCGCGTCCAAGTGTCGAGGGCGGCCAAAGGCTCGCCATCGGGATGCGCAAACAGAATGGCGCTGCGCCCGCCGCCCGCCCCCGGCAAACGCGCGACGACGCTTTCCCGCGCGCCCTTTGTCGCCGCCGTATCGGCCGCGAACTCCGCCACCAGGGGCACGTCGGCCGGGTTGTAGCGGACGGTCTCGACCGCGGCACCGAGCTTCGCCAGGCGCGCGGCGACGATCGCTTGCACGGCGGCTTCGCCGTCGCACTGGGCGGCGATCAGATCGCGCAGGAACTGCAAAGCCGCTTGCCGGTCGACATTGTCGAGCATTGTCCTATTTCCGCTTCGTTCAAATGGCCAAACGCGCCGATCGCCGGCGCAGGATACGCAACAGGCCGAAGGTCGAATAATCGACCGGATCGCCCGAACCGACCGCGCGCCCGCCGACGCGCAGGCGGTACGAGCCCGGCCCGGCATCGACATCGAGTTCGTGCTCCGTCGCTTGCGTCGCCGGATCGGCGATCAACTCGATCCGCGTCGCGTCGAGCCCCAGCCCCGCCAGCGCCACGCCGACGGCGGTGTTGAGATTGTCGGGAAAACGATCCGCGATCTCGCGCACGCTGCCGGCCGCGAAGACATGCCGCGCCGCGACGGAGTCCAAATCGGCGAGATCGCGTGCGGGCGTCGACTTCCACATCGCGGGCGACTTGATTTGCCGATAGACGACGGCACGCAATTCGTCCTCGCGCGCCGCCGCCAACGCCTCCAGCGTCGCCATCGCGCCGGGCGGAATCTCAAGACGCCCCGGCCCTGCTTCGGCGGCGGCGATCAATGTGCGCTCGATGGTCCGATCGCAAAACGCCGTCAGCGATAGCGGGACGACGTCGATCCCGGCGCGCAGCAAGGGCGGCGCCAATTCGGCGAGTGCGGCGCGCGACGCGCATTCGAAGACCAATTCCGGTTTGGTCGCGATCAGCGCGCGCAAATCGCCGCCGCGGAGATGCGTCGCGGTCAAATGCCAGTCCGGCACTCCTGCGGCGAGCGTCGCCAAGCGCCGCCCGATTTTTCCGCCGCCGATAATCGCGAATCGCCGCATCCGAAACCGTACTCCCGACATCCGCGTTTTAGGGACTCGACCGCTGAATGTCACGAGCGCGAACGCGAGGCCGTCGAAAATCGGGATCGCGCCCGGCGGGTCAAAAAACCGAATGGGCGCCGCGCTCGAGCGTCGCGGTCCCGGCGATAAGTTCGTCGTAGTAATCGAACAAGGTTTGCGTCCCCGTCGACGGCGTGGCGGCCGCGTCGTATCGGCATGCCGCCGCATCCCAGACGAGCATCGACTCGGTCGCGTAATAGCGCCCGATCCGCGCGAGCTCCGCCTTGTCGGCAAAAGCCGGCACGACGCGGCCGGCGAGATCGAGGGTGCCGGCGATCAGGTCGAGCAAGCGAACCGGCACGGATTTGAATCGCGGCGGCCGCCCGAAGCGCCGGAACAGATATTCGCCTTGCGCGCGCGGCGTTATCGCGTCGCCCGGCCCGCCGATGGGCAGAACCCGGTTGGCGCGCGCCGGATCGTCCAGGCAATCGGCCAAATAGCGCCCCAAATCGTCGTCGCCGATCGGCTTGCAGGCGGTCAAAGCGCCGTCGCCGAAAATCAGGAACGGCTTGCCCGCGCGCACGCGTTCGACCTGGCCCGATAGTGATTTGAAATACGCCGTCGGCCGGACGATCGAATAGCGAAGGCCCGAGCCGATCAGCGCACTCTCGAAGGCCAGCTTCGCATGTTGGAAGGCAAGCTTGGGTTTCTGCACGCAGATCGCCGACAGCAATACGAACTGCGCCACGCCGGCATCGCGCGCCGCGCCCAGCACGTTCAGATGCGCTTGATGATCGATCGCCCAAGCGTCCCGCGGGGCGCCGGTCCGCGAGGCGAGGCACGAGACGACGGCGTCGAAACGCTCGCCGCGAAACCCGTCGCGCCGGATCGATTCGGGATCGGACACGTCGCCCTGGCGGAAGATGCCTTCGATCCCGCGCCGGCCGAAGCAAACGACGTCGTGACCATGTTCAAGCAATGCGCGAAGCGTCGCACGGCCGATGGTGCCGGTGGCGCCCAACAACAGAACGCGCTTGGGCGACGGCATCAGCTATTCGCCAGATCCAAAGGCTTCTGATCGGGGTTGAGGCGGACCATGGCGAGGTTCAGTACCGCCGCGACGCTGACCCATGCGAGGTAAGGCACGAAGGCGAGCCCCGCCCATATATCGAGTTGCCAATGGGTGATGGTCGCGCCCAGCACCGCGCACCACAGGCACGCCATCACGGGGATCGAAGCGCGCAGATTGCGCAACCCGAAGAACACTGGCGTCCACAGCGCGTTGAATGCGATCTGCAATGCCCAGAACGCCATCGCGAAGGCGCTGCCTTCCAGCGGCGCCACGCGCGCGCCGGCGAATGCGATCAGCAGATAGATCGACGTCCATGCGACGGGAAAAAGCCAATTGGGCGGCACCCAAGATGGCTTGCGCAGACTTTCGTACCAAGCCCCCGTCGGGAAAAGGGCGCCTGTCGCGCCCGCGCCGAACGTCGCGCCGAGAAATACGAGAAACAAATAGATATCCATGAAGCGCCCCGTTCGATCGCCGTCTTTGATTCTTGCCGGCGCATGTTACCCGCAAATAGAGGTCCCGGCACGGCGGAACGCGATATCCGCCCGCCCGTCTTAAAACATCGAAAACACGTAATTCCCGTAAGGTTGACAGGCCGCCGCAAGGGGTCAAATAGTGCCGGCCGGAACGACCGGGACGGCCGCGCGGCGGGTGCTGCCGGGGCTCGACATCGCCGGCTTCCGACATCACCTGTACGAAGGAGCGACTTTATGGCTTTCGAACTTCCCGCGTTGGATTTTTCGTTGAACGCGCTGGCCGAGCGCGGCATGTGCCAGGAAACCCTGGAACTGCATCACGGCAAGCATCATCAGACCTACATCACCGCGCTGAACGGCCTCGTCGAAAAGAACGCGGCGCTGCAGGGCAAGTCGCTCGAGGATCTGGTCAAGCTGTCGGCCAACGCCGCCGATCTGACGCCCGTGTTCAACAACGCCGGCCAGCATTGGAACCACGCGTTCTTCTGGAAGTCGCTGTCGCCCAAGGGCGGCGCCATGCCGGGCAAGCTGAAGGCGAAGATCGACGCCGATTTCGGTTCGGTCGAAGCGTTCAAGGATTCGTTCAAGACCGCCGCGACCACGCAATTCGGCTCGGGCTGGGCGTGGCTCGTTCTGGGCAAGGACGGCAAGCTCAAGACCACGAAATCGGCGAACGCCGGCACGCCGATCGCCTCGGGCGAAGGCAAACCGCTTCTGGTCATCGATGTGTGGGAGCACGCCTATTACGTCGATTTCCGGAACCGCCGGCCGGATTTCACGACCAACTTCCTCGACAAGCTCGCCAATTACGAGTTCGCGGAAGCCAATCTCGGTTGAGCCACGACGGCGGCGGGCGCGCAGTCCCGGCACAAGGGCACGGGTTCCGGGTAGTCGACATTATAGACCCGCAAGCGCGTACCGCCGCCTTCGCCGACACCCGTCGTCGCCGGCATCGACGACAGCAGGGCGGCGATTTCCTCGGCCGTCGGCGGACCGCCGGGTCCGCGCACGACGAGCGTAAGGCTGCGCGCCGCGGGATTCCAATTCCGTCCGGTCATCGTTTGCGCTCCGGCCGGCCCTGCGGCAACACCACTCGCTGGGCGTACCAGCTCAGCACCGCGCAACGCACCCGGGACGAAAAATTGGCGTCGTCCGTCAGCCCCTGGCGCAGTTCCGACAGGAAGCGCGACATGGTGATGCCTTCGATCCGGCACATATCGCGCAGCGCGGCTTGGAATTCCGCCTCCAGACGCAGGCTGGTACGCCCGCCTTCGGCGCCGATCTTATAGGACCGCGGCGAGGGCCGGGATTTGCGTCCCTTGCCCAGGGTTTGGGGCGCCGGCGGCAGAGAAATGGCCGAATTCGCGGGGACGATCGCCGGAAGGGCCGGAAGGATGGTCGTTTCCATGGGTCGGTCTCGCCTTTCTCGTTTCCGGCCACCGCCCCCAACCCAAGCCCCCATCGTCAAATGGGGATCACTAGGCCGGAACGCGCTGCCGCGCTATTGTATGCCGGCCAGGGACGACCGGACTGATCGACGGAAATCCTAGGCGCCCTGCACCCGCAGTTCTGCGGGTATGGAGAAAAATGTATGCCGAACGTGCGCGAACGGTTTTTGGAGGCCTTGGCCCGGCGGCGGATCCGCCTGGCGCATGCCGCGCGCATTTGCGGCACCAGTTCCGACACGTTCGAACGCTTGAGCGCCGGGCTGACCCGCAAGGTCAACGCCGATTGGCTGCAGGCCATCGCCGCGTCGCTGCCGCTGACCGACCGGTTGGCGTTCTTGCGCGAAGTCGTCCTCGCGCCCGACGTGAAGCCGAGCGAGCGTCTGGCCGGCGTGGAAGCAGGCTGGATTTCCGACGAGGGCGAATTCCTGTCCGCCCCCGACGGCTTGGTCGAGGAAGCGCGCCGCCGCCTTGGCACGCCGGGCGAAGGCTACGGCGATGTTCGCGCCTTCGTGGCACGCGGCTTCGGCTGGGCGGGAATCGAACCGGTCGGCCACGACGGCATGCGCGTGACGTTCGACCGGCTGGCGCTGACCGGTGCTGCGGCCGTGGCGCTCGAAGACGCGATCCATGCCAGCCGCGCGCGTTTCGCGCTGGTAGGGTTGGGCGAGCCCAATGCGCCGTTGCAGAAATTCGAGACGCGCGAACTCGGCGCGGTCGTCGCGCGCCTGATCCGCGCGCGCACGCCCATCCCCAAAGGCTGGGTCGACATGCGCATGCCTTACGGCGAGTTGAAGCCCGAGCTGCGCTCCGTGCTCGACAGCGGGGCCGCGGGCGATATGGCGCATTACTTCGTCGAGATGTTGAAGGGCGGCACCACGTCGCTGTTCAAGATCGTCGACGGCGAAGCGGTGTGCTTGCATATCGGCTCGCGCTTCAACGTGCCCACGCGCCGCTGGATCGGCGCGCGCGTGCTCGACCGCACGCAACTCGTTCCCTACGCCGCGATGATCGACCGTCACGCGCGCGAAGCGGCCGAGCGCGCCAAGCCGGAAGCGCGCGTGCTGCGCGTCGATTTCGGAACGCACTGGACCGCATATCAGAAGTTAATTTTGCCGTTCCGACTTGATGACGCTACCTTCGTAGCGACAACATCCGTCGTGCTCGAAGAAAGTTCGTCGCGCCCGCCGAATTAACGCGCGAGACACCTCCGGTTGTCGCCGGAATCGTGTTCAATGGCTGCCTCCCCTTTCGTTCCCGGAGGTACAAGCCATGAAATTTCTAGATGCGTTCCAACGTCCCGACAAATCGGTTCTCGATCCCAAGATCGCCTTCACGCGCTGGATGCAGCTCGGCGCGTGGTTCGAAGCGCATGCCTACGACATCGACGTGAGCCACCGGCTCGACGACGTGCGCCGCTTCTGGGAATCGCTGCCCGACGACAAGCGCGCGAAAGTGCGCATGCCGCCCGCACAGGACAGCCGCTTCCACGATCCCGCCGAAGCCGACGTCATCGTGTTCACCGCGTCGCGCGCGGACGAAGGCCCGGTCGCCACGATCGGCATGCGCCGCGTGTGGCTCGAACGCTCCCTCGCCGAGATGATGAGCGATCTTTCCTTCTGGTACGGCGATCAAGCGCATGCGATGGCGGGCGAAGGGCGCACCTGCGCGGTGTCCGCACCCGCGGCCTACGAACTTGAATCGTCGCATCTCGGCTGGTTTGGCGGCGGCATCAACGTTTCGAAGGACACGAAGGTCTACAAGGCGCTGGCGCGCGCGGCGCTGTTCTACGTCGCCACGCATTGGCAGATCAAAGCGGTCGCGGCGATCGTCGAAGGCTCGACCTTCCGTCTGCACGGTTTCGATTGGTACGGCTTCACGCGCTGCGAATTGGGCGTGTGGCGCGACCAGAACGAATTCCTGCTGGCCAGCATGTCGCGCCGCGAACTTATCGCCGCGGCGGCGATGCCCGGCTTCTGCGAAGCGGAAACGCCGTTGAAGGGGTTCCTGCGCGAACAGTCGCGCGGGCTGTTGCCGGCATCGCTGCGCGCGTTGCCGGCTTTGACGTCGCCCGTCCCGCCGGCGTCGAGCTTCGCCTTCGAAGCGGCCGAGCCCGGCATGGTCGCCTGAATCGGAAGGGGGCGGGCGCGTCCGGCCCGCCCCTTTTCGCCTACGCCGCTTCGATCGCGATGGGTTGCGCACCTTCCCACAGCACTTTTTTACCTAGGATCGCAAGATTTTCGATCCCGTCGGTGATCGTCATGAAGTGATTACCGGCGAGCTGGCCCATCTTGCTGGCGAATTGCACGCCGCCATAAGCGACGATGATCTCGGTTTCGCTGATCCCGCCCGGATAGAGCAGGAATTGCCCCGGCGCCGGATAGCTCGTGTGGTTCTCGTAGCCGAGACCGAAATCGAAATCGCCCAGCGGGATCCAGCAACCTTCGCCGCTCCAGCGCACATGGATCAGTTTCTGGCGATAGGGCAGCAGCGTGCGGAATTTCGCGACCGTCTTGGGCGCCGCATCCTCGAATTTGGCGCCGAAGACGAAACCGCCGGCGGTGATCTTCAACTTCTCCATACGCTGCCTCTCTTTATTTCTTGAGCGATCATCTTAGAACGTCCCGAGCTGTTCGGCGAACATCTCGGCGAAGGACGCCGCCGCGACCGGCAGATTGCGCCCGCGCAACTGCCCCAGGATCAGATCGGCGGGGGGCGCGTCGCGCTCGTCGATCGGGCGCGCGACGATCCCGTCCGTCGCCTTGGCGCGCGTCTTGACCACGCCCGCCTCGATCTGGAACGAGATCACACCGGTATAGCGCACGCAGCCGCGCAACATTTCGAACGAATTCGATTCCACGGCGGGTGCGATCCGTATCCCCGACCGTCCCGCGAATTCCTCCAGCAACACGCGGGCCCCCAGCGGCCGCTCGGGCAGCGCCATGGGGTAACGAACGCAATCGCGCAACCGCAACGGCCCTTTGCCCGCCAGCGCGTGGCGTTCGGGCAGCAGCGCCACCAGCTTCTGCGGCAGGCGCTTCAGCACGTGCAACACGCCCGCCGCCGGGGCCGGGCGATAGACCAGCACCAGATCCACCCGATAATCCGCCAAGGCAGCGACCGCCGCCTCGCGGTCCAGCACCTCGACATGGAACGAGATTTTCGGATGCTTCTCGGTAAAGCGCGCGATCGCCTGGGGCAGCAAATGCGGGGCCGCCGCTTGGCTGCAGGAAATGCGCACCGCCCCGCGCCGCACGCCGCGCATATCTTCGATCTGCGAAGCCAAACGCTGCGCCTCGGCATTTTGCGCGCGGGCATAAGCGAGGAACATCTCCCCCGCCGTCGTCAGCCCCACGCCGCGCGCGCGCCGCTCGAACAACGGCGCGCCCAATTCCTGTTCCAGATCCTGGATGCGCCGGACCAGCGCCGAGCCCGTGATATTGGCGCGCTCGGCGGCCTTGCGGAACGAGCCGGTCCGCGCCACGGCATCGAAATAGGACAATATCCGCTGATACTTCATTGGGCAGGCCTTCGCTTCCGGCGGGTCATGACGCCCAAACGCCGGGCAGCGCCGAAGGGGCGTGTACTTTTTCGAACCGCTTTCCTTCGAAAGCGACAGTTTTTGGAAGCAATAACCGCGCCTAGGTTTTCCCCATGGAAAGCGAGCAAAGGCGCAACTTCGTGAGCTTCGTGCGGGCGGTTCCCGCCCCGCGCCGCGTATTGATTGATGCCGATCCGCAACAAGTCGAAATCGACCTCGCGCGCACCGCCTTGCTGGTCGTCGATATGCAGAACGACTTTTTGCACGACGAAGGCTGGTTCGCCGCTTCCGGCATCGATCCCACGCCGGTGCGCCGCGCGATCGGCCCGGTGAAAGCGCTGACCGCCGCCGCACGCAGCGGCGGCGTGCCGGTCTTCTGGGTGAATTGGGGCGTGCGCCCCGACGCCGCCAATCTGCCCGCCTTCGCGCTGGAACGCGCGCGCAACTTCGGTCAGCGCCCGACCTATGGCGATCCTGCGATTTCGGGCAAGGGCCGCACGCTTGTCGCCGACGATTGGGGCGCCGCGAATATCGCCGAGTTGCCGATCGAGCAAGGCGACATCCTGGTCCACAAGCACCGGCTTTCGGGTTTCTGGGACAACGAGCTCGATTCGATTTTGCGCCGCCGGCAGATCACCACGCTGGTCTTCGCCGGCATCAACACCGATCGCTGCGTGTTCGCCACACTCAGCGACGCGACCTATCTCGGCTACGACGTCGTGCTGGCGCTGGACGCCTGCGCGACCACCTCGCCGCAATACGTTGCCGACGCGATCCCCTTCCTCGTGCGCCTGCTTTACGGCGCGGTTGCCGGCAATCCCGCGATCGCGCGCGCCTTCACGTCCGATATCGACAAGAAACCCCAAACAGGAGAGTCCGCATGAAATTGCGTTATCTCGCCGCCGCGATCCTCGCGATGGCCGGTGCGGCGCTATCGGCCCCGGCCGACGCGCAGACCAAGCTCAAAATGGTGCTGAACTGGAAGTATCAAGGCCCGCAGGGCTATTTCTTTCTGGCGCAGGATCGCGGCTATTTCGCGCGCGAAGGCCTGGAGGTGACGATGGACCCGGGCACCGGATCGGGCGCACCGATCTCGCTGATCGCGTCGGGCGCCTACGATGTCGGCTTCGGCGACATGAATGCGCTGATCGACTTCGCGACCCAAAAGCCCGACGTGGCGCCCATCGCCGTCTATGCGATGTTCAACCAGCCGCCCTTCACCATCGCGGTCAAATCGGGCTCGCCGATCAAGACGGCGAAGGATTTGGAAGGCAAGACGCTGGGCGGCCCCGCCAATGACGGCGCGCTCAAGCTGTTCCCCGCCTTCTGCACGCTGGCGAAGATCGACTGCGCGGGCGTCAAGCTCACCAACATCCAGCCGAATCTGCGCGAACAATTGCTGATGCAAGGCCAGTTCGATGGCGCCTTCGGTTTCGTCAACACGATCCGCTTCTCGGCCAAGCTGATCGGCATCGATGCCGACAAGGAACTGCGCTTCATCAAGTTCGGCGATTTCGGGATGGATCTCTACTCGAACGTCATCATGGTGTCGCAGAAGCTGGCCAAGGAAAATCCGCAGGCGGTGCGCGGGCTTCTGAAGGCGATCAACCAGGGCGTCGTCGACGCGCTGAAGGACCCGACGGCCGCGGTCGCCGCCGTCGCCAAGCGCGATCAGCTGATCGATTTGAAGATCGAACGCGAGCGTTTCGACGCCACGATCCTCGACGAAATGAACCATCCCGAGATCGCACGGATCGGCCTGGGTGATGTGGACGACGCGCGCCTCAAAGCGTCGATCGACATTCTGGCGATGGCCTTCGACCTCAAATCCAAGCCGGCGGTGGAACAGGTCTTCAACCGTTCCTTCCTGCCGCCGCGCGCCGAACGTCCTTCGTCGATGAAGTGAGCCAGATGGACCTCCAACTCAACGGCAAGATCGTTCTCATTACCGGTCCCGCCAAAGGGATGGGGGCCGCCATCACCGCCGCGTTCGCGGCCGAGGGGTGCGATCTCGCCCTTCTCGGCCGCGACGTCGCGGCCATCGAACCCGTCGCCGCCGCCGCGCGCGCAGCGGGCCGCAAGGTCCAGGTCGAAGCCTGCGACCTGACCGATTCGGCGGCCGTCGAACGCGCGGTCGGTGCTTGCCTTGCGACCTTCGGGCGGATCGACGTGCTGGTGAATGTCGCGGGCGGCTCGGGCCCCATCGGCAAGACGGGCGCCGAGACGACGGCCGAGGAGTTCGACGAGATCGTCACCCTCAACATGAATGGCTGCTTCCACACGATCCATGCCGTGGCGCCGTCGATGATCAAGCAGCGCTACGGCAAGATCGTTAACGTGGGCGGCACGTTCGGCATGCGCGGGCGCGCCGGGCGTCTTGCCTATTCGGCCTCCAAATGGGGCTTGCGCGGCATCACCAAAAGCTTCGCGCTGGAACTGGGGCCCTACAACATCAACGTCAACAACGTCGCCCCCGGCATGGTCGACGGGCCGCGCTTCCGCGAGAAGGTCTGCGCGGAAATGGCGCGGCGCCTGAACATCACGCCGGAAGAAGCCGCGCAACGCCACGCCGCCGATTACGCGCTGCGCCGCGTAACGATCGACGCCGACGTCGCCAATGCCTGCCTGTTCATGGCGAGCGATGCGTCGCGCCAGATCACCGGCGTCGATCTGCCGGTCGATGGCGGCTGGGCCGCGCTCTAAAACGAACGAGGAAACGACAATGACCGTCACCGCCGATATCGTCTTGCGCAACGGCACGCTCGTCTATCCGGACGGCGTGCGCGAAGGCAGCCTCGCCATCAAGGACGGCAAGATCTTCGCCATCGGTGACGATGCGGCGATGCCGCAAGCCAAGGAAACGCTCGATGCGACCGGCATGCATATCCTGCCCGGCGCCATCGACGCGCATGTCCATTTCCGCGAGCCCGGCTATACGCATAAGGAAGACTGGCAGACCGGCACGGCCGCCGCCGCGATGGGCGGTGTGACGACTGTGTTCGAAATGCCAAACGTCAATCCGCCGACGGCGGGCAAGGCCGAACTCAAGCAGAAGCACGCGCTCGCCGCCGCCAAGGCGCATGTCGATTACGGGCTCTACGGTCTGCTGGGCGAGGAAAATCTCGCCAATCTGGAAGAACTGATCGCGGGCGGCGTGATCGGCTTCAAATGCTTCATGGGCAACACGTTCGGCAATCTGCCCGCCCCGTCGACCGGCGCGATGCTAGAAGGGTTCGAGATCGTGGCGCGCCACGGCAAGCGCATTTCGCTGCATGCCGAAACCGCATCGATCATGGCGCGCCGGCAGAAGCATCTCCAAGCCGCAGGCCGCAACGATCCCTTGGCGCATCTGGCCGCCCGCCCCGCCGTCGTCGCGATCGAAGCGGTCAGCCGTGCGTCGATCCTCGCCGAATGGACGGGGGCACGCATCCATGTGCTGCACATCTCCTCGGCCGATGAACTCAAACCCTTGCGCGAAGCCAAGGCGCGCGGCGTGGATGTGACCGGCGAGACCTGCCCGCAATATCTGCTGCTAGGCGCCGAGGATTACGGCCGCCTGGGCGGGCGCATCCGCGTCAACCCGCCGGTGCGCGAGGCGCGCAATCAAGGCCCGATCTGGGATGCGTTGAAGGACGGCACGATCGACATGATCGCGACCGACCATGCGCCGCACGTGCCCGAGGAGAAGACGCGCCCCGCGATTTGGGATTGCGATTGCGGCTTCCCCGGCGTGGAAACGCAAATGTCGCTGATGCTGACCGAGGTGAACGCGGGGTGCATGTCGATCAGCGATTATGTGCGCTGGACGTCCTACAACCCGGCGCGCGCCTGGGGCCTGTTTCCCCGGAAGGGCATTCTGCGTGCGGGTGCCGACGCCGATATCGTGCTGGTCGATTTGCGCCGCTCGTCGATGATCTGCGACGCCGATCTGCAATCGCGCGCCAAGATCACGCCATGGAACGGCCGCGCGGTGCGCGGCGTGCCGGTGCACACGCTGGTGCGCGGGCGTTTCGTGGTGCGCGACCGAAAGCTGATCGAGAATACGAAGGGTTGGGGTCAATCCGTGCACGCGATCCAGGAAATGCCGCCGGCCAAACCGCGCAATCTCGACCAAACGACGGCGGCGATCGTGCGCCCGCCGCTGGCGGCGCAGTGATGCTGTCCGTCGCCATCGACGGGCGGAACGTCGTCTACGAGAAGACAGGCGTGGGATCGCGTCCTGTGATTTTCGTTCATGGCGGCTTCGGCTCGTCGTCGGTGCTGTGGCGCGAGACGATGGCGCGCCTGCCCGCAACGCACACGGGCTACGCGATCAACAACTTCGTTTGGTCGGATGCGCCGCCGGACGGCTACTCGGTCCATAGCTTCGCAAAGCGCGTCGTGAATTTCGCCGCCGCGCTGGGTCTGGAGAAGCCCGTGCTCGTCGGGCATTCGATGGGCGGCGTGGTCTGTCAGCTTGCTGCCCTCGCCGCACCCGACAAAATCGGTGGGCTCGTGCTGATCGGTACGGGCGCTTCGGTGCGCGGGCACGGTCTGGCGCGTGGGCTGCTGGCGGAGATGGAGCGCGACGGCGTAAATCCCGAGCAGATCCGCAAGACCAGCGAACATTGGTTCGCGACCACGCCGCGCGATTTCTTCGAGCGTTACGTCGAAGCCGCCGTATTGGCGCCCGGCCAAGCGATTATCGATGTCCAGCGCAGCCTGATCGAAACCGATCTCGAGGATCGCCTAAACGAGATCGCGTGCCCTGCGCTGATCGTGCACGGACGCCTGGACGGCGGCCGCACGGTCGATCACGCCCAAACGCTCCAGCGCGGGATCAAGGACAGCGAGCTGTTGATCCTCGATTCATGCGGCCATTCGCCGATGGTGGAAGCGCCCGCCGCCTTCGACGAACGCTTCCACGCATTTTTGACGCGCGTTTAGAACAGCTCGAAATCCGACAACAGCGTAGCAAGGCCAAGCGCCAAGAACAGCGCTGCCGCGACGCGATGCACGAATTTCGTCGGGATCTTCGCGGCGAATTTGTCGGCCAGGAACACGGCCGGCACGTCGGCGATCAACATGCCCAGCGTCGTGCCCGCGACCACCGCGACCGCCTGCGCGTAATGCGCCGCGAGCGCCACGGTCGCGATCTGCGTCTTGTCGCCGATCTCGGCGATGAAGAACGTCACGAAGGTCGTGCCGAACACGCCGATCTGGCGCGCGATCTTCGTTTCCTCTTCTTCGATGCTGTCGGGGATCAGCGTCCACACCGCCATCGCGATGAACGAAAGCCCCAGCACCCAGCGCAGGATGTCGCCGCCCAAAGCTTCGGCGATCCACGCCCCCACCGCACCCGCGATGGCGTGGTTGAGCACGGTCGCGGCGACGATGCCGGCGACGATCGGCCAAGGCTTCTTGAACCGTGCGGCGAGCAGAAAAGCGAGCAGCTGCGTCTTATCGCCGATTTCGGCGAGGGCAACGGCGCTGGTCGAAACGAGAAAGGCTTCCACTGGATTACGCTCCCACGGCCAGACGCAACGCGACCTTGCGCTTTCCCCGGCCGTACCGGCAAAGCGAAGGTCCGTGGTCTTGCCAAACTCGCTTTCGCGGGTTGCTCGCGCCATGGCTCCGAAGAGCCAAGTATGTTGACGCGAACGCGTTTCGGGAACGCCGACTACTCCCCAAGGAGAATTGACGCGTAGCAGCGCCGCCGGGAGGGGTCAAGAATTTTGTGCGCTGCGAAGAAGTCGCGATAGCTTTGCCAGCGCCGTCTCGCGCTGCTCGTGGAAATCGATCGTCCCGGCGAATTGGCCGGATTTGTCGATCATGAACACGGTCGCCGTGTGGTCGATCACGTAGCTATCGCCCTGCGGCACCTTTTTATAGACGACGCGCCACGCGTCGGCGATGCGCGCGGTTTCGGCCGGCGTGCCGACCAAGCCGACGATCCGCCCGTCGAACGCGGCGAGATAGTCGCGCAGCTGTTCGGGCGTATCGCGCTCTGGGTCGACGGTGACGAAATAAACGGCGAGGTCTTTGGCCTCGTCGCCCAACGTGTCGAGCCAGCCCGAGATATCGGTCAGCGTCGTCGGACACACGTCGGGACAAGAGGTGAAGCCGAAGAACATCAGCGCCGGCCGGCCGGCGAGATCGCGCTCGGTGATCCGCTTGCCGTTCATGTCGGCGATCGAAAATGCACCGCCGAATTGCGACAAGGCGCTGGAAATCGGCACGGCCTCGGGCACGGGCTTCAACGCGCGCGTCGCCCAAATGGCGCCCGTGAAAACGGCGACAACGATGACCAGAAACCACGCGGCCAAGCGGATCGTGCGCAAGATATTCATCGGCGGAATCAAATGTCCTCGTGGCGCGGCTCGCGGACATGTTCCAGCATGTCGGTGACGAAGCGGGTGTTAGGGTCTTCGGGCGCCGGACAATAGACCCGATCGCCACGACACCGGAAGCGGCCGACGGCCATCCGTATAAATATCTGAAAAACTTTAATAAATCGGCGCGGGCCTGATCTGCGCCAATAGCGGTCGACGCCAGAACGTCACAACGTTTAATCCTTGGGGCAACGGAGTAAACGCCCCATGCCCGACGATACGCGCGGCCAAGCCGCCGCCTTGACCGCTTCCCCCGCCGATTTCGCCGCCCCGAAGATCGCGCCCACCGCCGCCAATGGCGCCTTCGCGGTCGTGTTCTCGCTGTCGTTCTGCCATTTCCTGAACGACACGATGCAGTCGATGATCCCGGCGATCTACCCGATCCTCAAGGAAGCGCATGGGCTCGATTTCGGGCAGATCGGCTTGATCACGCTGGCCTTCCAATTCACCGCGTCGATGTTCCAGCCGGTGATCGGCTTCGCGACCGACCGCAATCCCAAACCCTACTCGCTCGCCATCGGCATGGGCTCGACGCTGATCGGCCTGTTGCTGCTATCGCAAGCGCATAGCTATCCGATCATTCTGCTGTCGGCCTGCCTCGTGGGTCTCGGCTCGGCGGTGTTCCATCCCGAAGCCTCGCGCGTCGCGCGCCTCGCCTCGGGCGGGCGCCACGGTCTGGCGCAATCGCTGTTCCAAGTCGGCGGCAATGCGGGCTCCGCGATCGGCCCGCTGCTCGCCGCGTTGATCGTGCTGCCCAACGGTCAGGGCAGCATCGCCTGGTTCTCCGCCGCCGCTTTCGTCGGCATGGCGGTGCTGTTCTGGATCGGCGGCTGGTATGCGCGCAACATGAAGCCGCGCGCGGCCCATGCGGGCGTTTCGGCCGCGAACATTGCCGCCGCGCTGGGCAAGCGCAAAGTGGCGATCGCCGTCGCCGTGCTGGTGGCGCTGGTCTTCTCCAAGACCTTCTACATGGCGGGCTTCACGTCCTACTTCACCTTCTATTTGATGGGCCGCTTCGGCGTGGACGTGCAGACCGCACAATACGCGCTGTTCGCGTTCCTGCTTTCCTCGCCGATCGGCGCGCTCGCCGGCGGCTGGCTGGGCGACCGTATCGGCCGCTTGCCGATCATCTGGTTCTCGATCCTGGGCGCCCTGCCCTTCGCGCTCGTGCTGCCGCATGTCGGGTTCCAGGCGACGCTGGTCCTCGCCTTCACCGTCGGCCTCATCATGTCGTCGGCTTTCTCGGCGATCCTGGTCTACGCGCAGGAACTGATCCCCGGCCGCGTCGGCTTGGTCGCGGGCATGTTCTTCGGCTTCTCGTTCGGGCTGGGCGGTATTGGCGCCGCGGCGCTGGGCGAGATCGCGGACATCCACGGTCTCGATACCGTCTACAAGATCTGCGCTTATCTGCCGGCGATCGGGCTGCTGACGATCTTCCTGCCGCCGCAGCCCTCGCGCGTCGCGAAGAAAGCCGCCGCCTAGACCGACATCCGGCGGCGGATTTCGTCTTCGTCCATATTCGCCTTGGTGCCGGCGAGGGAAACCTCGCCGCGCTCCATCACGTACCAGCGGTCGGCGAGTTCCTTGGCGAAGTCGAAATACTGCTCGACCAGCACGATCGCCATGTCGCCGCGCTGGCGCAGATAGGCGATCGTCCGGCCGATATCCTTGATGATCGAGGGCTGAATGCCTTCGGTCGGCTCGTCGAGCACGAGGAGTTTCGGACGCATCGTCAACGCGCGGCCGATCGCCAATTGCTGCTGCTGACCGCCCGAAAGGTCGCCGCCGCGCCGGCCGAGCATTTCCTTCAGCACCGGAAACAGATCGAACAGATCGTCGGGGATCGAACGCTGGCCGCGCGGCAGCGGCGCGAATCCGGTTTCGAGATTTTCCTTCACCGTCAGCATCGCGAAAATCTCGCGGCCCTGCGGCACATAGGCGATGCCGGCGCGCGCGCGATCCTCGGGCGCCATCGCGTCGATCCGTTTGCCTTCGAAGCTGATGCTGCCCGCCGAAATGCCGCGCTGGCCGGTGATGGCGCGCAACAGCGAGCTTTTGCCCACGCCGTTGCGGCCCAGCACGCAGCACACTTCGCCGAAATGCGCCTCGATCGACACGCCGCGCAACGCCTGCGCCTGGCCGTAATGAAGATCGATCTTGTCAACGGCCAACATGCTGCTCAGCGCCCCAGATAGACTTCGATGACGCGCTCGTTCGACGCGATCGTGTCGATCGAGCCTTCGGCGAGCACGGAACCTTCGTGCAGACAAGTCACGCGGCAATCGAGCGCGCGCACGAAGCTCATATCGTGCTCGACCACGACCACGGTGTGGTCGCGGTTGATCTCGCGCAGCAATTCTGCCGTCGTTTCGGTTTCCGCATCGGTCATGCCCGCGACGGGTTCGTCGACCAGCAGCAGCTTCGGATTCTGGGCGAGCAGCATGGCGATCTCCAGCCATTGCTTCTGGCCGTGCGACAATTCGCCCGCCCGCCGGTCGCGATGGGCGAGCAAGCGCACGGTTTCCAGCGCCTCGTCGATGCGTTCGCGCTCGACGCGCGCGCGAGCACCCCAGAGCGAGGAGAACGCGCCGCGCGGGCCCGCCGTCGCGAGCAGCACGTTGTCCGCCACCGTATGGCTTTCGAACACGGTCGGCTTCTGGAATTTGCGCCCGATACCCAGCTCCGCGATCGAGGCTTCGTCGTGACGCGTCAAATCCACCGTGCCGTCGGCGAACAACACGTCGCCGTTGTCGGGTTTCGTTTTGCCGGTGATGACGTCCATCATCGTGGTCTTGCCCGCCCCGTTGGGGCCGATGATGGCGCGCATCGCGCCCGTCTCGACCGTCAACGACAGCGAGCGCAAGGCGCGGAAACCGTCGAAGGTGACGTTGACGCCGTCGAGATATAGGAGCGCGCGAACGACAGGGGTGTTCATATTCGGCGCCCTCACTCGGCCGGCTTGCGGGCGGGCGAACCCGATCCGCGCATGCGTTTGATCAGGCTTTCCGCCGCCCCCAGAATGCCGGCCGGCAAGGCGACGGTGACGAGCACGAACAACGCGCCCAGCACGAACAGCCAATAGGGTGCCAGCGCGCCGGTGGTGAATGTCGTCTTCAGCGCGTTGACGATGCCGGCTCCAAGGGCGGCCCCCACCAGTGTGCCGCGCCCGCCCATCGCGACCCACACGACCGCTTCGATCGAGTTGATCGGCGAGAATTCCGACGGGTTGATGATGCCGACTTGCGGCACGTAAAGGGCACCCGCCACACCGGCCATCATCGCCGAAACGACGAAGACCAGCAGCTTGAAGCGCTCAACCCGGTAGCCCAAGAACCGCGTGCGGCTTTCGGCGTCGCGGATCGCGACGAGCACCTTGCCGAAGGTCGACGTGACCATGAACCTAGCAATCAGGAAGGCGATAACCAAGCCCGCGACGCTCGCCAGGAACAGCGCCATGCGCGTGCCCGCCGACTGCACGTTGAAGCCGAAAATGTCCTTGAAGTCGGTCAGGCCGTTATTGCCGCCGAAACCCATATCGTTGCGGAAGAAGGCGAGCAGCAACGCATAGGTCAGCGCCTGGGTGATGATCGAGAGATACACGCCCGTGACGCGGCTGCGGAACGCGAACCAGCCGAACACGAAGGCGAGCGCGCCGGGCACCGCCAGCACCATGAACATCGCGTAGACCGGGTTCTGGAAGCCCCACCACGCGACCGGCAATTCGGTCCAATTCAAGAAGACCATGAAATCCGGCAGCACGGGATGGCCGTAGACGCCGCGCGTGCCGATCTGGCGCATGAGGTACATGCCCATCGCGTAGCCGCCCAGCGCGAAGAACGCGCCATGGCCCAGCGAAAGAATGCCGCAATAGCCCCAGACGAGATCGAGGGCGACGGCCAGCATGGCGTAGCACAGCCATTTGCCGAGCAGCACGACCGTACCGGTGCCGATATGGAAGGCCGAGCCTGCGGGCACGAGCAGATTGCAGATCGGCACCAGCAATGCAAGCAGCGCCAGGAAGATCAGAAAGATCTTCCCTCGGCCGTCGAGTTTTTCGGCGAGCAACGCGGCGATCATTGTTCGACGGCCCGGCCTTTGAGCGCGAACAAACCGCGCGGGCGTTTCTGGATGAACAGGATCAGCAGCACCAGGATTAGAATCTTGCCCAGCACCGCGCCCGCGAAGGGTTCGAGCAGTTTGTTGGCGACACCCAGCGACAGCGCCGCGACCAGCGTGCCCCACAAATTGCCCACGCCGCCGAACACCACGACCATGAAGCTGTCGATGATGTAGCCCTGCCCGAGATTGGGGCTGACATTGTCGATCTGGCTGAGCGCCACGCCCGCGATCCCGGCGATGCCCGAGCCGAGGCCGAAGGTCATCGCATCGACGAAGCCGGTGCGAATGCCCATCGACGCCGCCATGCGCCGGTTCTGCGTGACCGCGCGCATATGCAGGCCCAGCGACGTGCCCTTCAGCACCAGCAGAAGCATCGCGAAGACGAAGATCGCGAAAACGACGATCCACAAGCGGCCATAAGTGATCTGCAGGCCGAAGAACTCGAAATAGCCCGACATGAAGCCGGGCGCGCCGACTTCGCGGTTGGTCGGGCCAAAGATGGTGCGAACGCCTTGTTGCAGGAACAGCGACACGCCGAAGGTGGCGAGCAACGTTTCGAGCGGCCGGCCATAGAGGAAGCGGATGATGCCGCGTTCGATCGCCACGCCGATCGCGCCCGCGACGAAGAAGGCGAGCGGCAGCGAGATCAGCAGCGAATAGTCGAACAGCTCCGGCGCGGAATTGCGGATCGTCTCCTGCACCATGAAGGTGACATAAGCGCCGATCATCACCATCTCGCCATGCGCCATGTTGATGACGCCCATCACGCCGAAGGTGATGGCAAGACCGATGGCGGCGAGAAGCAGCACGGAGCCCAAGGACAAACCAAACCAGAAGGTCTGCGCGATCTCGCGCATCTTCAGCACGTTCTCGATCTTCGCGATCCCGGCTTCGAGTGCCGGCTTCAACTCGGCCGGCGCGCGGTTCATGACCTGGCGCAGCAAGCCGATCCGGTCGCGGTCGGCGGAGGCCGACACGACATCGACGGCCGCGATGCGATCAGCCATCGGCGTCGCGTCGTCGGTCAGCACGATGGCCGCGCGCGCCAAGCGCAACGCGTCGCGCACGCTGGGCAGGGTTTCGCGGGCCAAGGCCTGATCGATGGCCGGCAGGGCGGAGGCGTCGCGCGAACGGAACACCGCCTCGGCCGCTTGGCGGCGGCGTGTGGGATCGGGCGATAAAAGAGTCATGGCGCCCAGCGCGGCTTGCGCGATGCCGCGCAAGCGATTGTTGAGCCGCACGGTCGTGGGGCTATCGGGCGCGGCCGCCGGTTCTCCGGTGCGCGCATCGAACGTGGCGCCCGCCCGATCGCGATAGACGATCGCCTTGGCCGCTTGGTTCACCAGCAAGCGCCGGTCGAGCAAAGCTTCGATGACGGGAACGCCACGCGGATCGCCGACGGCTTGCACGCCCGCGATACCTGCTTCGGTATCCGGAAAGGAATCCGACAGGAACTTGTCGAGCGCTGCGTTGTAATCCTGCGCACGTGCAGGCAAGGACGCAAAGCAAGTCAAAAGGAACAGGATCGCCAGCGCCAGAAGCGCCGGGGACGCAAGACCGGGCGCGATAGCGCGCGCCCGGTCCCGCAACGTCGTATGACGATGATTCACCAGCTTCGCTTCTCAGCTGCCGCAGGTGTTCGTCTTGGTGTTCCAGTTGCCGCAGTTGCGCGTCACCCAGTCGCCGATCAGGTCCTTCGACCCGTCGAGATGCTTGGACCACGCGTCGCCGGGGACCAGATCCTTGGTCTGCCACACCACGTCGAACTGACCGTCCTCGCGGACTTCGCCGATCATCACGGGCTTCGTGATGTGGTGGTTGGGCAGCATTTCCGAAATGCCGCCGGTCAGGTTCGGCGCCTTGACGCCCGGCAGGGCCTTGATGACGGCGTCCGGATCGACCGACTTGGCCGCCTCGACCGCCTTCACCCACATGTTGAAGCCGATATAGTGCGCTTCCATCGGATCGTTGGTCACGCGCTTCGGGTTCTTGGTGAAGGCCTGCCACGCCTTGATGAAGGCGTCGTTGTCGGGATTCTTGACCGACTGGAAGTAGTTCCAGGCGGCGAGATGGCCGACGAGCGGCTTCGTATCGATGCCGGCGAGTTCTTCTTCGCCGACCGAGAACGCGACGACGGGAATGTCCGTCGCCTTGATGCCCTGGTTGCCGAGTTCCTTGTAGAAGGGAACGTTGGCGTCGCCGTTGATCGTCGACACCACGGCCGTCTTCTTGCCGGCGGCGCCGAAGGTCTTGATGCTCGACACGATCGTCTGCCAATCGGCGTGGCCGAACGGCGTGTAGTTGATCATGATGTCGGCGTCGGCGACACCCTTCGACTTGAGATACGCCTCGAGGATCTTGTTGGTCGTGCGCGGATAGACATAGTCCGTGCCCGCGAGCACCCAGCGCTTCACCTCGCCGCCGTCCTTCGACATCAGATAGTCGACGGCCGGAATGGCCTGCTGGTTCGGCGCCGCGCCCGTGTAGAACACGTTGCGCTCGCTCTCCTCGCCCTCGTACTGCACGGGGTAGAAGAGGATGTTGTTGAGTTCCTTGAATACCGGCAGCACCGACTTGCGGCTGACCGAGGTCCAGCAGCCGAACGTCGCGGCGACCTTGTCGCGCGCGATCAGTTCGCGCGCCTTTTCGGCGAACAGCGGCCAGTTCGACGCGGGATCGGCGACCACCGCTTCGAGCCTGCGGCCCAGAACGCCGCCCTTCTTGTTCTGCTCTTCGATCAGCATCAGCATGACGTCTTTCAACGTCGTCTCCGAAATCGCCATCGTGCCCGACAGCGAGTGGAGAATGCCGATCTTGATCGTCGGCGCCTGGGCGAACGCACCCATCCGCCCGTAGTGCAGAATCGCGGCACCGCCGACGGCGGAGCCCAATAGACGACGACGAGAAATGCTCATTTTCGCGAAACCCCCATGTTTCGTTGCGTGGCCCATCGGCCGAATTCATGGGGGAGCAAGCCTCATGCCATACGCGCAATTACCTATATGCGCGCATGGAACGGGGCGCCCGGATACCACGCGCGGATGGGCGACATCGCGGGGCACGCAACCGATGCGATAGCGCCGCACATCGCCATTCGTTGCCGATCGTCGGGATGCGCAACAATTGCTTAAATTTGCGCCTTCCCGCCTTTTACGAAGGCGACCAATCCGAATTGGTCACGGCACGATGCCGGGCGGCAGGCTGGCGGCATGTGCGGCGATCCGGCCCGAGGTCGTAAACCAGATTTCGGGCCATGCCTGCCGGATATGGGCAAGCGCGCGGCGCAAATGCTTCAAGCGATGCGGCTGCCCCACAAGATAAGCGTGGAGTGCGATGCCCATCACCAGCGGCTGATCCTTGGATTGACGCAGCATTTCGTCGAACGCGTCGACGATCATGTCGGCGAAGGCATCGCCGCCGATCTTGCGCCCGACGATCATCGGGATGTCGTTCAGTTCCTGCGGATAGGGCACTGCCAAGATGCGACCCTTGCGCGTTTTGAACCAGATCGGCTGGTCGTCCATGCACCAATCGAGCAGATAGGTGTAACCCGCCTCGTGCAACAAATCGGGCGTGGCGCGGCTTTGGCTGATCCACGGGCCCAGCCAGCCTTGCGGCGCCTTACCTTCTTTCGCGCGCATTGCCGCCGTCGACTCCGCGATCAACGCCGCTTCCTCCGCCTCCGGCAGCGTGCCCTGACGCTCCGCGTTCGTACGGCCATGGCCGACGAATTCGTCGCCGCGCTTGCGGAAGGCCGCGAGCAGTTCGGGCGCGTAGTCGTACATCGACGAATTGATCAGCACCGACGCGGGCAGCGACAATTCCTCGAACAATTCCAGCATGCGCCAAGCGCCGACGCGATTGCCCCAATCGCGCCAAGCGTAGTTCAGCACGTCCGGCTGCGGACCGCCGGGCGCAAGTTCCGCCCCCAGCCCTTCGCCGAAGGCGAAATGTTCGAGATTGAGCCCGAGATAGACTGCGAGCCGCTTGCCGTTCGGCCAGTCATAGGGCTTGCGCGTCGAAATCGGCGAGTATTCATAACGGCCATGGGTCGGAAGCTGCATCGTGATCCTCGAAACATTCGGCATACGCTTGAAAGCGGGAATGTAGCGCCCGCCCAAGCGGCGCGATAGGCTCGCAATATGCGCGCCATTGTGGCTCTGCTGGCCGTCTTGATTGCTTTACCCGCTTGGGCGGGCGAAGTGTTGCGCGATCAAGCGGCCCCAAGCGCCGTGCTGGGCCGCCCCCTCGTCTATTCGATCTATCGGCCCGACGGCGCCGCGCGCAATCTGCCGGTCGTCTATCTGCTTCATGGCCGCAACAGCAAACCCGCCGATTGGCTGGACATGGCGCTTGCCGCGCAAACCGCCGACCGCCTGATCGCCGAGCGCAGAATCCCGCCCTGCCTGATCGTCATGCCCGACGGCGGCAATAGCTGGTACGCGGGCGCAATGTCGACGGCGATCGCAAACGAATTGCCCGCTGAAATCGAACGGCGATTCGCAGGCAACCCCGTGCGCGGCCAGCGCGCGATCGCCGGCAATTCGATGGGCGGGTTCGGCGCGCTGGGGATCGCGCTTGCCTATCCCGATCGGTTCGTCGCCGCCGCGTCGATGTCCGGCGCGTTCTGGACCGTGCTGGAAAACGACGCGCCGCTCGACGACGCGATGCAAGCGCGCGTCGCGCGGGTTTTCGAGGGTGCCTTCGGCACACCCTTCGCGCGCGCGAATTTCCTGAAACACAGCGCCCATGCTTTGGCGATCGCATTGCCCGCCGCGATGCCGAAGCCCGCGATTTACCTCACCGCCGGCACCGAAGATTTCGGCACGATCCGCGCGCAAAGCGACGATCTTGCGCGCCTGCTGAAAGACAGGGGCTTCGACGTCGAAAGCGACACCGCCCCCGGCGGGCACGAATGGGGCACATGGGAACGCGCTTTGCCCCACGCGCTCGAATTCATTGCGCGGCGCTGGGCACGCTGATTTGGGTCGAAACGGCTGCGGGTTTCGCGCCGGCCTTCCACGGCGCGTTCTTCACATAGACCGCGATGCGCGCGACGGCGAACAGCGCCGCAAGGCCGAAACCATGCACCGCGATCTGATCTTCGATATCGGTGCCGTAGACCACCAGTGCGATCCCGCCCAGATGCGACAGCGCCATGCCTGCGAAGAAAACCGGCAGCGCTTGGCGGCCAAGCAATACGAAGGGCCGCGCCATGACACTTTCCAGTATCTCCGGGCACTGGCGCACGATCCACAACGCCACGATCGCCAAAGCAACGAAATGCGCGAATTGCCGCGCGTCGAGATTGGGCTTGTTGGCATGGGCATAGGCCCATTCGTGCAACGACGCGAGCTCGGGCAACAGCGACCAGGCCGCGCGGAATTCGACCACGAAGCCGAAGACAAGATAGCCAAGGCATAGCGCCAGCACGGCGGGCGTCGGCTTCGGCGGGACAATCCAGCCGCGCGACAAGGCGAAACCCGCGAAGAACAGCATCTGCCAGGCAAGCGGGTTGAAGCCCCACATCCGCCCGTCGCCCGCCGGCAGATTGAAGCCGGTGACTTGCACGACGCTCCATAGCGCGACGCTGGCCGCGATCACCAAGCCCGGATGTATGCGCGCCAGCGCCATCGCCAGGGGTACGGCGGCGAGGACCACCATATAAAGCGGCAGGATGTCGAAATAGGTCGGCACGTAGCGCAGCGTGAACAACTCGACGATATGCCGTGCGGGATCGGCGAAGAACCCGCCGATCCCCAGAAAGGCGGCATAGCCGGGTTGCAGGGCCGCGACGATAAACAGCGTCACGAAGAACAGTGCGATATGGCAGCCATAAAGTTGGGCGGCGCGCCAGGCGATGCGGGCCGTGCCGGCCGCGAAGCCCATCCGGCCGAACGTGCCGCCGAAGGCGATCGCCGCCGCGAAGCCGGAGATGAACACGAACACATGCGCGGCATCCGACAGGCCGAACCGCGCCCAGATGATTTCGCGCGCCCACCCGCCGGGCACATGGGCGAAGAAGATCGCGACCAAGGACAAGCCGCGAAAGAAATCAAGGCGCAGATCGCGCGGCTTTTTGGGTGCCGCACTCATGCGTAGCGGCCGACCACCGGCAAATGCCGTGCGAGATCGAGCGCTTCGTCGCGCCGCAGCCACAGAATGGCAAGGGCGGCGAGCAGCACGAGGCAGGCTTCCGTAAACAACACGCCGCCGTCTTCATAGGGATCGATCCCCAGCGGCGAGACGACGTGGAAGAAAATCGCACCCGCCATGATGCCCGCGGACATCGCCGCGCCGAAAACCTGCGTGCGGCGGATCAGCACCAGGACCGCCGCCAGCAATTCGGCCGAGCCGACGCCGATACGCATCGGTTTCTCATAGCCGGGCACGCCCAGCCAATCGGTCAGCACGGTGAACAGCCACACCGAGCCGTCGGCGCCGGTGAACTTGTATTGCAGGTACCAGACGAAGATATAGGCGATCCACACGGCCAGAAGCCACGGAATGGCCCCGAAGATCCGTCGCATTGCTGTCATTTCCCGCCTCCCGGACACGGCTGTCGGTCCTTGTTCGCGCAGCACCTTGCCGGGGTTACGCCCGTAACCTTTTCGCCGCCGCGCGCGAAACCGATCCGCAATCTCCGGGGAATTCGCGATGCGTCTCGAAAATCTGCCGATCGCCCGCAAAATCCTGCTGGCTGTGATGGCGCCCAGCCTTCTCGCCCTCGCCATGGCGGCCGGTGCCGCCTGGAGCCTGTCGCAGGCGGTCGATTCCGCCCGCGAAATCAACGCGGCGGCCCGCAACGTCGAGACCACCGGCTATATCGGCGCCTCGACGATCTCGTTCGCGCGCAACGTCGAGGCGCTGGGGCTCGACCTGCCGCCGGCGCGGCGCGACGAACTCGCCGCATCGGCCGCCAAGGATTTCGAGGTGATCCGCGACAATCTCGCCGCCCTCGCCCCCCATCTGCTCGACGCCCCCGCGCGCGAGGCCGCGGCCAAGGCGCGCGCCGCGCTGGATGCTTACAAGCCCGTCGCCGACAAGGTCGTCGAATTGGCGAAAGCGGGCGCACGCGAACAAGCGGGCGCCGCCGCTGTCGATGGCGGCGGATTGGTGCTGGAAGCGATCTTCGCGCTCACCGATCTTTACGACCGCAACGCCCGCGCGGCCGACACGGCCACCGGAACGGTCGTCGGTTTGCTGGACCGTCTCGTGATCTGGCTGCCGATCCTGTCGATCGCCGCCGCCGCGATCGGCGCGATCGCGGGCCTTGCCATCGGCCGGCGCGGCATCGCCAATCCGCTCGCCGCCATCGTCGCGCGGATGAAATCCGTCGAAGCGGGCGACTATGCGGGCGAGATCGCACAATCGAGCCGCCGCGACGAAATCGGCGCCGCGGCGCGCGCGCTATCGACCTTGCGCGATGGATTGGCCGAGGCCGAGCGCGCCCGCGCGCGCCAGGCCGAGGACCGCGCCCATGCCGAAGCGGCGCGGCGCGAAGCGCTGGCGCAGATGGCGCAAACCGTACGCGGCGCCACGCGCAGCACCGCCGACGCGACCGCCACGAAAACCGGCGAGATGACAGGGCTTGCCGGCGCGCTGGCGAGCGCCGCGCGCGACACGGCGGCGGATTCGCGCGACGTCGCCCAAGCGGCCGATGCGGCGCTACGCAACGCCGAAACGGTCGCGGCGGCGACGAGCCAGTTGTCCGGATCGATCGACGAAATTGGCCGCCAGATCGCGACCACGGCGCAAACCACGCGCGTCGCCGTGGAACGCGGCGGGGCCGCGCGCGCCACCGTCGCGCGGCTGTCGGAAGCGGTCGGCCAGATCGGGACCGTGACCAAGCTGATCGCGGAAATCGCCGCGCAGACCAATCTGCTCGCCCTCAACGCCACGATCGAGGCGGCGCGCGCGGGCGAAGCGGGCAAAGGATTCGCGGTCGTCGCGGGCGAGGTCAAAAGCCTTGCCGGACAAACCGCCCGCGCGACCGAAGACATCGCCAAGCGCGTCGCCGAAATCGGCGCATCGACCGAAGCGGCCGTGCGCGCGATCGGCGAGGTCGAAACGACCATCGCGGCGATCGACGGGACCGCCTCGGCCATCGCCGCCGCGATCGAGGAACAAGGAGCGGCGACGCGCGAAATTTCGCGCGGCATCGCCGGCACGACCGACGCGGCGCGCGGCGTTTCGGCGCGCATCGCCGCCGTGGCGAACGCCGCCGCGCAGGCGGACGCAACCAGCGCCAAGCTCGCCGAAATGTCGAAGGAAGTATCGCGAGGTGCGGCCGCGCTCAACGACGCGATCGACGCGGCCCTGACGCGGGCCGCCTAAGCGTCAGTACGCGCGCTCGATCGCGAAATCGACCAGATCGATCAGCGCGCGCTTTTCCGCCCCGTCGGCGAAAATGCCGAGCGAGTCCTTGGCGATGCGGCCGTAATGGCGCGCGCGCTCGATCGTGTCGGCCAGCGCGTTATGCTTGCGCATCAATTCGACCGCACGGGAAAGATCGCCGTCCTTTTGGTCGAGATCCTCGAGGGTGCGCCGCCAGAACGTCCGCTCCTCCTCGTCGCCGCGCAGGAACGACAGCACGATCGGCAGCGTGATCTTGCCGTCGCGGAAATCGTCGCCGACTTCCTTGCCCATCGTCGCGGTGTCGGACGCGTAATCGAGCGCATCGTCGACCAGCTGGAACGCGATGCCGAGATTGAGGCCGTAGGCCTCCAGCGCGTCCTCCTCCGCCTTCGGGCGGTCGGCGACGGCGGCCCCCACGCGGCACGCGGCGGCGAACAACGCCGCCGTCTTGGCGCGGATGACTTCGAGATACGCCTGCTCCGACGTCTCGGTGTCGTTGGCGGTGGTGAGCTGCAAGACCTCGCCTTCCGCGATCACGGCCGAGGCATTCGACAGGATCGCGAGAACGGCGAGCGAGCCGTCCTCCACCATCACCTGGAAGGCGCGGCTGAACAGGAAGTCGCCGACGAGGACGGACGCCTTGTTACCCCACACGGCATTGGCCGTGGCGCGGCCGCGGCGCAGATCGCTTTCGTCGACCACGTCGTCATGCAGCAGCGTGGCAGTATGGATGAATTCGACGCAGGCCGCGAGCCCGATATGGCGCTGGCCGCGATAGCCGCACATGCGCGCGGAAGCCAGCGTCAGCATCGGGCGCATGCGCTTGCCGCCCGCCGCGATGATATGCCCCGCCAGCTGCGGGATCAGATCGACGGAGGAATGCATGCGCCGGACGATCGTCTCGTTGACGGCCTTCAAATCGCCGTCGACGAGGGCGAGGAGGTTTTGAAGCGCGTTCTTCGCACCGCTGGGGCGGGGATTTTTGCGCTCGCCTTCGAGATTGACGACGACGGCCACGTCCTGAATTCCTTCTTGCTGCGTCCGGGGGCCGCCGCGCTTGACGGCGGCGCCCGCGGGTTGCGAGCATAGAGCCCTCAACCGGGGAATCAACACTCGATGCGCGAGGTTCTGCGCACCACCGATGCGGTCGCCCTGTCCTTCGCGCAGGCGCTTTTGCGCGATGCGCGCATCGAATTCGCGACCCTGGACGTGCATATCTCGGCGCTCGAAGGCTCGATCGGCGCCTTCCCGCGCCGCTTGGCGGTCGACGAAGCCGACTATCCCGCCGCGAGCGACCTTTTGAAGCAGGCGGGATTGGACGAAATCCGATGATCGAAACCACGCAAGACAAGCTGCTGGGCGGCCGCTTGCGCTTCGCGCAGCCCGCCGACGGTTATCGCGCGGCGATCGATCCGGTCCTGCTCGCCGCCGCCGCCGGCAAGCCCGTAAAGGCGCTCGATCTCGGCTGCGGGGCGGGTGCGGCGCTCTTGTGCCTTTTGGCGCGCGCGCCCGAAACGCAGGCCGTGGGCGTGGAGATCGACCCCGACCTCGCCGGGCTGGCGCGCGACAATCTTGCCGCCAACGACTTCGCCAGCCGCGCGCGCATCGTCGAGGGCGACGCGGCGGCGTTCGGGGAAACCGGTTTCGATCTGGTGATGGTCAACCCGCCCTATCTCGATCCCGCGCGCGCCGATCCCTCGCCGCACGCGCGCAAACGCAAGGCCGATATGGAAGGCGATCTCGACCTCGCCGCTTGGGTCAAAGCCGCCAAACGCGCGGCGTCGCCCAAAGCCCATATCCTGTTCGTGCAGCGCGCCGACCGCCTTGCCGATCTGCTAACGGCGATGAAGGGTTTGGGCGAGTTCGTCGTGTTTCCGCTGTGGCCCAAAGCCGGCGAGCACGCCAAACGCGTGCTGGTGCGCGCGCGAATGGGCTCGCGCGCACCGCTGATGCTCGCGCGCGGGCTGGTTCTGCACGACGCGGACGGAAAATTCTCCGCCGCGGCGGATTCGATTCTGCGCGACGGCGGCGAATTGCCCTTGGTATAGAACATCCATGTTGGACCGGCTTCGCCCCGCTTTCGCACGCCTTTTCGGCCGCACGCCCGCCCCAATCGTCGCGGTCATGCGCCTGCAAGGTCCGATCGGTATTGGCGGGCGGCGCGGCTTATCGATGGAACGCCTCGCCGGCCCGCTGGAGCGCATGTTCAAGACCAAGGGCCTCGCGGCCGTGGCGCTGGTCATCAACTCGCCCGGCGGATCGCCGGCACAAAGCGCGTTGATCGGTGCCCGCATCCGCGCGCTGGCCGAACAGGAAAAACTGCCGGTCTACGCCTATGTCGAGGATGTCGCCGCATCGGGCGGCTATTGGATCGCGGCGGCGGCGGACGAGATCGTCGCCGACGCGAATTCGATCGTCGGCTCGATCGGCGTGATCTCCGCCGGGTTCGGTTTTCAGGAGATGATCGCCAAGCTCGGCATCGAGCGGCGCTTGCATACGTCGGGCGCACGAAAATCGCTGCTCGACCCGTTCGGGCCCGAGAAGGACGAGGACGTTGCGCGGCTCAAATCCATCCAAGTCGAACTGCACGAGAATTTCAAAGCTTGGGTGCGCACGCGGCGCGGCGCCAAGCTGAAGGCCGACGACGCGACTTTGTTCGAGGGCGAATTCTGGACCGGCACCAAGGCGCTTGAACTGGGCCTGATCGACGGGGTCGCCGACGCGCGCGCCGATCTGCGCAAGCGCTTCGGCGAGAAAGTCCGCTATCGCGGCTTCGCGTTGCAAGGCGGAGGCTTCCTGCGCCGCCTGCTGGGCTTGTCGTCGCAAGCCGATTATGCGGGCGACGCGCTGGATGCGATCGAGGCGCGCGCCGCTTTCGCGCGTTTCGGGTTATAAGTCCGCCATGGGCTCGGTCGGAAAAATCCTGATCTTCGCGATCGTCGTCTTGGTCGCATGGTTCGGCTGGCGCTATTTCCGCATCCGGGAGAAGGAAGCGGATATCGCCGCGCAACGCGCCAAATCGCGCGACGTGGCCAAGGCCGATATGGATGCGGGCGCAACGACGATGCGCGCCTGCCCGCGCTGCGGCACGTTCATCGCGGCGGGCCTGACCTGCACGACACCCGGCTGCCGCGCGAAATCCTAGGTCCGCGCTAGACCTCGTCGGGGCCCGACCATTCGGGCACATGCGCGGCGAGCTTGTCGAGCAACCCTTCCAGCGTTTTCAGCTCCGCGCGGCTCAAACAGGCGAGCATCGCTTCCTCGCGCGCGCGCAACTGGGGAATGTAGCGCTGATAGAGCGCGCGGCCCGCCGGCGTGATATGAAGTTTCTGCAAGCGATTGTCGGCGGCGTCCTTCGCGCGGCGCAGCAGGCCCTTCTTCTCCAGCGCGATGATGCCGCGGCTGATATTCGCCTTCAGATGACCGGAATATTCGCAGATGTCCTTGGCGGTCACGCCGTCGCGATACATCAGGAAGATCAGCGTCACGATCTCCGGCCGCGTGATGCCGTGTTCCATCTCGATCTTCCGGAACGCGGGCTCGCGATAGAAGTTCAGCACGTAGCCGATCTTGTACGCGATCTTGATCTCGGTCCCGCCCAGGACCCCGGATGCGTCCGACTTCGGAGCGATTTTCGGCGTTTTTGCGGGCTTCTTTTCAGATAGTCTCATATGTGACTTTCTTCTTGCCTGTCAGCGGAACCGACCCTACCATGATCGCAATGGGGCCCGCGAACCGACGGCGGCCCCGCGCGGGAGAAACGCCGGGCGCTTTCCGGCAAGGAACATCATGGACGGCACGCCCCTTCCGGGTTCGCGCGCGAGCGCGCCCTGCTTCTATTCCGGCACGAAGGCGCATCCGATCTTCGTCGATCGGCTGACCGCCACGGGCGGCAAAAAGGGACGCTTGCCCGTCGTGATGATCCATGGCGGCGGCCACACGGGCGCTTGCTATCTCGCCACCCCCGATGGCCGCGCGGGCTGGGCGTCCCTTTTCGCCGCGCAAGGCCGCGACGTGTTCGTGCCCGACTGGCCGGGCCATGGCCGTTCGCCCATGGGTGCGGATTTTCCCAGCCTCGGCATGCGCGACGTGGCCGAATCCTTGATTGTGCTGCTCGAGGCGACCGGCCCCGCCGTGCTGCTCGCCCATTCGGCCGGCGGTCCGATCGCGTGGTGGGTGGCCGAACGCCGGCCCGATCTCGTCGCCGCCATCGTCGGCGTCGCCCCCGGTCCGCCCGCGAATCTGCAGCGCGATCTGCCCGACGATCCCGCCGCGATCGCCGCCTTGCGCGACGACGCGAGCGCGGGCTGCCCCGTCTATTCGCCCGAGGACCGCGCCATCCGCTTCGACGCCGCGTTCGCCGCCGCGTTCTGGGCCAATGCGCCGCGCTTTCCCAAAGCGTCGTTCGAGAGTTACCGGCGCGGCATCGTACCCGAAAGCGCGCGGGTGCTGAACGAGCGTTTCAACATCGGCGGCCGGGGATTGAAGATCCACGATCCGCGCAATCTTGCCCGCCATCCGATTCTGATCGTCACCGGCGATCACGATCCGCGCCATCCGCGCGCGGTCGACGAAGCGACGGCGCGCTATCTGGGCGCCGAATTCGTGTGGCTGCCGGATATCGGCATCGCGGGCAACGGCCACATGCTGATGATCGAAGACAACAGCGACGCGATCGCGCGCCTGATTCTCGACTGGCTCGACGCCAAGGGACTTTGAGCGCACGCGCGGAACCATCCAAGGGAGGAACCTCGACATGAAATCCGGAACCATCGCGGGCGCACTGTTCGGCGCGCTGCTGCCCTTCGCCGCGAGCGCGCAGATCGGCGGTGACGTCGTTAAGCTTGGCGTGCTGACTGATATGGCGGGCGTCGTCGCCGACATCACGGGCAAGGGATCGCTGATCGCCGCCCAGATGGCGGTCAAGGAGGCCGGCGGCACCGTGCTGGGCAAACCCATCGAAGTCGTCGCCGCCGATCACCAGCACAAGACCGATGTCGGCGTGACGATCGCGCGCCGCTGGTTCGACGTCGACGGCGTCGACGCCGTATTCGACGTGCCGAATTCCGGCGTCGCCTTGGCCATTCAGGGCTTGGCCCGCGAGAAGAAGAAGATCGTGATGTATTCGGGTGCGGGCACCACCGCGCTGACCAACGAGCAATGCTCGCCCTACGGCTTCCACTGGACCTACGACACCTATGCCGTGTCGCACGGCACCGCGTCGGCGGTCGTGAAGGCGGGCGGCGATTCGTGGTTCATCATCGCGTCCGACTACGCCTTCGGCCATCAGCTTCAAGCCGATACGACCAACGTCGTTACCGCCGCGGGCGGCAAGGTCCTGGGCGCCGTCCGGCACCCGCTGAACAATCCCGATTTCTCGTCCTATCTGCTGCGCGCGCAAGCGTCGAAGGCCAAGGTGATCGGCATCGCCAACGCGGGCGGCGACACGACCAATACGATGAAGCAGGCCAACGAATTCGGCCTCGTCCAAGCGGGCCAGAACTTGGCGGCGCTGATCTTCTTCCTGCAGGACGTGCATTCGCTGGGCCTCGCCTCGGCGCAAGGCACCTATCTCACGACCGCTTCGTATTGGGACACGAACGACGCGACGCGCGCCTGGTCGAAGGAATTCTTCGCCCAAACCGGTATGATGCCGTCGATGCTGCATGCCGGCGTCTATGGCTCGGTGCGCCATTATCTCAAAGCGGTCGCCAAGGCCGGCACAGACGACGCCGACAAGGTCGCCGCAGCGATGCGCGAAATCCCGATCGACGACATTTTCTCGAAGGACGCCAAGATCCGCGACGACGGCCGCGTTACCCGCACGATGCAGCTCGCGCGCGTGAAGAAGCCGGCGGAATCGAAGGCGCCGTGGGACTATTTCGAAATCGTGCGGGAAATCGCACCCGAGGACACCGTGTGGCCGCTGTCGGAAAGCAAATGCGCGCTGGTTAAGAAGTAAGCCCGGACCGCATACCCGGTATTTACGGCGGGGTCCGGCCTGGGCCCCGCCGTTTTCTTTTCGGGCGGCCCGATTATTGCTGCCCACGCGGCTATGAACCGCGAAGCGCTCTCCGCCCTTGCCGCCCAAGCCCGCGCCGACATGGCGGCGATGGCCTATCCCGCCCGTATCTGGATGCCCGCACCAGCCGAAGCGGGCCGCCACAACGTGCTGGTCGTGGGCGGCGGGCAAAGCGGTCTGGGTGTCGCTTTCCAACTGGCGCGCGACGGCGTGGCGGGCGTCTCGGTCATCGACAAGGCGCCGCGCGGGGCCGAAGGCCCGTGGCTCAACTATGCGCGCATGGCGACCTTGCGCACGCCCAAGGATCTCGTCGGCCTCGAATGCGGTTTGCCGTCGCTGTCGGTGCGCGGCTGGTACGCCGCCGCGTTTGGGCCGGATGCGTGGGAGCGGATCGTCCGTATCCCGCGCGCGCATTGGGCCGCTTATCTCGACTGGTTCCGCGACACGACCGCGATCCCGGTGCGCAACGGCGTGGAACTTCGGCGCCTGGAACCGCAAGGCGATTGGATCGCCGCCGACCTCGCCATCGACGGCAGAACGTCGCGCGAATATGCGCGGCGCGTGGTGCTCGCTCACGGCTTTGAGAATGCCGGGCAATGGACCTTGCCTGAATGGGCCGAGGCGTTGCCCGAACGCTTTCGCGCGCATTCCAACGGGCCGGTCGACTTCGACGCGTTGAAGGGCAAGCGCGTCGCGGTGCTCGGCCATGGCGCGTCGGCGTTCGACAACGCGCTCGCCGCGCTGAAGGCCGGGGCCGCACGGGTCGATCTCTGCTTCCGGCGCGAAACCCTGCCCGAGATCAATCCCCATCGCTGGGCCGAATTCGCGGGCTATCTGCGCCATTATCCCGAACTGCCCGACGCGACCAAATGGGCGATCATGCGGCGCTTCCGCTTGATGGATCAGCCGCCGACCGCCGATGGCGTCAACGGCTGCAAAGCTTTCGCCAACTTCGCCGCCCATCCCGGCCGTCCGTGGACGAAACTCGCGGTCGCGGGCGACGCGGTGCGCATCGACACGCCGCAGGGCCCGCTCGACGCCGATTATCTGATCTTCGCGACCGGTATGCGCGTCGATCTTTCGCTGCGCCCCGAACTTGCGGCGATCGAAGCCGATATCGCGCGTTGGGGCGATATGCACGCGACCGACGATCCCGACCCCGTGCTGGCGTCGTGGCCCTATCTCGGGGCGGGATTCGAGTTCACGCCGAAACCGGGGCGCAACACACCGGCCCTATCGCGCATCCATCAATTCGGCTTCGCGGCGGGCTTGAGCCACGGCGCGCAATGCGCGTCGGTCAGCGGGCATCGCCATGCGCTGCCGCGCCTTGTGGCCGGGATCACGCGTGGGCTATTCCGCGATATCGAGCCGGGCTTGATCGCCGATCTCGACGGCTACGACGCGCGCGAGAAACTGCTTTAGCGAATCTTGCCCCGCGCGGCGACGGGCCAAGCCATCGTCGGCTTGCCGCCCGACAGCACCTGATACTCGTCGTGCAGATTGATCGTCGTGTCGCCATGCGCGGGCACGATGCGCAATTTCTCGCCAATCTTGGGCAGGCGCGCGGTCGCGTCGGCGCGGCGCAAAATGCCGTGCTCGTCGCCGCCGAAGCCGAAATTCCAGCCCGGCAAATCCATCGCCTCGGGCATGCCGCCATCAACTGACAGCGTCTTGTAACCGCAATCGAGCACGATGCGGTCGTTCGACGGAATGCTCATCACCGTCGCCAACACGAACAAAGCTTGTTCGAAACGGCCATAGCGTTCGCCGGTTTCGTCGCCCACGTCGCGATATTGCTTGTCCATGAACACATAGGTGCCGCACTGGAATTCGGTGTAGCCCGCGGTGGTCTGGAACTCGTAGCTGCCGGTTCCCGCGCCCGAGATGATCGGTGTCGCGATTCCCGCTGCCGCGAACGCCGCGCGGAATTCGGCAAGCTTGGCGTTGCACGCCTCGGCTCCCGCCCGGCGCTGCGCCCAGCCGGCGATATGCTGGATCTTGCCGTGATAGGCTTGAAGCCCGTCGAAGCGCACACCCTTCGTCGCGATGGCGCGCTTGGCGAGTGCCACCGCCGCCGCCGGATCGGCAATGCCGCAACGGCCCATGCCGAGATCGCATTCGACCAGCACGCCGATCTCCACGCCCGCCGCGACGCAAGCGGCGGCCAGCGCGTCCAACCCATCCGGGTGATCGACCACGGTGCGAATCGTCGCAAGCCGGGCGAGACCGGCAAGACGTGCAACTTTCGTGGCACCCACGATCTCGTTCGTTACCAGAATGTCGGCCACGCCGCCTTCGACCATCACCTCGGCCTCGCCGACCTTCTGGCAGCACACGCCCACCGCCCCTGCGGCGATTTGGCGCCGGGCGACCGCCGGGCTTTTATGCGTTTTGGCGTGGGGGCGCAGCGCCACCCCGGCCTTGCGGGCAAATTCGGCCATTTTGGCGATGTTCCGCCCCATCGCATCCAGATCGAGCACCAAGGCCGGCGTATCGAGAATTTCGAGACTCATGGGACTTTTTCCACTACGAAACCGGCAAACCCGGCCGAAACTAGGCCAGCTTTAGCATAGGGCCATTGATCCGGCGAAACGGCTTTGCCAGAGTCGGCCCGGGCATTGACGCCCCCAGGGAGACGATAAACATGAAGACCCCCGTTCTCGCCGCGGCCTTCGCGCTCGCGATCGCCGGTTCGGCCGCCGCCCAGACGCCGCCCGCGGTGATGTTCGACATCGGCGGCAAATTCGACCGCTCGTTCAACCAAGCGGCCTATGACGGCGCCGAGCGTTTCAAAAAGGAAACGGGCGTCACCTACAACGAATTCGAGATCACCAATACCGCCGAGCGCGAACAGGCAATCCGTAATCTCGCGCGGCGCGGCGCCTCGGTCGTGATCGCGGTCGGGTTCAACAACCACGCGGCGATCGAAACCGTCGCCAAGGAATTCCCGAACGTCAAATTCACGATCATCGACTCGGTCGTCGATCTGCCCAACGTGCAGTCGGTGACGTTCCGCGAACACGAAGGCTCGTTCCTGGTCGGCATGGCCGCCGCCCTCACCTCGAAGACCGGCAAGGTCGGCTTCGTCGGCGGCATGGACGTGCCGATCATCCGCAAGTTCTACAAGGGCTACGAGGAGGGCGCCAAATACGCCAAGTCCTCGGTCGAAGTGTTCATGAACATGACCGGCACGACGCCGACCGCCTTCCGCGATCCGACGCGCGGTGCGGAACTCGCGCGCGGCCAGTTCGATCGCGGCGTGGACGTCGTGTTCGCCGCCGCCGGCGCCACGGGGACGGGCGTCTATCAGGCCGCGAAGGACGCCGGTAAGTTCGCCATCGGCGTGGACAGCAACCAGAACCACCTTCATCCGGGCACGATGCTGACCTCGATGGTCAAGCGCGTGGACATCGCCGTCTACGAAGCGATGACCCAGGCCCGCGCGGGCACTTGGAAGCCGGGCGCGCGCGCGCTGGGCCTCAAGGAAGAAGGTGTCGGCATGGCGATCGACGACAACAACAAGGCGTTGCTGTCGGCCGACGTGCTGAAGCGCATCGACGAAGCGCGCCAGGCGATCATCGACGGGAAGATCACCGTCACCGACGTCATGCGCTGACGGCGCAATCGTGACGCAAACCGCCCTGCGCTTGTCGGGCATCGACAAGCGCTTCGGCCCGGTGCATGCCAATCGCAGCATCGACTTGTCGGTCGCCAAAGGCTCGATCCACGGAATCGTGGGCGAGAACGGCGCCGGCAAGTCGACGCTGATGAGCATCGTCTACGGGTATTACCAAGCAGATTCCGGCACGATCGAAGTCGACGGCAAGCGCGTGACAATCGCCTCGCCGCAGGACGCGATCGCCGCCGGGATCGGCATGGTCCATCAGCATTTCATGCTGGTGGAGAATTTCACCGTGCTCGAAAACGTGCTGCTGGGCGCCGAAGGCGGCGCCTTGCTCGCCAAGGGCGAAGCAGCGGCCCGCGCGGAGCTTGCACGCCTTGCGCGCGACTACGGCCTCGATGTCGATCTCGACGCCAAGATCGAAGATCTGCATGTCGGCGCGCAGCAGCGCGTCGAAATCCTCAAGGCGCTCTATCGCGGGGCGCGCATTCTTATCCTCGACGAGCCGACGGCGGTGCTGACCCCGCAAGAGGCCGACAAGCTGTTCGAGCTTCTGGCGCTGTGGCGCAGCCAGGGCAGCACCGTTCTGCTGATCACGCACAAGCTGCGCGAGATCATGGCGATCACCGACCGCGTCACAGTGATGCGCCAGGGTGCCATCGTCGCCACGCGCGAAACGAAGGACACGAGCCAGGCCGAGCTCGCCGAATTGATGGTCGGGCGTCGCGTGGCGACGCGCGTTCCCAAAAGCGCCGCCGCGCCGGGGGCGGAAATCCTGCGCGTCGAGCATCTCAGCTGCATCGACGAACGCGGTGCCGCGCGGCTCCAGGATATCTCCTTCTCGGTCCGCGCGGGCGAGATCGTCGGCATCGCCGGCGTGTCGGGCAACGGCCAGACCGAGATTCTGGAGACGCTGGCGGGCTTACGCGCCGTCGCGTCCGGCCGCATTCTCTATAAAGGCGAGGCATTGCCGCCGCCGGGCACGCCCGCCCGCGCCAAATTCGCGCGCAGCGTGGCCATCGCCCATGTGCCCGAAGACCGGCATCGTATGGGTATGGTCGTCGGTTTCGACGCCTACGAGACCGCGATCCTCGGCTATCACGACGACGACGCGCTGCGGCGCGGGCCGTTGCTGTCGGAAAGCCGCTCGATCGAACGCTGCCGCGATTTGATGGGCCAGTTCGACGTGCGCCCCGCCGATCCGCGGTTGCGCTCGGGCCAATTCAGCGGCGGCAACCAGCAGAAGATCGTGCTGGGCCGCGAGATCGATCGCGATCCCGATCTGCTACTGGTCGGCCAGCCGACGCGCGGCGTGGATATCGGCGCGATCGAATTCATCCATAAGCGCATCGTCGAAATGCGCGATCGCGGCAAGGCGATCTTGCTGGTCAGCTGCGAGCTCGACGAAATCCTGGCGCTGGCCGACCGCATTCTGGTCGTGTGCGGCGGCAGGATCATCGGCGAGGCCGACGGCGCCGCAGCCGACGAAAAGCGTCTCGGCCTTATGATGGCGGGTATCGCGGCATGAGTTCGCGCGGCGATATGCCGGCCTGGGCGGATTACGTCCTGTTGCCGCTCATCAATCTTCTCCTCGCCTTCGTCCTGTCGGGGCTGGTCGTGCTGGCGATCGGCGAAGATCCCGTGCGCGCGATGCGCATTCTGGTCGAAGGCGCCATCGGCTATCCCGAGGCGATCGCCTTCACGCTTTATTACGCGACCAATTTCATCTTCACGGGCTTGGCCGTCGCACTTGCCTTCCATGCGGGTCTGTTCAATATCGGCGGCGAAGGCCAAGCTTACGTCGCGGGGCTCGGCGTGGCGCTGATCTGCCTCTATCTCGATTTCCTGCCTTGGCCGATCATCTTCGTCGGCGCCATCGCGCTCGGCATGGCGTTCGGCGCCGCTTGGGCGGCGGTGCCCGGCTGGCTGCAGGCCAAACGCGGCAGCCATGTCGTGATCACCACGATCATGTTCAACTTCATCGCCGCCGCGCTGATGACCTATCTGCTCAGCAACGTGATGCTGGAGCCGGGGCGCGGCGCGCCCGAAACGCGGCGCTTCATCGCGAGCGCCACGCTGCCGTCGATGCAGACGATGCTGGGCTGGATCGGGATCGAGGCCCCCCGTTCGCCGCTCAACTTCGCCTTCTTCATGGCGATCGCCGCCGCGTTCCTCGTCTATGTCTATATCTGGCGCACGCGCTGGGGCTATGCGCTGCGCGTCGTCGGCCAGAACGAACAGGCCGCGCGCTATGCCGGCATCGATCCGGCGAAGACCATCATCGTCGCGATGGCGATTTCCGGGGCGCTTGCCGGGCTGATGGGCGTGAACGAGATCATGGGGGCCCATCAACGCCTGCTCGTCGCCTTCACCGGCGGCTTCGGCTTCGTGGGCATCGCCGTGGCGCTGATGGGCCGCAACCATCCGCTGGGCGTTTGCCTGGCGGCGCTGCTGTTCGGCGCGCTCTATCAGGGCGGCGCCGAACTCGCCTTCGAGATGCGCGCGATCAGCCGCGAGATGGTCGTCGTCATCCAGGGCCTGATCATCCTGTTCTGCGGCGCGCTCGAGAACATGTTCCGCCCCTGGATTGCGACGCTGTTCGCGCGGCACAAGGCGGCCTGACATGGATGATTTCGTTCAACTCGTCTCGCTGCTCGCCTCGACCGTGCGCCTATCGATCCCGCTGATCTTGTGCGCGCTGGCGGGCTTGTTCGCCGAGCGCGCGGGCGTGGTCGATATCGGCCTCGAAGGCAAGATGCTCGCCGCCGCCTTCGCCGCCGGCACGGTCGCGGCCTTGTCGGGCTCGGCTTGGATCGGCCTGATCGCGGCGATCATCGTCGCGGTCGTGTTCTCGATGATCCACGCTTTCGCTTGCATCACCCATCGCGGCAATCAGGTCGTGTCCGGCATGGCGTTGAACGTGCTGGCCGTGGGCCTCACCGCCGTTCTCGCCTTCGCCTGGTTCCGCGAAGGCGGCCAAACGCCGGCGCTTTCCGGCGCGGCGCGCTTTGCGCCCATCGTCCTGCCTTTCGCCGATACGATCGGCCAAGTGCCGATCCTCGGGCCCATCTATGCGCGCCTCATCTCCGGCCACAACGCGCTGGTCTATCTGACCGTGGCGATCATTCCGATCGTCTCGTTCGTGATCTTCAAAACGCGTTTCGGCCTGCGCCTGCGCGCCGTGGGCGAGAATCCGCACGCGGTCGACACGGCCGGCATTTCGGTCGCGTGGCTGCGCTATCGCGCGCTGATCTGCACGGGCGTGCTGTGCGGCGTGGCCGGCAGCTATCTCGCCACCGCGATGGCGTCGGCCTTCCAGCGCGAGATGACCGCCGGGCGCGGGTTCCTGGCACTCGCCGCGTTGATCTTCGGCAAATGGATGCCGGTCCCCGCCGTGCTCGCCTGCCTGTTGTTCGCCTTCGCCGACGCGCTGCAGGGCCGCCTGCAAGGTGTGGCCCTGCCGATCGTCGGCGTCGTGCCCGTGCAGGCGATCCAAGCCTTGCCCTATCTGCTGACGGTGCTGCTGCTCGCGGGCTTCGTCGGCAAAGCCGTGGCCCCGAAGGCCAGCGGCATTCCTTACGCCAAGGAGAAGTGAGTTTGTCTGCCGATCCCAAGAAGGCCGCCGACGCGATCCGCCCGTTGCTGAAGGGCTTGGCACCCAAGATCGCCATCGTGCTCGGCTCGGGCCTCGGCGGCATCGCCGAAACGATCGCCGACGCGCGCGTGCTGCCTTATGCCGAGATTCCCGGCTTTCCGGTCAGCAAGGTCCAGGGCCATTCCAGCCGCTTGATCGCGGGTAAGATCGCCGGCGTCGACGCGATCGTGTTGCAAGGGCGCGCGCATGTGTATGAAGGTGCGGACGCGTCGCAGATCAAAACGCCGATCCGCGCGCTGAAGACGCTGGGTGTGGAGAAGCTGCTGCTGACCAACGCGGCGGGTTCCTTCCATCCGTCGAGCGACGAAGGCTCGCTGCTGCTGATCGAGGATCACATTTCCTGGGCCGGCTGGTCGCCGCTGCAAGGCCCCAACGACGACGAATGGGGCCCGCGCTTCGTGGCACTGACGGACGCCTACGATCCCAAGATGCGCGCCGTGCTGAAGGCGCAAGCGGCGAAGCTGGGTATCGCGCTGCCCGAAGGTATTTATGCCTGGTATCTCGGTCCTAATTTCGAAACGCCGGCCGAGATTCGCGCGCTGCGCGGCTTGGGTGCCGATATCGTCGGCATGTCGACCGTGCCCGAGGTGATCGTCGCGCGCCATTGCGGCTTGCGCGTCGCCACGATCAGCGCCGTCACCAATCTCGCGGCCGGCATGCGCAGCAACCAGCATCTGTCGCACGATCATACGCAGAGTATCGCAAAACTCTGCGCCGAGAAGCTCGACCGCTTGATCCCGGCGGCTTTGCCTGATCTGGTGGGCGCATGAGCGAACTCGCCCGCCGTGCCCTCGCCTGCCTCGATCTCACCAGCCTCAACGACGGCGACGACGAAGCCGCGATCGCCAAGCTTTGCGCGCGGGCGCAAACCAAGCATGGCAATGTCGCGGCCGTGTGTCTGTGGCCCAAATTCGTCGCCCAAGCCAAGACGGCGCTGGCGGGTACCGGCATCAAGATCGCGACCGTGGTGAATTTCCCGACCGGCCTGGAGCCGGCCGCCGATGTGGTCGCGATGACCAAAACCGCGCTGGCCGACGGCGCCGACGAGATCGACCTCGTTTTCCCCTATAAACGCTGGCTGCGCGGCGAGAAAGTTCCCGCCGTCACCGTCGTCGCGCGCGTGCGCGAAGCCTGCGGCACGGCGACGCTGAAAGTCATCGTCGAAAGCGGCGCCTTTCCCACCCTCGACAAGCTCGACCGCGCTTGCGGCGAGATCGTCGAGGCGGGGGCCGATTTCCTCAAAACCTCGACCGGCAAGATCGAGATCGGCGCCACGCCCGACGCGGCGCGCGTGCTGCTCGAAGTGTCGGCGCGCAATCCCTATCGCGATGTGGGCGTGAAGATCTCGGGCGGCGTGCGCACGCTGGCCGATGCCGCCGCCTATCTCGCTTTCGCCGACGAGATGCGCGGCCCCGATTGGGCGTCCCCCGCGACGTTCCGCTTCGGCGCGTCGGGCTTGCTCGACGCGTTGCTCGCCGATCTCGACGGCGCGGCCGCCCCCGCGCCCGCCAAAGGCTACTGACATGCTGCCGCAGGAAGTGATCCGCAAGAAGCGCGACGGTTTGCGTTTGTCCGACGCCGAAATCGATTTCCTGGTGAAAGGCATCGCCGACGGCAAAGGCTTGGCCGACGCGCAGGTCGGCGCCCTCGCCATGGCGCTGTTCCTCAACGGCATGGACAACGCCGAACGCGTGGCGCTGACCCGCGCGATGACGCATTCGGGCGAAGTGCTGTCGTGGAAAGGCGAGAACCTGCCGGGCCCCATCGTCGACAAGCATTCGACGGGCGGCGTCGGCGACAAGGTGAGCCTGATGCTCGCCCCGATGGTTGCGGCGTGCGGCGCTTTCGTGCCGATGATTTCGGGGCGCGGTCTCGGCCATACCGGCGGCACGCTCGACAAGTTCGAAAGCATTCCCGGCTATTCGGCGAAACCCGATCTGGCACTGTTCCGGCGTGTCGTGCGCGACGCGGGCTGCGCCGTCATCGGCCAGACCGCCGATCTCGCCCCTGCCGACAAGCGGCTTTACGCGATCCGCGACGTGACCGGCACGGTCGAATCGATCGGCCTGATCACCGCGTCGATCCTATCGAAGAAGCTCGCGGCGGGGCTCGACGCGCTGGTGATGGACGTCAAATTCGGTTCGGGCGCCTTCATGGCGAAATTCGACGACGCCAAGGCGTTGGCGCAAAGCATCGTCGATGTCGCGAACGGGGCCGGGCTTCGCACGCGCGCGCTGCTGACCGATATGGATCGTCCGCTGGGCCGCACCGCGGGCAACGCGCTGGAGATGCGCGAGGCGGTCGCTTATCTCAAGGGCGAACGCGATGCACGCTTGCACGGCGTCACCAAGGCGCTGGCGGTCGAGATGCTCGATCTGTCGGGCGTGGCCCCGCGCGCCCAAGCCGAAGCGAAGATCGAAGCCGCGTTGGCATCCGGCCATGCGGCCGAGCGCTTCGCGCGTATGGTCGCCGGTCTCGGCGGGCCCAAGGATTTTCTCGAGCGCATCGACGCCTATCTGCCGAAAGCGCCGATGGTCCGGCCGGTTTACGCGCCGTCGCGGGGCGTCGTCGCGAAGATCGATACGCGCGCTATCGGCATCGCGGTACTGGAACTGGGCGGCGGGCGTGTCGATCCGGCGCAGACCATCGACCACGCCGTCGGCTTTACCGACATCGCGAGCACGGGCGCGGAAATCGGCCCCGACCGGCCGATCGCGATGTTGCATGCGCGCGACGAGGCTTCGGCCGAAAAAGCGGCGCGCACGCTGATCGCGGCGTATACTCCGGGCGATGCGCCCGCACCCTCGCCGGTCGTGCGCGAAACCCTGGGGGTGTGATGGCCCGCGCTTTCGTATTGGTGATGGATTCCTTCGGGATCGGCGCCGCCCCCGACGCCGCGAAATTCGGCGATGCGGGTGCCGATACCTGGGGCAGCATCAAGAAAGCGCAAGCGCCGTCGGTGCCCAATCTCGTGCGCTTGGGTCTGGACGCCGCACATGCGCGCGCGACGGGTGGCGTCTATGCCGGTCCCGCGCCCGAAGGGCTCTACGGTGCGGCGCGCGAGCGTTCGCGCGGCAAGGACACGCCCTCGGGCCATTGGGAGATCGCGGGCGTGCCGGTCGAATTCGACTGGGGCTATTTCCCGCATACGGTGCCAAGTTTTCCCACCGAACTCACGCGCGGCTTGATCGAGAGAGCGGGCTTGCCCGGTCTGCTCGGCGATTGCCACGCCTCGGGCACGACGATCCTCGACGAACTGGGCGAAGAGCATATCCGGACGGGCAAGCCGATCGTCTACACGTCGGCCGATTCCGTGTTCCAGATCGCCGCGCACGAAATGCATTTCGGGCTTCAACGTCTCTACGACGTCTGCAAGATCGCGTTCGATCTGGTGCGGCCCTATCGCATCGGCCGCGTGATCGCCCGGCCTTTCGTCGGCGAGAAAGCGGGCGCCTTCAAGCGCACCGGCAATCGCAAGGATTACGCGGTGATGCCGCCCGCCCCCACGCTGCTCGACGTCGCCAAGGCGGCGGGGCGCGAGATGCGCGCGATCGGCAAGATCGGCGACATCTACGCCCATAGCGGCCCGACCAAGGAAATCAAAGCCGACGGCAATGCGGCTTTGATGACGGCGACGATGGAAGCGCTGGCGCAAGCGCCGGACGGCGCCTTCGTGATGACCAATTTCGTCGATTTCGACTCGCTTTACGGCCATCGCCGCGACGTGCCCGGTTATGCGCGCGCATTGGCCGAGTTCGACGCGGCCCTCCCTGCGTTCCGCACGGCGATGAAACCGGGCGATATCGCCGTGCTGACCGCCGATCACGGCTGCGACCCGACCTTCAAGGGCACGGATCACACGCGCGAGCATATTCCCGTGCTGTGGTTCGGGCCGGGTGTCGCGGGCAAGGATATCGGCATCCGGTCGAGCTTCGCCGATATCGGCCAAAGCATCGCGGCGCATCTGGGCTTGAAGCCCCTCGCCCACGGCGAAAGCTTTATCTAAGCCGCCATCGGATAGGTCGCAAGCGCGCGCTGCCCGCCCGGCAGATCGATCCAGCGCGAGTCAACGCCGAACACGCGCCGCACGAGATCGGGCGTAAGCGCTTCCTCCGGCGTGCCCTGCGCGACCAATCGCCCGCGTTCCAGCACGGCGACGCGCCGGCAATGCAGCGATGCCGAGAACAGGTCATGCAACACGGCGAGCACCGCGCCGCCTTGCGCCGCGACGCGCTTGGCGAGGCTTAGAACCGCATGCTGATGCGAAAGATCGAGGCTGGATGTCGGCTCGTCCAGCAGCAGCAATGGCTTCGGCGTGCCGCCGATCTGCGCCAAGGCGCGCGCCAATTGGATGCGCTGCTGCTCGCCGCCCGACAACGCCGCATAGCCGCGCGACGCCAGCGGTGCGGCGTCGCACGCGTCGAGCGCGTCGGCAACGGCCTGCGCGTCCTGCGCGCGGGTCGAACGCCCTTCATGCGGCAGGCGGCCGAGTTCGACGATCGCGCGCCCGTCGATATCGAACGCCACGGCCGCATGCTGGGGCAGCACCGCGCGGCGGCGCGCAAGGTCCGCGCGCGGCCACGCCTTGAGATCGGCACCGTCGATTTCGACCTTACCGCCTTCGGGCGGAAACTCGCCCGCCAACACGCGCAGCAGCGTCGACTTGCCCGCTCCGTTGGGCCCGAGCAGCCCAAGGAACTCGCCCTCGCCCAGCACCAGCGACACCCCGTCGACCAGATTACGCCCGGCGCGGCGTACAACGATGTCGGTCGCGCGGATCATGCGGCCAAGCGGCGCTTCTCGCGCCGAATCAGAAAGGCGAAGAACGGCGCGCCAATCGCGGCGGTGACGAGGCCAACGGGAAGCTCGGCCGGTGCCACCAGGATGCGCGCGAGCGTATCCGCCGCGACCGACAGCGCCGCGCCATAAGCCGCCGCGAGCGGGATCAAGCGGCGATGACCGGGACCGTGCGTAAGTCGCACGAGATGCGGCACGACCAAGCCGACGAAGCCCACTGGCCCAGCGACGGAGACGACCGCGCCCACACCCAGCGCCGCGACGCCGACCGCGAGGCGCTTCAACGTTTCGACCGGAATGCCGAGATGCCCCGCCTCCCGCTCGCCCAGCATCAGCGCGTCCAACCCGCGCGCGAAGAACGGCAAGGCGCAAGCCGACAGCAGGGCGAAGGGTGCTATCAACAGCAAGCGATCCCACGAGGCGCCCGCATAGCTGCCCAACAGCCACAAGGTAATGTCGCGCAGTTGACGATCGTCGGAGGCGTAGATCAACACGCCGGTCAGCGCACGCGACAGGGCTTCGAGCGCGATGCCCGACAGCAGCAGCGACGCGACCGGAATGCGTCCGTCGACGCGCGCCAATCGATCGACCGCGATCGCGGCCGCAAGCGCGCCGGCGAATCCCGCCAGCGGCAAAACGGCCCCGCCCATGGCGCTCGCCCCGAAGAAGATCGCCGTAACGGCGCCGAGCGTGGCGCCGCCGGTGATGCCGAGCACGCCCGGATCGGCGAGCGGATTGCGGAACAGGCCCTGCAACGTCGCGCCCGCCAACGCCAGCATGCCGCCGACCAACGCCGCCATCAGCATGCGCGGCAAACGCAGCGACGCGACGATGGCGAGCGTGCGCTCGTCGACGCGGAAATCGAGGCCGAGCCCTTGCAGCAAGGCCGCCGCCACATCCATCGGCGGAATGCGCGACGGGCCCAGCGACAAGGCGGCCAGACACGCCGCCAACAACCACGCCCCCGCGACGACGGCCGGGCGCATCGTCATGGTGCGGCGACCCAGGGCCTTTCGGGCAGCTTCGCGATCGTTTCGTTCGGGCGCAACGCGGCCGCAAGATCGCGCGCCGCATGCGCCGTGCGCGGCCCGAAGCCGAGCAAATAATCGCCATCGAACGATACGATGCGCATGTTCTTCGCACCCGCGAATTGCGGCAAGGCCCGCATCGCCGCTTCGCCGCCCAAGGCCTGCAGCGAATGCGTGACCGTAACGATCACCGCGGCGCCCGAACCCGCCAACGCTTCGGCCGAGAGCGGCTTGTAGCCCTTGTAGCCGTCGATGGCGTTGACGGCGCCCGCGAGTTTGAACATCGCCTCGGCCGACGTATCCGCCCCGGCGGCGAGCGGGGTACCCCCGCCTGCCGACAAGACGAACACAATTCGCGGACGCGTCGGCGACGCGGCGAGCGATTGGGCGAGCGCCGCGAAATCCGCCGCGAGGCCCTTTTCCAATTCGCCCGCCGCATCGCCGCGTTCGAGGATCGAACCGACCATTCGAACGCGTTCGGCCAAGATCTCGGCCGAATGTCCTTCGCGCGCCTTCACCACGCGCAAGCCCGCCCCCGCCATCTGCGCTAACACCGCCGGCGGGCCCGCATCGTCCGTCACGAGCAGCAGATCGGGCTTGAGCGACAGAATGCCTTCCGCCGCCAACGCACGCAGATAACCGACCTTCGGCAGATCCTGCGCGCGCTTCGGGTATAGGCTGGTCGTATCGACCGCCGCGACGCGATCGCCCGCACCGAGCGCGTAGACGATCTCCGTCAGCCCGTTGCCGGCGACGACGATGCGTTGGGGCGGCTCGGCGAAGGCAGGGATGGCGCCGGCAACAGCCAGCGCCGCCGCGAGGAGAAGGCTGCGCATCGCGTCAGGCGGCCGCGCGGCCGACCAGCGATTCGGCCAGTTCGCGCCATTCGGGCAATTCCGGCTTGCCGGGTTTGCGAGCGCCGAACAGCATGGCGATGTTCTCGCCCTGCTTGTCGAACACTTCGACCGAGGTGACGACGCCGTCGCTCGTCGGCTTGCGCACCAGCCAGACCGAACCGATGCGGTCCTCGCGCAGATGCAGATTGAACGCGGGGTCCATCACATTAATCCACGTGCCCATCGGCACGATCTTGGACACGGGCCCGGTATGGATCTGGATGCAGCCCGGATTGCCGACGAACACCATGATCGGCGTGCCGCTGGCCGACGCGCGCTCCAGCGTCGCGCGCAGATCGGACGGCGCCAAAGGCTGCGCCAATTCCGTGCCCGCCAAGCGCATCGCTTGCAAACGCGAAGCGCCCACCTTGCGCACTAGGCCGAAGAAGTCGTGCGTATCCTTCAGCGATTTCCAGCCGTCGCGAAGCGCCTTGGCGTCGATCTCGGAATCCGGCTTCTCGGCCTTCTTCGCGGCTCGCACGGCGAAGACCGGCGCGGCGATATCGGCGGGTGCGATGAAGTCCGCGACCAGGCGGTTCCACGCCGCCATATCGGTCTCCTCCAGCGCATGCACCTTGTGCACGGCGTCGCCGGAAGCGTCGAAGAATTGCAGGCTGGGGCGGCGCTGCGCGTCCTTCGGCGCGACCGCGTAGCCGAATTTCCACTGGCCGAGGAACAGGCGCAGATCGATATCGGGCCCGAGCACCAGGCCAACATGGCCGCCTTCGGCCGAGAAATTCTCGTACACGCCCTTACGCTCGTGAACGACGGATTCGTTACGCGTCAGCGCCATCACGCGGCCGAGCTCCTTGAAGCGCGCGAGCATCGCGGCGAATTCGGGCTTGAGGCGCGTGGCGACGGCGGAATCGTCGACCGGCAGCAATGCGGCTTCGCCCACGCCGAGCTTCTGCGCCACGTCGTAGGCGCGCAGCTTGGGTTCGGCGGCGAGCAGCGCGGCGCGGCGCGCGGCGAGATCGGTTTGGATCGGTTGGACGGACATGATGACTCCCTTCGTCAACGCAAAATGAAACGCACCGGCACTTCGACCCAGGCGGTCAGCAGCCGGTCGCCGCGCCGAGCCGGTTCGAACCGCCATTGGCGCGCGGCGGCCAAGGCGGCTTCGTCGAGCAGGCGCATCCCGGAGCCTTGCCAGACGATCAGTTCGAGCGTGTCGCCGGCTTCGCCGACGAGGGCCCGAAGCACCGTCGTGCCTTCGACGCCCATCTGGCGCGCGCGCGGCGGGTATTCGGGCGCGACCGGCCGCGCGCGGAACCGCGCATCGGTCGTCACGATGATTTCGCGCGCCGCGGGTGCCGCCACGGCGGCGGACTGCGGGGGGGATTCTTGCGCGGCGCTTGGCGCGGGCGCCGCGACGAACGGCGCCGGTTCCGGCGCCGGGGCGGCAGCCTGAACGGGCTCTGGCGCTTGCACCGATGCGGGCGGCACGTCGACGGGTTTACGCGCGACCGGTTTCGGGCGCGGCACCGGTGCCGGCTTGGCAATTGGCGGCGGCGGTTCGGGCAGTTCCGCGACTTGCTCGAGGATCGGCTCAAGCATGGGCGGCGGCGGTTCGGCGGCAAGCGGCTCGACGACAGGCTCGGGTGCCGCCGCGTGCATCAGAACCGGCGCTTCGATGGGGGCCGCAACGGGCGCTTCGATGGGTGCGGTGATCGCGATCTCGATCAACTCGATCGCGCGTTCCGACGGCGGTGCGGCCACGCCCCCCAGCGTGGCCGCGGCGGCGACCGCGCCGAACAGGAGCCCGTGCGCGAGCAGCGAACCAAGTGCCGCGCGCGGGTCCAATCCGGATCGCGATGTCGCCGTCATCGCCATCGCGTCAGAACTTGTAGGTCAACGCGAGTTTGGCGTTGCGCCCCGTTTCATAGAACGCGGCCGGCGTGGCCGAGTTCCAGTTGGAGCGGCGATACACCTTATTGAAGGCGTTATCGACGCCCGCATCGATGGTGAAGTCGCGCAGGAACGTGTCCTCGGGCGTCCAGCTCGCGTAGAAATCCCACACGGCGTAGCCGCCGGTCATCGGCTGCGAGCCGGAGGTGCGATCTTGGCGCGCGCTGGCGGTGACACGCCCGCCCAGCGTCAAACCCCATTCCATCCAGCGATGGCCAAGGCCCAGCGTCACCTTGTCGGCGGGCGTGTCGGCGAGCGGCAACTTCGTCACGCGGTTCTCGCCGCGCAGGATCGACGTGCCGACCGTGCCGAACCAGCGGCCCGAATCGTAGCGCGCCTCGCCCTCGAAGCCCTGAATACGCGCTTCGGCGACGTTGGTCGTGGTCGTCGTCGTGCTGCCCACAACCTGCTGGATGTAATCCTCCAGGTCGTTGACGAAATACGCGGCGCGCACGCGCAGACGGTCGCGGTTGGCGAACACGTCGGAGAAGCGCAAGTTCACGCCGCCTTCCTTGTTGAACGACGTTTCCGGCTTCAAATTCGGGTTGGCCACGAAATTGTTGCCGGGGAAGTGCTGGCCGCTGACATAACGCTCGGTCAGCGACGGCACGCGATAGGCCTCGGCATAGGAAACATAGGGTGCCGCCCACGGCGTGACCTGATAGGCGACCGACGCCTTGGGCGACACGCGCTCGTCGCTCTTCTGCGTCGCGTTGCCGAAGGACGACTGCTCGAACCGGTCGTAACGCACGCCCGGGACGATCGTGACCTTGCCGATCTCGATTTCGTTCTGCAGGAACGTGCCGATCACGGTCTGATCGGCGTTAGGATATTCCGTGCGCCGCGCGCCGTTGCGCCGGCTCGACTGCTCGTCGCGATAGCCGTCGATGCCGATGGTCAGCGCGTTCTTCTCGGCGCCGAACAGCGAGAAGCGCGACGTGTTCTGGATGTCGAACCCGTTCGTGCGCAGATCGGTGTCGTCCTTTTCGACCGCCGTCGCGGGCAGCACGCGCTTCTCGTAAATGTCGACTTCGTTGCGATAGACGACGGTTTTGAGATCGATCAGCGGCGTCGAAGGCGCGGCATAGGCCCAATTCACCGAGAAGCTGCGCTGCTTGGTGTCGCGGTCGACGATCGTGCTGGTCGTCGTCGCGTTGCCGAGATTGGCGTCGCGCGGAATCGTGTGGTCGTCGGCGTAGAGCAGCGTCGAAATGCCGACCTTATGGCCGTTGCCGACGTCGTAGCCGCCCTTCAGCAGGCCGCTCCACACCTCGTCGCCCGAATAGGGAATGTCGACGCCGCGGCCGTCGGTGTAGTTGCCGTTGCCGCGGCGCGTGACGTTGCCGACGATCTCGCCGCCCATCGCGCGCGTGGCGCCCGTCAGGCTCGCCAGACGCGAGGAATTGTTCGTCTGATAGCCCACACGCGCGCGGCCGCCGACCGTCGCCCCCGGCTTCAGGATGTCTTCGGCGTCGACCGTGCGCAAATTGACCGCACCGCCCAGCGCGCCCGAACCGTAGAGCAGCGCGCCGGGACCGCGCGAGACGTCCATGCTCTTCAGCAGATCGGGCTCGAGGAACACGCGGCCGCGGTGGCCGGCGTTGAAGTTGTTGCGCACGCCGTCGACGCGCAGCACCACGCGCTCGTCCGACAAGCCGCGCACGGTGAACTGACGGACCGTGTTGCGCGGCACGCCGTTCGTCTCGACGCCGGGCATGTCCTTGACAAGATCGTCGATGCTCTGCGGCTGGCGGCGCTCGATCTCCTCGCGATCGACGACGGAGACGGAGCCGGCGACGTCGCCCGCGACCTTCTCGGTGCGCGTGGCGGAGGTGGTGACGGCGTCGAGCGCCGTGACCGGTGCGGTCTGCGCGTGCGCGGCGGCGGTGAAGACGAGCAAAGCGGGAATGGCGCAGCTGAGCGCCGGACGGCGTGCCAACATGAGGCGGACTCCTTGAACGGGGAGACCGTTGCTGGCTGGCTTGTCCGGAGCGAAACGCCCCGCTTGGCTGGCTGGCTGGGTCGAAAGCGGTTTACGTCACTTGGTCAGCAGCAGCTTTCCCGCACCCGTCACCTTCAGCCGATAGATCGATCCGGCATGGACGATCTTCACTTCGGTCCGCCCCGCCAATAATTCGCGGCTGTCGACCGTAAGTTCGGCGTCGGGCGGCGTATCGGCGGGCGCGGCAACGGGGGCAGTCGAGTTGCTGCGACGCATGGTGGTGAAATAGCATCCGCGAATCTTAAATGCAAATGATTCGCACTAGCATTCTCAAATTAGATTTTGTCGGGCGTATCGCTTTGATACGGCTCTAAATTTTTACTTCTGCTTGCGCTGAATCCAGCCGCCGCCAAGGACGCGGTTGCCATCGTAGAACACGGCGGCCTGGCCGGCGGCCACGCCGTATTCGGGCTCGGCCAGAACAAGCTCGGCCTTGTCCCCTTCCCCACGCTCCAGATGCGCTTGCTTGGGCGAAGTGGTGGAGCGGATTTTCACGGCGACGTCCGCGCTATCGGTCGCGCGGGGCCCGAGCCAATTCACGCCGGCCAGCGCCACGCGCCGCTCGGCCAACGCTTCGCGCGGGCCGACGACAACGCGCTTCAATTCGGGATCGACGCGCACGACGTAAAGCGGCTCGGCATCGGGGCCGCGCGATTGCGACAACGCCAGACCACGCCGCTGGCCGATCGTGTAATGGATCGTGCCTTCGTGCCGGCCCAGCACATTGCCGTGCAGATCGACGATGTCGCCGGGCTCGGCAGCACCGGGCTTCAAGCGCTCGACGAGCTTGGCGTAATTGCCGTCGGGCACGAAGCAGATGTCCTGGCTGTCGGGCTTCGTCGCGACCGGCAAGCCCAAGCGTTCGGCCTCCGCGCGCACTTGCGTCTTGGGCATGCCGCCCAAGGGGAAGCGCAGAAAATCCAGTTGCTCGCGCGTCGTCGCGAACAGGAAATAGCTCTGGTCGCGCGTGTCGTCCTCGGCGCGATGAAGCTCCGCACCTTCCGGCCCCGCCACGCGGCGCGCGTAATGCCCGGTCGCCAACGCGTCGGCGTTGAGATCCTTTGCAACCGCCAGCAGATCGCGGAACTTGACCGTGCGATTGCACTGGATGCACGGGATCGGCGTTTCGCCGCGCGTATAGCTATCGACGAATTCGTCGATCACCGCGTCGCGAAACCGGCTTTCATAGTCGAGCACGTAATGCGGAATGCCGATCCGGTCGGCAACGTTGCGCGCGTCGTGGATATCCTGACCCGCGCAGCAAGCACCCTTCTTCTGGACGGCCGCACCATGATCGTAAAGCTGCAGCGTCACGCCGACGACGTCGTAGCCCGCTTCCTTCATCAGCGCCGCGACGACGGAGGAATCGACTCCGCCGGACATCGCGACGACGACGCGCGCACCCGGCCGCAGACCGAGGGCATCCGGCATCGTCACGGCAGGCGCTCCAGCCCCATCCGCCAGAACGACGTTTCCAGGCGGCAGGCGCGATCGAAGATCGTCGCCAAAGATTCGAAGCGACCGCCGCCGGCGCGCGTATGCCACAGGCGATCGACGAAATCGGCCTTGCCGCGCGCGATGCGGCGGTAATCGTCGCTGGAATAGGCGGCGATCCAATCGTTGTAACGATTGCCCTCTTCGCGGCGCCATTCGGCTTCTTCCAGGCGCATCGCGATTTCGGCATAACCCACGGTGCAAGGCACCAAGGCCGTCACGAGATCGAGAATATCGCCCTGCATGCCCGCTTCGAGCACGAAGCGCGTATAGGCGATGGTCGCCTCGGCTTCCTCGTAGGTCTCGATCTCTTCCTTCGAGATGCCCCAGCTTTCGCAATACTTCACATGCATCGCCATCTCGCCGTCGAGAATGGCCTTCACGCTGTTATTGACGAAAGTCATGTCGGCGAGATTGTCGGCCTTATAGACCGCCAGCGCCCAGGCGCGCGCGAACTGCACCAGAAACAGATAGTCTTGAATAAGGTAGTGGCGGAAGCTTTCGACCGGCAGCGTGCCGTCGCCAAGCCCCCGCGTGAACGGATGCGTGGTGTAGGCGTCCCAGGAATCGCGGCAAGCGTCGCGCAGGCGTTCGAACAGACCGTCCTTCTGCCACAGCACGACGCTCATCGCCGCTCCTCCAGCCACGCCATCTGGATCGCTTCCAGGATCTTCTCGTTCGATTTGTTCGGATCGTCCGCGAAGCCGGGCAGCGCCTGGACCCATTTCCACAAATCGGTGAAGCGCAGATTCTCGACGTCGACGTCGGGATGCGCCTCCTCCAACTCGATGGCGATGTCGTTCACATCGGTCCAGCGCAGCTTCTTCATCGCATTCAGGCCTTGTCGACCATCATGTTGCGCGTGGCCGTGGGCAGGGCGACCGTCAGGCCGTCGAGCTCCTCGGTCATCGTGATCTGGCAGCCCAGGCGCGAGGTATGCGTCAGGCCGAAGGCGAGATCGAGCATGTCCTCCTCGTCCTCCGACGCTTCGGGCAAGCGCTCGTAATCGTCCTTGTCGACGACGATGTGGCAGGTCGAGCAGGCGAGCGAACCTTCGCAAGCGCCTTCGAGCGGCACGTCGTTGCGGTGCGCGATTTCGAGCACCGAGAGGCCGACCGGGGCCTCCACTTCCTTCTTCGTGCCGTCGGGATAGACGAAAAACATCTTGGGCATGGTCTTCTCTTCTTTTCCTGAAGTTCCTATCCGCCGATATCGGCGACGGCGCGGCCCGCGAGCGCTTTGCGGATTCCGCGATCCATCCGCCGCTCGGCGAAGATCTTGGTGCGGTGTTCGAGTTCTTCGGCGGCGCCTTGAATCGCCGCGCGATCGGTCGCCGACATCGCGCGCTCGACCATGTCGATCGTTTCGTCGATGCGCTTGCGCTCGTCGGCCGACAGCAGATCGGAATCGACGCCCAGCGCCGACTGCACCGCGTTGATGGCGCGGCGCGCTTCCACGCGCGCTTCGGTCAACAACCGGCGCTCCATATCGTCCTGCGCGTTGTCGATCGACGCGCGCAGCATCGCGGCCATTTCGTCTTCGGTCAGGCCATAGGACGGCTTCACCTCGATGCGCGATTCAACGCCGGTCGTCGCTTCCTTGGCCGAAACGGTCAGCAAGCCGTCGGCGTCGACCGCGAACGTCACGCGGATGCGCGCGGCACCCGCGACCATCGGCGGAATCCCGTCGAGTTCGAACCGCGCCAAAGACCGGCACTGATCGACCATCTCGCGTTCGCCCTGCACGACATGCAGCGCCATGGCGTTCTGGCCGTCCTGATAGGTCGTGAATTCCTGGGCGCGGCTGACCGGGATCGGCGTATTGCGCTCGACCACTTTCTCGACGATGCCGCCCATCGTTTCGAGGCCCAGCGACAGCGGCAGCACGTCGAGCAGCAGCGTGTCCGAGCCGGCGGTCAAAGCTTCGGCCTGCAACGCCGCCCCCACCGCGACGACTTCGTCGGGATCGATATCGGTGAGCGGCGGCTTGCCGAAGAATTCGGCCACGCGCTTGCGCACCAAGGGTACACGCGTCGATCCGCCGACCAGCACGACGCCGCCCAGCTGGTCCGGCGCCACGCCGGCATCCTCCAGCGTTGCGGCGGCGATTTGGATCGTGCGTTCGACCAAGGGGGCGATCAGCTTTTCGAATTCAGCGCGCGTCAGCTTATGCGCGCTCTCCGCCTCGCCCAGATCGAGGAAGCCGTCCCAATCGTCGCGATCGGTCAGGCATTCCTTGGCGAGGCGCGCGGTGACCAGCGCTTGCTTCACATGATCGCGGTCGAGCTTATCGCCGCGTTCGGCCATGAAGCGTTGCGCGATCGCGTTGTCGAAATCGTCGCCGCCCAATGCGGCGTCGCCGCCGGTCGCGAGAACTTGGAACACGCCGCGCTCCAAGCGCAGCAGCGAGAAATCGAACGTGCCGCCGCCGAGGTCGTAGACCGCGTAAAGACCTTCGGCCTGGCTATCGAGACCGTAAGCGAGAGCCGCCGCCGTCGGCTCGGCGACGAGGCGCAACACTTCGAGACCGGCGAGTCGGGCGGCATCGCGCGTCGCGGTGCGCGCGGCATCGTCGAAATAGGCGGGCACGGTCACGACCGCGCGATCGACGGCGCGGCCCAGCGCGATCTCCGCGCGTTGCTTCACCGCGCGCAGAATATCGGCGCTGATTTCGACCGGCGTGAGCAAACGCGCGCCGATCTTGAGCCGCGCCATGCCGCCGTCGGCCGGCGGGCCCAATTCGTAGGGCAACGCGTCGCCGAGCTTGGCGAGTTCGTCGGGCCCGCGCCCCATGAGACGCTTGATGGAGGAAACTACGACTTCCGGATTGTCGAGCAATTCGCGGCGCGCGAGTTCGCCGACCAGCGGATCGCCTTCGTCGAAATAGGCGACGACCGACGGGACGAGCCCCACGCCACGGGCGTCGCGCACGATCTCGGCCTTCTGGTCGCGCGCGAACGCGACCACCGAGTTGGTCGTGCCGAGATCGATGCCGACCGCGAGACCCTTCTCGGTCTCGTGGGGCAGCGGCGTCTCGCCCGGTTCGTGAATCTGCAGCAACATGTCGAGCGCGGCCGTTCGCCGTGAAAGAGATCAAACGTGTTAGCGAGGGCTTCGGCGAACGAGCCGCCGAAGCCGTTAGCAATCAGCGCGCCAGGGTCAGGCGTGCGCGCCGCGCGCGGGCCTCTTCGCCCAACTTAACCAAGTATTTGAGGCGCAGATAACCGCGTTTGGCGGCGATCTTGTCGCCCGAAGCGAAGTTCGACGCAAGGGCCGAAAGGGCGGCCTCGGCATCGAGTTTGGCTTGGCGCGCGATGGCCTCCACTTCGGCCGGATTTTCGGCCTCCATCAAGGCTTCGCGGCGCTCCAACTGGTCCATCAACAACTCTTCGTCGGCGATGGTATGCGCACCCTCGCCCTCGACCTTTTCGCCCAGAAGATCGAGCAGATAGGCCGCCCGCGTCAGCGGGTCCTTCAAGGTCTCGTAGGCTTCGTTGAAGGCGACGGCTTGGCTTTGCGAGATCTGCTTGGCCTTGGGTGCGGCCGCCGCAAAGCGGTCCGGGTGCAGCTGGCGCTGGAAGCCGAAATAGAGCTGGTCGAGGACCGGCACTTTGATGTCGAAATCGCGCTTGAGACCCAATCGCGCGAAATGGTCGAGCGGGACCGGCGGCTGCACCGCCTTGCAGGTGTCGCAAAACAGCCCGCCCCATGCGACCGGCCCTTTGCAGGACCAGCACACGGCGAGAGCGGGACCGTTATTCGTCGCAGCGGAGGTCTGGGGCGCGTTCGTCATCGAGCATTAGAACCAGCGCCCGATCAGACGTGGAAACTATCCCCGCAGCCACAGCGGCCCTTTTCGTTCGGATTGCGGAAGACGAAGCCCGATTGCAGCTTCTCCTCGACGAAATCCATCTCGGTGCCGAAGACGAACATCGACGCTTTCGGATCGATGAAGATCGAGATGCCGGCTTCCGGTTCGACCACTTCGTCGCCCGGGCCCTTCGCATCGGCGTATTCAAGCGTGTAGCTGAGGCCCGAGCAGCCGCGCGTGCGCACGCCCACGCGCACCCCCGCCGACGGCTTGCCGCGCTGGGCGAGCAGCGCCTTCACGCGCCCGATCGCCGCTTCCGTCACCGTGATGGCGGGCGGACGCGCGCGCGGCGCGCGCTTGGCCGGGGCGGGTGCGGGCGTCGTGGTCGTCGATGCGGCGGCTTCGGTCATCGCGGGACTCCGCTTAGGCGCCGTGCTTGCGCTTGTAGTCGTCGATCGCGGCCTTGATCGCATCCTCGGCCAGGACCGAGCAATGGATCTTCACCGGCGGCAGCGCCAGATGCTTGGCGATATCGGTGTTCTTGATCGTCGAGGCTTCGTCGATCGACTTGCCCTTGACCCATTCGGTCACGAGCGACGACGACGCGATCGCCGAGCCGCAGCCGAAGGTCTTGAACTTCGCGTCCTCGATGATGCCGTCGGCGTTCACCTTGATCTGCAGCTTCATCACGTCGCCGCAGGCGGGCGCGCCGACGAGGCCCGTGCCGACGGCGGCATCGTTCTTGTCGAACGAACCGACATTGCGCGGGTTCTCGTAATGGTCGACGACCTTTTCGCTGTAGGCCATGGGTGCTTCTCCTTCGCGATCCTTTATAGACGAAACCTCAATGGGCCGCCCACTGGATCGATTTGATGTCGATACCTTCCTGGGCCATTTCCCAAAGCGGGCTCATGGAGCGCAGCTTGGAAACGGCCTGGACGATGCGATCGGCCGCGTAATCGACTTCCGCTTCGGTGGTGAAGCGGCCAAAGCCGATACGCAGGCTGGTATGCGCGAGTTCCTCCTCGACGCCCAAGGCGCGCAGCACGTAGCTGGGTTCCAGCGACGCCGATGTGCAAGCCGAGCCCGAGGAAACGCACAAATCCTTGATGCCCATCATCAGCCCCTCGCCTTCGACATAGGCGAAGGAGAGGTTGAGATTGCCGGGCAAGCGGTTCGAGAAATCGCCGTTGAGGAACACCTCGGGCAGTTTCTCGTGAACCGTCTTGAGGAAACGGTCGCGCAGCGTGGTCAGGCGCGCATTTTCCGACGCCATTTCCTGACGCGCGATTTCGGCGGCCTTGCCCAAGCCCACGCAAAGCGGCGTGGGCAGCGTGCCCGAGCGCATGCCGCGCTCTTGCCCGCCGCCATGGATCAGCGCTTGCAAGCGCACGCGCGGCTTACGGCGGACGAACAGCGCGCCGATGCCCTTGGGCCCATAGATCTTGTGGCCCGAGATCGACATGAGATCGATCTTCATCGCCTCCACGTCGAGCGGGATCTTGCCGAAGGCTTGCGCGCAATCGGTATGGAAGAACGCGCCCTTCTTGCGGCAGATGGCGCCGATCTCGGCCAAAGGCTGGATCACGCCGATCTCGTTATTCGCCGCCATGATCGAGACGAGCACGGTCTTGTCGGTAATCGCGGCTTCCAGCGCCGCGAGATCGACCAGACCGTCGGTCTTCACCGGAAGATAAGTGACCGTGAAGCCTTCCTGCTCCAGATGGCGGCAGGTATCGAGCACGCATTTATGCTCGGTCACCACGGTGACGATGTGATTCTTCTGGTCCTTGTAGAAATGCGCCACACCCGCGATGGCAAGGTTGTTCGATTCCGTGGCGCCGGAGGTGAACACGATCTCGCGCTCGTCAGCGCCGATCAGATCGGCGACCTGCTTGCGCGCGATCTCGACCGCTTCCTCGGCTTCCCAGCCGTAATGGTGGTTGCGGCTATGCGGGTTGCCGAATTTCTCGATGAAGAACGGCATCATCGCGTCGAGCACGCGCGGATCCATCGGCGTCGTCGCCTGATAATCCAGATAGACGGGCTTCGTCGGCGCGTTCGCCAGCCTGTCGTTCGTCGTTTGCGTGCCCATAACTTCTTTCGCTCCCGTACCCGAAACCTACGCTGCCCGCGCCGCCAGCCGGCGCCGGGCGAATTCGATATAAGCGGCGGCGAAACCGTCGAGCTGCGCCGCCTGTGTCGCCGGCCCGAACGAGACCCGGATGGCCTCGGCCGCACCGTCCCCCGCCCCCATCGCCAGCAACGTGGCGCTGGGGCCGACCTTGCCCGACGAACACGCCGAACCGGCCGACACCGCATACCCGGCAAGGTCGAGCGCCATGACCTGGGTATGCGCCGGAACGCCCGGCAGACCGATGCTCAACGTGTTGGGCAGGCGGGGGGCCTTCCTGCCATAGAAGATGGCCCCTATTCCGGCGGAATCAACCATGTCGATCACATGGTCTCTCGCATCATAAAGCTTTGACCAAGCGTCGATTTCTTTGGCTGCCAACTCGGCCGCGACGCCGAACGCGACGATCCCCGGCAAATTGGGCGTGCCCGAGCGCCAGCCGCGCTCCTGCCCTCCGCCCAGCCACAACGGTGAAACCGCGCGTTTTTCGCGCACGACCAGGGCACCCACACCCATCGGCCCACCGATTTTGTGCGCGGACAGCGCCAGCGTATCGACGCCAAGCGCCGCGAAATCGACCGGGATTTTGCCGGCGGCCTGCACGGCGTCGCAATGGACGCGCAAACCCGCCGCATGCGCCCGGGCGGCGATTTCAGCGACCGGCTGGATCACCCCGGTTTCGTTGTTCGCCAGCATCACGGCGACGAGCTTCACGCCCGCGATATCCGCGCGCTCCAAGTCCAACACGCCATCCGCCGTGACAGGCAGCACGCGGGCGTCCGGCAAATTGGCGCGCACGGCATCGTGTTCGACGGCCGAATAGGCGGCGTCCGCGCCGAAGCCCGACAACGCGAGCGCGTTGGCTTCCGTGCCGCCGCTGGTGAACACCACGCGATCGGCCGGCGCGTTGACCAGGGTCGCGACTTGATCGCGCGCCTTCTCGATCATCGCGCGCGCCGCACGACCGGCGTTATGGACCGACGACGGATTGCCCGCCTCGACCAGCGCACGCGCCATCGCCGCCGCCGCTTCCGGGCGGACGGGCGCACTCGCGTTCCAGTCGAGATAGGCAGTGGGCATCGCTACTGCGCCGCGACCATGGGAATCGCTTCGGCCGTTTCGGCCTCCGGCCCGTCGATCACGCCCGCCGTGCCGAGCACGCGGCGCGACACGACATTCGCCAGCGTCACCGACGAAAGATACAGATGGATCTGGTTGCCCAGCTCCTCCCACAGATCATGCGTCAAGCAGCGCGCCTTGTTGACGCGGCAGCCCACCGGCGAACCCGGCGCGCAACGCGTGGCGCGGATCGGCTCGTCGACCGCCAGGATGATATCGGAAATGCGCGTCTGGTCGCTGGCATGGGCGAGCAGATAGCCCCCGCCCGGCCCGCGCACGGAACGCACCAGCCCGCCGCGCCGCAGCTTGGCGAAAAGCTGCTCGAGATAGGAGAGCGAAATCTCCTGACGCTCGGCGATATCGGCGAGCGCCACGGGATTGCCGTTGCTGGTCGATGCGAGATCGACCATCGCCATCACGGCGTAGCGGCCTTTGGTGGAAAGCTTCATGGGACCAACCTTCCGATCTCAGACGCGATCATTCGCGTAAACGCGCAACGGGGCGGACTCGCGTTCGTCCAACGCCTTGCGCTGGGCGGCGACGATGCCTTCGAGCTCGGCCATGCGCGCGCGCAAGATTCCGAGATCGCCTTCGAAACGTTCGAGCGTGCGGGCGACGGGGTCTTGCACTTCGCCGGTCGTGCCGTAGGCGCAGAAATCGTCGTTCTTCGGCCGGCCGACGATTTTGGCGGGAATGCCCACCACCGTCGCGCCTGCGGGCACGGCTTCGAGCACCACGGCATTGGAGCCGACGCGCGCGTTCTTGCCCACCGTGAACGGCCCGAGGATTTTGGCGCCGGCGCCGACGATCACGCCGGATTCCAGCGTGGGGTGGCGCTTGCCCTTGTCGAGCGACGTGCCGCCGAGCGTGACCCCCTGATAGAGCGTCACGTCGTCGCCGATCTCCGCCGTTTCGCCGATCACGACGCCCATGCCGTGATCGATGAAGAAACGTTCGCCGATGCGCGCGGCGGGGTGGATCTCGATCCCGGTCAGGAAGCGCGAGAACACCGCGATGGCGCGCGCGAGAAGCTTCAGGCCACGCGTCCAGCACCCATGCGCCACGCGGTGCATCAGCACCGCATGAAAGCCGGGGTAGCAAAGCACAACCTCCAGCCGCGAACGGGCGGCCGGGTCGCGGGCCAGAATGGCCTCCATATCCGCGCGAATTGCCTTGAAACTCATTGTCTTAACCAACTAACATTCTGGTCTTCCTCGAATATGCGGTATCTGGGAACGTTTCCCATCCGTCATACCCGAGAAAAGCGGTCGGAATTTAGGGAGACCGAGCAAATCGGTCAAGTATGTTTATCCCTTGCCGTCGGAAGCCGAGTCGTCGTTTCGTACAGCACCCAAAATACAAGCAAATCCGAATTTGGGCTCACTCGCGGCGGATTTGTCAGAACAGTTTCACTTCGTGGAGTAGGACCGGGGAATGCCGGATGTCACGATCAACGGCGCAGAAGGCCGCCTGGAGGGCAAGTTCGCGCCCGCCAGCGCCGGCGACCGCGCGCCTATCGCGCTTCTGCTGCATCCCCATCCGCAACACGGCGGCACGATGCACAACAAGGTCGTGTACACGCTGAACTTGGCCTTCCAGAAGGCCGGGTTCTCGACCTTGCGCTTCAATTTCCGCGGCGTGGGCCGCAGCCAGGGCAGCTACGGTCGCGGCGAAGGCGAATTGCAGGATGCGGCGTCGGCACTCGATTGGATTCAGCAGAACCTGCCCAATTCGCGCGGCTGCTGGATCGCCGGTTTCTCGTTTGGCGCGTGGATCGGCATGCAATTGCTGATGCGCCGGCCGGAGATCGACCGCTTCATCGCCGTGGCGCCGCCCGCCAATATCTTCGATTTTTCGTTCCTCGCCCCCTGCCCGTCCTCGGGTCTGATCGTGCAGGGCGACAAGGACGAAATCGTGCCCGAGGAATCGGTGCTCAAGCTTTCGGAGAAGCTGGCGAAGCAAAAGGACATCGTCGTCGATTTCCGCGTCATCAAAGGTGCGAACCATTTCTTCGCCGACCGGCTCGACAAGCTCGACGCCATGGTCGCCGAATACGCCGCCTCGGCGCTGCCGACGATGCGCGACGCGGCCCCGGCGCCGCCGGTGATGGCGCCCCCGCCGCCCCCGCAGCCCGAACGTAAGCCCCCGGCGATATCCCTGCCGCCCGACGCGCCCAGCCGCGCCGAGGCGAAGAAGGCCGCCGCCGCCAAGGCGAAGCCCAAAGCGGCCGCGCCGAAGGCCGCCGTCAAGAAAGCCGCGCCCAAAGCGAAACGCTGACGCAGCCTGCCTCGGCATGCTATGAGCGCGCCGCCATGACGAAATTCCGCTCCGAATTCCTGCAAGCGGCGCAAGCGCGCGGCTTCATCCACCAGATCACCGACCCCGAAGGTCTCGACGCGCGTTTGGCGTCGGGCAAGCAGATGGTCGCGTATATCGGGTTCGATGCGACGGCGGACTCGCTGCATGTCGGGCATCTGTTCCAGATCATGACGCTGCGCCTGTTCCAGCGCTGCGGCCACCGGCCGCTGGCGCTGATGGGCGGCGGCACCACCAAGATCGGCGACCCCTCGGGCAAGGACGAAGCGCGCAAGCTGCTGTCCGAAGCCGACATCGCGGCGAACGTCGCCAGCATCAAGCGCAGCTTCGACAACTATCTCGATTTCGGCGACGGCAAGGCGCTGATGGTCGACAACGCGGAATGGCTCGACAAGCTGCTCTACATTCCGCTGCTGCGCGACATCGGCCGCCATTTCTCGGTCAACCGCATGCTGACGATGGATTCCGTCAAGCTGCGCTTGGAACGCGACCAGCCTTTGTCGTTCCTCGAATTCAACTACATGATCCTGCAGAGCTACGATTTCGTCGAGCTCGCCAAGCGCTACGATTGCGCGATGCAGATGGGCGGCTCCGACCAATGGGGCAACATCGTCATGGGCGTCGAGCTCGGCCGGCGTGTGGCCGAGAAGCAGTTGTTCGGCCTGACGACGCCGCTGCTGACCACCGCCTCGGGCGCCAAAATGGGCAAGACCGCCGCCGGTGCGGTGTGGCTCAGCGCGCAACGCCTGTCGGTCTACGACTACTATCAATACTGGCGGAACACCGAAGACGCCGACGTGATCCGCTTCATGAAGCTGTTCACCGATCTGCCGCTCGACGAGATCGAGAAACTCGCCAAGCTACAAGGTGCGGAGATCAACGAGGCGAAGAAGATCCTCGCCTTCGAGACGACGAAGCTGTGCCACGGCGAAGCCGCCGCCGCCGAAGCCGCCGAGACCGCGCGCCGCGCGTTCGAGGAAGGGCAATCGGCCGAGGGGTTGCCGACGGTCGAATTGCCCAAGGCCGAACTCGCCGCGGGCATCGGCGTGCTCGACCTATTCGTGCGTGCCGGTTTGGCCGCCTCGAAGGGCGAAGCGCGCCGCTTGGTCCAAGGCAAGGGCGCCAAGATCGACGACGCGACGGTCGAAAGCGACACGGCTGTCGTGAAGCTCGATGGCGGCACGGTGAAACTCACCGCCGGCAAGAAGCGCCACGCGCTGGTGAAGGCCGTCTAAGCGATCAACGTCGCGGGTTGCGCGCGAAGTAAGCGTCGATCGAGCGCACGATACCGCTCGCCACGCGCTGGCGATATTGCGGCTTGTTGAGCTGGCCTTCGTCCTGCGCGTTGGAAAGATAGCCAAGCTCGATCAACGCCGAGGGAACGTCGGGTGCGCGCAGCACCGCAAAGCCCGCGAAGCGGTGCGGATTGACGGGCAGCAGTTGAACTTCGCGGCCCATCTCCTGCACCAACGCGCGCGCTAGCGAAATTGAATGGTTCGAAGTTTCGCGCTGGGCGAGGTCGATCAGGATCGACGTCACGTCGCGGCTTTCGCGGCTCAAATCCACGCCCGCGATGATGTCGGCGCGGTTTTCGCGCGCGGCCAACGCGGCGGCTTCAGAGTCCGACGCGTTTTCCGACAGCGTGTAGATCGACGCCCCGCGCGTTTCGCGGTTGCCCATCGAATCGGCGTGGATCGAAATGAACAGATCGGCCGATTGCTGGCGCGCGATGGCGATGCGGTCGCGCAAGCGGATGAACACATCCTGATCGCGCGTCAACACCACGCGATACTTGCCCGTCGCCTCCAACTGGCGGCGGATCTCGCGCGCCATCGCCAGCGTAATGTCCTTCTCGTGCGTGCCGCCAATACCGATGGCACCGGGATCGACGCCGCCATGGCCGGGATCCAGCACGATCACCGGCCGCTCCGTGCGGCGCGGTGCTTGCGCGGACGGCGCGGCAGGTACTGCCGCGCGCGGGGCGGGTGCCGCACTTGCGACCTGGGTCGAGGGCGCGACGGGTGCGGGTGCGGCGACTTGCGGCGGCGACGGCGCTTGAATGTTCGGCGGCAGCCGTTGAGCTTGTGCGGGCGGCGCTTGCAGCGTTTGCGGCGGCGATGCCGTCGGCGCGGGGGCGGCATCCGGAACCGGCGGCGGCATATTCGCCTGCATCGCGCGCAGCACGCCCGACGCACTCCAGGGCTGCACGTCCTGGGCGAAGGCTTCCGGGGTCGTTCGCTCGAACTCGATCGTCAGCCGATGCCCCGCCCCTTGGCGGGCGGGCAGTTCGAACCGCGCCTCGCGCACCCGTGCGGGGCCCGCCAAGTCGAGGACCAGACGCCCGGTCTTGGCGTCGAAAGCGCCGTAGCGAAGCCCGGCGACCAGCCCGCGCGGCGGCGGATTCCCCGCCCCTTGGCGCCAGACCACGGCCGGCAGATCGACGACGGCGCGCATCGGTTCCGACAGAAAGAACACTTGGTATTCGACGCGGCGGGAGATTTCGACCGTCAGCCGGACACCCCAAGGGGAATCCGTTAAATTGACCGATTGAACCGCGACTTCGCGTCCTGGGGCCGGACGCGCGGTACCCTGGGCATGGGCCGCGGCCGCTGCCAAGAAAGTCGCCAGCGCTAAAAAGACGGCGCCAAAGCGCCGGGCCCACAACATATTGTCAACTCCAGGCCATGATCCCGCCAGCTATATCCCACGACGCGAGGGACCGACAAGCACCGAACGACTCGGGCGGAATTTCCGATTGTTACCAGGGGGAGGGGTCTGTATGGTGGATTCGTCCGCTGGTGGGGGCCCCCTTAAGACCGGAGTGCCCTCCACCGTGCGAACGGCCTCGTGGCCTCCCGGCTTCCGACCCTTTTGGGGACGATCCGGGTTCGGTGCCTGGGACCGTCTCGCGGCGGACGCGCCAGGGCGGCCGGGTCATCTCCCGCGCGACGCCCCAGGGATTTCGGGTTCGATGCCCGGGCTGGCTTTCCTTCCGGAAGGCTCCCGGCGCGGCATCCCCGGAATTCGGATTACCCCGCGGCGCGGGCCAAGGAACCCGCGCGCGACACGCGAACTCCCCTTGGGGCCGTGCGCGACTTCGATCCGGTCTTTGATTTTTCGGGACGCGAACCCGCGTGGTTCTCGCGCGATCTGGCGTCCCCCAGAAGAGTTCGGAGCGGCAGTATGGCCACCAAACGTATGTTGATCGACGCGACGCACCCCGAGGAAACGCGGGTCGTCGTGCTCGATGGAAATCGTCTCGCGGAATTCGACTTCGAGATCGCGAGCAAAAAACAACTCAAGGGCAACATCTATCTGGCGCGCGTCACGCGCGTCGAACCCTCCCTTCAAGCGGCGTTCGTGGAATTCGGCGGCAATCGCCACGGCTTCCTCGCGTTCAACGAAATCCACCCGGACTATTATCGTATTCCGATGTCGGACCGCGAGGCGCTGGACGCCGAGCGCGACGATCACGGCCACGACGACGTCCGCCACGCCGAGCCGGAAACGCCGGCGGCCGACGAACCGCCGATCGATCCGGCACTGATCAACGTGACGCCGGCGGAAAACGCCGGCCCGATCGATCTGCTGCCGCCCCCGCATTTGCCCGAGGCGCCGGCGCCCGAAACGATCCCGCCCGCGAGCGACGCGGCCCCGGAACTGCCCTTCGCGGCGCCGGCCCCGATCGAAGCCGCGACGCCGGGCGACGCGCCCGCGACGGACACGCCGGCGGAAGGCGTTCCGACCGAACACGTCACCGTAGAAACCGGCGGCGCGGATCTGCCGCCGCTCGAAGAACATGCCGAGCCGCGCCAGCACCATGTCGAAGACTTGGGCGG
>PVXE01000006.1 GCA_014444615.1 Tagaea sp. CACIAM 22H2 | reverse complement strand
CTGCCACACCGACGCCTATACGCTCGACGGGCTGGACAGCGAGGGCATCTTCCCCTCGATCCTCGGGCACGAAGGCGCCGGGGTCGTGCTGGAAGTCGGCCCGGGTGTGACCAGCGTCGCGCCGGGCGATCACGTCATCCCGCTCTACACGCCCGAATGCCGACAGTGCAAAAGCTGCCTTTCGCGCAAGACCAACCTCTGCACCGCCATTCGAGGCACGCAAGGCAAGGGCCTGATGCCGGACGGCTCCAGCCGCTTTTCCTACAGGGGCCAGCAGATCGCCCACTACATGGGCTGCTCGACCTTTGCGAACCACACGGTCCTGCCCGAGATCGCCCTGGCCAAGATTCGCAAGGACGCCCCATTCGACAAGGCCTGCTACGTCGGCTGCGGGGTCACGACCGGGGTAGGGGCGGTCGTCAACACGGCGAAGGTCGAGCCCGGCGCCAACTGCATCGTATTCGGCCTGGGCGGCATCGGTCTGAACGTCATCCAGGGTCTGAAGATGGTCGGCGCCGGCATGATCGTCGGTGTCGACATCAATCCTGCGCGCGAGGAGTGGGGCCGCCGCTTCGGCATGACCCATTTCGTCAATCCGAAGGATGTCGACGGCGATATCGTCGCTCACCTGGTCGCCCTGACGGACGGCGGCGCCGACTACACCTTCGATGCGACGGGGAACGTCACGGTGATGCGCCAGGCGCTGGAAGCCTGCCATCGCGGCTGGGGCGAGAGCATCATCATCGGCGTGGCCGAGGCGGGCAAGGAAATCGCCACCCGCCCGTTCCAGCTGGTCACCGGCCGGGTCTGGAAGGGCACCGCCTTCGGCGGGGCGCGCGGGCGCACCGACGTGCCGAACATCGTCGACTGGTACATGGACGGCCGGATCAATATCGACGACATGATCACGCACACGATGCCGCTCGAAAAGATCAACGACGCCTTCGACCTGATGACCAAGGGCGAGTCGATCCGCTCGGTGGTGATCTACTGATGTCGGCGATCGAGACGATCTCCGCCCATCGCTGCTTCGACGGCACGCTGGGCTACTACAAGCACGCGTCGAGCGAGACGAAGACCGCGATGAAATTCTCGGTCTTCGTGCCGCCGCAAGCCGCGAAGGGGAAGGTGCCCGCCCTCTATTTCCTTGCGGGGCTCACCTGCACGGAAGAAACGTTCATGATCAAGGCTGGCGCGCAGCGTTTCGCCGCCCAACACGGGATCATGCTCGTCGCCTGCGATACCTCGCCACGTGGCCTCGGCCTTCCGGGCGAGGATGCGGATTGGGATTTCGGCACGGGCGCTGGGTTCTATCTCGACGCGACGGCCGAACCTTGGGCCGGTCATTATCGGATGTTCTCGTATGTGAACACCGAACTGCCCGGCATCGTCGAAGCGAATTTCCCCGCGCTGCCCGGCGTGCGGGGCATCTCGGGCCATTCGATGGGCGGGCATGGCGCATTGACGATCGGCCTGCGCGAGCCGGCGCGCTGGCGTTCGGTCTCGGCTTTCGCGCCGATCTCGAATCCCGTTGCCGTGCCGTGGGGCGAGAAGGCGTTCGGCAATTATCTCGGCCCCGACCGCGCGGCGTGGAAGGCGTGGGACGCGTCCGAGTTAATGCGCAAAGCGCCGCGTGAAGACACGATCCTGGTCGAACAAGGCATGTCGGACCAGTTCCTGACCAGCCAGCTTCATCCGGAGGCCCTAGAACAAGCCGCCGCCGCGTCAGGACAAAAACTCGTCCTCAACCGTCGCGACGGTTACGACCATTCCTATTGGTTTATTCAGAGCTTCGTCGCCGATCACATCGCGTTTCACGCGAAAGTGCTGAAAGGCTGAGCCCCAAACGAAAAACGGCCCCCGCGAGGGAGCCGTCTTGCCGCTGGTACATCCGCAGTCGGCCGATCCACCGTGGTCGATGGATGTACATATAATGGGTATGGCGGGGAAAAAGCGCAAGTGTCGCCACACCCAAATCATTGCAATCCTGTGAATATTTCGTTCGGACGCGAGCTATAGCGGTGCTGCGGGCGTTCACCCGCTAGCACTTGCGGCGATCCGCATCCTTGACCGCTCAGTTATGTTACCGATAACATAAGCCCAATCGCCGCGAACTTGACCGACGGCGCGAAAGGGAGGCGCCTTTGCGCTTGATCGTCACCGGCGGTGCGAGTGGTTTGGGCAAGGCGGTCGCCTTGGAGGCGGCCGCGCGCGGCGCCAAGGTCGCGATCGTTGATATCGACGCGAAAGGCGCGGAAGCGGTCGCGGGCCAATGCAAGGGCATCGCGCATCACGCCGATCTTATCAATGACGACGCGGCGAAGATCGTCGCCGATTGCACCGCTAAGCTCGGCGGGCTCGACGGATTGGTCAACAACGCCGGTTACGGGGCGGGCGAGGCGTTCCTCGAGATGAAGCCCTCGACCTGGGATCGCACCTTCGATCTCAACGTCCGCGCCTTGGCGTTTCTGACGTCCGCCGCCGGCAAGATCATGGCCGCGCAAAAGAAGGGCCGCATCGTCAACATCACGTCGCCCGCGTCGCGCATGGCGCTGCCGAACTACACGGCCTATGCCGCGTCGAAAGCGGCGGTCGACTCCGTCACGCGCGCGGCGGCAGTCGCGTTGGCGCCGCATGGCGTACGGGTAAACTCGATCGCGCCCGGCATGATGGACACACCCATGCAGCGCGACACCGAGATCGCCTTCGCGAAGCTCGAAGGGCGCAGCGATATCGAGAAATTCCTGGCCGAGCGCACGGCGCGCATTCCCGTCGGCCATCGCGTCGAGCCGGAGGAAGTGGCCGAGGCCGTGCTGTGGCTGTTGTTCGATGCGCCCGACTACATCACCGCCGAACGCATGAATCTCTCCGGCGGTTTGGACAAGGACTGATATGACGACCCGTAACTCGCCGGGGACGGACCCCTCCGTCGCTGAACTGAAGGCCCGCGCCAAAGCGATCCGCCGGCATGTGCTGGCGATGTCGCGGCGCATCGGTCAGGGCTATGTCGTGCAAGGATTGGCGATCGCCGATGCGCTCGCGGCGATCTATTTCCACGAATTGCGCTACGACCCCGCGAACCCGCGATGGGCGGAGCGCGATCGCTTCGTGCTGTCGACGGGCCATTACTCGATCGCGCTGTGGGCGACGTTCGCCGAAGCCGGGATCATTCTGGCGGCGGAACTCGAAACCTACGGGCGCGACGAAAGCCGCTTGGAAATGAGCACGCTCGACACGACGCCGGGCGTGGAGATCATCGGCGGTTCGCTCGGCCACGGCCTGGGCCAAGCGGTCGGCATGGCGCTGGGTCAGCGCTTGCGTAAATCCGACGCGCGGATTTTCGTCGAGTTCTCCGACGGCGAATTGCAGGAAGGCTCGACCTGGGAAGCGCTGATGTCCGGCGGCTCCTTCGGTCTCGACAATCTGGTCGCGTTGATCGACTGCAACGGTATCCAGGCGGACGGCAAGATCGTGATCGATATCGAACCGGTCGCCGATAAATGCCGTGCCTTCGGCTGGGATGTGCAGGAGATCGACGGCAATTCGATGGACGCGATCGTCGCGGCGCTGAGAGCTGCGCGCGCGAAGAACGGCAAGCCTAAAGCCATCGTATTGCGCACGTTGCCCGGAAAGGGCGTGCCGACGCTGGAGAAGCGCGAGAAGGCGCATTTCGTGCGCGTCGAAGCGAACGAATGGGACCAGTTCGATCGCGAGCTGGAGGAAAGCGATGTCTGAGCGCGGCAAAACCCTGGCGATGGGGGAAAACGTCGCGACGGGACCGCGCCCGAATGTCGAGGCGCCATTCGGCAAAGCCTTGGCGGCGTTGGCGCGCGGCCGGAACGACATCGTCGGCCTGTCGGCGGATCTCGCGAAATACACCGACATTCTGCCGTTCCGCGACGCGCATCCCGACCGCTTCTTCAATGTCGGCATGGCGGAGCAGAATCTGATCGGCGTGTCGGCAGGCCTCGCCAAATCCGGCTTCAAGGCGTTCTGCACGACCTATGGCGTGTTCGCCACGCGCCGCGCCTACGACTTCATCGCTATCGCCTGCGCGCATTCGAAGGCCGACGTGAAGATCTTCGCCGGTTTGCCGGGCCTGACCACGGGCTATGGCGGCACGCATCAGGCGATCGAGGATCTGGCGTTGATGCGTATGATCCCCGATCTGGTGGTGATCGATCCATGCGACGCGACGGAAATCGAGCAAAGCGTCGCCGCCGTCGCCGCGCATGACGGGCCGACCTATGCGCGTCTGCTGCGCGGCCTTGTGCCGCGTGTCTTCGATCCGGCGAAACATCGCTTCGAGATCGGCAGGGCCTATACGTTGCGCGCGCAAGGCGGGCTCGGGATGATTTCGACCGGCATGATGACCGAGCGCGCGATCGATGCGGCCGAGCAGCTCGCCGCAAAAGGGATCGAAACGTCGATCCTGCACATGCCGACGATCAAGCCCTTCGATGCGAAAGCGGTCGCCGATTTCGCGCGCGGTGTGACGCGGATCATGACGCTTGAAAACCACGTCGTCTCGGGCGGGCTCGGCACGTTGGTCGCCGAAGCGCTGTATGAGGCGTGCATCTTCCGCCCGACGGTGCGGGTAGGCATTCCCGATCGCTTCGTCGAATGCGGGTCCCTGCCTTATTTGCAGGACAAATGCGGCATGACGGTCGAGCGGATCGTCGCGGCCGCTTTGGACGGCGCGCGCTGGCGGCAAGCGTAAATCTTCGCAAAGGAATTCCGATGACGAAAATTCCCGCCCGCGACACGCGCGCCTGCCGCATCACGAAGGTCACGGCTTTCGTGGTCGGTATGCGCTGGCGCAACTGCGTTTTCACCCAAATCGAAACCGACGAAGGCATTCGCGGGATCGGCGAAGGCTCGCTCGAATACCAGCCCCAGGCGGTGGCGGCGGCGATCGATCAACTCGCCGTGCGCTACGCGATCGGCCGGTCGGTGTTCGGCGTGGAGAAGCTGTGGCACGACGTATTGCGCAACGAGTTCATGCATTCGCCGATCATCAACAGCGCCGCCGCCGCCCTGGAAATGGCGATGTGGGACGTCGCGGGCAAGGCGCTCGGCCGCCCGGTCTACGAGCTCCTGGGCGGCAAGGTGCACGACGTGCTGCCGGCCTACGCCAACGCCTGGTACGGCGTGGGCAAAACGCCGGCGGAAATCGGTGCGGCCGCGAAAGCCGCCGCCGCCAAGGGCTATCGCGGCTTGAAGTTCGACCCGTTCGAGGATGCGGGGCGCGAACCGGACAAGGCGTCGATCCGCCGCGCCGCGGCCATCGTCGAAGCGGTACGTGCGGGCGTGGGCCCCGATGTCGATCTGATGATCGACGCACATGGTCGTTTCAGCCCCGGTGCGGCGATCGCCGTCGCGCGCGAACTCGAACCCTACGATCTGTTCTGGTTCGAGGAGCCTTGCGATCCCGAGAACGCGGCCTCGCTCGCCGCCGTCGGGCGCAACATGAAAACGCGCCTGGCGACGGGGGAGCGCTGCACCAGCCGCGCGGGCATGGTCAATCTGCTGGAGACGCATGAAGTCGACGTGCTCCAGCCCGACATCATCCATGTCGGCGGCATTATGGAATCGAAGAAGATCGCCGCGATGGCCGACGCTTATTATGCGCCGGTGTCGTTCCACAACCCGTTCGGGCCGGTGGCGACGGCGGCGGCCGTGCAGCTCGACGCCTGCACGACGAATTTCTTCATGCAGGAATCCTTCTGCGAATACGACGTGCCGTATCGCTTCGATCTGGTCGAATTCGCGCCCAAGCCGGTCAACGGCACTTATCTGGTGCCGGACCGTCCGGGGCTGGGCGTGGGCGAGTTCCGGCCGGACGTGGCGAAGCAAAATCCCTTCGATCCGGACGCATTCCTACCGCTGTTCACCGATCGCTGGTCGTCGCGATTCTGACCATCATGACGAAGCGCGAGAAGAACTTTCCCCGCATGGCGGAGGTGGCGAAGCTGGCCGGCGTCACCGTCATGACCGTATCGCGCGCCTTGCGCAGCCCGGCGAAAGTGGCGCCCGACACGCTGAAGCGTATCCGCGCGGCGATCGACAAAACCGGCTACGTGCCCAACGCGCTGGCGGGCGCCTTATCGGCGGGCGGCGGCGGCAAGACGATCACCGCGTTGATCCCGACCGTGCAGCACGCGATTTTCGCCGATACGATCACCGGTCTGTCGGCGGCGTTGCGCCCCGAGGGCTATCATCTTGTATTGGGCGAGACGGGCTATCTGAGCGAGGAGGAAGATGCGCTGGTCGCGGCGTTCCTATCGCGCCGTCCGGAAGGATTTCTGCTGACCGGCGTGACGCGCTCGCCGCGCACACGCGACTTACTGAAACGGGTGGGCGTTCCCGTCGTCGAGACCTGGGAGTTGACCAACACGCCGATCGACATGGTCGTCGGCTATTCCAACGAGAAGGCCGCGCACGAAATGACCGTATGGCTCGCGGGGCGCGGCTATAAGCGCATCGCCTTCGTCAGCGGCCCGTCGCGGACCAATGAACGCGCGCGGCGACGCGAAATCGGCTATCGCCGCGCGCTGAAGGAGCAGGGCTTACCGGTGTTGAAGATCTTCACCATCGGCGCGCCGGCCGCACCGCAAGTCGAAGACGGTGCCGCAATTCTTCCCGAAGTGTTGGCGGAAAAGCCGGACGCGATCTTCTTCACCAGCGACATCTACGCCGTGGGTGCCATTCAGGAGGCCAGGCGGCGCGGCATCGCCGTGCCGAAGGAACTTGGGATCGCGGGCTTTCATGACCTTGCCATCGCGACGGTGATCGAGCCGAAACTTACGACCGTTCATGTTCCCGGCCGCGAGATCGGATATATCGCAGGGCGGAACATTCTCGCCCGCATCCGGGGCGAACCGGCGCCGCAGTTGAGCGCGATCCCATTCTCGATCGTGGCGCGCGACAGCACGAAATAGATGTCGTAAAGGGAGCGCCAAGCGATTCCCTTTGAAGGTGCGACATGAATATTTTCCGTGAAGTCGCGGCGATGCCGCAGATGGCGTTCTTCGGCCGCGTTCTGCTGACGCTGCCGTTCTGGCTAAGCGGTTTGGTCAAGGCGCTCGATTTCGGCGGGGCGACGGCCGAGATGGCCCATTTCGGTTTGACGCCGGCGCCGCTCGTCGCGGCGGCGGTCATCGTCGTGCAGCTCGGCGGGTCAGCGGCCGTGATCTTCGATCGCTACACCTGGCTGGGCGCGGGCGCGCTCGCCGTGTTCACCATTCTCGCCAACGCGGTCGCGCACCGTTTTTGGGAGATCGACGATCCCGTGGCGCGCTTCCACGATATGGCGCAGTTCATCACCAATGTCGCGATGATCGGCGGCTTCATCCTGGCAGCGGCTTTGGCGGAGCGGCCGCGCGCGTAAGTCGATCACGCCTTAACGGCGTAGGTCGACAGACGCGACCGCAAGATCGCAAGCATCTCGTCGCGCACCGGGTCGCGGGCGCCGCGCAGCCACGCCGCCGCCAGCGGCAGCAACCGCGGCGGTGCGGCGGCGTCGACGATAAGCGGAACGAATCGTATCCCGGTCGTGCCGAGCCGCGCGGCGGAGCGCGGCACGATCGCGAGGCCCAGCCGCGCCGCGACGAGCCCCAGGATCGTTTGCTTCTCCTCAGCAACCTGGGCGATGTTGGGCCGCAGGCCTGCCTTGGCGAACAGCTTGATCGTCAAGTCGTGGCTGTGCGGCCGCGATCGCCGGTCGGGCACGATCAGCGGCTGATCGGCGAGCGCGCCGATCTTGATGCGCCGGCGCCGGGCGAGCGCATGGCGGGCCGGGACCGCGACGACCGGCGTTTCGTGGAACAGCATCGCGTGTTCGATGCGGCGGTCCATTTGCTCCGGCGGGCGGATCAACGCGAGATCGAGCCGGCCCGAGAGTAGCCGCGGCAGAAGCCGGATCGTCTTATCCTCCGTCAGTTGGACGATCACGTCGGGCCGCCGCTTGCGGAAATCCTGCAACAAGTCGGGCACCAGACCGGCGGCGGCGGTATCGATCGCGCCAATCTTCAGCGTGAAGCCGGGGCGGCGCGCGCGTTCGCGCAGATCGCGCGCCAGCATGTCCGCGCGGACAAGGATATCCTGCGCGCCTTCCAGCATGGCGACGCCGTCGGGCGTCAACGCGACGCTGCGCGTCGTACGCAGCAGAAGCCGCACGCCCAGATCGTCCTCCAACTGCCGGATCCTGCGGCCAAGGGCGGCGGGCAGCATCTCCAGCCGCCGCGCGGCGCGGCCGAAATGAAGCTCCTCGGCGACCGCGACGAAGCAGCGCATCTGTTCGAGTTCCATAGACAAGATATTATATCAATAAAATATATAATTATATTGAAATTGTCTCCGGCCACTGGAGCCCCTTGAATGCCGTCATGGCCAGGGCGAATCACGTCCGGCACAAGGGAGGATCGGTTATGGGCTTCAATTTGAAGACGGCCGCGCTCGCGGCGCTCGCTGCGGTCGGTCTAGCGACTTCCGCCGCCGCTCAGGGCGCGTTTCCCAATCGTCCGATCACGTTGATCGTGCCGACCGCGGCGGGCGGACCGACCGACACCGTCGCCCGGCTGATCGCGGAATCGATGTCGCGCGATCTTGGTCAAAGCATCGTGATCGAAAATCTCAGCGGGGCTGGCGGCACGACCGGCATGGGCCGGCTTGCGCAGCGCCCGGCCGATGGCTACACGATCGCGATCTGGCATATCGCGCATGCGACGTCGCCTGCACTTTACGACAATCTGCGCTACGACCCTGTGAACGACTTCGACCATATCGGCCGGATCACCGACGTGCCGATGTCGCTAGTCACAAAGTCGGGCGTGGCCGCCAAGGACGTCGGCGAGCTGATCGCCTGGATCCGCAAGGAAAAGGACAACGTCACCTATGGCCATGCGGGGATCGGTTCGGCCGCGCATCTCTGTTCGCTGATGCTGATGAAGGAATTGGGCGTGCAGATGCGCGGCATCGCCTATCGCGGCACGGGTCCCGCGATGAATGATCTCATCGGCGGCCAGTTCGACTTCATGTGCGATCAGACGACCAACACCGCCGCGATGATCAACGAGAATCGCATCAAAGGTTTCGCGGTCACGACCAAGTTCAAGGTTGCGAAGTTGCCGCAGCTGCCCACGCTCGATTCCGCTGCGATGCCGGGCTTCGAAGTGTCGGCCTGGCACGCGATGTGGGCGCCAAAAGGGCTTCCCGTCGACGTTGCGGCGAGACTGAATGGCGCCTTGAAGCTCGCGCTTAAAGACGCAAAAGTCGTGGACCGGTTCACGGCGCTCGGCATACAGCCGGTGCCGGAAGCGCAGCAGAACGGCGACGCTTTGCGCGGCTATTTGGCGGCTGAAGTGAAGCGCTGGGGCGAGGCGATCCGCGCCGCCGGCGTCAAGGGAAACTGAAGCGCGGAACGTTCGGTTCGTGCTAGTGACGCGAGAGGAAGGCCGCCGGCGCGCGCGGCCTTCTTCGGCGTTCCAAAGGGACGGAGACTTGATATGAAGACCTACAAGATCGCGGCGATTCCGGGCGACGGCATCGGCGGGGAAGTCGTTTCGGCGGGCGTGGAAGTTCTCGCCGCCATCGCCAAGCGCGACGGGAAGTTCGCCTTCGCGGTCGATCACTTCGATTGGGGCGGCGATTACTACAAGCGCCACGGCCGCATGATGCCGGAGAACGGCCGCGACCAGATCCGCAAGCACGACGCCATCTTGTTCGGCTCCGCCGGGCATCCGGACATTCCCGATCACGTGACTTTGTGGGGCTTGCGCCTCGCCATCTGCCAGCCCTTCGATCAATACGCGAATGTGCGCCCGACGCGCATTCTGCCTGGCATCAAGTCGCCGCTGCGCGACGTCGGCCCCGATCGGCTCGATTGGGTGATCGTGCGCGAGAATTCGGAAGGCGAATATGCCGGCGTGGGCGGGCGTGCGCATCAAGGCTCGCCCTTGGAAGTCGCGACCGACGTGGCGATGTTCACGCGCGCAGGCGTTGCGCGCATCATGCGCTACGCGTTCAAGCTGGCGCGCTCGCGCCCGCGCAAAAAACTGACCGTCGTCACCAAGTCCAACGCCCAGCGCCACGCGATGGTGATGTGGGACGAGATCGCGGCCGAAGTTGCGGCGGAGTTCCCGGATGTCGCCTGGGACAAGATGCTGGTCGACGCGATGACCATGCGCATGGTGATGAAGCCCGAGACGGTCGATACCGTCGTCGCGACAAATCTTCACGCCGATATTCTATCGGATCTCGCGGCGGCCTTGGCGGGATCGCTCGGTATCGCGCCGACGGCCAATCTCAACCCCGAGCGCGAATTTCCGTCGATGTTTGAGCCGATCCATGGCTCGGCCTTCGACATCATGGGCAAGGGCATCGCCAATCCGATCGGCACGTTCTGGTCGAACGTCATGCTGCTCGAACATATCGGCGAGGCGGCGGCGGCCGCGCGGCTGATGAAGGCGATCGAGCGCGTCACCGCCAACCCGCGTTTCCACACGCCCGATCTGGGCGGCAAGGCGCGCACGGTCGAGGTGACGGCGGCGGTGATCGACGCGATCGGCGCCGAGAACGCCTAGTGACGATTGCGTCCGCCAATGCTTGCGCCGCCGCGGCCGGCGGAATTCTGGCCGACGCGAAGCGTGCCGTCGCGGCGCGCGTCGAGGGCTTGACCGGGGCGGCACACGACGCCGAGCAACGCGCGACGCATGGCCTCGCCTGGGTTGCGACCTATGCGACGGCGATCGAACAGATCACGCGTTATCTCGCGGCGCTTGAACCGCCCGGCGAACTCGAAACCGATCTCGCCTACGTTCTGCTCGGCGAGTATATGGCGCAGCTCGCGGGCGGCATCCCGATGAGTCAGGGCGAAATCGTCCGGCCCGTCGATCTCGGTTTAACGGCGGCGCAGATCGCGTCGCGCTTGGCGCCGGTCGAGAGTTTTCTGGCCCAGGCGAACACGCCCGAACAGCGCGCGCGCATCGCGCAAGTCTTGGCGGCAGGCCAAGAAGCGCAGGATACGCTCGACGAAACCTTGCGCGCGATGCGCGTGGAGATGCGCAAGTTCAACGCCGCCGAAATCGATGGCAAGGCGCATCGCTGGCATCTCGACAACGCCTATATTCCACTCGACACGATCGGAAAGATGGCGGCGCTGGGCGTGTTCGGGCTGACGCTACCGGAAGAATATGGCGGGCTTGGTCTCGGCAAAGAGTCGATGTGCGTCGTGTCCGAAGAACTCTCGCGCGGTTATATCGGTATAGGCTCGCTTGGCACGCGGTCGGAGATCGCGGGGGAGCTGATTTTGGGCTCGGGCACGCAAGCGCAGAAGCAGCGCTTCCTGCCGGGGATCGCGTCGGGCGCGATCTTGCCGACGGCGGTGTTCACCGAGCCCGATACCGGGTCGGACCTCGCGTCGATCCGCACGCGCGCGGTGCGCGACGGCGATGTCTATAAGGTCTACGGCAACAAGACCTGGATCACCCATCCGGTGCGCGCCGATCTGATGACGTTGCTGGTGCGCACGGATCCCGCAAGCAAAGATCATCGTGGCTTGTCGATGCTGCTGGCCGAAAAGCAGCGCGGGCGCGACGCCGATCCGTTTCCCGCGCAGGGTATGTCGGGCACGGAGATCGAAGTCCTCGGCTATCGCGGCATGAAAGAATACGAGATCGCCTTCGACGGGTTCGAGGTGAAAGCGGAGAACCTGCTCGGCGGCGTGGAGGGCGAGGGCTTCCGCCAGTTGATGCGCACGTTCGAAGCCGCGCGCATCCAAACGGCGGCGCGCGCCGTGGGCGTGGGGCAGGCGGCGCTGGACGAAGCACTCCGCTATGCGAATGCGCGTGTACAATTTGGTCGCAAGATCGCGACGTTCCCGCGCGTCGCCGACAAGATCGCGATGATGGCGGCCGAGCTGCTGGCGGCGCGGGCGTTGACCTATCACGCCGCGCGCGAAAAGGATTCCGGACGGCGCTGCGATTTGGAGGCGGGCATGGCGAAGCTGCTGGCCGCGCGGGTTGCGTGGGCCAATGCCGACAACGCGGTGCAAATCCACGGCGGCAACGGTTTCGCGCTGGAATTCCCGGTGTCGCGCCTGCTGTGCGACGCGCGCATCTTGAGCATTTTCGAAGGGGCCGCCGAGATTCAGGCCCAGATCATCGCGCGCCGTCTGCTCGACGGCGCTAATTGATCGTTACGCGGACGGCCGCAAACCCGGCACGCCGATATCGGGTTTCCCGGCGAAGATCGCGGGATCGACGCCGTGACGTTCGTAGAGCGGCGCCATTTCCGGTGCTGCAAGGAACACGAACTCGCCGTCGCGCCAGAATTCGCGGCCGTCGAAGGCGATCGTCGGGTCGAAGACCTGGCCGCAAATCTCGCCGGGGCCGCGCCCGCACATGTGGAAATGCGCGTAGCGCGGGCTGCCGAACGCGACCGCGGCCCAGCGATGGATGTCGTCCAGCGCCTTGCCCCGAAAGGCGGTGCCGGGATTGATGCCCGCGTGCCAGGAATCGACGGTCAGCGGATCGACGCCGAAATGCGCGCCCACGCGCGCGAAATGCTTCTCGACATGCGCGCCTTGCGCGCCGCCGAACGCGGCGATGGCGCCGTTCGCGATCGTCAGTTCGACCGTACCGTCGAGCGGCTGCACGTCGTCGGGATAGGGATGGGTGTAGGTCGATGTCAGCGCGTGGGTCAGCGCAAGCGTGCCGCTGGCGGCGCGCGCCGACAAAGCCGGGAAGATCATCACGGGGAAATTCAACACGGTGAAATTCGCGAAGCGCGACACGTCGAGCCCGCCGGCGAAATCGAATTCGAGCGCGCTGCCGGCCGGACAGGCGAGGGTGGCTTTGCGCGAACCCGCGATCGCGTTCAGGAACGCCTGATGCGCGTCCTTCTGGAAACCATAGGGCACGCGCGCGAAGGGCGTTTCCAGATCGGCGGCGTCGAGCACATAGCACATCGTGCGTGATGCCTTGCCCGGCAGATCCTTAAAGCGAATGCGGTCCCCGAAGCGCGACAGGAAGATCGCGTGGTCTACGGTCGTCAAAGCAAGCGAAACGCTTTCCGGCATGTCGTCCGGATCGGCATCGGGTGCGGTCTCGACGATCCGGGCCTTGGCGCCGCGCGCTTCGATGGCGGCGATCAGCCAGGGCGCGAGGCGCGGATCGTAATGGCGCTCGCGTGCCGGCTCGACCAACACGGCGACGTCTTCGCCCGGCGCCACGCCAAGCGCATTCCCGAGAAGATTGTCGAGCGCTTGGGCGGCGAAGGCGGGGATCGGAATCATGCGAAAACTATAGCGGCGCTGCCGTATCGGACTGGATGATAAATTTTCGGGGATCGATGCGGATTTCTGACGGCATGATGCTTCGGGGGTCTTTAGAAAAACTAACAACGATCTTCATATCCTCTCAGTAAGCGCATGATTTCATTGATTTGCGCTTCAGCTTGAATTCCTAAGGGCCCGCACCGCGCGACGGACTTTGCTGCATTGCAGCGTATAAGTCATAGAAATAGAAGGATAAATCGGGATGTCAAACGCGGCGGCAGCTTGACAGGGGCGCGGTTCGAATTTACCCATTGGGACATCGCGGGGATTCCCTGAAAGCCTTCGTAAAAAGGCACGGAGCGTCCGCCGCCGGCGTCCCTCGTTGAGGGCTAGCGATCGAAAAGGGGGCTCGACCCTTCATATGAATATGCAGCTTTCCAGGCGCGCTTTCCTGGGGAGGACCGGTGCAGGTATCGCCGGGACCGCCCTCGGTGCGCTCGGCTTCGGAGAGGTGGAGTCTGCTTACGCGCAGGCCGTCCGCCCCTTCAAGCTGGCGCGCACCACGGAGACGCGCAACACCTGCACCTACTGCTCGGTAGCGTGCGGGATCATCATGTATTCGATGGGCGACGGCTCGAAGAACGCCAAGTCGGCCGTCATTCATATCGAAGGCGACCCCGACCATCCGGTCAATCGCGGCACGCTGTGCCCGAAGGGTGCCGCCCTTCTCGATTACGTCCATTCGGAAACGCGCCTGAAATATCCGATGTACCGGAAGCCCGGCTCGGACAAGTTCGAGCGCGTGACCTGGGACTTCGCGCTGGATCGCATCGCGCAGCTGATGAAGGCCGACCGCGACGCGAACTTCATCGAGAAGAACAACGACGGCCAGACCGTGAATCGGTGGACGACCACCGGCTTCCTGGCCGCTTCCGCAACGACGAATGAAACGGCGTTCGCGACCTACAAGGTCGTGCGCAGCGCCGGCATGGTGGTGTTCGACAACCAAGCGCGCGTTTGACACGGTCCTACGGTGTCCAGTTTGGGCCCAACATTTGGCCGTGGCGCGATGACGAATGGTTGGAACGATATCAAGAACACCGACCTCGTCGTAATCATGGGCGGTAACGCCGCCGAGGCTCACCCGTGCGGTTTCAAATGGGTGACCGAGGCGAAGGCGCACCGCGGTGCGAAGCTCGTCGTCGTCGATCCGCGTTTCACGCGCTCGGCGGCGGTGGCCGACTATTACGCGCCGATCCGCCAGGGAACCGACATCGCGTTCCTGATGGGCGTGATCAACTACTGCATCCAGAACGAAAAGGTGCAGTGGGACTACGTGAAGGCGTTCACGAACGCGTCGTATATCGTGAAGGAAGGGTTCGAGTATTCGGACGGCTTGTTCACGGGCTACGACGAATCGCGTCGCGACTACAACCGCTCGACCTGGGACTACGAGTTCGGGGCGGACGGTTTCGCGGTCGTCGACGAGACGCTGCAGAACCCGCGCTGCGTGTGGAACCTGCTCAAGAAGCATGTCGCGACCTATACGCCCGAGATGGTCGAGCGTATTTGCGGCACGCCGAAGGACAAGTTCGTCGCCGTCGCGAAAATGATCGCGGAGACGTCGGCCAAAGATAAGGTCATGACGTCGATGTACGCGCTCGGCTGGACCCAGCACTCGAAGGGGTCCCAGAACATCCGCGGCATGGCCATGCTGCAGCTGATTCTGGGCAATATCGGCGTGCGCGGGGGCGGCATGAACGCGCTTCGCGGCCACTCCAACATCCAAGGTCTGACCGATATCGGTCTGATGTCGAACCTCATCCCGGGCTATCTGACGCTGCCCACGGAACGCGAGGCCGACATCAACGCCTACATGTCGACCCGCGGCTTCCGGCCCCAGCGGCCGGGACAGATGAGCTTCTGGCAGAACTACAAGAAGTTCTTCGTGTCCTTCCAGAAGTCGATGTGGGGGGCTGCGGCGACCAAGGACAACGACTTCGCCTACGACTATCTGCCCAAGCTCGACGTGCCGGCCTACGACGTGCTGCGCGCGTTCGATCTGATGCACCAGGGCAAGATGAACGGGTATTTCTGCCAGGGCTTCAACCCGCTGCTCTCCTTCCCGAACAAGCGGAAGCTGACGGCGGCGTTGTCCAAGCTGAAATTCCTGGTCGTCTTCGATCCGCTGGAAACCGAAACGGCGCGGTTCTGGGAGAACCACGGCGAGTTCAACGACGTCAATCCGGCGTCGATCCAGACGGAAGTGTTCCAGCTGCCGACCACTTGCTTCGCCGAAGACGAAGGGTCGTTGACCAATTCGTCGCGGTGGATCCAGTGGCATTGGCCGGCGGCCGAGCCGCCGGGCGAGGCCAAGACCGACATCTGGATCATGGCCCAGCTGCATCTGAAGCTGAAGGCGATGTACCGGAAGGACGGGGGCAAGTTCCCCGATCCGATCGTCAACCTGCACTGGCCCTACCGTCTGCCGAACGACCCGCAGCCGGAGGAAATCGCGCGCGAGCTCAACGGCTATGTCGTCGAGAACGTGCCCGATCCGAACGACGCGACGAAGCTCGTCCTCGAAAGGGGCAAGCAGATTCCGACGTTCGGCGTCCTCCGCGACGACGGATCAACCGCGTGCGGCTGCTGGATCTATGCCGGCATCTACACCGAGGCGGGCAATATGATGGCCCGGCGCGGCACGGCGGATCCCGGCGACACGGGCGCTTATTCGCAATGGGCGTTCTCGTGGCCGGCCAACCGGCGGATCCTCTACAACCGCGCTTCGGCGGACATCAACGGCAAGCCGTGGGATGAAAGCCGGAAGCTGATCTGGTGGAACGGCACGAATTGGGGCGGTTTCGACATCCCCGATATCGCGCCGACGGCGAAGCCCCAGGATGTGGGCCCGTTCATCATGAATCCGGAAGGCGTCTCGCGCCTGTTCACCCGGGGCATGATGCGCGACGGTCCGTTCCCGGTGCACTACGAGCCGTTCGAATCCCCGATCGCCAATCCGATCGCCCCGAAGGTGCGGGGCAATCCGGTGGCGCGCGTGTTCCGCGGGGATATGGAACAGTTCGGCGATTCGAAGGAGTTCCCGTACGCGGCGACCTCCTATCGTCTCACCGAGCATTTCCACTTCTGGACCAAACACGTTTGGGTCAACGCCGTCCTGCAGCCCGAATTCTTCGTCGAGATCTCGGAAGAGCTCGCGAAGGAGAAGAAGATCGCGTCGGGCGGCTGGGTGCGCGTGTGGTCCAAACGCGGGTCCGTGAAGGCGAAGGCCGTGGTCACGAAACGCATCCGTCCGCTCGTCTGCGACGGGAAGACGGTGCATATCGTGGGCATTCCCATTCACTGGGGCTTCACGGGTGCGGCCAAGAAGGGTTTCGGCGCGAATATGCTGACCCCCTTCGTGGGCGACGCGAACATCGAAACGCCGGAATACAAGGCGTTCCTTGTCGACGTCGAACCCATCGCCGGCGCTCAGGTCTAAGGGAGGGAAGATCATGGCAACGCTTCAATCCCAGGACATCGTCCGCCGCTCGGCCACGACGTTCACCCCGCCCGCAGCACGCCACCAGATCAAGGTCGCCAAGCTCATCGATGTATCCAAATGCATCGGGTGCAAGGCGTGCCAGGCGGCGTGCCTCGAATGGAACAATCTGCGCGAAGACGTCGGCGTCAACGTGGGGCAGTATCAAAACCCCCACGATCTGACCGCCAACTCCTGGACGCTGATGCGTTTCACGGAATGGGTGAACCCGGAAACCGACAACCTCGAATGGCTGATCCGCAAGGACGGCTGCATGCACTGCGAGGATCCGGGCTGCTTGAAAGCCTGTCCCTCGCCGGGTGCGATCGTTCAGTACTCGAACGGGATCGTCGATTTCGTCTCCGAGAACTGCATCGGTTGCGGCTACTGCATCAAGGGATGCCCGTTCAACATCCCGCGCATCTCGAAGGCCGATAGCAAAGCGTATAAGTGCACGCTTTGCGTCGATCGCGTGTCCGTCGGTCAGGCGCCGGCTTGCGCCAAGTCCTGCCCGACCCAGGCGATCGTGTTCGGCACCAAGGAAGCGATGCTCGAACATGCCGCGGGTCGCGTGACCGATCTCAAGTCGCGCGGCTACAAGAACGCGGGCATCTACGACCCGCCGGGCGTGGGCGGCACGCATGTCATGTACGTGCTGCATCACGCCGACAAGCCGCAGATTTACGCGAGCCTTCCCAACAATCCGGCGATCAGCCCGATCGTCGGCCTGTGGAAGGGGACCGTGAAATACGCGGGCATGGCGGCTCTCGGTCTGATGGCTGTGTTCGGGTTCATGCACCACGTCGTCGCCGGACCCAACGAGGTCACGGAAGAGGACGAGGAAAACGCGAAGAAACTGAAGGATGCCGCCGAATGAGCAAGACCCATAGCGAGAAATCGTCGACGGTCCAACGCTACTCGGCCGGTGCGCGGGTCAATCACTGGATTACGGCGGGGAGCCTCGTGCTCCTCGCCATTTCCGGCCTTGCCCTGTTCCATCCAAGCCTGTTCTTCCTGACCGCCTTGTTCGGCGGCGGGGAGACGACGCGCGCCGTCCATCCGTGGATCGGCGTCGTGTTGTTCTTCAGTTTCCTCGGGTTGTTCTTCCGCTTCTGGCGCGCGAATCTTTGGAACCGCACCGATAACGTGTGGATGTCCAAGCTTCGCGACGTGCTGGCGGGCAACGAAGAAAACATGCCGGAGATCGGCAAGTACAACGCCGGCCAGAAGCTGGTTTTCTGGTTCATGTCGGCGCTGATCTTGATCCTGATCACCAGCGGCATCGTCGTGTGGGACGAATACTTCTATCAATACACGTCGATCGACCAGAAGCGTTACGCCATCCTGGTCCACTCGCTGGCGGCGATCGCCGCCATCTCGGTCTGGATCGTCCACGTCTACGCGGCGATCTGGGTCAAGGGCACGATCCGCGCGATGACGCGCGGCTCGGTGACCGGCGGCTGGGCTTGGCGCCACCATCGTCAGTGGTTGCGCGAATTGGTGGCCGGCAAGGCGACGGGTGCGGGCAAGTAGTAAAATCCCGCACACGCGCTAGTATCTATGCGCACGGGTTCCCCGGTTCCGGGGACCCGAAAACGAGGGCTCGACATGGCGAAAGGCGGAAATCCTCTTCACGATTCGGTACCGATCGGGGAGGAGGCGAAACCGCCTTTCGCGATACTGCCGGACCCGGCTTCGTTGTTCGCCGCCCGGGCCGCGCGGTTCCGGGCCTTGGCGGACGGGCACGAGCTTGGTCCCTATCTTCTCTTCCTCGCCGGTATCGCGGATATCCAGAACGCCCTGATCGGCGGTCTGCCTGCCGTCGCGCCGCCGACGGCCGATGCGCTGGCGCGCGCCGCATCGTTCGGCATGCCGCCGCTGGACCGCAACGCTTTCGTCTTCGACGAAACCTATAAGGCGACCTTCGCTAAGCTGCTGGCGGCGGCGGGCAAACTCGACATGCCGCAGGCCGCGCGCGAAGCGCTGGACCGGCTGGCCGCTGCCGACGACGCACGGCGCGAGGAACTCGCCCGTTCCATGCTGGCGGATTCCGCCGAGGTCGAGTTCCTCGCCGACCATATTTTCGTCGCTGCCGCCTTGCAGGTGCATCTCGCCCGCATGGCCGCGACGCTCGATGCGGACAAGCTTGTCGAGATCGGTCCCGGCGCGTGTCCGTCCTGCGGCGGGCCGCCGGTGTCGTCGATGGTCGTTGGCTGGCAAGGCTCGCATGGCAGCCGTTTCTGCGTGTGTGCGCATTGCGCGACGAAGTGGAACTACGTGCGCATCAAATGCACGCTGTGCGGCGAGACGAAGGGTATCGAGTATCACGAAGTCGACGGGTCGGGCGGCGCGGTGAAGGCGGAGACTTGCGCTTCTTGCGGCGGCTATGTGAAGGCGATGCAGCAGATCAAGCATCCGGACGTCGATCCGGTCGCCGACGACGTCGCGTCGCTGGCGCTCGATATTTTGATGCGCGAAGAAGGCCGACGACGCGGCGCCGTAAACCCCTTCCTGTTCGGCTACTGAGATGGCCCCCGAGGACACCGGCATTTCCCCCCGACGCCGGCTTCCGTCGGTGGATGAGGCGCTGAAATCGCCAGAAGCTTCGGCGGCGCTTGCCAAGCACGGGCGCACGGCGCTGGTCGATGCGTTACGCGCTTCCATCGCCGAATTTCGCGCGAAGGGCGAAGGCGCCTCGGCCGCCGACGCCGCGAATGCCGCATCGGCGCTGCTCGACAAGGCCGACAGGCTGCGTTTGCGCGCCGTCTATAACCTCACCGGCACGGTCCTACACACCAATCTCGGCCGCGCCCTGCTGGCCGAGGCGGCGATCGACGCGGCGGCCAACGCCATGCGTTCGGCCGTGGCGCTCGAATACGATCTGGCGACCGGCAAGCGCGGCGAGCGCGACGACATCGTGCGCGAACTTCTGTGCAAGCTGACCGGCGCCGAAGACGCCACGGTGGTCAACAACAACGCGGCCGCCGTGCTGCTGTGCCTCAACGCGATCGGCACGGGCAAGGAGACGATCGTTTCGCGCGGTGAGCTCATCGAGATTGGCGGCGCCTTCCGCATGCCCGACATCATGGCGCGCGCGGGCACGACGCTGGTGGAGATCGGCACGACCAACCGCACCCATGCGAAGGATTACGCGGGCGCCATCGGCGAGCGCACGGCGCTGTTGATGAAGGTCCATACGTCCAACTACCGCATTCAAGGATTCGTCAAGGAAGTCAGCCCCCGCGACGTGGCCGAGATCGCCCATGCGCGCGGCCTGCCGATGCTCAACGATCTGGGCTCGGGCACGCTGATCGAACTCGACGGCTACGGTCTCGCGCACGAGCCGACGGTGGCCGAAGCGGTCGCGGAAGGGGCGGATCTCGTCACATTCTCGGGCGACAAGCTGCTCGGCGGGCCGCAGACCGGCTTCATCGTCGGCAAGAAGGCGTTGATCGAGAAGATCAACGGCAACCCGATGAAGCGCGCCTTGCGCGTCGACAAAATACGCCTCGCCGCCTTGGAAGCGACGCTGCGGCTTTATCTCAATCCCGAGAAACTCGCCGAGCGCTTGCCGACGATGCGCTTGATCGCAAGGCCGGTGGCGGAGATCGAAGCCGTTGCGGCGCGCATCGCCGGCCCGATCGGCAATGTGCTGGGGCCGCGTTTCGCGGTGACGCCGATAACTTGCGAAAGCCAAGTCGGCTCGGGTGCCATGCCGCTCTCGGTCTTGAAAAGCGCGGGGCTGGCGATCAAAGGGCGCCCGCTGGATGCGCTGGCGGCCGCGTTACGCGAATTGCCCGTGCCCGTGATCGGCCGATTGGAAGACGGCGCGCTCGTCCTCGATTGTCGCTGTCTGGAAGACGAGCCTGCGTTCCTGTCCAATTTCGCGAAGCTCGCCTTGCCATGAGCGCGGCACTCGACATTCAGGCGGAGATGGCGCGCGCGCGCGACGCCGCCGATCGCGAGGATTACCAGACCGCGCTCGCGATTTGGGGGCCGCTCGCGCATGCCGGCATCGCGCGTGCCCAGAACAATATCGGCGCTTGTTTCGCCGAAGGCATGGGCGTGGAACGCGACGGCGAACTCGCGCGCAAATGGCTGGAACTCTCGGCGGCGTCGGGCGATCCGATCGGCCAGCGCAATCTTGCCACGCTGTTGTTCCGCGGCGAGCTTGTGCCTATCGATGTGGCGCAAGCCGCCGATCTCTATCGTAAATCGGCCGAGGCGGGCGACGCGCTTGCCCAGGACATGCTGTCCTGGCTGCTGCTCGAGGGCGAGGATTTGCCGACCGATCCGGCCGAGGCCTTGCGCTGGGCAAAGAAGGCGGCGGAGCAGGGTGTCGCCTCGGCGATGACGCGCATCGGCATGATCCATCACAACGCGCTGGGCGTGGACCGCAACCCGGCCGTCGCCGCCCATTGGTGGCGCGAGGCCGCGTCGCGCGGCGACGCCGACGGGCAGGCGATGTACGGCGCCGCGTTGCATCTGGGGGCTGGCGTCAAGCGCGACCCGATCCAAGCGATGGCGTGGTTGCTGCGCGGGGCTGCGAACGGCAGCAAGCTCGCCGAGCCTTTCCTGCCGACCGCGCAGGCGGCGTTGGACGAAGCGGGCATGACCGAGGCGCAACGGCGCGCCCATGAATCTTTGCCACCGGTGGCGCCATGATCGTCGGTACCGCGGGCCATATCGACCACGGCAAGACTTCGCTGGTGCGCACGCTCACCGGCGTCGATACCGACCGCCTCAAGGAAGAAAAGACACGCGGCATTTCGATCGAACTCGGTTTCGCCTATCTGCCCGCACCCGACGGGCAGATCGTCGGCTTCGTCGATGTGCCGGGTCACGAGAAACTCGTCCACACGATGCTGGCCGGGGCGAGCGGCATCGATTTCGTCGTGCTGGTCGTGGCGGCCGATGACGGCATCATGCCGCAAACGCGCGAACATCTCGCCATCGTCGAGTTGCTCGGCATCAAGCGCGGTCTGGTCGCGCTGACCAAGATCGACGCCGTCGCCGAAGATCGCGTTGGCGAGGTGACGCGCGAGATCGAAAACGCACTGGCCGATACGCGGCTTGCGGGCGCGCCGGTCCATCCGGTGTCGTCGATCACGGGGCAGGGGATCGCCGAGTTGAAGGCGGCGTTGTTCGAGGTCTCGACCGCGATCCCGCGCCGGCCCGATGACGGACGCTTCCGCTTGGCCGTCGATCGCTGCTTCGCGCTGGCGGGGGCGGGTACGGTCGTCACCGGCACCGTATTGTCGGGCCGCGTGAAGGTCGGCGATGCCGTCGTCGTCAGCCCTTCGGGGCTGACCGCGCGCGTGCGCTCGATCCATGCCCAGAACCGCGCGGCCGAGGAAGGCCGCGCGGGCGATCGTTGCGCCTTGGGTCTTACCGGTGCCGATATTTCAAAAGATGCGATTTCGCGCGGCGATGTGGTGCTCGACGGCGCGTTGCACGCGCCGACCGATCGGATCGACGCCGAATTGACCGTGATGCGCGGCGAACCCAAGCCGGTCGGCCAGTGGATGCCGGTGCGCCTGCATCACGCCTCGGTTTCGGTGCCTGCGCGTATCGTGCTGCTCGACGATGCGGACGTGACGCCGGGCAAGACGGCGCCCGTGCAGATCGTGCTTGAAGCGAAGATCGCAGCCGCCGTGGGCGATCGCTTCGTCATCCGCGACATCTCGGCGCAACGCACGATCGGCGGCGGTCGCTTCCTCGATCTGCGTGCGCCCGCGCGCAAACGCCGTACGCCCGAACGGCGCGCCCAGCTCGAGGCGCTGTCGCTCGCCGATCCCGCCCAGGCGCTGGCCGCGTTGCTGGAATTGCCGCCCTATAACGTCGATTTCGGCGCCTTCGCGCGCGACCGCGTTCTCGCCGCCGATCATGCCGACGCAATCGCCCGTTCGTTGGGCGTCGTGCGTTTCGCCGCGTCGGGCGGCGAAATCGCGATCTCGGCGCCGAATTGGACCAAGCTGCGCGAAGATATCCGGCGCGCGCTCGAGACCTATCACAAGGACAATCCCGATTTGCCGGGCATCGGGCTCGAGCGTCTGCGCATGCAGATGGACATCAAACTTGCCGCACCGTTCTTCCTGAACGCGCTTCGGGCGATGGCCAAGGCGGGCGAGATCTCGCTCGACGGCGCTTGGGTGCGCTTGGCGACGCACGAGGGCAAGCTGACCGCGAGCGACGAGAAGCTTTGGGCTTTGATCTCGCCGTTGCTTTCAGGCGCCGAGCGTTTCCGGCCGCCGCGCGTGCGCGATATCGCCGGATTGTTGATCGTTCAGGAAACCGAAATACGCCGATTGCTAAAGTTGCTCGGCCGCATGGGCAAGGTCGACGAGGTCGCGCACGACCATTTTTTCCCGCGCGAGACCGTGTCGGAAATGGTCGATATCTGCGTCGATATCTCCGCCAAGGCCAAGGATGCGAATTTCACCGCGGCGCAACTGCGGGACCGGCTCGACAACGGCCGCAAAGTCGCGATCCAGATTCTCGAGTTCTTCGACCGGCACGGCGTCACCCTGCGCAAGGGCGATTTGCGCCGGCCCAACCCGCACCGGCTTGATCTGTTCCGTAAGCTGGGGCAAGAAGAAGGCAAATCGAACGTGCTTAAGATCGGAAGAGACTCGTCCCCGGTGGGGCGTCCGGGCTTCAAACCCGGGTGGGGCCGCGAGCCGGTCCTAGGTGGGTTCGACTCCCATTCTCTTCCGCCAATTTCCGGGGCGCCAACATCCCGAGGCGCACGATGAGCGCATATCTCGCATCGCTGCGCCAAGCGACCGAGGCGGCGGCGAAGGACGAAGATGCGTATCGGCGCGAGGCCGCGGCGAAGATCGCCGCTCTCGAAACCGCGCGCAGCCACGCGTTCCGGCGCCTCAATCTGATGACCCGCATCGCCGAGGTGGTGGGCGCCGTGGAGCGCGACGATCAAGCGGGGGAGAGTGCCCGCCTTTCGCTCGCCGATCGCTTGGACTGGGCGCCGAACGCGACCGGCGGGCGCAAGGAAGCGCTCGACGCGTTTGTGCCGGTTGCGCAAGCCTTGCGGGTTGGCGACGACGCCGCAACCGCGACCGAGCTCGCGAAGTTCGAGGCGTGGTACGAAACGCGCTTTGGCTCGTCGTTCTGGGAATTATTCGCGAACAACATGCCGGAGACACCGCGTGTCGACTACTAGGGCGAAGTCCAAGGCCAACGATTTCGAAACCTGGATCAAGCAGGAATTCGCCGAGACGGGCGAATTCACCGCCTTGATCGTGCTGGTCGATATCGACGCCAAGGCGGTGACGCCGCTGTGTTCGACCTATTTCAATGTCATCGGCGACGAGATCGAGTGGAGCGATATCGTCGTGATGTTCGCCGGCTCGGGCGCTGAATGGACCGGTGCTTCGTTCTTCCCGGTCACCGCGCGCGATGGCGGCGGCCCGCTCGACAATCCGACCGCGCGTTTGCAACTGCGTGCGTTGGAGATGCGGATCGACGAAGATCGCCTCGTGCTCAACGACGGCAATTTCTTCGACAAATGGGGACGGCGCCTCAAAATCGAGGAAGCCTGATGCGGCGCGCGTTGCGCATCGTCGATACCGGCGTACGCGCATCGCGCTGGAACGTCGCGGCGAGCGCCGCGCTTGCCGAGAGCGGCGGCGAAGGTTTGCTGCGCTTCCACCGCTACGTGCCATGCGTGTTGCTCGGCAACGGCCAGAAACTCGCCGATGCCGCGCGCAAAGGCCCATGGGAGATCGCGCGCCGCGTGACCGGCGGCGGGGCGGTCTATATGGACCCCGGTATCCTTGCCTGGGATCTGTGCATCGACGGGCGCGATCCGACTGCTTTGGCTGCGACCGTCGGCAAAGCGATCGCCGCCGCTGCGCTCCGGCTGGGGGGCGCCGCCGATTACGTTCCGCCGCATGACGTGCGCGTGGCCGGCGAGAAGATTTCGGGCTCCAGCGGTCTCGTTTTGGGTTCGCGCTTGATGCTTCAGGGCACGCTGGTCGCGACGTTGGATCGCGAGGCCTTCGCCAAAAGTCTGGTGATGCCCGGCTCGATGCGCGTGGCATCGCTGTCGGAGTTTCTGACGCCGCTGCCGCCGATGGACGCGATCATGGAAGCGGTCGCTGACGCGCTTTGCGCGGGCTTGGATCGGACGGCGGTGCCCGGCGATCTGACCGATGCGGAGAACGCGGCGATCGAAACCGCGTATCGCGGCGAGATCGGCACGGATGCGTTCGTGTTCGGGACGGAGGCGTCATGCGCCGCCTTTTGATCGTGTTGATGAACACCGATCCGCGCAACCCGGAAGAATTGGGCGCGCCGTTCTATCATGCGTCGGTTGCCGCCGCGATGGACTATCCGGTCGACATCGTCTGCACGGCGACGGCCGGCAAGCTGCTGCTGAAGGGGGTCGCCGAGCATCTCCGTACGCGCCCCGACAGTCCGCGCACCGTGCTCGATTGGATCCGCGAGGCGCATGGGCACGGCGTGAAATTCTGGGCGTGCCCGGCCAATCTGGAGCTGTTCGGCGTTACCAAGGACGATCTGATCCCCGAATGCGCGGGCTTGATGGGGGCGGCCGCCATGATCGAGCAGATCATGGAGGGCGACGGGCGCGTATTGACGTATTAGGATCGCGCCATGGCGACGATCGACGGCATCGAGTATCCCGAACATCTCCATTACGACGTCGATAACCAGATCTGGTACGAAGATTTGGGCGACGGCACGCTGCGCGCCGGCTTCACGCCGATTTCGATCTCGCTGGCGGGCGACGTGCTGGTCTTCACGCCCAAGCGCGTGGGCCGGGATTTCGAGAAGAACCGCTCCTTCGCCACGATCGAATGCGGCAAATGGGTGGGGGCGGCGCGGGCCGCGTTCCCCGGTATCGTCGTCGCCGCCAATCCTGAGCTCGACAATCGGCCGAAATTCCTGAACCTCGACGCGTTCGGTAAAGGCTGGATGCTGATCGTCCGCCCGTCGATCCCGAATTGGGCGGACGGTCTCGTCACCGGCAAGGCGGTACAGACGGCTTTCAAGGATTGGATCGACGCCGAAAGCTACAAGGATCGGACCGAAGGATGATGCCGGCGGCCGACATCATCCGGCACGACATCGTCTTGGTCGGCGGCGGTCACGCGCATGTTCAGGTGATGACCGCCTTCGGTATGGATCGGCCGGCCGGCGCGCGGCTTACGCTCGTCACCGATCGATTGCTGACACCCTATTCGGGCATGCTGCCGGGCCATATCGCGGGCACATATTCGCATGACGAGACGCATATCGACCTGTGGCGTCTGGCGCGCGCCACGGGCACGCGATTGATCCATGCGCCCGCGACAGGGATCGATCTGGCCGAGAAGCGCGTCGCCTTCGCGGATCGCCCGGCGTTGAGTTTCGACACGCTGTCGATCGATATCGGCATTACGCCGGACGTATCGAGCATCCAGGGCGCCGCCGCGCACGCGCTGCTGGTCAAGCCGATCTCGACTTTTCTGGAGAAATTCGAGGCGGCTTTGCGCGCCACTCCGCGCCCCAAGCGCTTCGCCATCGTCGGCGGCGGGGCGGCGGGGTTCGAGCTTGCCTGCGCCTTGAAAGCGCGGCTCGCGCGCGAGGGGATCGCCGACGCCCAAGTCGCGCTGCTGAGCGGTGCTAAACTGATGCCTACGCTCAATATGGGCGTACGTCTGCTGGCACGCTTGGCGCTGCGCCGCTACGGGATCGATTTTCTCAGCGGCTTTCGCGCCGCCGAGTTGACGGCGCAAGGCGTTCGCGCCGAAGACGGGCGCTTCCACGACGCCGATCTCGTGCTCGTCTCGACGGCGGCGCGCGCGCCGTCCTGGCTCGCCAAGACAGGGCTCAAACTGGCGCCGGATGGGTCGCTCGCCATCGGGCCCACCTTGCAGGTCGACGGCCGCGACGACGTGTTCGCCGTCGGCGATTGCGCGACGAGGGAAGACGACCCGCGCGAGAAGGCGGGTGTGTTCGCCGTGCGCCAAGGCCCGATCCTCGCGCGGAATCTTCGCGCGCGCGCGACTGGCGGCGCGCTCGAATCGCACAAGGCGCAGAGGGATTTCCTGGTTTTGCTCAATACCGGCGACGGCAAGGCGATCGCGGGGCGCGGGCGCTATTTCGCCGGGGCGGGGGCGCGGCTCTGGCGCTGGAAGGATTCGATTGACCGGCGTTTCATGGCGATGTTCGCCGAGTTCGGGCGCGAGATGGCGCGGCCCGCGACGGCGGACGAAATCGCATCGGGCGGCGCCATGCGGTGCGCAGGCTGCGCCGCAAAAATCGGACCCGATCCGCTGGCGCGCGCCTTGTCTCGTTTGCCGGCGGCGCCGGCACCGCGCGACAAAATTCTACTCGGCCTGGGCGACGATGCGGCGGCGACGGAAGTTGCACCCGGTGTGGCGCAAATCGAAACAATCGATCAGATTTCGGCGATGATCGCCGATCCGTATGTGTTCGGCGAGATCGCGGCCTTGCACGCAATCAACGACGTGCTGGCGATGGGCGGCGACCCCACGCGCGCTTTGGCGCTGGCGACCGTGCCGCGCGCGCAGCCCCGTGCCGTGGAATCCGATCTGGTCGCCTTGCTGGCGGGCGCGCGCCGGACACTCGACGCGCAACGCATCGCGCTGGTCGGGGGCCATTCGGGCGAAGGCGAGGGGCTTGCCTTCGGCTTGTCGGTGGTGGGGCGCGCCGCCCCCGAAGCGCTCAAACCCAAGACCGGCCTGATCGCGGGCGATGTCCTTATCCTGACCAAGCCGATCGGCGTGGGGCTGATCATGGCGGCCGATATGCGCGGTGCCGTCCGCGCATCGGTCGCGGCGGCGGCGATCGACACGATGCGCCGGTCCAACGCCGATGCGTTGTCGGTTCTTGCCCCCATCGCGCACGCCATGACCGACGTGACCGGCTTCGGTCTCGCGGGGCATCTGATGGAGATGCTGCGCCCCGGCCGATTGGAAGTGCGCCTCGATCTGGGCGCAATCCCGTTGCTGCCGGGGGCGTTGGATCTCGCCAAGGCGGGGTATCGCTCGACGCTGACGGCGCAGAACGCGGTACAAGGCGGAATGCTACGCCGGGAGGAAAACGGCGCACTGCCCGATACAGTCGAGGAATCGTTGCTTTTCGACCCGCAGACTTCGGGCGGGTTGCTCGCCTCGGTGCCTGAGGCGACGGCGAAGCAAGCGCTCGCATCGTTGCAGGCGGCCGGCTACGCGCAATCCGCGATCATCGGCCGCGTCTATCCGCGCGACACGCTCGACGTCGCGATCTTCTGCCGCGGCAACCTCGGCTAGGTCGCCGCGGCAAGATCGTCAGATCGATTTCGACTTGATCGTGTAGGCGAAGCTGTCGGGATCGAGGCAATCCAGACGTTCGCCCGCCAGCTCGGCCTGCGGATACATCAGGAACTCCAGCTTTGGCCCCTTGGAACCCGGCAACGCAACGTCATGCGCGACGTTGTAGGCCGCCCAGTTCATCTCCCATGCGCCGAACAATGCCTTGCGCGCCGACACGACGACCGCGTTGTCGATGGCGAGCTTGCCCGGCGGTTCCTCCAAGATCACCTTGCGCACGTCGGCGGGATCGACCGGCGTCCAGCCGAAGCCGTCCAGCCACACTTCCGCGCGGCAATGCTGGGCGCGGGTGATGTTGGCCGAACCCGCGCCCAGGCTGCGATAGCCGAAGGCCGACGGCGCCACGCGCAGTCCGTAGACGTCGCGCGCGGGCAATCCCGCGGCGCGAGCGAGGCCGACATATAGCGCGTTCAAATCGGCGCACTTGCCGGTCAGGTCGCCGATTTCCAGCATGTTCTTGACATTGCCGATGCCGCAGCCGCGCGTCGCCGGATTGCGCGCCGTGTTCTCGACGATCCATTGATAGATCGCCTCGGCTTTGGCGATGTTGGTCGTCTTGCCCGCCGTGATGCGGTCGGCGGTCGTCTTGACGATGCCATCGGTTGCGATCAACTCGGTCGCCGACAGGTTCAGCGCGCGCTCCTCGGCCGTGAGTTGCGGCACATTCGCGGGCTTCGTCAGGTCGATCGCCCGATCGCGCGTGGCGAAGCGGCTGACGACTTCCACGACCGGCGCGCGTTCGGACGGATCCCATTCGACATGCAGGAATTCCGCGCCGTATTTCGCGTCCTTCTTGACCGTCATCGCCTTGGCGTTGCCGGTCCAAGAGCTGCCCTCGGGGCGGAACCAATCCTGCGCCGTGAAACTCGGCAGCGGGATCCAGGCTTGGGCCTGGCCGTTCTTGGCGTCGATCTTCAGCGATGTCGTTATTTCGAAGTTGCGCCAAGCCCCCGGCCGCGGGGCGAGCGGGGCGGGGCTTTGCGCGGCGGCGAAGCGCGGCGCCAGCGCGCCGGCGGCTAAAGCGGCCGTGCCCATCAACAGATTGCGGCGATCGGTCGAGATCATTTTCTGTCTCCCATCGTTATAGGCCCTTCGATGGCGGATACGCCGATAGGCGTCCGCGTACCGGTCTCCCGGGCCGATTTTGGATGAACCGCAGCTTGGCCGTTGGGAACCGCACGAAGGCGGCTTTCGTCGCCCCGACACGCGGGGACCGGCGGCACAGCGCTACCGTGAACTCTAGGTACGGTCGAATTCCAAGTCAATCACCGGCGGATCTCTACAATTTTACACACTTCGTTACGCCGCTTTTCGGTGCGGTCATGAGACAGTTTGGTCGTTCCAGTCGATGTTTTCCTTTGCAGCAGAAAGCTGCGTTTCAACGGCGCCGAAGCGCCAAGGAGTGTCCGATGTCCGTTTCTTCCTTGAACGGCTACAACGCCTACAATCCGCTCGCGGCCGCCTTGGCCAAAAGCGGGGCTTCTACGAAGGCCACCAGCCAAGTGTCGTCCGAGATCGACGCGCTGGCCAAATCGTCGAGCACGAACAGCACACCGCCCGATCCGAAAGCGATGCGCGCGGCGATCGACAAGCAACTCGCCTCGGACGTGCAGTCCGGCACGATCAGCCAAGACGATGCCGACAAGATCACGGCCGCCCTCGACAAGTTCGAGGCCAACATGAAGGCGAATGGGCCCCAGGGTGGCGGGCGCCCGTCGGGACCTCCGCCGGGCGGTGGTGTGGGCGGTCCGCCGCCGGGCGGCGGGGCGCAAGGCGCATCGGGATCGTCGTCCAAATCGGCGCTCGAGGAACTGACCGAGTTGCTCAAATCCTCGACCGACGACGAGGACGAAGAAGATTCGACCGATCTGTCGAGCTATCTCGCCGATCTGATGAATTCGAAGAAGGTCGATATCTCCGCTTGATGCGTGCCTGCGTGGCGGTGGCTTCATTGCCGCCGCCGCGCTACGATCCTGCCCGGGAGCGGAACGGGGCATGATCGACAAGCTCGAATTTCTGATCGCTTTGGCGCAGGAGAAGCATTTCGGCCGTGCCGCGGAGGCGAGCCGCGTGACCCAGCCGACCTTCTCGGCCGCGATCAAGCAACTTGAAGACACGCTGGGCGTTCTGCTCGTCAATCGCGGGGCGCGCTTCCACAGCTTCACGCCGGAAGGCGAGCGCGTGCTGGAGTGGGCGCGGCGCATCGTCGGCGATTCCCGCGCCATGCGGCAGGAAATCCGCGCGCTCAAACACGGCCTCGCCGGGCATTTGAAGATCGCGGCCGTGCCCACGGCGCTCGCCATGGTCGCGTCGTTGACGACGCCATTCCGCCAGCGCCATCCCGAAGTGACCTTCACGATCGTCTCGCGAAATTCTGTGGAAATTCTCGGCTTGCTCGAAAATCTCGAAATCGACGCCGGCCTTACCTATGTCGACAACGAACCGATCGGCAAGGTGCAGACCGTGCCGCTTTATCGCGAACATTACGTGCTGCTCACCTCGGCCGATGCGCCGCTGGGCGATCGCGATAGTGTGACTTGGGCCGAGGTCGGCAAAATTCCGCTGTGTCTGCTGACGCAGGACATGCAAAACCGTCGCATCGTCGACCATATGTTGCGCGCTGCGGGCGAGCCCACGCCGCCGACGCTTGAATCCAATTCGATGATCGTCCTGTTCGCCCATGTGCGCACGGGACGTTGGGCAAGCGTCATGCCCGCCAAGCTCGCCGAGACTTTGGGCCTGACGCAGACGATCCGCGCCATTCCGATCACCGGGGATGAAACCCATCCGACGATCGGGTTGGTCGTGCCGCATCGCGAGCCGATGACGCCGCAAACGGCGGCCCTGGTGGTGGAAGCGCGCGCCTTGGCACAAGCCCTGGGGGAACGCTGAGCGGCGATAGGTTTTTGCTATCGCACCATGGGATTGATTTATTGACCATTTTCGGGGCTCGGGCGGATGATTCACGCCGGGAGGGAGCCCCGAATGACCTGGGACAACGCGCGCGCCGACGCGATTATCGAAGCGTATAAGGCGTTGGACGGGGCGGCGTTGCCCATCCTCCACGCGCTGCAAAAGGAATTCGGCTATATCGACGACGCGGCGATCGAGCCGGTCGCCAAAGCGTTGAATTTGAGCCGCGCCGAAATCCATGGCGTCGTGACCTTCTATCACGACTTTCGTAAGACAAAGCCGGGCCGCCATGTGCTGCGCGTCTGCCGCGCCGAAGCCTGCCAATCGCGCGGCGCGGACGCGCTTGTCGAGCATGCGGCCGTGCGCGCCAAAGGCCACGATGCGGCGCTGACGCTCGAACCCGTTTTCTGCTTGGGCCTGTGCGCGACGGCGCCCGCCGCGATGCTCGATGGCGAGTTGTATGGGCGCCTCACGCAAAAGCGGCTCGACGCGCTGATCGACGGGTGCGTGCGATGAGGGCTTTGCGCTTTTTCCTGCCGCGCGATGCGGGCGCTTTGGCCGTTGGTGCCGACGGTGTCGCGAGAGCTTTGCATACGACGGCGCAAGCGCGCGGTCTGGCCATCGAGCTCGTGCGCACCGGCTCGCGCGGGCTTTATTGGCTCGAACCGATGCTCGAACTCGAAACGCCGCGCGGGCGCATCGCATTCGGCGCGGTCGAAGTGGGCGACATCGCTGCGATCCTCGACGCCGTGATCGCCGACAAGCCGCATGCGAAGTCGCTGGGCCCGACGGACGCGATCCCGTTTCTGGCGCGCCAAACGCGCTTGACGTTCAAACGCTGCGGCGTCGTCGATCCTTTGGCGCCGGTCGCGTTCAAGGGGCTCGACGCCGCGCGGCGCTTGGGCGCCCAAGCGACGATCGACGCCGTGACGCAATCGGGTTTGCGCGGGCGGGGCGGGGCGGGGTTTCCGACCGGCATCAAGTGGAACACGGTGCGCGCGGCACAAGGCGAGCGCAAGTATATCGTCTGCAACGCCGACGAAGGCGATTCCGGCACCTTCGCCGATCGCATGCTAATGGAAGGCGATCCCTTCGCGCTGATCGAAGGCATGGCGATTGCCGGTTTCGCGGTCGGCGCGACGAAGGGCTTCGTCTATATCCGCTCCGAATATCCACATGCGATCGCAACACTGGACGCCGCCTTGCGCATCGCGCGCGCGAACAGGCAGCTCGGGCCCGATTTCGATATCGAGATCCGTGTGGGCGCGGGCGCTTATGTCTGCGGCGAGGAGACGGCTTTGCTCGAAAGCTTGGAAGGCCGCCGGGGCACGGTGCGCGCCAAGCCGCCATTGCCGGCGCATCGCGGCTTGTTCGGCATGCCCACAGTCGTCAATAACGTGATCTCGCTCGCGACCGTGCCGTGGATTTTGGCGAACGGCGCCGAGGCATATCGCGATTTCGGCATGGGCAAGTCGCGCGGCACGATGCCGATTCAGTTGGCGGGCAACGTCAAACATGGTGGCCTGTACGAAACCGCATTCGGCGTAACCTTGGGCGCATTGGTTGACGAGATCGGCGGCGGCACGGCGACCGGCCGTCCGGTGCGCGCGGTTCAGGTCGGCGGGCCGCTCGGTGCCTATTTCCCGCGCGCGTTGTTCGACACGCCCTTCGATTACGAAGCCTTCGCCGCGCGCGACGGGTTGATCGGTCATGGCGGTATCGTCGTGTTCGACGACGGCGTCGATATGGCCGCACAGGCGCGCTTCGCGATGGAATTCTGCGCGCATGAATCCTGCGGCAAATGCACGCCGTGCCGTATCGGTTCGACGCGCGGCGTGGAGACGATCGACAAGATCGTCGCCGGGCAGGATCGCGCGGCAAACACGGCTTTGCTCGAGGACCTCTGCCAGACGCTGAAATTCGGCTCGCTTTGCGCCTTGGGCGGTTTCACGCCCTATCCGGTGTTGAGCGCGCTGCGTCACTTCCCCGAATATTTCGGCGCGGGCAAGTCGCGCCAAGCCGCCGAGTGAAGGACCACGCATGGGCCTGATCCACGAAACCGATTACGGCACGAAGCCCAGCGCTTCGGCGAAGATCGTGACGCTCACCATCGACGGTACCAAGATCGAAGTCGCCGAGGGCACATCGATCATGCGCGCGGCGATGGAGGCGGGCATCCAGGTCCCGAAGCTTTGCGCCACGGATACGCTCGACGCGTTCGGTTCGTGCCGGCTGTGCCTTGTGGAAATCCAGGGCCGCAACGGCACGCCGGCGTCCTGCACCACGCCGGTCGCGGAAGGTCTGGTCGTTTCGACCCAGACGCCGCGCTTGAAGCAGCTGCGGCGCGGGGTGATGGAGCTCTATATCTCCGATCACCCGCTCGATTGCCTGACATGTGCCGCCAACGGCGATTGCGAGTTGCAGGACATGGCGGGCGCCGTGGGATTGCGTGAAGTCCGCTATGGCTATGAGGGGGAGAACCATCTCGGCCTCGCCAAGGACGAAAGCAATCCATACTTCGCCTTCGACTCTTCGAAATGCATCGCCTGCTCGCGCTGCGTGCGGGCGTGCGAGGAAACGCAAGGTACGTTCGCGCTGACCATCGAAGGGCGCGGCTTCGGCTCGCGCGTGTCGGCGGGGGCCGGCGATACGTTCCTGGAATCGGATTGCGTATCCTGCGGCGCTTGCGTGCAAGCCTGCCCGACCGCGACGTTGACCGAAAAATCGGTCATCGAGATCGGCCAACCCGAGCATTCGGTGGTCACGACCTGCGCCTATTGCGGCGTGGGTTGCTCGTTCAAGGCCGAGATGCGCGGGCAGGAAGTTGTACGCATGGTGCCGTACAAGGACGGCAAGGCCAATCGCGGCCATTCCTGCGTCAAAGGCCGCTTCGCGTGGGGTTACGCGACGCATAAGGATCGGATTTTGAATCCGATGATCCGCGCCAAGATCACCGATCCGTGGCGCGAGGTGAGCTGGGACGAGGCGCTTGCGCACGCCGCATCGGAGTTCAAGCGCATCCAATCGAAGTACGGCCGAAACGCGGTGGGCGGGATCACGTCGTCGCGTTGCACGAACGAAGAAACCTATCTGGTGCAGAAGCTCGTTCGCGCGGGCTTCGGCAACAACAACGTCGATACTTGCGCGCGCGTTTGCCATTCGCCCACGGGTTACGGGCTATCGACGACCTATGGCACGTCGGCCGGGACGCAGGATTTCGATTCTGTCGAGCATGCCGATGTCGTGGTCGTGATCGGCGCCAACCCGACCGATGGGCATCCGGTCTTCGCGTCGCGCTTGAAAAAGCGTCTGCGCGAAGGCGCTAAGCTGATCGTCATCGATCCGCGCCGTATCGATCTGGTGCGCACGCCGCATGTCGAAGCGGCGCATCATCTGCCGCTGCGCCCCGGTACCAACGTGGCGGTGCTGACGGCATTGGCGCATGTCATCGTCACCGAAAGTCTGGTGAACGAGGCTTTCGTGCGCGCGAATTGCGATCTCGCGGAGTTCGATCGCTGGGCCGCGTTCGTGGCCGAGGAACGCAACAGCCCCGAAGAGGTCGCGAAGTTCGCGGGTGTTGCGGCCGAAACGATCCGTGCCGCCGCTCGGCATTACGCCACCGGGGGCAACGCCGCCATCTACTACGGGCTGGGTGTGACCGAGCATAGCCAAGGCTCGACTGCGGTCATGGCGATCGCGAATCTGGCCATGGCGACGGGCAATATCGGTCGGCCGGGCGTGGGCGTGAATCCGCTGCGCGGCCAGAACAACGTGCAGGGGGCCTGCGACATGGGCTCGTTCCCGCACGAGCTGTCGGGTTATCGCCACGTGTCGGACGATGGTGCGCGCGCGATGTTCGAAACCCTGTGGGGTGTCACGCTCGACAAAGAGCCGGGCTTGCGCATTCCCAATATGCTCGATGCGGCCGTGGACGGCGCGTTCAAGGGGCTCTACATCCAGGGCGAGGATATCCTGCAATCCGATCCCGATACGCACCATGTCGCGGCGGGGCTCGCCGCCATGGAATGCGTGATCGTGCAGGACCTGTTTCTGAACGAGACGGCGAACTACGCCCATATCTTCCTGCCGGGTTCGACCTTTCTGGAGAAGGACGGCACCTTCACCAACGCCGAACGGCGCATCCAGCGCGTGCGCAAGGTAATGGCGCCGCGCAACGGTCTGGGCGATTGGGAAGTCACGCTCGCCTTCGCCAAGGCGCTCGGCTTCGCGATGGATTACGCGCATCCGTCGCAGATCATGGACGAGATTGCAGCCGTGACGCCGACGTTCAAAGGCGTGTCCTACGCGAAGCTGGACGAACTCGGCTCGGTCCAGTGGCCGTGCAACGACAAGGCGCCCGAGGGCACGCCGGTCATGCATGTCGGCGGTTTCGTGCGCGGCAAGGGAAGATTCGTAATTACGGAATACGTCGCGACGGACGAGCGCGTCGGCCCGCGTTTCCCGCTGCTTCTGACCACCGGCCGTATTTTGAGCCAGTATAATGTCGGCGCCCAAACGCGACGGACCGCGAATGTCGTGTGGCACGAGGAGGATCGTCTCGAGATCAATCCGCACGACGCGGAAGTTCGGGGCATTCGGGACGGCGATTGGGTCGCCGTGCGCAGCCGCGCGGGCGAGACCGCATTGCGCGCGCTGATCACCGATCGTGTCGCGGCCGGCGTCGTCTACACCACGTTCCACCATCCCGACACGCAAGCTAATGTCGTCACCACCGATTATTCGGATTGGGCCACGAACTGCCCCGAATACAAGGTGACGGCGGTACAATGCATGCCGTCCAACGGACCGAGCGACTGGCAATCGCGCTATCGCGCGCATGCCGATCGGTCGCGGCGTATCGCCAAACCGGCGGAGGTGGCCGAATGACCGGCGCATTCAAGCCCGCGCAACCCGTTGCCAATGAAGTGTGGCGCGGCGATGCGCCGCGACCGGGCACGCGCTACGTGCCCGAGGAAACGGCAATCGCCTTCACTTACGATCGCGCGACCCACGCCGTGATGATGGCGAGCCCTGCGGATCTTGAGGATTTCGCCCTCGGTTTCTCGCTGAACGAAGGAATCGTGGCGGCGCCGGCGGAGATCGAGGAACTCGAAGTTCGTCCGACGGCGGAGGGGATTGAACTGCGTATGGCGCTGGCGGAACCGCGCGCCGACGCCTTCGTCGAGCGCCGTCGCTATATGGCGGGGCCCACGGGCTGCGGCTTGTGCGGCATCGACAGTTTGAAGGAAGCGACCAAGACGCCGCCGGTCGTGACCGCCGATGTCCACGTGAGCGTCGCCGATATTCGCGCGGCGGTCGCGGCGTTGCCCGCCGCGCAATCGCTGCATCGCCTGACCCATGCCGCACATGGCGCCGCGTTCTGGACGCGCGGCGAAGGACTGGTCGCGTTGCGCGAAGACGTCGGCCGCCACAACGCGCTCGACAAACTGGCGGGTGCCTTGGCGCGCGAAGGCCGCAAGGCCGAAACGGGAATCGTCGCGCTGACCAGCCGCGTGTCGGTCGAACTTGTGCAGAAAGCCGCGATGATGGGGGCTCCCGTGCTCGTCGCCGTATCGGCGCCGACGGCGCTGGCGATCCGCACCGCCGAGGCGGCAAGGATCACGCTGATCGGGATCGCGCGCGACGACGGATTCGAGGTCTTCACGCATGGCGGGCGGATAATCGAGGGCGAGGCCCGCGATGTCGCATGAAAAGCTCGTCCATATGGCCAACCAGATCGGCAAGTTCTTCGCCCATCAGGGTGAACGGGCGCCCGCCGAAATCGCGATGCACTTGAAGAAGTTCTGGGCGCCCAGTATGCGGGCGGAGATTGTGGCCCATCTCGACGCGGGTGGATCGGGCCTTGATCCGTTTGTGCGCCAAGCGGTCGAGACGCTGCGCAATTAAGCAAAACTTGCCCCGTGCGCCGACACCGGCAATAAGGGTTATCCGCCTATCCGGGAGCCCTAGATGACCGTCCGTATCGTCGACGTCCGCGAAGTCACCAAGCCGATCGCGTCGCCCATCCGCAACGCCTATATCGATTTTTCGAAGATGACGTCGAGCCTGGTGGCGGTCGTCACGAATGTGGAGCGCAACGGCAAAACGGTCGTCGGCTACGGCTTCAATTCGAACGGGCGCTACGGCCAAGGCGGCTTGATCCGCGAGCGTTTCGCCGATCGCCTGAAGGAGGCCGATCCCAAATCGCTGCTCGATGCGACGGGCGAGAACATCGACCCGGACAAAGCCTGGGCGGCGATGATGAAGAACGAGAAGCCGGGCGGGCACGGCGAACGTTCGGTCGCGGTCGGCACGCTCGACATGGCGATCTGGGATGCGGTCGCCAAGATCGCAGGCAAGCCGCTGTTCCGCCTGCTTGCCGAACGGCATGGCCGCACGGCGAACCCGCGCGTCTTCGTCTACGCCGCCGGCGGCTATTATTATCCGGGCAAGGACAATTCGGCCCTGCGCAAGGAAATGCGCGGCTATCTGGAGCGCGGCTACAACGTCGTGAAGATGAAGATCGGCGGCGCTTCGATCGCCGAAGATCGCGGCCGCATCGAAGCCGTGCTCGACGAGATCGGACCAAAGAACCAGCTCGCGGTCGACGCGAACGGGCGTTTCGACCTGGAAACCGCGATCGCCTACGCCAAGATGCTGCGCGACTATCCGCTGTTCTGGTACGAGGAAGCGGGGGACCCCTTGGACTATCACGTCCAAGCGTCGCTGGCCGAGTTCTATCCCGGCCCCATGGCGACGGGCGAAAATCTGTTCAGCCATCAGGATGCGCGCAACCTGCTGCGCTACGGCGGCATGCGCCCCGATCGCGATTGGCTGCAATTCGATTGCGCGCTGTCCTACGGCTTGTGCGAGTACCAGCGCACGCTAGAGGTCCTCAAGACCCATGGCTGGTCGCCCAGCCGTTGCGTGCCGCATGGCGGGCACCAGATGTCGCTGAACATTGCCGCGGGGCTCGGCCTCGGCGGGAACGAGAGCTATCCCGACCTATTCCAGCCATATGGCGGCTTCCCGGACGGTGTGCGCGTGATCGACGGGCATATCACGATGCCGGATCTGCCGGGCATCGGCTTCGAGGGCAAGTCGGACCTTTACGCCGAGATGAAGGCGCTGGCGAGCTGAGCGGGGCCATGTACGACGATTCCTTTATGACTCGCGCGATCAAATTGTCGGCGCAAGCGCTGACCGAGAAAGGCTGCGAGCCCTTCGGCGCCGTGGTCGTGAAGGGCGGCAAAATCGTGGGGGAGGGTTACAACCACGCCGTCCAGCGTCATGACCCGACTTCGCACAGCGAGATCGAGGCGATCCGCGACGCGTGCCGCAATCTCGCGACGGTCGATCTGTCGGATACCGAAATGTATACGTCGTGCGAACCTTGCGCGCTCTGCGTTGCGGCGATGCTGGTCGCCGGCGTGGGGCGCGTCTACTACGCCGTGACGCTCGAGCAATCGGATGCCGCCTTGGCGCATCTGTCGCAGGACAATCGCCCCTACGAATTGGACGCCGCGGCGTTGCGCGTTCAGGTCGGATTGCCGATGGAAGCTCGCCGATTGGCGTCGGAATCCCGACGTGCGGACGACGCGATGGCTGTGATCGCGGCGTGGGCGCGGGCGCAAGCTGGGCGCTGACGCGGTTTTGCAATTCGCAAACGTAAACTTTGCGGCGTGGCGAAGAATCGCGCCTACCGCCGGAAAATTTCGATGTTAATTTGACAATGACCATATTTGTCCCTAACACTACGCCCGTAACTCATTCCTCGATCTCGACGGCGTTCAAGCCCGTCTCCGGCACGATGCGCATTCTCGACGACTACCGCGCCCTGTCGGGGCAGGAGAAAGCCGCGATTCTGCTGCTCTCTTTGGGCGAGGAAGTCGCGAGCAAACTCTTCGCGCTGATGTCGGACGACGAGATCAAGGAACTGTCCCAAACCATGGCCGGTCTGGGCACTGTCAACGCGTCGATCATCGAGCGGCTGATCATCGAATTCGCGGATCAGATTTCGGCGACGGGCTCGCTTGCCGGTACGTTCGATTCCGCCGAGCGATTCCTCGGTAAGGTCCTCGACAAGAAGCGCGCGGCCGACATTCTCGACGAAATCCGCGGCCCCATGGGTCGCACGATGTGGGACAAGCTCGCGAACGTCAACGAAGGGATTCTCTCCAACTATCTCAAGAACGAGTATCCGCAAACGGTCGCGGTCGTGCTTTCGAAGATCAAGGCCGACCACGCCGCGCGCGTGCTGGCGATGATGCCCGACGCCTTCGCGATGGAGGTCGTCATGCGCATGTTGCGCATGGAAAGCGTCGGAAAAGAGGTTTTGGAGGACGTCGAACGCGTTCTGCGCACCGAATTCATGGCGAATATCGCCAAGCAGAACCGCCGCGATACGCACGAGATGATGGCCGAGATTTTCAACGCCCTCGATCGGACGACCGAGGCCCGCTTCACGACGGCATTGGAGGAGCGCAATCGGGATTCGGCCGAGAAAATACGCGCGCTGATGTTCAAGTTCGAGGACTTGTCGCGTCTCGATCCCGGCGGGGTGCAAACTTTGCTGCGGGCGGTCGACAAGTCGAAACTGGCGCTTGCCTTGAAGGGGGCCAACGAGGCTTTGCGCGATCTTTTCTTTTCGAACATGTCCGAACGCGCCGGAAAGCTGCTGAAGGAAGAAATCGAAGCACTGGGGCCGGTGCGGGCAAGAGACGTGATCGAAGCGCAGGGCGCCATGATCAACACGGCGAAAGACCTCGCCGCACGGGATGAAATTGTGTTGTCAAAAGGTGGAAAAGGCGGCGATGACGATCTCATCTATTGAATCGGAGGCGAGCACTCGTTCATTGCTGCCCTTGCCATTTTTTTGTGTGCCTGGACGCCCCCGGCAATGAATGCGTCATGCTTCGCAATTCGCAAAATTGACGACGAAAAGATTCCTTGTCGCGCTGCGGCAAATCCACTAGACAAGCCTCTGAATCTATTGGAATACGGGCGGAGCCCTTCCGGGAATACGGTCGATGACCAGTGAGAGGCTGATGCACCAGCTGCGGGAGATCTTGTCGTCGATCTCCAGCGATCGCAGCCAGACGAACGTTGGTGTCGCCGCGGCGCTTGCCAAGCTAATTCTCGAATTGGGCGTTTCGGACAAAGTCTCGCGTTTCAGCATTCTGCTGATCGAGCTGGTCAAAGCGATCATTCGCGAAGTCGAAAAGCCGGTGCGCAAAATGCTGGCGGAAGAGCTCGCGTCGGATTCGCGCGCGTCGCGCGGCATCGTGCGTGCGCTGGCCGAAGACGACATCGACGTCGCATGGCCGATCTTGCTGCGTAGCCGGTCGCTGGAGGACACCGATTTGATCGAAGTCGCGATCAAGGGGTCGATACGCCACCGCTTGGCGATCGCGCAGCGGGAACTGGTCGAGGAAGTGGTGAGCGCCGCCGTGATGGCGTTCGGCGAGCCCGAGGTCGCCAAGTCGCTGCTCGCGAATTCCGGCGCGCGCATTTCCGAGCGCACCTTTGTGCGCATCGCGGAGCTGGCCAAGGAATGGGGCGACATGCAGCCGCCGCTGGCTGCGCGTCCAGATCTGCCCGCCGCGATCGCGCTCGAGATGCTCGAATGGGCGATCGACGGCGTGCACGAGAAGCTTTACGCGGCCGTCGGCGGCGACAAGGCCAAGTTGCGGCGGATCGTTCTGTCGGCGTTGGACGGCGAAAAACTTGCGGGCAAACTCCTCGACGCGCTGCGCGAGCGGCTCGACGAAACCGCTGCGAGCGGCGCGCGAATAAGCGAGGAGGATCTCGTGCTTATCCTGGGCGCGTTGCCGGACGAACGGCGCGATTTGAAGGAGGTCGCCGTCAGCGAGTTTCTATCGGAACCGCTGAAGATCGTGCGTGCCACGGTGCGCAGCAACACGCCCGAGCAGTTCGCCGTGCTATGCCGTGCCGCCGACATCTCCAAACGCATGTTCGAAAGCATTTGCGACCAGCTCGGTCCCGCAAGTCTGTTCGAACGCTCGGGTTGGCTGCTGGAGGCGACGAAGGCCTTCCAATCGATGTCCGTTTCGCAAGCACAGATGGCTTCGGCGTCGGTCGCACGCAAGTTGTAAGCGAATCGGACTTTGTTTTTCGTCGCCTTGCAACCAGTTTGCGAATTCGCAAAATGCTAAAGGATTTCTGGACGACCGGTCGAGTTGAGCTTAAATTCTGAGGCCAAGTGGTGTTTCGAGGGGAAAAAGTGTCTGCGGAAGTGAGAGCGCTGAAGCAACCGCGCCCGGTCGGACGGCCTAGTCTTGCGGAGGCGGAAGATGTACGCCGCCTGCTGCTCGATGCGGCGCTGGAGTTGATCGAGGTAGAGGGCGTGGAGGGCTTCTCGCTGCGCGAATGCGCGCGCCGCGCGGGTGTGTCCCACGCCGCACCGGCCCATCATTTCGTCGACAAAGCGGGGCTGTTGACCGAGTTTGCCGCCGAGGCGTTCGACGAGCTCGGCCGGACGATCGAGCGGCGCACGCTGCGCGCGACCGGCGCGCCCGCCAAGCGTTTCCGCGAGACGGCGCTGGGTTATATAGAATTCGCGATCGCCAATCGCTCGCGTTTCCAATTGATGTTCCGTTCCGACGTCGTCGATGTCACCTCGATTCGCCTGCGTTCGGCGTTCGACGCCTGCCATCAGCGCATCTACGGCGCGATGGCGGAATTGCTCGTCGGCGCCAACGGCCCGAACGAACGGTCGGTCGCCAAGATGACCATGGCTTGGGCGGCGATCCACGGTTTTGCCGTGCTGGCGCTCGATGGCGGTTTCGGTGCGGTTTTCCCGGGCAAGGGTACGGAGCATGCGCGCGGTGGCACGCGCGCGATCATGGATCTTGCCGCGGGCACGGTCCGCGAAGTCGAGAAGGCCCTGAAGTCAGCCTAAGCGTAGGCTGCCATCCGCGCCGAGAGTTCGTCGAGCACGGGCGTGGCGATGCCCGTCAATCGCCCGAGTTCGCGTGGCGCCTCGATCAACGGGCCGATTTCCATCGGCCGTCCCGCTTCGAAATCTTGCAGCATCGACGATTTGAAATCGCCTAGGCGGTTCATGGATTCGATGCGCGCTTCGATATCGACTTCGGCCTTGCAACCAACGGCTTGCGACAGATCGACGATCTCGCGCATCGCGGCGCTTCCCATGGCGCGTAATTCGGGATTGGCCAAGATCGTCGCCACGCCGCCGCGCGCCAGAACGGAGATCGGATTGAAACTGGCGTTGTTCACCAGTTTCAGCCACATCGCGTTGCGGATATCGGGGGCGACTTCGACATTGAGACCGGCGGCGCGCAACGGGACTGCGGCGCGCGCCGCGTTGCCTGCGGCCGGATCGACATCGCCGATCACCAATCTTTCGCCCGTCGGCCATGCGAGGTGGCCGGGGGCGGGGCGCGACACGGCCATATAGACGACCGTGCCGACGATGCGCGCAGGATCGAAAAATTCCGATAGCGCGCCCGCCGGATCGACCGTCGCGAGCCGCGTGCCGTCGAGCTTGCCGCCAAGCTTTTGGAAATACCACCAGGGAAGGCCATTGATCGCCGGTAACACGAGCGTGTCCGGGCCCATCAATGGCGCGAACAGATTGACCGCCCCCGGCCAGTCATGGGCCTTCAACGCGCCGATCACGATGTCTTGAATGCCCGCCTCCGCCGGATCGGCAACGACGCGCGGGGCGGATTTCTCATTCCGGCCCGCGCGCGTCACCGTGAAACCGTCGCGCTCCAGTGCGGTCTTGGTGGCGCCGCGCGCGACGACGACGGGATCGTGCCCCGTCAGTGCCAGCGCATGCGCGACCGCGCCGCCGATCGAACCGGCCCCGACGATCGCGATACGCATGCACACTCCATCGTTACTTCGCGCTGGTGATCATCCGCGACCAGCGCTGCGTCGCGTCGTCGAGATTGAATTTGGTGAAATCGACGGACACCATGTTGGCGACGTCGGCTTCGGAGAGCAAGAACATCTCCTTCAGCAGCGGGTCGTTGACCAGCGCGTCGCGCGCGCGGTTGTTGATCGGCACCACGCCACGCTCGGTCGCCAGGCCGAACTGCGTGTCGTAGGAGATGTATTCGTTGATGAAGAACTCCGCCGCCCGCGCGACCGGCGTGCCTTTGACGACGCCGAGCCAGCCTTCCTTCGACAGCCCGCGCTTCGTGGCGCCGACCTTCGGATGGGTGAACTTGACCGGCAAGCCGGCGCGGCGCATCTGCACGGCGAAGCCCGCGTGCATCGTCGATGCCATGATATCGCCCGAGTTCATCAGCGTGACGGCTTGCGCACCCACGCGCCAGAACTGGAACGGGTTCGCCTTGCGCACGAATTCGAGCCCTGAGGTGATGTTCTCCTGCGAGCCGCCTTCGTCGATCGACGCGCCAACCAGCAATTGCGAAATGCCGGCCTGGGAGATGTCGATGATCGCGATCTTGCGCTGGAGGGCGGGGTGCAGCAGGTCGCGATAGCGTTCCGGACCCGGCACGCCGGCGGCGGCGAAGCGTTCCGGATGCCACACGATGCCTTCTTGCGTGGCCCAGCTCGCGACCTTCCATTCGTCGGCGAGCGTAGGCAGCAACTCCTTGCGGTTCGGGATGTTGTCGAGATTGATCTTCTGGATGAACCCCGCCTCGTAGGTGTCGACCCAGGTAAGGTCGGCCATCTCGACCACGTCGAACGGAGCGGCTTGACCGCGTGCGGCGATCAGCTTGGCGAGATTGTCGCGCGGCGGCGCGGTCACGTATTCGACCTTGGCGCCGAGCGCTTCGAGCTTCACGCCCGCGTATTTGTGCACGGCGCGGTCCCAGCCGCCGCCGAACGTGGCGACGCGCAACGTCTGGCCCGCGAAGTTCGGGGTTTGCGCGCGGATCGCCGGGGCTGCCAGAAGGGCCGTGCCGGTCGCGATGCCTGCGAGAAGCGAACGTCTGCCGAGTTTGCGCATGGAAACCTCCTGGAGGGGGATGAGAGTGCGGTCAGCCGCCGCCGGAACGCGTGAGCTGGTCGAGGCCGATGGCGCGTTGAAGGAAGTAGATCGACGCGAACGATCCGACGATGATGTAGGTCGAAATCGCGAGCAGCGACGGATCGAAGTCGTATTCCATCAGATTGAAGATCTTCGCCGCGAAAGGCTGCATGCCGGGTCCGCCGAGGAACAGCGAGACCGGCACGTCGCCGAACGAGACCAAAAATGCGTACATGGCGCCGGCATAGACGCCCGGCATGATCAGCGGCAGCGTCACGCGCCGGAAGGTGCGGATTCGCGAGGCGCCCAGGCTCAACGCCGCCTCTTCCAGGCGCAGATTGAAACGCTGCAAGACCGCGACGACGGAGCCGATCACGTAAGGTGTCGCGAGGAACAAATGCGCGATCAGGAGCCCCGGCAGCGTGCCGACCAGGCGCAGGCCGAACACGTCGCCGATCAGATAGTAGAGTTTCAGGAACGAGACGCCGATCACCACGGCCGGGATCTGCAAGGGCGCCCGGAACAACGCCGCGACGATCGCCTTGCCGCGGAACTCGGCGCGCACGAGGCCCAACGCCGCCGGCACGCCGAGAATGCAGGCGAGGAACGCGGTCGTCAGGCCAAGGCCGACCGCAAGCGCCAGCGACTGGAATAGGTCGGGCGCGATTTGGAAATACCAGCGCGTCGAAAACTCTTGCGGCGGGAAGTTCAGGAACGTGCGATTGCCGCCGTCGAAGGACGCGCCGACGACCACGACCAACGGCGCGAACAGGAACACGAAGGCGCCGGCGATCCAGGCGACGGAGGCCACGCCGCGCGCGCGGGCGAGGGCACGATATCGGTTCATGCCACAGCACTCCGGCGCTTATCGAGTTTGGTCATTGCCAGAACCGAAAGGCCGTTGATCGCCAACGTCACGAGCATCAGGATCGCCGAAATCGTGGCGCCCATGCCGTAGCGCGTCTGGTTGATCACCGTCTGCTGGATCAGCACGGGCAGGGTGAACACTTTGCCGCCGCCGATCAGCGCCGCCGAGGTGAAGGCGCCCATGCACAGATTGAAGACGATCAAACCGGTGACGACGAGGCCCGGCAGGCTCAGCGGCAGGATCACCCGCGCGAAGACGCGCCAGCGCGGCGCACCGTGGATCTCGGCCGCTTCCTCCAGCGAGCGCGGGATCGTCTGCACCACGCTGTAGAGCAGCAGGATCGAGAACCCCATCGTGAAATGCATCAGGCCGACGACCACGCCGCCGGGGTTGCCGACGATGGCGATGGGCGAGGACACGATGCCGGTCCACATCAGGAAGCGATTGAGGAACCCGCCGCTCGAGAAGATGATGATGAGGCCGAGGACCTTGATCACGATGGTGATGAACGACGCGGCGATGATCCCGGCGAGCAGCACCAGCGTCCAGCGCGACTTGAGCCGCGCGAGGACATAGGCGATCGGGAATCCGACGAGCAGCGTCAATATCGCGACGGTCAGCGACAGGCGCACCGTCAGGACCAAAGAGTCGAGATAGAGCGGATCGGTGAAGAAGCGCTCGTAATTCGCGAGCGTGAAGTCCGTACCCATCCGCCCCAGGCGAAGGTCGCGGAAGAAGCCGCCGCGCAGGAAGGCGATCTGCGACGCGAGCAGCAAGCCCAGCGAGAGCAGCAACGACGGCAGCAGGATCCAGTGCCAGCGCGCCTTCATGCCGCAAATCCGTTCATGCCCGAGCCCCGTTCATGAAGCTTTCCCAGCAAAACGCGGACCAAATCTAACTGGCTATGGTCCGGAATTGGCATACATTTCCATGAGGAAACGGAGGGAGCCATGACGGTAGCGGCGGAAGCCATCGAACGGATCCTGGGCAAGGCGGCGCTGGACGAGTTGCGCAAGCCGATCACGCAAGCATGTGGCCTGCCGGGCGCCGCCTATACCAGCGAGGATTTTTTTAAGCTGGAGCAGAAAAACCTATTTGCGCGCACATGGATGTGCCTCGCCTTCGCCAGCGACGTGCCGCAACCCGGCGACGCTATTCCGCTCATGGCCGCAGGACTTCCGCTCATCCTCGTGCGCGATCGCGCGGGGGCGATACGGGTCTTCCACAATGTGTGCCGGCATCGCGCCGCCATGATGGTGACCGAGCCCTGCTCGAATTTGAAGCAGTTCGCCTGCCCCTATCATGCGTGGGCCTATGATCTCGACGGGCGGTTGAAATCGATCCCGTTCTTCGATGGGACCAAGAACGGCAACGAGCGTGCCGGGCTCGACATGTCCGAACTCGGTCTCGTGCCCGTGCGCACGGCCGTTTGGCATCACTGGGTGTTCATCAATCTCGACGGCAAGGCGGCCCCATTCGACGAGCATGTCCGCCCGCTCGAGGATTTGATCCAGGGCGCCGATCTCGGCGCCACGCGCATCGCCCATCGCGAGGATTGGGAATGGCGCGGCAATTGGAAAATGCAGAACGACAATTGGGAGACCTATCACCACGTCTGGGTTCACAAGAACGTCTTCACCAAGATTACCGACGATTTGGACCTCGCGACGGGCGAACCGATCGCCGAGCCTATTCCACTCGGCACGGTCGTCACGCTCAAGCGGCGCGGCGATCAGGACTTCTATCCCGCCGCGGGACAGCTGCCGTTGATTCCGTTCCCCGAGGGCAAGAAGCGCGTGCGCTGCACCAGCGTCGTGTTCCCGAATATGACGCTGACGCTGCAATCGGACCATCTCGCCTCGGTCATCGCCGATCCGATCGCGGCCGATCGCACCGTATCGAAAATGGGGTTCTTTTTCGTGGGCGATGCGGCGAGCGCGCCGGAATTCGCCGAACAGCGCAAGAAAACGCTGGCGCGCTGGCTGGGCGAGACCGGCAAGATGCGCGACTATGGCGGCATCCGTAGCCAGGATATGAAAATCTGGGAGCAGCAGCAGATCGCGCGCCAATCACCGGTCGCGGACAAGGTCGTCTTCTCGCCGGTATGGGAGAAGAACGTCCATCATTTCCAGCGTATGCTGGTCGATGTGATGAGCGCTTAGGGGAGCGGGAACATGGCCGGAGAGATCAAAACCGCGTCGGGCAAGGTCGTGAAGATGAACACGCGTGCGGGCGCGGTTCTGCCCGATATCGACATGTATCGCGACCGTCTGTGGACGGAAGCCGAAAAGTCGATCCAGGCGCTGGGAAGGCGCGAGATCACGCCCGACGAATACATCGACCGGATCCGTGCGCTGCATCAGTCGATCGATCTGGTCGCCGAGTTGAAGCCCTTTATTGACAAGGCGCTCGCCGAGAAGACCGATCAGGTCCTCAACCAGATGACCACGCCGGCGAAGTCGTGGACCATGCAGCTTCTCTATCTGGAGCCGCACGAGGTCCATCCGCCGCATTGCCATCACAATCTGATTTCCACCCAGGTCGTGCTGCATGGCAATGTCTACGCCCGCGAATGGGATCGCGTGGCGCGTCTCGGGCCGGATACGATCCTACTGCGCACGCGCACCGATCGCTGGTTCGGCATCGGCGATCGCTTCGAGACGACGGAAGTTTCGAAGAATGCGCATTGGTTTTGCGCCGACGACAAGCCCGCGGTGATGTTGAATTTCTACATCCTGGGCTTCCAGGAATGGACCTTCGATCCGCCGGGCACCAAAGGGCGGCGGATGCTTGACCCGACCTACGGCGTCCAAGGAGACGGGATGATCGTCGCCAAGGAATTGACGCTGGAGGAAGGCTATCTGCGCTTCGGCGATCTGCCGATCGACAAAGTGCCGCTGCCGCGCCGCAACGTCGCTTGACGCCGGGCGCGGCCAATCCGGCCGTCAGGTCTTCGAATCAGGAAAAGCGTCGCCCAGCGCCGCCTTGATCTTGGCGCTGCGTTCCTCGCCCTTCAAATGGTCGTGGGCGAAATAGATCTCGGCGACCTGCTTTTGCAGTGCCTTCATCAGGCCTTCGTCGTCATTCGACTTCGCCACGCGCAGCACCGTATCGCCGCCATAGGTGGGATAGGGATTCTGTGCTGTGCCGCCGACCTGCGCGATCTTCTCGCCGCGTGCAACGGCGCGAATGTCGCGGCGCAGCTTGCGGCGTAGCATCGCGATGCCTTCGTCGGTCTTGCCGAGATATTCGCGCGAATGGATCGCGATCGGGCCTTGGCTGACCCACACGTCCCAGTCGCCGGGATCGCTTTGCCGCTTCTCCATCGAGCGATGCGCGGTCTGGCCGTAGAAATCGACCTTCTCCCAGCCCACATCGTCGCGATTGCCTAGGCGCAGCACTTCGTCCTTGTTGTTGAAATGGCGCCAGCCGAATTTCCGGCTGTTCGTATTGTCGATCGGCACCACCCATTTCGTCAGGCTGGTGCGGCCGAAGAAACGCGGCTGCTCGAACTTCTGGAACATACCGCCGTTCTGCGCGAGGTTCGGCATCAGATAGTCGTGGAAGCGCAGCATCACGAGATCGCCCACGCGCCGGGCGTGGCTGTAGACGATCGCCCCGTCGCGCTGCACGTAGTTCACGACCGGCAATTCGACGAAATGCTCGAGGCCGGGGAATTGCGGGCCGTTGACGCGCCCGTGCAGGAACACCGAGTGGAACGGATCGATCGCGTTCTCGGTTTCCTGCAGCCAGTTGCACGGCGAATGGATCGAATAAGGGATCAACTCGTGATCGGGTAGATCGAATGAATCCAGATACGGGAATTCCGGCACCTGATCGGGCGGCCCCATATAGGCGAAGATCAGCCCCTTCACCTCCCGCGTCGGATAAGCGGGCTGGCAGATCGAATGGCGGACATTGCTGCTTTCCGGCTCGCCGGGCGTTTCCAGGATCGTGCCATCGACGTCGAAATGCCAGCCGTGATAGCAGCAGCGAATGCCGCGCTGTTCGATACGCCCGAATTCGAGCGACGCGCGCCGATGCGCGCAAGCCTTGTGGACGAGCCCGACGCGGCCTTCGCCGTCGCGGAACACGACGAGGTCTTCGCCCAGAATGCGGATGGGTACGGGGAACTTGCCGAGCTGCGAGGCGAGCGCCACGGGAAACCAGAAGCGGCGATGATACTCACCCCCAGGCGTGCCGGCATCCACTTGCGTCAATTCGAGATCGGGCTCGGCCGGCAAGCGCACGTCGTAGCCGCGATAGGCGCCGCGCGCCCAACGGGTTTCTTCGGTTGTCATGATGCTGCTCCTGACGCCGGATGTTTGGCGATCCAATGCTTGGCGATGTCGATACGGCGGCAGAACCACACATGTTCGTGGCCGCGCGCGTAATCGAGAAAACGGCGGAACGCTTCGGCGCGGCCGGGACGCCCGGCGAGGCGGAAATGCACGCCGACCGACATCATCGCGTTACCTTCGCGATAGAGACAATCGAAGCTATCTTTGAGATAGCTGAAAAATTCTTCGCCGTTGCCGAAGCCCGCCGGATTGGCGAATTTCGTGTCGTTGGTGTCGATCGAATACGGAATCACGAGATGCGGTTTGCCATATTCGCGGTTCCAATAGGGAAGCTCGTCGGCATAGGAATCGCTGTCGTAGACGAAGCCGCCTTCTTCGAGCAGCAGCTTGCGCGTATTGACCGACGGACCCGTGCGGCAATACCAGCCGAGCGGACGCTCGCCGAACGACGCTTTCAGCGAGGCAACGGCACGCTTGATGTGATCACGCTCGGTCGCTTCGTCGAGCAGCCAATGCTTGATCCAGCGCCAGCCATGGCTGCACACGTCGTAGCCCGCCGCTTTGATCGCGGCGACGGCTTCGGGATTGCGTTCCAGCGCCAGCGCGCAGCCGAACACGGTCGCGGGTAGCTTGTATTCCTCGAGGATGCGCAGGATGCGCCAGAAGCCCACGCGGCTGCCGAACTCGTAGACGGACTCGGCGTTGAGATCGCGCACGCCCGGCGGCATCGACGGGGTGGCTTCGAGCAACTGATTCTCCGAATTCGGATCCCCGTCGGGGATCGAATATTCGGAGCCTTCCTCGTAATTGAGGACGATATTGATCGCGACGCGCGCCTTGTTCGGCCATTGCGCGTCGGGCCGCTTATTGGCGTAGCCGATCAAATCGCGGGGATAGGTCATAGGAACACCACTTCGATCGCTTCGGCGAGTTTGCGTTCGTCGACATCGTCCGGCGTGCCGTCGCGGCTGAGCAGCGAGGCGACGGCGGCTTCGTTCGCCGCCGCGGCCACGCCCGCATGCCACACGCCCTTGTGATAACCGAAAGCTTGGTGCGGTGCAGCGATGAACGCGCGACCTTTGGCAAGATCGGGTTCGTCGCCGCCGGGAAACACGACCAGTGAAAGTTCGCCGCCGAGCGGAATGAAGAACTGCGACCCGTGCAGATGCCGCTCGATATCGCGGATCGAACGCGGGCCCTGGCGCGCGGAGCAGGAAATCAGCGTCGTCGTGACCTTCGCGTTCGGGCGATCGTCGCCGAAAGGGGCGAACGGGCCTTCGCGCAAACCGCCTTTCGGGATCTCGCGCACGAAGCCGAAGGGGGCGAACGCGTCGGCGGTGAGCCTCTCGGCGACGAGGCGGATCATGCGGTCATCTCCATCAGCGCGCGCGCGTTCGGCAGCGCTTCAAGAGTCTCGACCGTCGCCACGAGGCGGTCGATCTTCGCCGTCGGCAGAACGTCCTTCACCGTGTCGCGGAATTTGGCGACGACGCGCGCGGGGCTCAGCATCCGCGAGCCCGTGCCGTCGGCTTCCTCGACATAGGTCGATAGCTTGCGCCCGTCGGCGAGCGCGATCTCGACCGTGCCGTCGAACTTGATTGCGCCGTCGATCTTCGCGGGCACATGCACGATCCTTTGGGCAAGGCCCAGAATATCCGCGCGCTTATAGGCATCGCCCTCGTAATGCGCGTTGGTCAACGCGCCGTCGGTCAGTGTCGCGGCGACCGCATAGAACAGGCTGGCGCGCGCATGGGTGGAGGTGCGGGGGGCCAGCTTCGCCGCGCGCGGCTCGGCGATCTGGCCGATGAAGCCCTCGGGCACGGTTAGCGTTACCGACGCGATATCGGCATTGGCGAATTTATGCGTGGCTTTGAGGCGCGCGGCCCCTTCGATGAAGGCGTGGATCGAGTGCGCGCACGGATACAGCTTATACGCGGTTTGCAGCGTGACCCATTCCTTCCCGAGATCGCGGATCGTCGTATCGAAATCGAATTTCGTGTCGGCGGGCAGCAGCGCGCGGAACAGGCCGTAGCGCCCGTCGAATGCGGTCGCGGGGCCGGTGAAACCGTTCTGCGCCAAGCGCGCGGCGATGATGCCGGCATGCGCCGCCCAGCCGGGATGGAAGGTTTTCGACCACGTGCCGTCGGCATAGGCTTCTAGCACGCCGGACCCTTGGCTGGCCGTCACGCCGAAGGCGCAGGCGATCTGTTCCGGCGTCAGGCCGAACAAACGCCCGGCGGCGGCGGCGGCGGCGGGCGTACCCAACACGCTGGTCGGATGCAGGCCCACGCCGTGGAAGGCCCCCGGTGTGGCGAGACCCAAGCGGCACCCAAGTTCGTTGCCGATGGCGATGCCCACGATCATCTCGCGCCCGCTTGAGCCGGCGGCCTCGCCCGCCGCCAGTACCGCCGCGACCGTCGGCGCACTCGGGTGCATCACGGATTCGTTATGCGTGTCGTCGAAATCCATCGCGTGGGCGAGCGTGCCGTTGACCAACGCGGCCGTCGCGGCGGAGAATTTCACGCCGCTTTCGCCCAAGGCCGTCGCTTCCGATCCGGTCCCGAGGGCATGGGCCGCCTTGCGGATCGATACGCCGATCGGCAACGGGATCGCGGCGATGGCAATGCCCAGCGTGTCGAGCAGCCGGTACTTGCAATCGGCGACGACGGGTGCCGGCAGGTTTTCGAAGCGAAGACCCGCGGCCCATTTCGCCAGAACGGGGCCGATGGGGCTCAACGCTTCACCATCTTCATACGCATATGCTCGCCCGCCAGGATTGGCGGATACTTCGGGGGATTGCCGGGGCCGGTGCAGCTTTCGATGCACTTGATCTCGGCGTCGTAATTGGGATGGCAAAAGAACGCGATGGATTGACGCCGGCTCATTGCGGCTTTCAGGTCCGGCGGGTTCGCGACGCGATGCAGCGTCGAACGCCAGCGATCGTTGGTCCAGCGCGCCATCATGTCGCCGAGATTGATGATGAGCGCGCCCGGGATCGGCTGAATGTCGGTCCATACGCCGCCGGCAAGTTTGACCTGCAGGCCGCCGGGGCCGGCGGTCGGCAGAAGAATGGTCAAGCTGCCGAAATCCGTGTGCTCGCCGGTGCGCAGCTGGCCGGGCAGCGGCGGAACCTCCAACGGCGGATAGTGATTGGAGCCGAGCACGCTGAAATGATGGTCGATCTTGTCGCGGAAATAGGTTTCCGGCAGATCGAGGCCAAGCGCGAATATGCGCATCAACGTGTCGGCTAGATTCTCGAACGCGCGATAAAGCTCGGTGAAGACCGGCTTGTAATCGGCGGGCGTCTCCGGCCACACATTCGGTGCGTAGCAGCCTTGCGCCGCTTCGACGTTCTTCAACGCGGGGACGATCGGGGCAAGCGTGCCGAGCATGAACTGCTCGCGCAGATCCTTGGGCACTTGCAGGCCCAGCGTGGCGCCCAGGCCCTTCGATTCCATTGCCGCGTAGCCGCGCGGCGCCACTTCGCCGACCGGCTTCGACTTCATCTTGATCTCGGTCGGTTGGTCGAAGAAATCGCGCGACACGGCGAAGGCCTTGTCGGTCAGTGTCGCGTCGATCCCGTGGCCGGAGACGCAGAAGAAGCCGACCTCCTCGCAGGCTTTGGCGATGGCGCGCGCCACCCCCGCCTTGTCGCTGCCGTCGATGAAGGGCGCGATATCGATGACCGGTACGCCGCCCGGTCGGGTATCCATCTTTTCGGCCGTCGCTCCCATGGCGTCTTCTCCTTCAGCGCGTCAGCAAAACGGAATGTTCGGGTTTCCAGACGGCGCGCACCGAAGCGCCCGGTTCGACCGTAGGCGTGTTGGGATGCGCTTCGACAGCAATTGGTTTCGCGGTGCCGGCGTCGATCTCCAGGCGGATGCGGTTGCCCGCGAACATGCGGCTGCGAACGATACCCGCTATGGCGTTGTGTCCCGCCGGGACCGGCACGCCGGCGGCGATCAGCGACATTTGCTCCGGCCGCACGCCGATCGAAACGGTGCCCGAAGCGCCGGTATCGGGCACGCGCAATATCGCGCCCGCGACCGAGACGGCAAGAAGCCCGTTATCGGTGCCATGCGCGGCGCCATCGAGCAGATTGATCTGCCCGACGAAGTCCGCGACGAAACGCGTGGTCGGGCGTTCGTAGATTTCTTTCGCCGTGCCCATTTGTTCGATGATGCCGTCGTTCATCACCGCGATACGGTCCGACATGCTCATCGCTTCGGTCTGGTCGTGCGTGACATAGACCGTCGTGATCTTCAGCGTGCGATGGATGGCACTGATCTCGTTCTGCATCGCCTCGCGAAGTTTAAGGTCGAGCGCGCCCAGCGGCTCGTCCATCAGCAGCACGCGCGGCGAATGCGCCACGGCGCGGGCGACGGCCACGCGTTGCTGCTGTCCGCCGGAAAGCTGGGTGGGGTAGCGGTTCTCAACGCTCGGCAGGCGGATCAGCTCGAGTAGTTCCTTCACGCGCTTGGCGATTTCGACTTTGGGCATTCCGCGTTCGGCCAAGGCGAAACCGATATTGTCGCCGATCGTCATATGCGGGAACAGCGCGTAGTCCTGGAACACCATGCCGATTTCGCGCTTCTGCGGCGGCAGGTCGGTGACATCGTCGCCGCCGAACAGGATACGGCCCGTGCTGGGTTCGATGAAGCCGGCGATCAAACGCAGCGTCGTCGTCTTGCCGCAACCCGACGGGCCGAGCAGCGTCAGGAATTCGCCCTGCGGTATTTCCAAGTCGATCGGGCGCAGGGCTGTGACGCCCGCGTAAGTTTTCGAAACGCCTTTAAGCGAAACACTGGACATCAAATCGAACCTTTATCGTTGCGCGCGTCGTCGATCGCCTTCCACACGCGATAGGGAGTCGCGGGCATGTCGATATGTTGGACACCCAGCGGGGCGAGTGCGTCGAGCACGGCCGAGATCACGACCGGGGGCGCCGCGATACAGCCCGCTTCCGCGCAGCCTTTGAGGCCGAGCGGGTTGTTCTTGCAAGGATCAGGATTGCGCGCGAGGTCGAAGAACGGCAGATCGGTCGCGCGCGGCATCGCGTAATCCATGAACGAGCCGGTCAGCGGCTGTCCGGTCGCTTCGTCATGAACGAAATGTTCGAGCAGCGCCTGACCGATCCCTTGCGCGAGCGCGCCGTGCATCTGGCCGTCGACCAGAAGCGGATTGATCTCGTTCCCGAAATCGTCGACGCACGCATAACGCCGCAGGGCGACTTCGCCGGTATCGGGATCGATCTCGACCTCGCAAGCGTGGCAGCCATTGGGGAACGTCGGTTCGACCGGCTGGAACGTGCCTTGCGCGGAAAGATCGGCGCCAAGTCCGCCGGGCAAACGCTGACCCGTCTCGCGCCGCGCATGAAACGCCTTCGCGATTTGCGGTACATCGATCACGCGATCGGTACCCGCGACGCGAAAGCCGGCGTCGCGGAATTCGATATCGATCGCGGCGGCTTCCAGAAGCTCGGCCGCCAAGGGTGTGAGGCCATCGACGACCTTGTCGATCGCGCGTTGCAGCGCCGATCCGCCGACGGGCAACGAGCGCGAGCCGAACGTGCCCACGCCGCGCGCCACGGCATCGGTGTCGCCTTGATGGATGCGGATGCGGGCGGGATCGAGGCCCAAGCGATCGGCGACGATCTGCGTATAGGCGGTAACGTGCCCTTGGCCTTGGGTCATCGTGCCGAGCAGCACGTCGGCGCCGCCCTCGGCATCGAGGATCACGGTCGCGGCTTCTTCCGCACCGCCCGCCGCGCGTTCGATGTAGCAGCCAAGGCCGAGGCCGCGGAACTTGCCGCGTGCTTCGCTTTCCTTACGGCGCGTGGCGAACCCGGCGACATCGGCGAAGGCGACCAGCTTGTCGATCGTGCCTTTGAAGTCGCCGCTATCGTAAAGCGTGCCCATCGGCGTGCGATGGGGCAAGGCGGCGAAGGGCACGACGTTGCGCCGGCGGATTTCGTCGGGACCGATCCCGAACTCGCGCGCGGCTTTGTCCAGCGCCCGCTCGATCGCGTAGATCGCTTCCGGCCGCCCGGCGCCGCGATAGGCATCGACCGGGGCCGTGTTCGTGAAACGCGCGCGCGAGGTGATATGGGCGGCTGGCGTGGCGTAGACGCCGATCATGCCCACCAACCCGATATTGGCGGGCACCGGCCCGAAATAGGAAAGATAGGCGCCGAGACTGGCGCTTACCGACGCGCGCAAGCCAAGGATCATCGCATCCTTGTCGAAGGCGACGGCGATGCGCGTGCGCATATCGCGCCCGCCGGTGTCGGACAGGAACGCTTCGCTGCGCGTCGCGATCCAGCGCACTTTGCGGCCGAGCTTCTTCGCGGCCCATACGGCGAGACCCTGTTCGCGCATGACCGGCGCTTTCAGGCCGAAGCCGCCGCCCGTGTCGGGGGCGACGACGCGCAATTGCTTCTCGGGCCAGCCGAACACATCGGCGGTCAACACGCGACGCACCAGATGCGGCGCTTGCGTGCCGGTGCGCAAGGTCACGCGCTCGCCATCGGGCTCGCCTTGCGCATTGCGCGGCTCCAGCGGCACGCCGGCAAGGCGCTGGTTGACGACTTCCAACTCGACGATCTTATGCGCGGCGGCGAAAGCCGCTTCAACGGCGGCCGCGTCGCCCAAGGCGATGTCGTAGCCGGGCAGGGCCGCGTCGTCGTCGGGCGACAGGACGGGCACGAGCTCTTCGTAGTCAACTTCAAGCGCTTCGACCGCTTCCATCGCGATCGCTTCCGTCGCGGCGACGACGAAGGCGACCGGGTCGCCGACATGGCGCACCGTGTTTCGCGCCAGCAATTCGAAAGGCGGCGGCGCGATCTTGACGGGCGTGCCGTCGATCTTCACCGCCGACAGCGCGGGGATCGGCTTGATTCCGTCGGCGTCGAGATCGGCGGCGGTCAGGATCAACGCCACACCGGGGATGGCGCGCGCGGTTGTCGCGTCGATCCGCGCGATCTTGGCGTGCGCGTAAGGCGAACGCGCGACCACGCCGCGCAGCGTATCTGCCGCCGGCAAATCGTCGAGATAAGCGCCTTTGCCCGCCAGCAGCCGTGCGTCCTCCAGTCGGCGGCGCGCGGCACCGACGGCAAGGCGGCTTTCGAGGGTGGCGGGACCGCTATCCAACTCGAGAATGCTCCAAATCGCGGCATGGCCGGACATACATGTGCGTGCACTCCGCGTGCCAAAGTATAGGCGCCGCGCGGGCCGCTGGCGCAAGCCGGTTTGGTTTCATCCAAGGATCAAGCAAACTCATGACGCCGCTCACAAAAAAGACTGAACGGCCGGCTTACGAAATGTCATCGTAGGGGCCTCGAACGGAGGGGCGAATGACCCAGGCGCGCACGCGATTGACGACCGATATCGACTATGCCCGCCAGGGCAAGCAGTTGGGTTTCTTGCGCCTCGTGCATTCGGACGATCGCTACGCTTTTGGCATTCTTCCGATACCTTTGGCGGTTATCGCCAACGGTGACGGCCCGACGATGCTGCTGACCGCGGGCACGCATGGCGACGAGTACGAAGGCCAGATCCTGCTGCACGATCTGATCCGCAATCTCGACCCCGCGCGCATCACCGGCCGCTTGATCGTGCTGCCCGCACTGAACTTCCCGGCGGTGATGGTGGCCTCGCGCGTGTCGCCGCTCGATCAGGGCAATCTCAACCGCGCCTTTCCAGGCGATGCCGACGGCAGCCCAACTTCGGCGATCGCGCATTACCTGACCAGCGTCGTCCTGCCGATGACGAATGCCGCCGCCGATCTGCATTCGGGCGGCACGACGGGCATGTATGTGCCCAGCGTCTATCTGCACGGCGGCGGTGATGCGGCGCTGCGCAAGCGCAAGCTCGACGGCGCGCGCGCTTTCGGCCTGCCTTATACGGTCTGCGCGATGGCGACGTCGGATAGCCGGTCGATGTCCGCGCAATGCGACCGGATGGGCATTCCGATGGTCGCAACCGAATTCCCGGGCGCGGCGTCGATCGATATCGACGCCCTCGCCATCGGCCGCGAAGGCCTAATGCGCCTGCTGCATCACTTCGGCGTGCTGCCGGAAGCGCCGCCGCGCGAGCGCTTTCACGATACGAAGCTGATCACGCCGACGGGCGCGGGCTCGCTGGTCATGGCCCCGCTCGACGGCTTGTTCGAGCCGCTGGTGGGCTTGGGTGCCCGCGTCACCAAGGGCCAACCGGTCGCGCGTATCCATCCGATCGGCGAGATCGAGCGCGCCTCGACGGAGCTGGCTGCCCCCCATGACGGTCTGATCATGGTCCGCCGCGCCAACACGCTCGTCACGCGCGGCGATTACGTCTATCGGCTGGCGCGCGACTTCAGCGAGGCGGAGTATTTGGCCTAACGCGGCACCACGCTTTCGGCCACGGTCGCTTCGTCGCGCCGCGGGATGTAGCGCAGATCCTTGCGCGTCGCCCAATAGTTCACTTGGTAATGCGAGGGCAGGATCACGTTCGCCGCAGCTGCGCGTTTGCTGACCTCGGCGAGCATCTGTCCGCGCTTGGCCTGGTCGAGTTCCACATCGGCGTCGTCGAGCAGCTTGTCGGAGACCGGATCGACCCAGCTGCCGTAGTTGTTGGCGGCGGTCGAATGGAATGTCTCGCGCATCACCAGCAGCGGATCGGTCGAGGTGTGGCCCCAGCCGACGATCATGAACGAGAATTCCTTGTTCCGCGCTTGGGTGAAATATGTGCCGATATGCGTTGGCTGCACGCTCGCTTCGATCCCGATCCGCGCCAGCATCTGCGCGATCGTCTGCGCCTGGCGGGTGTCGTTGAGATAGCGGCCGTTGGTCGTGTGGATCGCGAGGCGAAAGCCGTTCGCCACACCCGCTGCCGCCATCAACGCGCGCGCCTTGTTGAGGTCGGCGGCGGGGTTGCGCAGATCGGCGAGGAAGCCCGGATGACCTTCGAGCGGGATCTGGCTTGCCTCGACGGCCGCACCCTCCATCAGCCGCGAAACGATCGCCGGACGATCGACGGCCAGCGACATCGCTTCGCGCACGCGCGGGTCGCGCATCGGATTGGTGATGGCGCTGCCGTCCTTGGCCGTCACGAAGGGCGAGGTTTCGCGCGCCACGTCCATTGCCCAGAATATAACCCGGTTGGACAGGCCGCTGGACAACGCCACGCGTTCCTCGCGTTGCAGCTTTTCGATATCGCCGGGCGGAACATCGTTGATGACGTCGACGGCGCCGGTCAGCATCGCGGCGAGGCGCGCCGCGGGGCTGCGCAACAGGCGCAACGTCACGCGATCCCAGCGTGGCTTGCCGTCCGCCCAGGCGGAATTGGCTTCGAGGACCACACGCTCGCCCGGCACAAACTCGACGAAGCGATAGGGGCCGGAGCCGTTCGCGGATCTGCCAACGGCGAAGCTCTGCGGCGCCGCGTCCATGCCGATACGCCGGTCGACGACGGCGATCTGCGCGAGATTGGCGGGCAGCAGCAGGCCGGGCCGCTTGGTGCGCACCCGCAAGGTCAAGTCGTCGACGACTTCGACCGCATCGACATTGCGCAGATTGCGGCTATAGGTCGACGGGGCGCCGGGCACGTTGGGCGCGCGCTCGATCGAGAATTTCACGTCGTGTGCGGTCAACGGCGCACCGTCGTGGAACTTTAATCCCGGACGGAGCTTGAACTCCCATAGATTCGGCGGCTCGACGATGCGCCAGGATTGAGCGATGCCGGGCAGGATTTCCTCGTTCGGTCCGACGCGCGCCAGCGTGTCGAAGATGTGAAGCATCAACTCGAAATTCGGTCCGATGGCTTGCGCGTGCGGATCGACATAGGTCGCTTCCGCCGCCACGCCGATGCGCAGTTCCGCCGCGTCGGTGGCCGGCGCATACAAACCCGCTGCCAGGATTACCGCCGAGAGAAATCTCGCCCTCATCGCCATCGCCTCCGTTCAAATGCTTTTATGCGCCGCGGGAGTTTATTTGGCTTGCACAGCATGTGCCGTTGCCGTCACACGGGCAAGCGCGATACGGCGCGCCATGAGGGGCGGCGATGACAGCATGAGCCGGTTTTGTGGCGAGAGAATTGCTGGGAAAACCCGCGCGAAGCGGTTGCCGGAAAGGCGTTTTAGTTTCACTGTGATGGCTGTCGGGGGGCGCGATTTGAGCGGCACGGAACAAACGGCCGGACGGAACAGCGAGGCGGCGCGATGAGCGGGGCCATCGCCAAGCCGCGCGACGCGTTCCCGTGGCGGCGCGTGGGCGAGACGGCGCAGTTCCTGTTGTTCGCCGCTTTCGTGCTGTGGGTCGCGGTGCGCGGCGCCCAAGGCATGGGATATAATTGGCAGTGGTCGCGCGTTCCCCGCTATCTCTATCGCGAGATCGACGGCGAGATCTGGCTTGGCCCCTTGCTGAAGGGGTTGATCGTTACGCTGCAGATCAGCGCGCTGGCGCTGTTGTTGACCGTCGTCATCGGCTTGGTCGTCGCGGTGCTGCGCCGGTCGAACTCGATCGCAGGCGAAGGCTTGTCGCGGGTCTATATCGAAGCGATCCGCAACACGCCGCTGCTCGTGCAGCTTTATATCTTCTATTTCATCCTGTCGCCGATCCTTGGCATCGATCGCTATTGGACCGGCGTGCTGTGCTTGGCCGTGTTCGAGGGCGCTTTCGCGGCGGAGATTTTCCGCGCGGGCATCGAAGCCGTGCCGAAAGGCCAGTGGGAAGCGGCGCGCGCGATGGCGTTGCGTCCCGGCCAGATCTATCGCTTCGTCGTGCTGCCCCAAGCTTTGCGCGTGGTGTTGCCGCCGCTGACGGGGCTTGGCGTGTCGCTCGTCAAGCATTCGGCGATCGTGTCGGTCATCGCCGTGTTCGATTTGACCAATGAAGGGCGCAACGTCATCGCCGATACGTTCATGACGTTCGAAATCTGGCTGGTCGTCGCCGGCCTTTATCTCGCCGTCACCGTCGCGATGTCGCAGGCGGTGCGGCTTCTCGAAGCCCGCCTCAGAGGTTGAGGCGGGAAGCCATGTCCCACAAAAGGAGGGGAGCATGTTCGGATTGAGGAAATTGGCCCTGACGGCGATCGCCGTCGCGGCGGTGATGGCGCCGATGGCGTCCAAGGCGCAGGACGCGCGCGCGGCGTTGTCCGCAACCAGTGCCATCGAGGAGATCAAGAAGCGCGGCGCTTTGCGCGTCGGCCTGTCGACCTTCGTGCCGTGGGCGTTCCGCTCGAAATCGGGCGATTTGATCGGCTACGAAGTCGACGTCGCCAAAAAGCTGGCCGAGGATATGGGCGTGAAGGTCGAGCTCGTCCCGACCGCTTGGGACGGAATCATTCCGGCCCTCATCGCCGGCCAGTTCGACTTCATCATCGGCGGCATGACGATTACCCCGGCGCGCAATCTGACCGTCAACTTCACGTCGCCCTATTCGGCGACGGGTGTGGACGTCGCGGCCAACAAGGCGCTCGCCGGCAACTTCAAGACCGTCGCGGATTTCAACAAGCCGAATGTCACGCTGGTCACGCGCCGCGGCTCGTCGGCCGCATCCGCCGCGCAGCGCCTGTTCCCGAATGCGACGTTGCGTCTGTTCGACGACGACGCCCAAGCGCTGCTCGAAGTCACCAACGGCCGCGCGCACGCGATGGTCGGCACGGTGCCGCGCCCCTTGTTCGCCGTGCTCGACAACGAGGCGACGCTGTTCCAGCCCTTCGAAAATCCGCTGGTCAAGCAGGCCGATGCGATGGCCGTGCGCAAGGGCGATCCGGACTCGCTCAACTTCCTCAACAACTGGATCCAGGCCCGCCAGCTCGACGGCTGGCTGGAGGAACGCCAAGCCTATTGGTTCAAAGGGCGTACGTGGCGCGACCAGCAGGCCCAGTGAGTTCGAACGACACCGCAATGGCGCCGCCGGTCGAAAACCGGCGGCGCTTTCGTCTGCTCGACGCGGTCATCCTGGCCGTCGTAGCGGCCGCGTGCGCCTATCTGGTTTGGCGCGCGAACACCGTGCTTCATTACAATTGGAATTGGTCGCGGGTCTGGCCCTTCATCCTGCGCTACGACGAAGCGAAGGAAGCCTGGGTTCCCAATCTGATCCTGATCGGCCTGTGGACGACGATCCGCATCGCCATCTGGTCGGCGATCGGCGCGGCGATCATCGGCGCGGTGATGGGCCTCGCGCGCATCTCGCAATCGCTGTTCTTCCGGCTGGTCGCGGGATCCTATGTCGAGCTGGTACGCAACATGCCGCCCCTCGTTTTCGTCTTCATCGTCTATTTCTTTCTGACCAGCCAGATCGTTCCCCTGATCGGCATCGACGTGACGTTGCGCAATGCGTCGCCCGCCACGATCGCGACGATCGAAATGCTTTTCGGGCCCGCGCGATTGCTGCCCGCGATCCTGTCGGCGATTCTTTGCATGGCGCTGTTCGAAGGCGCCTACGTGACCGAGATCGTGCGCGCGGGCGTCCAGTCGATCGAGCGCGGCCAGTGGGACGCGTCGAAGGCGATGGCGTTGACGCGCGTGCAGACATTGCGCCTTGTCGTGCTGCCCCAGGCGATCCAACGCACGTTGCCGCCGCTCGCGGGGCAGTTCATTTCGCTGGTCAAGGACACGTCGATTGTGTCGCTGATCTCGATCCAGGATCTCACGTTCCTGGGCAACGAGGTCGCGGCGACGACAACGCGCCTGTTCGAAACCTGGATCATCATCGCCGTGCTTTATTTCCTGCTGTGCTGGTCGCTGTCGCTGGCCTTCGCACGGCTGGAATCGCGGATGGGCAAACACCGATGAGCGCCGGTCGGGCGGCGATCGCGATCGCCGGCGGCGGCGTGGTCGGCCTTTCCTGCGCCTTCGCGCTGGCCGCGCGCGGGCACGAGGTTGCGTTGTTCGACCCGGCGCCGGGGCGGGGCACGTCCTGGGGCAATGCGGGCGGCATCACGCCGGGCTGGGTGGCGCCCTTGGCGACGTATTCGACCTTGCGCGCCGTACCGTCGATGCTGGCCGATCCGTTGTCGCCCTTGGCGATCCGGCCCGTCTATTTGCCCGCCTTGCTGCCTTGGCTGCTGCGCTTCGCGCTGTCGGCACGACGCGCGGAGGATATGTCGAAGGCGCTGGCCGCCCTGACGCTGAATTCGATGGAGGATTGGCGTGAATTCGCCTGTGAGGCCGGCGTGGACCATCTAATCCGTGCGCAAGGCTTGCTATACGTCTATGCAAGCCAAGCGAGCCGGGACGGGGCCGAAGCCGCGCACGCCTTCCGCCGCCGGCGCGGCGTAGCGCTGGAAGAATTCGACGCGCCGGCCTTGCGCCGTTTCGCGCCGATGCTGTCGGAGAATTATCGCCACGCGGTCTATGCGCCGGGTGCGGGGCATTTTGCCGATCCCGGCGCGCTGTGCGATGGGCTCGCCGCCGCGTTTCTGGCGAAAGGCGGGCGGATCGAGCGGGCGAAGATCGTCGATGTGGCGCCGATCAGCGACGGCATCGCGCTGGTGACGGAGAACGGCCTGTTCCACGCCAGGCAGTTCGTGCTGGCGCTGGGAGCAAACTCGCAAACCCTTGCGACCAAGCTGGGGGCGCGCGTGCCGTTGGATGTGGAGCGCGGCTATCACGCGCATTTGCCCGCACCCGGCGTCGAACTGCCCGCCCAGATGATCGACGGAGAGGGCAAATACGCCGTCACGTCGATGAACACCGGCCTGCGCTTGGCGGGCACGGTCGAATTCGCGGGGCTCGACGCGCCGCCCGATATGCGCCGCGCGGAGATGCTGATCGGCCATGCCAAAGCGCTGCTGCCGGGCTTGAACGCCGGCGACGCCAGCTTCTGGATGGGTTTCCGCCCGTCTTTGCCCGACGGCTTGCCCGTGCTTGGCCGGTCGCCCGCAAGCCCCAAGGCGATCCTCGCTTTCGGGCATGCGCATTTGGGCACGACGCTTGCCGCGATCACCGCGAAGATCGTGGCGGCTTTGATCGAAGATCGCGACCCCGGAATCGATCTGCGGCCCTATGATCCGCTGCGATTCCGGCACTGGTTTTAAACAACGGAGTGGACGATGACAGCGTGGATCCAAATGCTTCAATACGACGAGTCGACCGGCTATCTGCGCGAGCTTTACGATCGCGTGAAGGGCCCGGGCGGCAAGATCGACAACGTGATGAAGGTCCACTCGCTGCGCCCGCACACGATGGAAGGGCACAGCGCGCTTTACAAAAGCGTGCTGCACCATACCGGCAACACGCTGCCGGTTTGGTTCCTCGAGTGCCTCGGCGTCTACACCAGCCTCGCCAATAAATGCGATTATTCGGTCGCGCATCACTTCGCGGGCCTCACGCGCCTGCTTAAGGACGAGGCGAAGGCCCAGAAGATCTATAAAGCCTTCGTCGCCGTGCAGCCGGAGAAGATGTTCGAGGGCAAGGAATTGGCGCTGCTGCGCTATGTCCGCAAGCTGACGCTCGAACCGCAGAACATGGCCGAGAGCGATATCGTTGCGGCGCGGAATGCCGGGGCGAGCGATGCCGAGATTTTCGAAGCCAATCAGGTCTGCGCCTATTTCAACTATTCCAACCGCCTGCTGAACGGCTTGGGCGTCACCACCCAGGGCGACGTGCTGGGTTTCTCGCCGCCCAATACCGACAAGCTCGACGATTGGGAGCATGTTTGAGGTAGACTGACGGAATGCGCCTCGAACTCCAGACATGGCACAAGGTGCGGGACTATCTGTCCCGCTCGAAGGGCATCGTGGTGCCGATCGGCTCGACCGAGCAGCACGGGCCCGAAGGGTTGATCGGCACGGACCATCTTTGCCCCGAAGCGATCGCGCGCAAGATGGGTGCCGATAAGGGCGTGCTGGTGGCGCCGACGATCCAGGTGGGAATGTCGCAATTCCATCTCGACTTTCCGGGATCGATGTCGCTGCGCCCTTCGACCTTGATGGCCGTGGTACGCGACTACATCGCCTCGCTGTCGCGCACGGGGTTCGAGCGCATCTATTTCCTGAACGGCCATGGCGGCAACGTGGCGCCGGTGCGCGCCGCGTTTCAGGAATTCTTCGCCGAATTGTCGATGACCGGCCGCGACAAGGATGTGCGGGTGCGCTGCAAGCTGAAAAGCTGGTGGGAGTTGCCGCGCGTCGATGCGCGCCGCAAGGCGCTCTACGGGGCCAGCGAAGGCTTCCACGGCACGCCGTCTGAGATCGCGATCACCCAGGCGGCGTGGCCCGAGGCGATCAAAGAATTCCAATTGCCGCCGCCGCCCTCGCATGGGCGCAACGACCTGCTGGAGCATGCGGGCGACAATTACTACGAAGCGGCCGATTATCGCCGCCGCTTCCCCGATGGGCGCGTGATTTCGGATTCTGCGCTGGCCACGCGCGCGGCGGGCGAGGAGTTCATCGCCCTGGGGGCCGAGGATCTGTTCGAGGAATACGAGCGCTTCCGCGTTTCCGATTAGCGCGTTTCGGCGGCCATACGCGCTTCCAGGCGCCGCACCAGCCAGGACACGACCAGGATCAGCGCGAGATATTCGAGTACCAGCATCGTGTAGATCTCGAGCGGCCGGTACTCGATCAACACCAATTCCTGCGCGCGCCGGGTCAGTTCCTGGAACCCGACGACGGAGACGAGCGAGCTCATCTTCAGCACATAGACGAATTGGTTGCCGAGCGCGGGCAGGATTTTGCGGATCGCCTGCGGCAGCACCACAAGCCGCATCGTCTGCCAGCGCGTCAGGCCCACGCTGAACGCGGCCTCCGACTGGCCCTTCGGCACCGACTGGATGCCCGCGCGGAAGATTTCGGCTTCGAAAGCCGAGTCCGAAATCGCCAGCGTGGCGATGCCCGCGACGATCACCGAGAATTGGATGCCCGCTACGACGGGCAGGCCGTAATAGACCCAAAGCAGCAGCACAAGGATCGGCACCGCGCGGAACGTTTCGACATAGGCGCGGTTGAGCAGGCGCAGCGGCTTATGCCGCGACATGCCGGCGATGGCCAGTGCCGCCCCCAGCACGACCGAAATGACGATCGCCAGCACGGAAATGCCGATCGTCGCGATCAGACCTTCGGCGAGGAAGGCGAGGTTCTTCACGCCGCGCGGATCGAACGGCGAGACGACGTACCAGCCCCAATTGTAGGAATGCGTACCGCAGCCCGAAAGAGAAAGCGCCGCGGCCGAAACCGCCAGCGCTTTCCCCCATTTCGGACTTTGCTTTTCGCTTAGGACTTCGGAAGCCACTTGTTTTCCAGCGCTTCGAAGAAGCCTTCGCGCGTCTTCAGCGTGACCCACGTGTTGACGTAGTTCAGCCAAATGGGATCGTCCTGCGCCATCATGAAGGCGGCGGGGCGGCGGTTGCGCGGCGTCACGCTGGACGAGAGCAGCGTCAGCGCATCGAAACGACGCACGAGCGACGAGGCTTCGACGTTGCTAGTGAGCGTGAGGTCCGCGCGGCCGGCCAGAACTTCCTGGAAGCCGGTCGCCGGGGCCTGAACCGAGACGAGGCGCGCTTTCGGGAAATGCGCCTTGGCCTGATCCTCGAACACCGTGCCCATCGATACGGCGACGCGCACGCCGTCGGCATTGATCGCGTCCCAGGAGCCGAAGCGGCCGGCGGCCGTCTTCGCCGCGACGGGGACGGAGCTGAACTCGAAATAGGGCAGGGTGAAGGCAGCACCCCGCGCGCGCGGCATGGTGACCGAAGCGCCCGAGAAAATGTCGAAGCGGTTGGCGCCGATGCCGGCGACGATCTGCGCCCACTCGGTCTGCACCCATTCGACGCGCACGCCGCTATCGGCCGCGAGCTGGGTCATCGCTTCGACGTCGAAGCCTTGATAGGAGTTCGTCGATGTGTCGCGGAAGCTCATCGGATTGAAGTCGCCGGTCGTACCGACGCGCATCGTGCCGCGCTCCAGGATCTGGTGCAGGCGGGAACGGCCGCCCGCGGCGGCGGGGGCCTGGGCCTGGGCCTGCTGACCGGCGGCGGTCAAGGCGGCGGCACCGACGACGCCTGTGCCGAGCACGCGGGCGAGATCGCGGCGATTCATCGTTTTTCTCCTCTTTTGATTGGCGACGGAAACCTCGAGGCGAGAGTAGACGGCATACGCGGCGCGTCAAGGTATTCGGTGCGTGTCATGAGTCGCGGTCATCGCGCGATGAGAACGGCCGTATGGCGATACGCCGCTCGCTTGTGCACACTGACCCGCATGGGCGCCTATTCCTTCGCCGATCTATTGCGACACGCGTTCCGGGGGCCGGGCTCCGCCGAGCGCGCTTGGCGGGAACGGCCGCTGAAGGACCGTTACGACGCGATCATCGTGGGCGCGGGCGGGCACGGGCTCGCGACCGCGTACAACCTCGCCGCGCGCCACGGCCTGCGCGATGTGCTGGTCCTGGACAAAGGCTGGCTTGGCGGCGGCAATACGGGGCGCAACACCGTCACGATCCGCGCCAACTATCTGCGCGAAGAATCGATCCGCTTTCATGCCGAAGGCTTGAAGCTGTGGCGCGAGCTTTCGGGCGTGCTCGGCTACAACGTGATGTTTTCCGAGCGCGGACAGCTTGACCTGATCCAGACCTGGGCGAAGTTGCGCGATGTGAAGCGCCGCCAATCGACGCTGCGCCTCGCAGGCGTGCCATTCGATATCGTGTCGCCCGTGGAAGCCAAGCGCCGCGTGCCGATCCTCGATCTCGAAGGCGACAAACGCCTGCCGGTCCTCGCCGCGACCTGGCACCCGACCGCCGGGATCGCGCGCCACGATGCCGTCGCCTGGGGCTACGCGCGCGCGGCTAGCGCGCTGGGCGTCAATATCGTGCAGAATTGCGAAGTGCGCTCGATCGCGCGTGCGGGCGGCAAGGTCGCGGGCGTGGAAACCGCACGCGGCTTCATCGCCGCCGACAAAGTGGCGCTGGCCGTGTCGGGCCATGCAAGCGTGCTGGCCGCCACCGCCGGGCTGCGTTTGCCGATCGAAACCGTGCCACTACAGGCTTTCGTGTCCGAGCCGCTGAAGCCGATCCTGTCCTGCATCGTCAACTCGCCAGCCCAAGTCTATCTCTGCCAAAGCGACAAGGGCGAACTTGTGATCGGCGGCGGGTCGGACCCCGTGCCGTCTTACGTGCAGCGCGGTGACTTCACGACCATCGAACGCGTCGCGGCCCATTTGGTCGAGTTGTTTCCGATCCTGGGCCGCGTGCGCATGCTGCGCCAATGGGCGGGCGCGATCGATCTGTGCCACGACACGTCACCCATCGTCTCGAAAACGCCGGTCGAGGGGCTTTATCTCGATGTCGGCTGGGGCTCGGGCGGGTTCAAGGCGATCCCAACGGCGGGCCGCGAATTCGCCGATTTGATCGCCAAGGATATGCCGGGCGATCTGATCGGCGGTTTCGCCTTATCGCGGTTCGAGCGCGGCCGGCCGCTTTACGAAACCGCCGGCGCCTCGAACAGGGACTGACGATCATGCGCCTTGTCCCTTGCCCCCATTGCGGTCCGCGCGAACAGGCCGAGTTCGTGTGCCTGGGCGAAACCACGCCGCGCGAGATCTATTTCCGCGACAATGCCAAGGGCCCGGTCGAAGAGCTCTGGTGGCACAAGCATGGCTGCCGCCAGTGGCTGAAGCTGGCGCGCAACACCGCGTCGAACGAGTTCGGCGCATGAGCGGGTATCGCCTCAAACCGATTCCGCCGGGCGACGACGTCGAGTTCGAATTCGGCGGCCGCACGTTAACCGGGCATCGCGGTGAGCCGCTGGCGGCCGCGTTGCTCGCGTCCGGTATTCGCGTCGTCGCGCGGAGTTTCAAGTATCACAGGCCGCGCGGCATCGTCGGCTATGGTCGCCACGAGCCCAACGCCCATGTCGGCACGGCGAAGGGTAACGCCCTGGCGACGATCTTGCGCGTCGAGGACGGTTTGAAGGCCTGGCCGCTGAATTGCTGGCCGTCGGTCGATTTCGATTTTGGCGCATTGGCCGATCGCTTCGGCGCGCTGCTGCCGGCAGGGTTCTACTACAAGACCTTTATGGGGCCGGGCGGGCGGTTCTGGCCGATTTTCGAGCCGATGATCCAGCGCATGGCCGGGATCGGCAAGCTGCCGACCGATCCAGCGCCGCTGCGCGTCGAGAAGCGCTACGCCCATTGCGAAACACTGATCGTCGGCGGCGGGATCGCGGGTCAGCAAGCCGCGCGCGACGCCGCGAAGGCGGGCGGGCGCGTGTGGTTGATCGACGACGGCGACGTGCCCGAAATTTCGGGCGTCACTGTGCTGCGTGATACGCTGGTGATCGCGCGGCACGAGGGCGGGTTGTTCGTGGCGGTCGAGCGCAATCCGAATGCCGCGTTCGAAGCGCGGACCTGGAAGATCCGCGCCGCGCGCGCGATCCTCGCGACGGGTACTGTCGAACGGCCGATGATCTTCCGCGACAATGATCGGCCGGGCGTGATGCTGCTCTCCGCCGTTCGGCGCTATGCGCGCGACCATGGCGTCGCAGCGGGCAAGTCCGTCGTCGTGTTTACCAACAACGACAGCGGTCATCGCCACGCGCGCGAATTGACCGAGATGGGCATCGCCGTTCCCGCCGTGATCGATCTGCGCGACGGCGAAGCGGTCGTCGCCGCGCTGGGGTGCCCCGTGCGCGGGGCGCGCATCGCCAAGCTCGACGGGTCGGGCACGCGCGACATCGCTTGCGATGTGATCGCGATGGCGGGCGGGTTCACGCCGCTCGTTCATCTACATTCGCATGCGGGCGGCAAGCTGCGCTATGCGCGCGACTTCGCGGCGTTCCTGCCCGACGGATCACATGACGGGGCTGAGACGCGCATCGATCTGCCGCAGGATCATCTGCTGGCGCGCTGGGAAGCGCCCGATACGGGCGGTAAAGCCTTCGTCGATTTCGGCGCCGACGTCACCGCCGCCGATGTGCGACTCGCCGCGCGCGAAGGCTATGACGGCGTCGAGCTTTTGAAACGCTACACGACGCTCGGCATGGCGCCCGACCAAGGGCGCCTTTCCAACATGAACGCGCTCGATATTTTGGCGCGTGAGAAAGGCGTGACCCCCGATCTCGTCGGCACCACGACCTTCCGCCCGCCTTTCGTGCCGACCGAGTTCGCGGCCTTGGCCGAGCCGACGGGCAAGCTGCTGAAGCCGTCGCGCACGACCACGCTGACCGCGTGGCACGAGCGGGCGGGTGCGGTGATGTACGAAAGCGGCGCCAATTGGCGCCGGCCCGGCTACTACCCGCAGAACGGTGAGAACCTCGACGCCGCGTGCGCGCGCGAATGCTTCGCCGTGCGCAATGCCGTCGGCGTCTACGATTCCTCGCCCTTGGGCAAGTTCGAGGTAATCGGACAAGACGCCGGCGCTTTCCTCGATTTCGTCTATGCGACGCGGCTATCGGATTTGGCGCCGGGCCGCGGGCGCTACGCGCTCCAGCTTCACGAGGACGGGCGCTTGTTCGACGACGGGATCGTGTTCCGCCTGTCGCCCGAGCGTTACTTCGTGACAACCACGACCGGCAACGCCGATGCGTGTTTGCAGCGCTTCGAGTATTGCCGCCAAGTCCTGCGCCCCGATCTGCGCGTGCATATCGTGCCGGTGACCGAGCAATGGGCCGATATCGTCGTCTGCGGTCCGCAGGCGCGCGACGCGCTGGCGAAGGCGGGGATCGCGCCGCCGCGCGACCTCGGCTTTATGGGGATGGCGGAAATCGAGCTTTTCCGCCGTCGCTGCCTGATCGCGCGCGCGGGCTTCACCGGCGAATTGTCGTTCGAGATCTTGCTGCCGAATTCGGCCGCACCCGCCTTGTGGGATCGGATGATCGCGGCGGGCGCCGTGCCGGTGGGGTCGGAAGCCAATCACGTGCTGCGCATCGAAAAGGGCTTCATCTCGGTCGGGCACGAGGGCGATGGGATTGCGGGGCCGGACGATCTGGGCCTCGGCTTTGCGGTCCATGCCGCCAAGCCCGACTTCGTCGGCAAGGCTGCGTTGCTGCGCGATCGCACGGATACTAGCCCGCGCCCGCAACTCGTCGGGTTGCTGGCGCGCGACCCGGATTTCGTGCTGCCCGAAGGGGCGGCGATCTTGCGGGCGGACGCGGCGCGGGGGCGGGGCTATGTCACCGCGTCGTGCCGGAGCGGCGCGCTGGGCCGGTCGCTGGCGATGGGCTTGCTGGAAGACGGCCGCGCGCTGATGGGCCAAACCGTTTCCGTCTCGCTGCCGGGCGGCGATGCGGGGGCGATCGTCGTCAAACCGGCTTTCTACGATGTCAGCGGAGGGCGCCAGCGTGTCTGAGGTCTTGACCCTCGTGCTGGGCGCCAAGCCCGGTGCCGGCGCCATTCCGGTGGCGCCGGATCAGTGGCTGATCGCCGGAAAAGCGCCCGATGGAACGCTCTCAATCGACGTGAGTGACGCCTATCAAGCTTTTGAAGTTAAAGAAAATATATTAACGCAAGGAATCGCGTTGGACTTCGCCAAGCTGCCCGCCGATTTCGCCGGACGGACGCGCCTTGGCGAAATCGGCGTGCTGCTGTCGCGCGACGGCGACACGTGGATCCTGCGCTGCGAACGCTCCTACGCCGAATGGGTCGAAACTTGGCTCAGGACGCGCCCTGGCGGTATTTGAACGCTTTGTCGAAGCGCTGGACGATGTACTCGCCGCAAGTGATCGCCGGGTATTTCGCCTGATCCTTGTCGTCGAGCAGATCGCGCGGATCGACCACCGTGTCGGGATGCGGGTCGAAGAACACGGCGATCGAATAACGCTCGCGGCCCGACGCGTTCACCACGCGATGCGGGTTCGACGAGAAGCGCCCATTCGTCCAGCGATGCATAAGATCGCCGACGTTGATGACCAGCGTGCCGGGGATCGGATGCGCGGTCACCCAGCGCCCGTCGGCGGCCAGCACCTGCAACCCGCCGACCATGTCCTGGGCCAGCAGCGTCAATCCGCCGTAATCGGTGTGCGGCGCCACGCCGAACTGCAACTCGCCCATATCCGGCGGCTGGGGTGGGTAGTAGATCGCCGAGCCCCGTGCCAAGGGCTTGGCGAAGGCGCTTTCGAAGAATTTGGGATCGCGGCCGAGGCTCGACGCCAGGCCCTTCAGCAAACGCTGCCCGCAGGCGCAGATGCCGAGATAATATTCGTAGAAGGCTTGGCGCAGATGTGCGGGGGCCGCCGGCCAGTTATTCGGGCCCATCAGCGGCTTGCCCGCGGCGACGTCGGGGTCCTTCTCGTCGAGCTCGAGGCCCCAGAGGAAGCTCTCCTTCAGGTCGATCTTGGCGCCGGCATACATCTTCGCCTGGCCGACGGCCAGAAAGCCGCGATGGTGGTCGTTGATCTGTGCCGCGCGTTTGGTCGCCTCGTCCTGCGCGAAGAACGCCTTGCTGGCCGCAAACGCGCCGTCGACCGTTTCTTGCGGTACGCCGTGGTTGGACACGTAGAAAAAGCCGATCCGCTCGGCCGCTTCGCGCATCGCCTTGCCGGTTTCGGCGATGACCGCCGGATCGTCGCTGGCAAGCGCGCCGACGTCGATTACGGGGATGTCGTCGCGGGAGATCGTGTTGACTTTCGCGTAGGCCATCGGGGCTCTTCCATCGAAATCGTTCATGTGGGATGCTTCTTGCATACCCAATCCGCAAGACTATCTCGCGGATTCCCCCTGGCTACAATTGAGTGTTATTCATGTCCGGCTCCCCCTTGCTTCATTTGCCGCCCATCGCCGCGTTGCGCGCGTTCGAAGCGGCGGCCCGGCTCAAAAGCTTTACGCTGGCGGCGGAAGAGCTTGGCTTGACCCAAAGCGCCATCAGCCACCAGGTGCACGGGCTCGAAGATCATCTCGGCTTCGAGCTGTTCCATCGCGAACCGCGGCGAATTGTCCTGACCGTGAAAGGCGAGGCGCTGGCCGTTTCGGTCCGCGAGGGCCTCGGCATCGTCGCGCGCACGATCCGCGAATTGACGCGCGCCGACACGGGGCCGCGTCTGGTCGTGTCGACGCTGGCGGGTTTCGCGGTCAAGTGGCTGTTCCCGAGGCTGATCCGCTTCGACGAGCTTCATCCGCAGATCGAGCTTGAGATTGCAACCTCCGGCCAGATGGCGGATTTCTCGGCGAACGAGGCCGATGTCGCGATCCGCTACGGCCTTGGCCATTATCCCGGCCTGCATGTCGAGAAGATCCTGGGCGAGGAGATGTTCCCCGTCTGCGCACCCAAGCTGATGCAAGGGCCCAAGGCGCTGCGCAAACCCGCCGATCTCGCGCGCGTACCGTTGCTGCACGACGATATTCAGCGCTTGGGCGGGCGCGAGCCGGGCTGGGGGATGTGGCTGGACGCGGCGGGCGTGACCGGCATCGACCTTGCGAAGGGCCGCCGCTTCGGCCAGTCGAACATGTCGATCCAGGGTGCCATCGAGGGCCTGGGCGTGGCGCTGGGGCGCGGGCCGTTGGTGATCGACGATCTTAAGGCCGGACGCTTGGTGAAGCCCTTCGAAGTCAGCGTGCCCAGCGGTTACGACTATTATTTCGTGTGTCCCGCGCGCATGCTGGACAAGCCGAAGATTGCGGCGTTCCGCAAATGGCTGCTGGACGAAGCGAAGGCGACCGCTAGCGCGTGAACGCCGCCTTGAAGCGTTGGCGCGTTTCGGCGCCGTGGATGAAGGCGTAATCCTGCTTGCTGGGGGCACCGGCGGTAACCTTCAGCGCGCGGAAAATCGGTCCTTCGCCGCCAAGGATCGTGTCGAGCTCGGCTTCGAATTCCGCCAGCGTCGATATTGTGCCGGTATTGGCGATCCCGGCCCCTTTGGCAATCGCGGCGAAATCGACCTTCGCGGCCGATGGCAACGGATGGCTGCCATTGGCCTCGTAGACGCCGTTGACGCAAACCAGATGCACGAAATTCTTCGGGTTCGCGTCCGCCACGGTGGCGAGGGAACCCAGATTCATCATCAAGCTGCCGTCGCCGTCGAGCACGACCACGCGCTTGTCGGGCCGTCCCAAGGCGAGGCCGAGCCCATGCGACGAGGCAATGCCCATCGCGCCGATCGAGACGTAGTTCAGATCGCGCGGCGCGAGGCGCATCCAATCGAACGCGGCCTGATAGGTCGCGACGATCGCTTCGTCGCGCACGCGCTTGGCGAGAAGGGCCAGACATTCGTCGCGGCGCATCATGGCGCGGCTCCGTCGGCGAGCGGCGGCGTGCCGATCAGCACGCAAACGGGCCGCGAATTCTTGAAGGCGCGTTCGAAGGCGGGCGCGATCTTGGCTTCGTCGTCTTGCGTTTCGATCAGCACGTGATCGACGCCGAGCGCATCGAGAATGGGCTCGATCGCGCTGACCGAAACCTTGGCCGATTTCGACGGCAACACGCCCGGTTCCTTGCCCTGAAGCCCGACCAGCATCGCGATCGGCTGTTCGTATTCCACGCCGACGGCGCGCAGCGCGTTGACGGAGTCCATCAAGCCGGTCTGCTGCATCATCAGGATCGATCGGCGCCCCGCGAAGCCAAGCCCCGCGCAGATGCCGATGCCTTCATCTTCCTTGCAGATGCGCACCAAGCGAATGTCGTTCTGGCGGGCGAGCGGCCACAACAGCCCGTCGCTCGTCACGATATCAGGCAAGGCGACGACGAACTCGATACCGGCCGTTTTGAGGGCGGCGAGGATCGCGGAACCGCGCGGCGCGCTCATGTCGCACCTTTAAGCAAGCGGGCGAGGGCGGCGAGCACCGCGTCGGTGTCCTCGGCGGTACCGACACCGATGCGCAATTCGTTCAGGTAATCCGGGTCGCGCCAATCGCGGACCAGGATTCCTTCCTTCGCCAACGCGGTCATCATCGGCGCGGCGGGGCCGTTCAGCGAGACGGAGACGAAGTTGCCGGTGGACGGCCAGGTCTTCAAACCCAACGCCACCAGGCCTTCGGTCAGCCGCTTGCGTTCGACCGCGATCTTATCGAGCGAGGCTTTGAGATGCGCTTGATCGGCCAGCGCCGCGACCGCCGCCGCTTGGCTGGGCGTGGGCACGTTGTATTGCAGACGGCAGCGGCGCAAGGCTTCGGCCACGGTCGCATCGCCGCAAATCGCATAGCCCACGCGCATCGCCGCCAGGCCATAGGCCTTGGAGAAGGTGCGCGTCGAAATCCACGGGCCTTTGCGCTTGCGCAGCAGCTTCAGCGCATCGGGCCCGCCCGCGTGGTGGCCAAATTCGGCATAGGCTTCGTCGAGCAGCAGCAGCACGTTCTCGGGCACGCCATCGATCAGCGCCTTCAACGCGGCTTCGTCCATCATGCCGCCCGACGGCGGGTTGGGCGTGCAAGCGACGACCAGCTTCGTGCGGTTGCCGATCGAACGCAGTGTGGCGTCGACGTCGCAAGCGCCGTTCTTGTTGATGCGCGCGCGCACCGGTTTGGCGGCGGCGAGTTTCGTCGACAGTGCGTAGCGCGGAAAGCTCGGTGCTGGCACGACCGCTTCGTCGCCGGCCTCCAGCGCGATGACGGTGGTGAAATGGATCAACTCGTCGCTGCCACAGCCCAAAATGACCAGCGACGGATCGACGCCGTAATGCGCGGCCACCGCTTGGGCGAGTTTACGTCCGCCGATATCGGGATAGCGGTTGACGTCGTGCATCGCCTCGATCGCCGCCGCCATCGCCATGGGCGAGGGCGGGTAGGGGTTCTCGTTGAGATGCAGCAGGCGCGGCCGCGTGCCGGGATTCTCGAAATCGTGGAAGGTTTGCGGCTGGCGATAAGCGGGCAGCGCGCGGATCGCGGCGGTGGACCAGCTCAAAGCGTCGGATGCGTCGGTCATGTCGCATCGACGGTAGTCGAGGCGTTCCGGCCTGTCGAATTAGATCATTTCGGGGCGGACTTGCCCGGATTCATGCGCAAGTCCAGCAGCGCGTCGCGCACGGCTTTCAGCCCGCGCGACAATCGTTTGTCGCGCCGCATGACGACCGCGAGGGTGCGTGAAAGGCGCGGCGACAAAGGTCGAGTCACGAATTCTCCCGCCCGCGACACGCGTAGCGACATTGCGGGCAGCACCGCGCAGCCAAGGCCTTCCAGTGCCATCGCCTTGATCGCTTCGGTGCTGCCCAGCGACAGCACCGGCTCGAACTTCACCTTCTCGCGCGCGAACCAAGTGTCGATCAGGCGGCGCGTATTTCCGCCGGGCTCGTAAAGCAACATGGGCAGCTTGGCGAGGGCCGATGCGCTGGCGCGCGCGGGCAAGGGGAAGCCCTTGGGCGCCGCCGCGACGATCTCGTCCTTCAGCACCGGCACGATATCGAGCATGCGGCCCGCGACCGGCAGTGTCGTCAGCGCGATGTCGAGAAGATTGTCCTCCACGGCTTTCACGATATCGGCGGCGTTGCCGGTGGCGACGGTGATCTCCAGCGACGGGAATTTGCGCCGCAACGCGCCCAGCAAGGGCGGCAGCAGAAAGATGCACGCCGTGGCGCCCGTACCGATGCGCACGCGGCCCATCGTGCCCTGTCCGTGGCGCGCGACCGCGTCGAGCGCGTCGTCGACCGCGGTTTCGATGCGCGGCGCATGCGCGAGCAGTTCGGCTCCCGCCGTCGTCGGCCGCGCTCTGCGGCCCACACGCTCGATCAACGCCGTGCCCAGGCGTTTCTCGAGTTGGCGGATCTGCAAACTGATCGCGGGCTGGGTCAGCCCCATGCGTTCGGCGGCAGCGGTGAAGCTGCCGCGCTCCACGACGGTCGCGAAGGTCCTCAAAAGGTCGAGATCGAGGCGTTTCATATCAAAGAAATTCTCATGATCCGTATAACGAAACAAATCTTCTTTTATGATTTGCGGATCGCCAGATTGGCGGCATGACGAAGCCCCAGACGCCCTTCGGCTGGCTGATCGAAGCTGGACTCTATTTCGCCGCGTCGCCGCATTCCTATTTGCGGCAACGGGCGGCCCTGGCCGAGCTGGACGGGCGTTTACGCGCCGATATCGGTGCCGGGGCCGATTTCGCGGAGCACGCGACAATGACAAGCTTGGAAATACGCGACGCAGGCACAGACGATCTTTCGGCGATCGCGGCGATCTACGCGCATCACGTTTTGAACGGCGTGGCGTCGTTCGAGGAAGTACCGCCCTCGATCGACGAGCTCGCCCAGCGGCGCGCGAATGTGCTGGCGCTGGGCTTGCCTTATCTCGTGGCGGTCCGCAGCGGGCGCGTCGTGGGCTATTGCTACGCGTCCGCATATCGACCGCGCCCGGCCTATCGTCACACGATCGAAGACTCGGTCTATGTGGCGCCGGGCCTCGGCGGGCAGGGGATCGGATCGGCGCTGCTGGCGGCCCTGATCGCACGTTGCGAGGCGGGCCCCTGGCGCCAGATGATCGCGGTTATCGGCGACAGTGCGAATGCCGGCTCGATCGGGTTGCATCGGCGCGTGGGGTTCCGTCCTGCCGGGGTCTTCCACTCCGCCGGCTTTAAGTTCGGACGTTGGGTGGATTCCGTCCTGATGCAACGCGCTTTGGGGGCCGGGGATTCGACGCTACCGGGCGCGTAAAAACACCTATAACTTGTTGACTTGTCGTATAAAAACTTATCCGTATCGAGTTCGTTAAAGTCCTATACAAATCCTTACATATAGGTAAATCTTATTCCGGACGCCGCAGAGATCGAGAAAATCTGTGGATCGTCCAATGAACAGGGGCTTTGCCGGACGATGACGGAAACCCAATCCAGCGATTTGAGGCGCGCGGCATATCGCCGTCGCGCGCGCTGGGGGCGTTTTCGCCGCTGGGGTTTGGGGGCTGCGGCGCTGGGTTTGCCGTTTGCGGTGCTGCCCGCCGATCAAGCCAAGTCGCAGGCGCTGCCGACCGGCGGCAATGTGGTCGGCGGCGCGGGCACGATCTCGCAAACCAGCGCCAACCAGCTCACCATCAATCAGAACAGCGCGACGCTGTCGATCGACTGGCAAAGCTTCTCGGTGGGTGCCGGGAACATCGTCCGCTTCATCCAGCCCGATAGCAGTTCGCTCGCCCTCAATCGGGTGATCGGCCCCGACCCGTCGATGATCTTCGGCTCGATCCAAGCCAATGGCCGGGTCGTGATCATGAACCCGGCGGGGATCTATTTCGGGCCGTCGGCGATGGTCGATGTGAACGGCCTGGTCGCGACCACGTCGCGGATGAACCAGGCGGATTTCCTGGCCGGCAATCTCAATTTCTCGATCGCGGGCGACGTCAACGCGCGCGTGATCAACGAAGGCTTCGTCAACGTGGCGCAAGGCGGCTTCGCGGTGCTGTCGGCGGCGGCCGTGGAGAACAAGGGCACGATCGTCGCGCAAGGCGGCACGGTGGTGCTGGCGGGCACGCCGACGTTTACGCTGGATTTCTTCGGCGACGGGCTGCTCAAGTTCGCGTCGACCGGCACGGTCAATCAAGCACCCGCCGGCGCCAACGCGCTGGTCGAGAACAGCGGCACGGTCCAGGCGAATGGCGGGCGCGTGCTGATGACCGCGCGCGCGGCGCGCGACGTGATCAACAACGTGATCAACGTGACGGGCATCGTCGAAGCGCGCTCGGCGCGCATCGAGAACGGCGAGATCGTCATCGACGGCGGCGAGAACGGGATCGTCTCGGTCAATGCGAGCCTCGACGTGTCGGGCCAAACGGCCGACGCGAAGGGCGGCACGATCAAGGTCCTGGGCGAGAAAGTCGGTTTGTTCGAGAACGCGCGCCTGGACGCTTCGGGCGACGCGGGCGGCGGCACGGTTCTGGTCGGCGGCAACTACCAGGGCAAGGGCCCCGAAGCCAACGCCAAGATGGTCTATATGGACGCGCGCGCGGTCATCGACGCGTCGTCGGCGCTGGCCGATGGCGGGCGGGTGATCCTGTGGTCCGACGAAGCCACGCGCAACGCCGGCCATATCGATGTGTCGGGTGCGGTCAATGGCGGCTTCATCGAGGTCTCGTCGAAGGGCTTCCTCGACTTCCGCGGCACGGTCGGTTTGCAAGGTGTGAACGGGGCCGCCGGCACGCTGCTGCTCGACCCGACGGACATCACGATTTCGGGCAGTGCCAGCTCCGGCGATATGTCGGGCAGTTCGCCGTTCTCGGGCTCGAACGCGTCGTCGAACCTTTATGTCGCGACGCTGAACGCCGCGCTGAATGGCGGCACGGTGATCGTGTCGACCAATTCGGCGGCCGGCGGAACGGGTTATATCGACATCACGACCGGCATCACCAACAGTGCCGCCAACTCCACGCTTGTCCTGCAGGCCGACGGCGCGATCACCATCACCGGGGCGGGCTCGATCAACAGCGGCGGTTATCTGCTGAATGTCGTGTTTCAGGCGGCGAGCAACATCTCGATCGGCGGCGCCATCAGCACGTCGGGCGGCAACATCACGACGACCGGGTATTCCGGCACGGGCAAGGCGGCGGGCAATCTGACGACGACCGCCAATATCAATACCGGCGGCGGTTTGCTGAACGTGAATCAGACCGGCAGCGTCGACTTCGGCGCGAACGTCACGGTCGGCGGCGGTACGGGCGTCGTGACGTTGAACGCCGATGGTGCAGTCACGCAATCCGCCGGCGCGTTCAATGCGGGCGGCGATCTCGTTATCGGCGGCACGGGGGCGGTGACGCTTGCCCAGGCAGGCAACAACTTCCTCAATATCACGCTCAATCGCACCGGCACGTCGAACAGCGTCACGCTCTACAACAACATCACCGGCAATATCCAAACCTCGACGCTCGGTACGGGCGGCTTCGCGTATACGAGCGCCACGGCGGGTTTCACGCAGTCGGGTGCCATCACACAGGACGCCGGCGCCACCGGTATCGTGTCGATCAACGGCGGCTCGGGCACCGTCACGCTCTCGCAAGCGAATAGCTGGTCGGGCGATCTCAGCGTCGGTGGCGCCAATATCACCGTCTCCGGCGCGCAGACGTTCACGAACACCGTTTCGAAAAGTGCGAATTTCGTCCAGACCGGCGCGGGGGTGGTGTCGATCACCGGCAATATCCTCGCGACGTCCGGTTCGGTCGCTGTCGTGGCCACTTCCGACACGCAAGTCGCGATCGGCGCGCAGATCACGACGCTTGGCGGCAACATTCAGCTCTACGCCGATGCGCCGGGCGGTATTACCGGCTCCGGCACGGGGACCGGCAACCGCAATGGCGTGTCGACCCTGTCCGGTGCCGACCTCAATGCGGGCGGCGGCAATATCACGATCGTCGGGCGCGGCGGAAACTCCTCCAACAATGTCGGCGTATCGATCCTGGACGCTCAGGTGCGGACGTCGGGAACAGGCTACATCTCGATCGAAGGCTTGGGCACCAGCGCCGGCGGCGGTCATTCGATCGTGGTCGAAAACTCCTCGGTGACGTCGACCAGCGCCACCGGCAGTATCGCTTTCATGGGGCCAAACCCCGGTGGCGGCAATGCCGGCCTGTCCCTTAAGGGGGCCAGTGTCACGCTTGGCGGCGCTTCGTTTCAAAACAATCTGATATTGCAGGTCGATTCGATAACCAATTCGGCGACGAGTTTGTCGCTGACCCGGCAAGCGGGCGGCGGGACGGTCACTTTCCTTACCTTGTCCGGGGGCGACGTTATCCTCAACGGCACGGGCTCCGGTCTCGGCGTGACGTCCGATATCCTGAGTGGGATATCCAATTTCGGCACGATCCAGATCGGCAGCGCCTCCGCCACCGGCAACGTCTCCGTCGGTGCGGCCTATACGGCACCGAACAACACGAATTTGTCGCTGATCGGCACGGGCAGCGGCACCGCCACGGTCGGCTACGCGTTGACCACGCAAGGGACCGGCAGTTTGACGGTGTCGGGCGATGCGGGGGTTGCGATCAATGCCAATCTGACGACCGGCGGCGGCGATATCCTGATCAAGGGCAATGTTTCGTCGTGGACGACCCCCAACACCAACACGGCGCCAACCTTCGGTTCGGCGTCGGGTACGTTCACCGGTGTCGCCATCGCCTCGGGCGTGACGGTCAACGCGGCGGGCGGCAACATCGCGATCGCCGGCAAGGGCGGCGATTCCGGCATCAACCAGTACGGCGTGTCGATGGCGGCGAGTTCGGTCGTCTCGACGACGGGCGCGGGGACGATCAACATCGTCGGCGAGGGCGGCGCGTCCGCGTCCAACGGCGGTGGCACCGGCGGCGCGCATATCGGTCTTTATTTCAACGGCAACGCAGCGGGCACCTTTGCCGATATCTCGTCCCAGAACGGCTCGATCACCCTCACCGGCACGGGCGCCGGCACGGCGGCCACATCCAACAACAACGACGGGATGGCTTTGCTGTACGCCAAAGCGCGTGCCACCGGCACGGGGGCAGTGACGCTGACCGGTACGGCCAGTTTCGGCGCCAGCCGCGGTGTCACGCTCTTCGGCACGACGACGGAGGTTTCGTCGGCTGGCGGCGCGGTCTCCGTTACCGGTACGGGCGGCGGAAGCGAGGTCGTCGCCGCCTACGGCTTCGTCAGCCGCGGGATCGACATCGTCGACGGCGCGAGCGTGTCGTCGACCGGCGCGGGGAACATCACCTTGCGCGGCATCGCGGGTTCGGCGGGCAACGGCTTGGTCTTCCGAGGAACGGCGGCGACGGTGGGTGGCGCCTCGCATACCGGCAATACGACATTGCGCGCGGACGACTTGGTCAACTCGGCCACAACCTTGACACTGTCGCGCCAAGCGGGCGGCGGCACGATCATCTTCCGTACCGATACGGACGCGACGACCATCGGCGTCAATGGCGGGGCGGGCACGCTCGCCATCACAAGCGGGATTCTGAGCGCCGTCTCCGGCTTTTCGATCCAGGAGATTGGCTCGGCCAGTCAGACCGGCGCGATCACGACGGGCGGGGGCTGGACGCTCGCGCGCAACACCGATCTGATCTCGACGACGGGCGGCACGATCTCGCTCGGTTCGACGGCGCTCGGCGGGAACATCCTGACTTTGAACTCGGCGGCCACGGCAACGCAGTCGGGCACGATAAGCGGCTCGGGGACGCTCAATTTCGAGGGCGCGGGCGACGTCACCTTGGCCAGCGGCGCCAACAGCTTCAGCGGTACGCTGACGCTCGCCAAGTCCGGGACGGCGGCGAACGTCACCATTTGGACTTCCGGCGCGATGAACCTGGGTGCGTCGACGATGGGGACCGGCTCGCTGTCCTGGACATCCGTCGGGTTGACGCAATCGGGCGCTTTCGTCCAGGACGCCGGCAGCGCGGGCGCCGAGTTCAACGCCAACGCCGGTAATATCGTCCTGACGAACGCGTCGAATGCGTTCGTCGGTCCTTTGTCGCTTTACAACTCCGGCGGCGGAACGGCGCAGCTCACCAATTCCATCGCGACCAATCTCGGGTACTCCACCATCGGGGCCGGTCTCACCGTCGTTTCGGGCGGCAATATCACGCAATCCGGGCAGATCTCGGCCGGCGGCGCGTCGTCGTTCACGGCCAATGGCGGCTCGATCACCCTCACCAATGCGAGCAACGCGTTCGGCGGCGCGGTCGCGCTGACGACGACCGGCGCCAACATGGATGCGTCGGTCGCCACTGGCGCCGGGTTGACCTTGGGCTCCGTCGTGATCACGGGCGATCTGACCGCAACCGCGCCGGGCACGCTTACCTTGGGCAGCGCGATCACCATGGCGTCCGGGAAAAACGTCACCGTGACCGCGAGCGGAGCGGCCAGCGCTCTGATGTATCTGAACGCCAATCTGACGCTCGCGGGCGGAACGTTCACCGCGACGTCGGCGCGGAGCATCTATGTCGGTAGCGTCACGATTAATTCGGGTGGCGGCGACATCACGATGTCCGCGAATGCGACGGGTGCGAATGGCGGTCTCGATTTCGCGGGCCTCTTCGTGAACGGCGGCACGATCGAATCGCGCGGCGGCAATATCGACCTCACAGGCAAAGGCAGCGCTTCGGGCACGACCACGTACGGCCAGCACGGCATCTTTCTGAACACCGGTATCGTGCGTAGCTATACGTCCGCCGGCGATGGCACGACCGGCACCATCACGCTGACCGGCGCGGGCGGTTCCTACGCGGGCGGGAACAATGGCGGCGTGACCATCCTCGGCGCAGCGAGCGTGGTTTCGTCGCGCGACGGGGCGATCACGATCAACGCGACCGGCGGAACGGGCGCTTCGGGCGGCAATGCGGGTCTTTATATCGGCGGCGGCGCGATCCGCACCGACGGCGCAGGTTCGATCACCGCGACGGCGGCCGGCGGCGACGGCAACGCCTCGCGCGGCATCGCCGTGACCGGCGCCTCGGGGGCCTATGGCCTGATCGAAACGACGGGTTCCGGCAACATCACGCTGACCGGGACCGGCGGGACCACGGCCGGCAACAATGTCGGCGTCTATGTTTTCGGCTCCGACTACGGCGTGATCCGCGCGACCGGCACGGGCAACGTCTCCGTCACCGGCACGGGCGGCATCGCCAATTCCGCCAGCAATGTCGGTATCGCGGTCCAGGATACGAACTCGGTGATTTCGACCAATAGCGGCACGCTGACGCTCGACGGTACGGCCACTTCCTCGGGGACAGACCCCCACGGCGTATACGTGGCGTTGGGCGGTGCCGTGACGTCGACTTCGGGCGCGATATCGATCACCGGCGATTCGACGAACGGCTATGGCTTCGCGACCGGCGGGTCGAATTGGACGATCGGCGGCGGCACGACGACCGGAAACATCTCGATCGTCGCCGATACGGTTAACTTCACCACGACCGGCGCCTCGATCCAGACCACCGGCAACGTAACCATCAATCCGGTGACCGCGAGTACGACGATCGGCATCGGCGGCGGCACAGGCACCCTGCAGATTGTCGACGATTTGAGCTTCGTCAACGCTGGCAATCTTTTGATCGGCGGCTCCACCGCGGGCGCGATCGAGATCGGCGCATCGGGGCTGAGCACGAACGCCAATTCCAACCTAATGCTTCGGGGTACTTCGATCGCGCTTTTCGGCGACGTAACGCTGGATACGACCAAGACGTTGACCTTCCACGCCAACAGTGCCGGCGTGAACCAAGCGGGCGGCAACACGATCACGGCGCAGAATTTGATCCTGCGCGGCGCCGGCGATTTCCTGCTGAATCACGGGAACTCCGGCTACAACGTGATCGAGCACGTCGCCGCGAACGTGACCGCCGGGTCCGGCTCCGGAAATATCGATCTGCGCACGACATTCGCTTCCAGTATTTCGCGGGTCGACTCAGAAACCGACACGACTGGCACGGTCAGCGGCATAACCACGCCGGGCAATCTGACATGGGTCGCTTCGGGCGGATTGACGCAAGCCGCCGGCGCCGCGGTGAATGTCGGCGGTGCCACGACCCTTACCGCGCAAAGCGGCAGCATTTTGTTCGACAACGCGAGCGGCAATATGTTCACGGGCCCCGTGTCGTCGACGAGCGGCGCTGGCGGTGCCATCCATCTGACCGGAGATTCGCTTTTTCTTGGAACCACGGTATCGGACGGCGATCTGATTTTGAGCGCGACGTCCGGTGGGATTACCCAAAGCGGGCTGCTTACCGTTAGCGGCAATTTGAACGCGTCGGCGGCGGGTGGGTCGCTCGGGCTTTCGACCCACAACAATGTTGTCGCGGGGTCAGTCTCGCTGGCGACGTCCGGCGGATCGAATATCGCGTGGGGCCAATCCGGGCCGCTGTCGGTGGGTAGCATTTCGTCGAGCGGCACGCTGAACGTCAGCGTTACCGGCGGCGCGATCACTCAAGTCGGGGCGATTACGACTGCGGGCGCTGCCGATATCAGCGCCGATACCGGCAACATCACACTGACGAACGCCTCCAATGCGTTCGGCGGCCCGTTGACGCTTTATGCCGCGTCGGGTTCCGCGTCAGTGACGACGGCGGGCGCTTTGTCGATCGCAGCCATCGACGTGGCCAACTCGCTGGCAATCACCGCCGGCGGGGCGATCACGCAATCCGGCGCCATCCAAGTGGGCTCGGGCACAACCAGTCTTGCCGCCACAGGCACGATGACGTTGTCGAACAGCCTCAATAGCTTCGGCAGCACGCTGGCGCTGACCGGCGTGGGCGGCGCGCTTGATGGCACGGTCAACGGCAACTTGGGCGCGGCAGCCGCGCCGGCGGTGACGGCAGTCGGCAATGGCTTCACTTTCGGCGGTACTTCGATCGCCAATTCCGCGACGACATCGCCGGGCGGCAATGAAGGCACGACGCTGACGACCGTCACGACCGAGACGCTGGCGCAGATCATCACCCAGATCCTGACCTCGACCACCACGACGGCGTCGTCCTCGACCGCGACGACCGACGCGGCGAACGTCAACCCGGTCAGCCCGGCGGCGGTGCAGGCGATGCTGATCGCGATCCTGACCGAGGCCGCGTCGCCCGCCGGCAGCACGGGCGGGGGGCAACAAGGCAGCGGCGAAGGCAATAATCCCCAAACGGCCGGTAGCACGCCGCAGACCGGCGGCGCGCAATCCAGCACGCCCACCCCGGCGGCTGGGGCGGGCACGTTCGCGGCGGGCACCACGATCACGATCAACACCTCGGGCGGTGCCGTTCAGTCGATCACCGTGACGCCGGTCGGCGGCGGCGCGCCTGTCACGATTCTGCCGGGCTTGCTGAACCTGACGCCGCCCGCCATCCCGACCGCGACCGCGACGGGCACCCCCGGCATCTCCGGCAATTTCCCGCTCAGCTGGCGCCAGTAGCGTCGCGCGACTTCGTCCACTATCGTGACGGCCGCTCGTGAATGAGGGAGTCGGCGTTGTCGCGCGGCCAAACGAAAACGAAGAAAGTCACGAAACCCCGTGCGCGGTTGAGCGCCGATCAGTCGCGCGAATTGATCCGCGGCGTGGCGCGCGACCTATATGTGCGCAACGGCTATGCGGGGTTCAGCTTCGCCGACATCGTCGCGGTGACGGGCACGACGCGCGCCAATGTGCATCACCATTTCGGCGGCAAGCACAAGCTGATGGCCGAGCTCGTCGCGCAATTCGCGGCGGATGCGGAAGCGCGCATCCTGTCGCATTGGGCGCGGCCGGGGGAAAGCTTCGCCGTGCGCTTGCGCCGACAGCTCGCCGATCTTCGCGCCTTCTACGACCGCTACAATCCCAAGCGCGGCGAGCGCAACGTGTGGAGTCCGCTGGCGCGCTTGCGCTTGGATTTGCCCGTGCTGGGGCCGCTGGCGGCGCAAGCGCTGGAACGCGTCGATAAAGTCTACGAGAAGGCGTTGACCAAAGCGGTGCGCGAGGCCGTCGAATCGGGCGAGTTCGCACCCGCAACACCGGTTGCAGACGTGGCGCGGCTGGTTCGGTTCGTCGTCCAGGCTTGCCCGCCGACGACCCAGGATACCGGCGGATTCGAAAGCGTCGAAGCCACCTTCCGCGCGCTCGAAAGGGCGATCGCCGCCGCCTGGCGGCGCTGATATCTGCATTTGCAATGCGGCACGATGGCGCGGGATTGACTCGCGCTGTCCATTCCTCGATACTTACTTGCACGTAAGTCAGCTGCGATGACGCGGCGGCGATCGGGGAGAAAACGCATGGCGCGAGAAACGAAGTTCGAGCGGTTCGAAATCCGTCAGATGACGGGAACGATCGGCGCGGAGATTACGGGCCTCGACCTCGCCCGCGACCGCAGCCCGGAAACGATGGCCGATCTCAAACGCGCGATCCATCGCTACCACGTGCTCGCGATCCGCGATCAGAAGATGGCGCTCGAAGACGTGCATCAGGTGCGCGCGGCGTTGGGGCCGTTCAGCGGCAACCCGGTGCACGAGCCGATCGACGGTTACGACGATCTGATGGTCCTCAATCGCGAGCCGGACGAAACCGGCAAGGTGATCGGCGAGGATTGGCACATGGATCTCGCCTGGCTCGCCAAGCCGCCGGGCATCACTATGCTCTACGGTCATGAAGTGCCGCCCGTGGGCGGGGACACGTGTTTCACCAGCCTCGAATGGGCGTATCGTTCGCTGTCGCCCGCGATGAAGGCGATGATCGAGGATTTCGTCGTCGTCCATTCCGGCAAGGGCGTTCTCGGTCAGCAATACGGCAGCGTGAAGATGCGCGCCGACGTGCATAAGATCGCGAGCTTCGAGGTCGAGCATCCGCTGGTCTGCAAGGACCCGGTGACGGGCGAGCGCTATTTGTTCATCAGCTCGGTCATCGACCGCATCAAGGGCTTCACGCAAGCCGAGACGCGCCCGATCATCGACTATCTGTTCAAGGTGGCGACGCGCCCCGAATTTAACTGCCGTCTGCGCTGGGCGCCGGGCACGCTGGGCATGTGGCTGAACCCGTGCGTTATGCACACGGCGATCAACGATTATCCGGGCTATCGGCGCACGATGTATCGGTCGACGATCGAGGGATGGACGCCGATCGCGGCGAGCGGCAAGCGCGCGGCAGCCTGATAGGCGAAGACGACATGGGCTCGACAATCACGAAACGGCAATTCGCCGCGGCGTTGCCGTGGATCACGCCGGCGCACGGGTTGCTGCTGACGGTGATCGTGATTCCGGCCGTCTACGTGATCTGGCTCAGCGTCACGAACTCGACCTTCGGCCGCGCGCCGAGCTTCGTCGGTCTCGTCAACTACGTGAAGGTGCTGAACGACACGTATTTCTGGCGCGCGTTGTTCAACACGATCTTCATCGTGGCGCTGGTCGTGCATCTGGAATTGCTGCTCGGCCTGGGCATGGCCTTGCTCTTCGCGTCGGGCTTGCCGTTCCGGGGCGTGCTGCTGGCGGCCGTGCTGGCCCCCTATGCGGTGTCGGAAGTATCGGCCGCCGTCATCTGGCGCTATCTGTTCGATCCGGACGTGGGCCCGGTCAGCGTGGCGATGAAGGCGATCGGCCTGCCGATCCTGGAATGGTCGATCGAGCCGTCGCATGGGCTTGCGCTGATCTCGCTGTTGTCGATCTGGCTGCACCTGCCGTTCACCTTCCTGATCCTTTACGCCGCCCGCCTGTCGATCCCGCGCGAGCTTTACGAGGCCGCGTTGATCGACCAAGCCACGCCGTTGCAGATGTTCCGCAAGGTGACGCTGCCGCTGCTGGTACCGGCTCTCGTCGTCGCGGCGCTGTTCCGCTACATCTTCGTCTTCCGCATGTTCTCCGAAGTCTGGCTGATGACCCAGGGCGGCCCGGCGCGCCAGACGGAGGTGCTCGCGGTCTATCTCTATCTCGAAGCCTTCCGCTTCAACGCCTTCGGCGAGGCGGCGGCGACAGGCTGGATCATGCTGGCGATCTCGCTCGTCCTCGGCGCGGGATATCTGTTCGCGCTGCGCAAGGACATGACCTCCGATGCGCGCTGACCGGATCGGGATCGTGCTGGGCAAGACCGCCGCCGTGGCGGTGATCCTGCTGTGGTCGCTGTTCCCGATCGCCTTCATGGCGATGTCGTCGCTGAAACCAGCGCGCGAGATTTTCGCCGTCCCGCCCACTTTCGTCTTCGCGCCGACGCTGGAGCATTACACGGCGCTGCTGGTCCGCTGGCCTGACTTCTTCCGAGGCTTGTGGAACAGCTTGATCGTCACCGTCGGTGCCACGGTGTTGACGGCGATCGTCGCGACGATGGCCGGCTATGCTTATTCGCGCTTCCGTTCGCCCGCGTTGACGCGCTCGGCCTCGTTCCTCGTTGCGGTGCGCCTGCTGCCGCCGATCGTGCTGACCCTGCCGCTATTTCCGCTGATCAATTGGCTGGGGCTTAGCGACACGCATTTCACGCTGATCGTCCTTTACGCCACGTTTTTCGTGTCGCTGGGCACGCTGTTGATGCGCGCCTTCATCGACAAGATCCCCGTCGAGCTGGACGAAGCCGCTTTGGTCGACGGGGCGGGGCGGGGCACATTGATCGCCAAGATCATCGCCCCCTTGGCGTTGCCGGGCATGCTGGCTTTGTCGGTTTTCGTGATCGTGTTCGCGTGGAACGAGTTCCTGTTCGCGTTCGTCTTCACCTCGACGCGCGCCAAGACCGCGCCGTTGATCGTGTCCGAAATGCTCGGCTCATTCGACGGGGTCGATTGGGGCGTGTTGTTCGCCGCCGCGACGATCCAGTTGCTGCCGATCCTGATCTTCGTTTGCGCCATGCAACGCCATCTTGTGGCGGGGCTGACATCGGGCGCCACGAAAGGCTGAGACTTCAATAACAACCCCCGGGAGGAACCCAACGATGACGACCTTCAAAATGAATCGCCGCACAGCTTTGGGCATGGGCGTGGGGGCTGCGGCCCTCGCGACGGGCATCGGCCGCGCGCGCGCCCAAGGCAAGACGCTCAACGTGCTCGCCCATCGCGTGCATCAGGCGAGCTTAACGCAAGGTCCCGCCGGCGACTTGACCAAGGCGTGGCGCGACGCCAATGCGACCGAAGTCAATTGGGCGACGTTCGATTCCAACCCGTTGCAGGATCGCCTGTTCCGCGAGGCGAGCCTGTCCAGCACCGATTTCGGCGTCGGCTTTCTGGTCAATAGCCGCGCCACGCGCGACGCCGCCAAGCTGATGGCGCCGCTCGATGACTTCCAGCGCGCGAATCCGATCGAGGACTTTGCGGATATCGCACCCGGCCTGGTCGCCGCGATGCGCTTCGACGGCAAGCTCGTCTCCGTGCCGTTCCGCCACGCCACGATCGGCCTGTTCTACAACGAAGCGCTGCTGGAGGAGCGCGGCATCAAGGCGCCGCCGCAAACGCTGGAGGAACTCGTCGATCAGGCCAAGCGCCTGACCTTCACCTCGGCGGCGGGCACGCCGGTCACCGGCATGGTGCTGGCGAGCGACTTGTCGGTGTTCCCCGTGACCTTCGCGCGCGCCTTCGGCGGCGACTTCATCTCGGGCGATCTGAAGCTGGTGCCCGATCGTGGCGCGCTGGAAAAGGGTCTCGCCACGATGCAGGACCTGTTCAAGGCGGGCGCGCTGCCGCGCACATTCGCGACGACGACGAACGACGATCAGGTAACGTGGATTCAGCAGGGCCGTGCGGCGTTCACCGTGCTGCCCTTCGCGCGCTTCGCGCAGCTCAACAATCCGCAGCAGTCGAAGTTCCCGGGCAAGATCAAGGCGATCGAGTTCCCGATCTCCGAAGCTTTGCGCGGCAAGGTGCCCTTCGCCTCGGTCGTCGAATTCTGGGCGATGAGCATCCTGGGCAACGCCCGCGACAAGGACCTCGCCTGGAACTTCATCCGCACGATGTCGTCGAAGGCGGTCACGACCGGTGCGGCGCGCAACGGCAACGGCCCGGTGCGCGTCTCGACCTACCAGGATCCGGGCTTCGCGGCCGACCAGCCGCTGGCGGCCGTGGAATCGAAGGCATTGGCGGGCGCGCGCGTGCCGCTGCCGGCCTTCCCGGAAGCCGCGCGCGCGCAGACGATCTTCCTCGAGGAGGTGCAACTCGCCGTGCTCGGCCGCAAGAACCCCAGCGAGGCGGTCGGGGCGATCATCGAACGCGTGAAGCCGCTGCTGCCGGCGTAAGATCGGCGGATGAGCAAGCGCGATCTTGCGATCGGGGTGGATGTCGGCTCGACGAGCGCGCGGGCCGTCGTCTATTCGCGCGACGGAAAGGCGTTGGGCGGTTCGCAAACCGCCTTCGCCATCCGGCGTCCCGCGCCGGATTTCGCGGAACACGATTCCGGCGGGATTTGGCGCGCGGTCGCGACCTCGGTCAAAGCGGCACTGGCGGCGTCGGGGGCCGAACCAGGTGCCGTCGCCGCCATCGGCTTCGACGCGACATGTTCGCTTGCGATGTTCGACGCGTCCGGCGCGCCGGTCGGCGTGTCGGACGACGAGGATCGCTGGAACGTGATCATGTGGGCCGATCATCGCGCGATCGGCGAGGCGGCGGAGATCACCGCCACGCAGCATCGCGTGCTCGATTATGTCGGCGGCGTGATGTCGCCAGAGATGGAGACGCCGAAGCTGCTGTGGCTGAAGCGGAACCTGCCCGCGAAGTGGAAGCGCTACGGCCTTGCGCTCGATCTCGCGGATTTCCTCGTCTGGCGCGCAACGGGGGAAGTGACCGGATCGGCCTGCACGCTGACCAGCAAATGGACCTATCTCAATCACGAGACCCCGGGTTGGCAGGCGGATTTCCTCGCTACGATCGGGCTCGACGGGGCGTGGGAGAAACTTCGAATCCCCGCGAAGGCCGCGCAGCTTGGCGATCGCGCGGGAAGCCTGTCGGCCGTGGCGGCCGCCGAGCTTGGTCTCGATCCCGGTATCGCCGTCGCGGTCGGGTTGATCGACGCGCATGCGGGCGGGCTTGGGCTTCTGGCCGGAACCGCGCCGGCCGAGTTCGACCGCGCGATCGGATTGATCGCGGGCACGTCGAGCTGCCATATGGCGCTGTCGCCGCAACCCCGCGCCATACCCGGCGTGTGGGGTCCATATTTCGGCGCGATGATGCCGGGGCTGTGGCTCAACGAGGGCGGCCAATCGGCGACCGGCGCCTTGCTCGATCATGTTCTCGATTGGCACGCTGAGGGCCGCCATCTCGGCCCCGATCGCCATGCGATCATGGCCAAGCATATCGCGGCGCAAGACCCCGATTATGCGGCAGACATGCTGGTCATTCCCGATTTCCGCGGCAATCGCTCGCCGCTTGCCCGGCCGGAATTGAAGGGCGCCATTTTCGGCCTCGAACTCGATTCATCGTTCGAGAGCTTGGCGCGGCTCTATCACGCGACGGCCGTCGGCATCGCCTATGGCACGCGTCATATCGTCGACGCGATGAACGCGAAGGGCTACGCGATCGACCGCTTGCATTTGACCGGCGGCCATTCGAAGGCGGATTACCTGACGAAGCTTTACGCCGACGCGACGGGCTGCGACGTGATCCTGGCGGGCGAGCCGGATGCGGTGACGCTCGGCTCGGCGATCGCCGCCGCGTCCGCCGCGAAGCTTTATCCCGATCTTTCGGCGGCGGGTGCGGCGATGTGCCGGGAAGGGGCGCGCGTGCGGTCCGAAGCGAAAGCGCGCGCCATTCACGACAAAGGCTATCGCCGCTTCCGCGCGGCGCTGGAAGCGCGGGATCGACTCTAAGCGCGGGTCTTGGCCGATTTCGGCGACAGCGCGGCCGTCAGATCGACGCGCTGCGGCGCTTCCTCGACGAAATGATGCGCGTGCATATTGGTTTGCAGATGCGCCTTCATCAGCGCGATGCATTCTTTCGCCTTGCCGGCGGCGAGCAGATCGACCATGCGTGTATGCTCGTCCACCACGCAGGAATGGCCGTCGGGCAAATACAGCGTAGTGATGATCGCCGCGCGCGCGACCAGGCCTTCGAGCAACTCCGCCAGCATGCGGTTGCCGCCCAAGCGCGCGATCTGCAGATGAAAATCGCCCGACAGATGGACGAATTCGCGCTTGTCGCGGCGCTTGCGCGCGGCCGCCTGCAATTCGATATGCGCGCGGAGTGCCCGGATATCGTTGGCGGTGCAGTTCTTCGCCACGTCTTCGATGATCGCGGCTTCGATAACCCGGCGCGCGGCGTAGACGTCGTCGGCGTCCTTCACCGTCGGCCGTGCGACGAAAGCGCCGCGCTGGGGCAGGATTTCGGCGATGCCGCGAAAGGCGAGTTCCTTCAGCGCGTCGCGCACGATGGTGCGGCTCACCTCGAAGATACGGGCAAGCTCGTCCTCGCCAAGCTTCGCGCCCGGCGGCAGGCGGCCATCGCAGATCGCGTCCCACACCGCGGCGACGATCGCTTCGCGGCGGTTTTCGCCGCTTCCGACACCCGGCATGTTGACGACGGCCATTGCGACTCTAACGCTCCCCAAATTCGATACGCGTTATTGCCCCCTGGCGGCCGGTCCCGTCAAGCCGCGCTGGCGTCGCAGAGAGGTCATTGCACACAAATATTGCAGTATGTATACAGAGCGGCCTCTTGTGCGCCAAATTATGCGCCGGCGATGGCTTTTCCCTGGCATGGAACCTGCTGTTCGGACCCTCATGAGCGCTTGCCACGTCTATCGCTTTCCGATGCGCGATCCCGACGACATGTCCGGTCTCGCTGATCTATTGGATCAAGGGAAGATCGCCGCATCCGACATCAAGGCGGTGTTCTGCAAGACTGAAGGCAACGGTCTTAACAACGATTGGACGCGGCATTTTGTCGACCGATCGGTCCGCGCGACGATCGCCGCGCATGGCGGCGGCGATGCGGAGACATTGCGCCGCAAGGTTCTTGTGCTGATTTCGGGCGGCAGCGAGGGCGTGGTCTCGCCCCATATGCTGGTCTTCGCCGCCGCGCCGGCCGCCGGAACGGAGCTGGGCTTGGCGCTGGGTATGGAAATCCGCGAATTCGCCCCCGGCGATTTCGCGCGGCGCAATCACTCGATCGCGACGGCCGAAATGGTCCGCGCCGCGATGAAGGCGGCGGGCGCCAAGGATGAATCGCAGGTCGGTCTCGTTGTCGTGCGCGCTCCTGCCGATGCGGCGCAAGGGGTGACGTCGCCGCGCGTGCGCGCCGCCGTGTCGCTCGGTGTGGCGCAAGCGCTGGGCGAGATCGCCGGCGATATCGACGAAGCCGCGTTCCTCAAGGATTTCTCGAAATTCTGCCGCCGCGTTTTCGTGGTGGCGCGCGACGACACGACGACACAGCAGGTGATCGTGCTCGCCAACGCGCCGGGCGGCACGAAAACTTTGCGTATCGCGGCGGGTCCGTTGCGCGATCCGCTGGACTCGCCGGGCGTGGCGGCGGTTCTCGCCAAGCTCGGCATCGATGCCGCGCCCCAGGCATCGCCGGCGGCGAGTGCGCGAATCGTCGCTTCGCTCTCCAAGGGCGATCCGCCAGGCAATGGAAAAATCCGCGGCGCGCGCCACACGATGAATAGCGATAGCGATATCCACTCGCATCGTCACGGGCGTTCGGCCTATGGTGCGATGATCGCGTCGGTGATCGGCCATTCATATTGCTTCGTCTCGGGCGGGGCGGAGCATCATGGCCCCGAGAACGGCGGTTTAGTCGCATTGATCGCGCGCGCCGATGGGAGCCCCGCATGACGAGCGAAATGGTCCCTCAAGCCTGCGATCTGATCGTCTTGGGCGCCGTGGTCGTCACCGGCGAAGGCAAGGCGATCGGCGACGGCGCCGTTGCGGTGACCGGCAAACGTATCGTCGCCCTCGGCGAAACGAAGAAAATCGACGCCGCCTATACCGCCGCGCGCCGGATCGACGCCAAAGGCAAGATCCTGATGCCGGGTCTCGTCAATGTACACAATCACACGCCGCTGATGATCGTGCGCGGCATGGTCGAGGATTTGGGGTTCGCACCTGCCTATACGCCCGGCATTCCGCAAGGGCATTGGCTGTCGGACGAGGAGACCTATCTGTTCGCACGGCTGGGCGCGTGGGAACTGCTGCGCATGGGCACGACGACGGCCGTCGACTACTACCGCAAGCCGCAAGCTTGCGCGGCGGCCCTGGCGGAGACGGGCTTACGCGGCTTCGTCGGCGGGCGTATTCACGACGCGGACACGGCCGCTCTTGCCGACGGCGCCTGGACGCATGATCGCAAGCTGGGCGAAGCGACGCTTGCCGAGAGCCAGGACATGATCGCCGCCTGGGACGGCAAAGCGGAAGGGCGCATTCGCTGTTTTCACGCGCCGCACGCGCCCGATACGTGTTCGCGCGATCTCTTGCGCATCGTCGCCGACATTGCGGCGAAGGACGGGCGCCAAGTGCATACACATCTCGCCCAGTCGCCGATGGAGGTCGAACGCGTGACCGCGCGCGAAGGCAAGGGGCCCGCGCAACTGCTCGACAAAGTGGGCTTGCTGAACGGCGATCTGGTGGCGGCGCATTGCATTTTCCTGGACGATGCCGAGATCGAATTGGTCGGCAAGGCCGGCGTCAATGTGGCGCATGCGCCCGTCGGCAATGTATCGGCGGGGATGATCGCCCCGATCGTGGCGCTGGAGAAGGCGGGGGCAACCATCGCCATCTGCACCGATACCAAGACCGGCGACATGTTCGAATCGATGCGCACGGCTTTGGCCGTCGCGCGCGTGCGGGGGGCCGGTTACACTTGCGACGCGCGCACGGTGTTCGGCTGGGCGACCAAAGGCGGGGCGAAGGCGCTGGCGATGGACGGCGAGATCGGCGTTTTGAAACCCGGCGCCAAAGCCGATTTCATTTTGTTGGATGCCACGGCGCCGAATCTGCGTCCGATCGTCGACGGAATTGGTATCGTCGTCCATAGCGGCGTGGGACCCAATGTTTCGACGTCGGTGATCGACGGGAAAGTGGTTATGGAAAACGGCAAGCCGACGATGTTCGATGCGGATGACGTGATCGCCGCCGCGCAGAAAGCGGCCGACCGCTTGTGGGCGCGCGCGGGCCGCTCCGGCGTGATGATGGAGGCGGTTTGAAGATGGCGCGCGATCTACGCGGCTACGGTCCCAACCCGCCTTTCGCCGATTGGCCGAATAAGGCGCGCGTTGCGGTCACCTTCGTCGTGAATTTCGAAGAAGGGGCGGAGCTTTCCATCGCCGACGGCGACGAGCGCAACGAGAAGGTCTACGAAGTCGCCGACGAAGTCGTCGGCCGGCCCGATCCGTGCCTCGAATCCCATTTCGACTATGGTACGCGCGTCGCCTATTGGCGCATTGCCGAGTTGTTCGATCGCTATGGCGTGAAATTCACGCTGTCGTCCTGCGGGCGCGCGATCGAACGTTCGCCGGAAATCGCGATCGACGCGGCCAAGCGCGGTCACGAGATCGCCTGCCACGGCTGGCGCTGGGAAACCCACGCGACCATGCCGATCGAGCGAGAGCGCGAAGCGATCGCCAAGACGATCGCCGTGATCGAGCGCACGACCGGCACGCGGCCCGTTGGCTGGCATACGCGTTCGGCGCCGTCCTCGAACACGCGCAAGTTGCTGATTGAGGCGGGCGGGTTCCTTTACGATAGCGACGCCTATGGCGACGAGCTGCCGTATTTCGTGGAAGTCGACGGCAAACGCCATTTGGTGCTGCCCTATGCGTTCGACACCAACGACATGCATTTTCACCAAGGCTTCCAGCGTTTTGCGCTCGCCTCTGATTTCTCGACCTATGCGATCGATGCCTTCGATTGGCTGCACGAGGAGGGGGCGAAGATCCCTCGTATTCTGCCGATCGGCCTGCATCTACGCATGGTCGGACGGCCGGGGCGCATGGCGGGGTTGCGGCGTATCTTGGATCACGTGACGCGGCCGGAAGCGCAGGCGTGGTGCGCTACGCGCGCCGATGTGGCGCGGCATTGGATCGCGCGTTTCGGCGGATAGATCGCACGGTCTTATAGCCATCGGTTTAGATGGCGATTTTCTCGCGCGAAGGGTGTATCGCAGCGCAGCTGGCATGGAACTTGCGGAGAATCGCCCATCTGAACAGGAGAGGAGAGGGCGATGGAGCAGATCGAGAAATCCGAACGCGCATCGATGAACCGCCGTTCCATGCTGCGGTTCGGCGCACTCGCCGCCGGTGTCGCCGGATTCCCGGCGATTCTGCGCGCGCAGACAAAAGAACTCGTGATCGGCGGGGCGGCCAGCCACAAGCCGTGGATGGACTCACACGTGATTCCGATGTTCGAGAAAAAGTATAGCTGCAAGATCCTGTACGAAGGCACGCGCTCGACGATCAATCTCGAGAAGATGCGCGCCGCGAAGGACAAGCCGATGATGTCCGTCATCCAGATGGACGATCCGGTGATGATCCAGGCGGTCGAGGAAAAGCTCATCGAAAAGTTGCCGGCTGCGCAAATTCCCAATCTGTCGAAATTGCGCGCCTCCGCGATCCATATGGACGGCATGTGGGCGAACTATCAGGCGCCCTGGTCGGGTCTCGCCTACAACACGAAGTCGCTGGCGTCGGGCGTGCCGAGTTGGACGACGATGTGGGAGCCCCGGATGAAGGGCAAGGTGGCGCTGCCGTCGCTGCAAAACACCGACGGTCCCTGGGCGCTGTACATGGCGGCGCATCTGGAAACCGGCAAGCCGCTGAAGGATGCGCAATACGATTTCGAAGCGGGCTTCAAGAAGCTGCGAACGCTGAAGTCGAGCCTGCTGACGATCTACACGAACCTGCCGCAGTCGTTCAATCTGCTGGAGCAGGGCGAAGCTTGGATCCACGGCACGTTCTCGTCCTACGCGTTGCTGCGCAAGCAGGCGGGCGCGCCGGTCGATCTCTCCGCCCCGAAAGAAGGCATCTTCGCGATGCCGTCGGGTATCTGCCTCGTCGCGAATGCGCCGAACAAGGATCTTGCCACCGCCTATATCAACGAGATGCTCAGCGCGCAGCTCCAGGCGGAGTTGACTCCGCTGACCTACTCGCTGCCGACGAATCTCGACGCGCCTTCGACCGTCACGCTGCCGGCGGGCGTCGAGGTTTTCGCACCCGATTGGGGCTGGTTCACAAAAAACCGCACCATGCTGGTCGAGCGTTGGGACCGCGAGATGGCGATCTGACGAAACGACGAAAGGGCGTCGCCGCCCGCGACCTCGTGCGCGAGCGGCGGCACTTCTGCAAATGACACAGGCTCATCTCGATATTCGCGGCGTCTCCAAGGCGTACGGCGAAACGACCGTTCTCGACCGCCTCGACCTCGCGGTCGGGCGCGGCGAGTTCATTTCGCTGCTGGGGCCTTCGGGTTGCGGCAAGACCACGCTTCTGCGTCTGGTCGCCGGGCTGCTGAACGCCGACAGCGGCACGATCGCGGTCGACGGCAAGGATCTGACCGCCCTGCCCGCGCACAAGCGCAATATCGGTGTTGTGTTTCAGAACTACGCGCTGTTTCCGCATCTGACGGTCGCGGAGAACGTCGCCTTCGGCCTCGAAGCCAAAGGCACGCCGAAGGGCGAGGTCGCGGAGATCGTCAAACGCACGCTGGCGCTCGTGAAGCTGGCGGAGATGGCGCCGCGCACGATCTTCGCATTGTCGGGTGGCCAGCAGCAGCGCGTCGCCGTCGCACGTGCGCTTGCCATCCGGCCGAGCCTGCTGCTGCTCGACGAGCCGTTCTCGGCGCTCGATCGCAAGCTGCGCGAGTCGATGCAGATCGATCTGCGGCGTTTGCTGCGCGAGCTTGGAATCACTGCCGTGTTCGTCACGCACGACCAGGAAGAGGCGATGGTGATGTCCGATCGCATCGCCGTGATGAATCGCGGCGCCATCGAGCAGCTCGCGGCACCCAAGACGATCTACGACAAGCCCGCGACGGCTTTCGCGCTCGAGTTTCTCGGCGGTTCGACGCGTCTGCGCGCGACCGTCGCGTCGGTCGATGGCGATTACGTGCAACTCGACACGAAGCTGGGGCAAATCACCGGCAAGGGGCATTTCCTGCGCGGCGTGGATGTGCTCGCGGGCGTGCGCCCGGAAAAGATCGCCGTCAACCGTCCGCCGTCGCCCGATCGTAACTCGGTCGCGGCGCGCGTCGTCGATCGCGTCTTCCTCGGTTCCAAGCTGATGGTGATTTTCGACGCGGGGCCGGGCGGCCAAGGTGTCGCCGAACTCAACGCGGCCGACATGCCCGAATTGCCGGCGGATGGCGTGGTCGAATTCTCCTGGCAGATCGCGGATACGCTCGTTTTCCCTGCCGAGGCGCCGGCATGATCGCGGCGATGCGCCGCATCGATCCGCTCGCCTGGCTGGCCGTGCCGGCGACCGCCTATCTCGCTTTCGCCTTCGCGCTGCCGCTCGGGTTGCTGCTCGTCAAGAGCGTGTGGACGGCGGATGGGTTCACGCTCGCCAGCTACGTCAAGTTTTTTGCCGATCCGTTCAGTTGGCGCGTGCTGACCAATACGCTGAAGATCGCGTTCCTTGTCACGCTGGTCACGCTGCTGCTCGGCTATCCCGTCGCGTTCGCGCTGGCCATGTCGCGTGGCTGGCTTCAGGTGATGCTGCTGGTCGCGATGATCCTGCCGCTATCGATCGGCGCAGTCGTGAAGGCGTTTTCGTGGCAGATCGTGCTTCGCCGCGACGGCGTGGTGAACCGATTCCTCGAATGGACCGGCCTGATCGACGAGCCGGTGCGCTTCCTGTTCACCGAAACCGGGCTCGTCTTGGGGGCCGCGAATATCTTTTTACCCTTCATGGTGCTGCCGATCTATTCGGTCGTGCGCTTGATCGATCCGCGTTTGAGCGAGGCGGCGGCGACGCTGGGGGCGGGGCCGGTCTATGGCTTCCTGCGCATCACCGCGATCCTCAGCTTGCCCGGCGTGGTCGCGGGTATCGCTTTCGTATTTTCACTGTCGATCTCGATGTACGTGATCCCATCGCTGCTGATCGGCGATCGCTATCAATTGCTCGCCACGCTGACCGGCCGGTCGTTTCTGTTTCTACGCAATGAGACGCTCGGCTCGACCGTCGCGGTGATCCTGCTGATCATCGCCATCGCGGTCGTGATGGTCAGCTCGTATCTCTCCAACCGCTTGCGGTCCGCTCGATGATCCGGACGCGCCGTATTGCCATATTCTATGTCGCTTTCGTGACGGCGCTGTCGGTCGTTTTCCTGATGACGCCGCTGGTCGTCACGGTGATCGTGTCCTTCGCCAACTCGACGGTGTTCACCCTGCCGCCGCCCGATTGGTCGTTCCGCTGGTACGAGCGCATGGCGGCGCGCGCGGGCTTGATCCCGTCGCTGCTGCTGTCGTTGCAGATCGCGGCGATCTCGACTGCGATATCGTTGATCGCCGGCACGCTCTGCGCCATCGCCACGGTACGCGGGCGCTTCCCCGGCCGCGACGCGATCGCGACCTTCGTCGTCTCGCCGTTGATGATGCCGGGCCTCGTGGTCGGCGTGGCGATGCTGCAGTTCCTGCGTGAACTCGGCTTGCGCGACGCCTATACCAGCCTGCTGATCGCGCATATCGTCATCACGATGCCCTATGTCATGCGCACGGTGATGGCGAGCCTGTCGCTGTTCGATTTTTCGCTGATCGACGCGGCGCGCACGCTGGGCTGCTCCTATCCGCGCGCGCTGCGCAAGGTGATGGTGCCGGTGCTGGCGCCGGCCTTCCTGACTTCTGGGCTGTTCGCGTTTCTTGCCTCGCTCGACAATTATCCGATCTCAATCTTCTTCACCGATCCGCGCACCAAGACGCTGCCGATCCAGATGTTGCAATTCCTGGAGGAGCAGCCCGATCCGTCGATCGCGGCGATGTCGGCGTGCCTCATCCTGCTGACGATCGTGGTGCTGTTCGTCGGCGACAGGCTGGTCGGGCTGCGGCGTTTGGCCGATTTCTAAGCTTCGCCGAATATCGCTGCGAAAGCCTTGCCGCGCTCACGGAATCTCGAACAAACGTCCCCAGCCTTGCACACGCGCGGGCTTCTCGCCGATCAGGCGCAGGCCGGTCCACACGGCAGTCGCGACCGTGTCGAGAACCGGAATCCCGAGTTCGCGTTCCAGCTCCGCCGCGATCTTTCCGCCGCGCATGTTCGTGCACAGAATGACGATCGCGTCGGGCTTGGCGGCCGCCACCTCGCGGATCAACCGGGCGATGGTCGCTTCCTCGATTTCGGCGAAGGCGTAGTTGACCCGCTCACCCGTGTGCCGTTCGGCGGCGCAGGTCAGGCCTTCGCGTTCGAAATTGGCGACGATCTTCGCCTGCACATCGTCGAGATAGGGCGAGACGAGGCCGTAGCGCTTGACGTTCATCGCCCGGAACAATTCCATCAACGCGAGGACCGAGGTACCGGCCCTGGCGCCAGTGCGCTCCTCGATCCGCGCGCAAAGCCGGCGGTCGGCGTCGAGGCCGAGCCAGCTTGCCGACGTGCCGTTCCACACAATGGCGCCCGCGCGCGCATCGGCCAGCAACTCGGCGGCGGCCAGGATCGGCGTATCGTCGAACTGCGCCAGCGCCTTTTCGCCCAGCGAAATCTCCGTCACGCGGAAACGGCCGAAATGGGCGGTCACGTCCGGCAGGTCGGCCAGCATCGCGGCGGTGACCGGCTCCAGGACCGTGTTGGAGGACGGCGTGAGCATGCCGATATGCTTGCGTTTCGTCGCTTCGGGAGTCATTGCGTCGCGGTTCCGTGCTAGAGTTTTGGCGACCATGACCCACGATTTGCTGATCCGCAACGCCCGAATTGCATCGCCCGCGCGGCCGCGCTCGCTTGGCGCTGCCGACATTTTGATCCGCGACGGCAAGATCGCGGCAATCGGCAAGGTCGTCGATCCGCCGCCGGGCGTTGAGGTCGTGCAGGCCGACGGAAAGCTGGCGCTGCCGGGCTTGATCAACGCGCATATCCATTCGCCGGGCAATTTGATGCGCGGCTGTCTCGATTCCTATCCGCTTGAAGTCTTCATGCTCTACGAGGTGCCGCCGCTGGCCGACGGCGCCACGGCCGGGCGGCTCGCCTATTTGCGCACGGCCTTGGGCGCCATCGAAATGCTGAAACTCGGCATCACCACGGTGCTTGACGACGCGTTTTTCGTGCCGACCGTTTCGCCGGACGCGATCGATGCGGTGATGACCGCCTATCGCGATTCCGGCATGCGCGCGACCGTCGCCCTCGATCAGCCCAATATCGTCGAGTACGAGAAACAGCCGTTTCTCGCCGAGTTGATCGACGATGCCACGCGCCAGGCGATGGACGCGGCTCCGCGTCAATCGGCCGAGGAATTGATGAAATGCTACGCGCATCTCGTCGGAAAATGGCATGGGGCGGCGCGCGGGCGGTTGGGCGCGGCCGTGTCGTGCTCGGCGCCGCATCGCGTGACCAAGGACTACTTCGCGCGCCTGTCCGCGTTGTCGCGCGCGCGCGATCTCCCGTTTTTCGTTCATATTCTGGAGACCAAGACGCAGCGCGTATTCGGCGAGGAGAAGCTCGGAAAGTCCCTCGTCAAATACGTCGATGATCTCGGCTTCCTCGACGAACGTATGCTCGTCATCCATGCGATCTGGATCGATGACGAAGACATCGCCGTGTTGGCGAAATCGGGCTGTACGGTTGCGCATAACCCGATCTGCAATCTGCGCCTGGGCAGCGGCATCATGCCGTGGCGGCGCTTGCGCAACGCCGGTGTGCCCATCGCCATCGGCACGGACGAAGCGACCGTCGATGACACGCATAATCTGTGGCTTGCGGCCAAGGCCGCCGGCCTTGTCCACAATATCGCGCGCGAGGATTGGCGCGAATGGCCGTCTGCGCCCGAAGTTCTCGACGCGTTGTTCGATGGCGGGGCGCGTGCCGCACGTCGGAGGGAAAAGCTCGGAAAGCTGGAAGTCGGGGCGGCGGGCGACGTGATCCTCGTCGATCTTGAAACGCCGGCTTTCGTGCCGCTCAACGATATCGAACGCCAGCTCGTGTTCTGCGAAACCGGATCGTCGGTGCGCGACGTGGTCGTCGACGGCGAACTCGTCGTGCATAACGGCCGCCTGCTGACGCTCGACGAGAAAGCGATTTACGCGGAGATCGCCGAACTCACGCCCAAGCTCGCCGCCGATATGGCTGCGCTGCGCGTTGAGGCTGCCAAACTCGAGCCTGTCTATCGGCAGATGTACCAGCGCGCGATGGCGCGCGACGTGGGCCTGCAGCGACGCGGCGGGCAGGGCTAGAGCTTGAACACGCCGCCCCACGCGGCGGCGGCGGGCGCAGGATCGGCGCCCAGCATCTTCAACGCCTTCCAGATCACGATTGACGTCGCGTCGTGGAAGGGAATGCCGGTCTCGGCCTCAATCTCCGCCGCCACGATCGCGGCGGGATAATTCGTGCACCAGCCAATCAGCACGTCGGGCTTTGCTTTGGCGGCGTCGCGCGCCTGTTCGCGGATCGTGTCGAGCGGCACGAAGGCGTAGCTGAGATTGTCGGTCAGGCGCAGATTGGAGCGCGACACGGTCTCGAAACCCAGCGCCGCGAAATTCGCTTCGACCTTCGCCTGATACGGGTCGAGATAGGGTGTTACGAAGCCGATGCGCTTCGCACCCAACGCGTTCAGCGCATCGATCTGCGCGAACAGCGACGTGGTCGCCGGACAGCCGGCCGTTTCGGACAGGCGCTGGACGAGTTCTTCTTCGATTTTATGGCCGACCGAGCCGCCCTTGCTGCCGTTCCACACGATCACGCCCGGCTTGGCATGGCCGAGCAGCTCGGCGGCGCGCGTCATCGATTGCCAATCGTAGCTGCCGGGGAATGGATCGCTGGTGCCGAAAACGGGCGTGCGCGAATGCAGCGGCACGACCGCAGGAAAATGCGACAACACGCCGGCGGTCACGCGTTCGACGACGTTGTTGCCGGACGGCGTGACCACCGCCAGATACTTGTTCTGGGCGAGAAAACGTTCAGTCGGCGTGGGCATCACATCTCCGCGATTTTGCGCAAGCCGACCATACGTTCGCACAGCAGCAGCAGCAACAGGACCAAGCCGATCAACAGACTGGAAATCGCCGCGATCGTCGGATCGGGCTGTTCTTCGACCAGATTCAGCATCTGGATCGGCAACGTCTTCGTCCACGCGTTGGTGAAGAAGATCGACACCGCGTAATTATCCATCGACGCCAGGAAGGCGAAGATCCCCGATGTCAGGAAGGCGGGTGCCAGGTTCGGGATCAGCACGCGCGTCACGGCTTGCGGTGCCGAACAGCCCAGTGTGCGAGCCGCATCGATCAGCGAGAAATCGAACAGCGTCAGCGCCGAATAGAGCGTGCGCGCGATATAGGGGATGGTGATGACGACATGGGCGAGGGCAAGGCTCAGCCACACGTCGCGCAAGCCGGCAAAGCGGAAGGCCTGCAGGAAGGCGATGCCGAGCACGAGGCCCGGCAGCATCAAGGGCGACGTGAGGAAGGCGGCGATCGCTTCGCGGCCCGCGAAGCGCCCGCGCGCCAGCGCCGTCGCCGCCATGCCGCCGATCAACATGGAGACGAATGTTGCGACCGCCGCGATCTGGACCGAGACGAGCAGCGAGCTGGACAAGCCGCGCACATTCATCAGGCGCTGATACCAGCGCATCGACCAGCCGGGCGGGGGCAAGGTGAACAGATTGCTCGACCCGAACGATACGACGACGGCGACGACCAGCGGCGTCAGCAGGAAAACCACCGTCGCGGCGGCGATCACCCAAACGGCGATGTTGGCGCTGCGTTCGGTGAGCGTCATCGCGAATCTCCCTTGCCGCGGGACAGCAATGCGCTGCACGCGACGATGGCGACGGCCAGGAACAGCAGGATGGTTGCGGTCGTGGCGCCCAAGGCTTCGTTGCGCATCAGCAAGAAGGCGCGGCCCGTCAGCGTTGCCAGCGTTTGGAACCGGTCGCCGATCAGCAGGCTGGGAATGACATACATCGATGTGGCCAGCGAGAACACGATCGACACGCCGCCAATGATACCGGGCATGGCCAGCGGCAGCGCCACGTTGAAGAAGCGGAACACGGGCGGGGCGCCGAGCGTGGCGGCCGCGTCCTGCAAATTGGGGTCGGCGAGTTTCAGCACCGAGTAGATCGGCAGGATCATGAAGGGCAGGAACACGTTCGCGGCACCCATGACGAGACCGTGTTCGGTGAACAGCAGCAGCTTAGGTTCATCCCATACGCCGGTCGCGACGAGGAGCGCTGCGACGATGCCGTCGCGGCGCAACACGATCTGCCAGGCGAAGGTCTTGACGACCACGCCGACCGACAGCGGCAAGATGATCGCGATCAGCATCGCGACTTGGACGGCGCCCTTTGAACGCGCGAGGGCGACCGCCGTGGGATAGCCGAGCGCGAGACAAACCACAGTCGTCCAGAAGGCGACGCGCAACGTATTGCCGATAACGACCCAGTTGAACGGCTCAGACAGAAACTTGATGTAGTTCGACAGCGTGAACCCGTCGGCATCCATAAAGCCGCGCGCGACCAGCCATAGGACCGGAATCGCGAACACGATCACCATGTAGATCGCCGCCGGCACAGCCAGCAGCAGCACCGGATCGAAGCGGAGCTTCGTCGTCATGCGGCTTGCGCCTCGGCCGGATAGATCAGCGTGTCTTCCAGGCGCCACCAGAGCGTCGTTTGCGTGCCGATGGCAAGGCCCGGCGGCAGCGCGCTCGTCTCGACCATGGCGCTGGCCCCGTTCGGACCAGCGAGCAGCACATGGATGCGCGAGCCTTGGAAGATGATCTCTTTCACTTCGGCGTCGATATAGTTGACCGCGTCCTTCACGGGCGGGGCGCCCAGCGCGATGCGCTCGGGCCGCACGGCGAGGGTGACGGCGGAGCCGCGTGTATAGCCGGCTTGGACGAAGATCCGGCCGAACGCTGTGTCGACCGCCAGAATGTCGCCTTCGGCGGGACCGGCCGTGCCGGCGATGCGCGTCGAATGACCGACGAACTCCAGCACGAACCCGGTCTTGGGCTTAAGATAGACGTCCGACGGCGCCGCGAATTGTTCGATCGTGCCGCGGCTCATCACGGCGACGCGGTCCGACATCACGAGCGCTTCTTCCTGGTCGTGTGTAACCAGAACGGTCGTGATGCCGAGCGAGCGCAACAGGCCCTTCAGCTCGATCTGCATGTTCTCGCGCAATTTGCGATCGAGGGCCGAGAACGGTTCGTCGAGCAGCATGAGTTTGGGGGCGACGGCGAGGGCGCGGGCGACCGCCACGCGCTGCTGCTGGCCGCCGGACAGGCCGCGCACCGGCCGGTCGGCGAAGGCCGACATATGGACGAGGCCAAGAAATTTATCGATCGTCGCCTGGTGCTGGTCCTTTGGCACTTTGCGCGCGCGCAAGCCGAAGCGCACATTCTCGGCGACCGAGAGATGCGGGAACAAAGCATAGTTCTGGAACACGACGCCGACGTCGCGCAGATGCGGCGGCGTGTTCGTGATGTCCTTGCCGTCGAGCGTGACGCGCCCCTGATCGGGGCTCATCAATCCCGAGACGATGCGCAGCAATGTGGTTTTGCCGCAGCCCGAAGGCCCGAGGAGAGAGACGAACTCCCCTCGGGCGATCTTGATATCCACGCCATTGAGCACGCGATGGCCGGCGAAGGATTTCTCCGCGCCGCCGACATCGAGAAATCCTTCGTTTCCGGCCATCTGATGCTTCTTCGTCGTGGGTTCGATCAGAGCGACATTTCCTTGTCCCAGCGGGTTACCCAGCTGGCGCGGTTGGCCGACACGTTCGCCCAATCGATCGGATGGATGACCAGCTTGTCGAGGCCTGCGGGGGCGGGCACCTTGCCGTTGGTCGGCAAAGCGTAGGTCGCGGCGGCTAGCTGCGCCTGAATTTCCGGGCTCAGCATCAGATCGATATACGCGGCCGCCATTTCGGGCATCGGGCCGTCTTTGACCAGCGCCACGCCCGACGGCATCGAGAAGGTGCCTTCCTTGGGGGCGGCCAATTCGATCGGTGCGCCGCGCGCCTTGCGCGCCAGCGCCAGCGTCGAGATCGAGCCGTAGACCATGAAGGCTTCGCCCTGCTCGAGCAGATTGTAGGCTTGGCCTTCCTGCGTATAGGCCATCAGCAGGTTCGGCTTCATTTCCTTCAGCTTGGCGAAGGCCGCGTCCATATCCTTCTGCGCCTCGGCCATCGGCTTGCCGGTCTTGAGGAACGAGGCGAGGAACAGGTTCATCACGCCTTCGGTGTTCTGCAGGCCCGGCAGGATGACGCGGCCCTTGTACTTGGGGTCGTAGGCTTCGGCCCACGACGTCGGGGCGGCCATGCGGTTCGTGTTGTAGGCGATGCCGACCCAGGGCTGCAGGTAGTTGACCCACATGCCTTCCATATGCGTGACACCGGGCTTCAGCGACGCGGCGTTCGGCACGACCTTGGTCAACGGCGTCAGCAGGCCCTCGGCGACGGCGGTGATCATCACCGGATCGTCCATCTGGACGAGCGACAGATACTGGCTGCCCTTGTTCTTTTGCATCTTCTCGAGGTTCACGAGCGAACGCGTGCCCTCGTAGACGACCTTGATATTGTACTTCTTCTCGAAGGCCGGGATCATGATCTCGTTGGTCCAGGTCTGTTGGCTGGACGCGCCGCCGACGACCATTTCCTTCGGCTGGGCGCGAACGATCGCGGGCGCGGCGAGAATGCCGGCGCCGGCGAGCGACCCGGCGAGAAAACTGCGGCGGCGCAAGGCGAGGCGGGTCGGTTCGGTCATGAATCTCTCCTGATCTGGATGGGCGTCCGATTTTGGGCGGCGCGGGATGGGGCGATGCGTGCTGATATCGGATTGGATCAGCAATGCGCGTGCCACAGCGCGGCATAGGCGGATTTCCGGGTGTCTTCGCCGCCGCGACGACCGATTGGATACAATTATGTGTCCAATTCTCGCGATGAATCGCGACTGGCGCCGAACGTGCAAAGGGCCGGACGAAGGGCGCGAACTCGGCGCCGTCCGGAAACGCGAAACGACGGAATAAGAACACAATGCCGAATTCGAAGGCGATCGCCGCCCGCCCGGCGGGCACTCGGCGGAAAAAAGCGACGGCGCCGCGCGGGCGCCGGGCCGGTGCCACGGCGGAGAACGTGTTCGATCGCGTGGTCGAAGCGATCCAATCGCATCGTTTGGCGCCCGGCACGCGGCTGGTCGAGGAAAAGCTGGGTGCTTATTTCGGCGTCAGCCGCACGATCGTGCGCCAGGGTTTGGCGAAGCTTGCCCAGGCCGGGCTGGTCGAGTTGTCGCCGAACCAAGGTGCTCGGATCGCCTGGCCCGACGCCAAACGCACGGCCGACGTGTTCGACGCGCGTCGTTTGATCGAAATCGAGTTGGTCGCGCGCGTCGCGACCAATGCGTCGCCGGCCGATGTCGCCAAGCTGCGCATGCATCTGCGCACCGAAGACGCGGCGCGCAAGCGCGGCGACCGTGTCGGCCTGGTTCGCCTGACCGGCGAGTTCCATCTGAAGCTGGCCGCAATGGCCGGAAACGGCATTCTCGCGCGCACGCTGGCCGAGTACGAGACGGTCACGTGCCTTGCCATTCTCGCGCACGATCGGACCGGCGAGTCCGCTTGTCCGCCCGACGAACACGCGTCGATCGTCGACGCGATCGAAGCGCGCGATCCGCGCGCCGCGGCGGCGTTGATGCGCCGCCATCTCGATCATGTTCTCGCGGGTCTCGATCTCGACGCGGCCCCGCGCGACGCCGATCCGTTGGAGGCGGCTTTGTCGCCGCGCCCGGCGGCGCCGCGCCGCCGTCGCGGTCATTGAGGGCGCGCCGATGGCACTCCGGCATCCTGGCCGTTTCGACGATACGCCGATCGTCCACCGCACGAAGGGTGCGTGGCCCGGCGGCCGCAAACTCGCGGTCTATGTCGCGCTGAATCTCGAATCCTACGCGTTCGGCGAAGGCCTGTCGGAGGATATCGTGCCCGGCAGCGGCCAGCCCGACGTTCTGAACTGGTCTTGGCGGGAGTACGGCAACCGTATCGGCGCGTGGCGGTTGCACGACGAGTTTAAGGCCGCCCAGCTTCCGGCATCACTGCTCGTCAATTCGGCGATCTTCGAACGCCACGGCGCGCTAGTCGAGGCCTATCGAAAGGCGGGCGCGGCAATCGTCGCGCATGGCCGCACCAATTCAGAAAGTCAGGCGGGGCTCGATGAAGCCGCCGAACGGGCGTTGATCGAGGGTGCGCGCGATGGCATCGCCGCGCATACCGGCGCGGCCCCGCAAGGTTGGCTCGGGCCTTGGATCGCCGAAACGGAACGCACGCCGGATCTTCTGCACGCGGCGGGTTTCGGCTACGCGCTCGACTGGTGCATGGACGATCAGCCGATTTGGCTTCGCGTCGATGGCGGCAAGTTGCTGAGCGTGCCGTATCCGCAGGAGCTGAACGATTCGAACGCCATCGTCGCGCGCCGCCATGGTGCCGCCGAGTTCGCCGACATGATCGTCGACCAGTTCGACGAAATGCGCGAACAGGCGGGGCAGGGCGTGCCGTTGGTAATGGGTGTGGCCCTGCATGCATATGTCGCCGGCCAGCCGTTCCGGCTGCGCGCGTTGCGCAAGGCGTTGCGCCATATCGCGGCCCCGCATCCCGATGTGTGGCTCGCGACGACCGATCAGATCGCGGCGCATTGGCGCGCCGCTTCAATGGCATAGGACTTGCTCGTCGAAACGACATAAAGGAAACCGGAAACATGCGTACATTGATCATCGGCGCCGTCGCGGCGGCCGTTTTTGCGACAGCCGCTTCCGCCCAGACGACGACCGTGCGTTGGCTGAGCCAAACGCCGACGGTGCAAACCCAGTATCCGATCGAATCCGCCGCGATGGCGCGCATCACCGCCGCCGGCGTCGATTTGCGCGTCGACCGCCAGGAGTTCATGGCGCTGGGCCTCAATCTCGGCGATGCGCTGCGTTTGGTGCGCAGCGGCACATACGACATCGTATCGACGCAAGTTGGCCTCGCCTCGCGCGACGATGCGTTCCTTGAGGGGATCGACGTCATCGGCGTGTCGACCGACATGGACTCGCTCGAAGCTTCGGTGAACGCCTATCGTCCGCTTTTCGCCAAGCGCTTGGAAGAGCGCTTCGGCGCGCGGCCTTTGGCGATCTGGCCGTTCGGCCCGCAGGTCTTTTTCTGCAATCAGGCGATCAAGACGGTCGATGATCTGAAGGGCCAGCGCGTGCGTTCCTTCACGCCGTCGATGTCGAAGCTGCTTGAAACGCTGGGCGCCACGCCGGTGACGATCTCGTTTCCGGAAGTCTATCCTTCGCTTCAGCGCGGTGTCGCCAATTGCGGCGTGACCTCGCCGACTTCGGCCAATACCGGCCGCTGGCCGGAAGTGACTTCCCATCTGCTGCCGCTGTCGGTCTCCGGCTCGGTGCAGGCGCATCTGGTCAACGCCGCGTGGTTCGCCAAGCTGAAGCCCGCCCAGCGCGACGCCGTGACGGTCGAGCTGAAGCGTATGGAATCCGAACTGTGGAATCTGGCCCGCCACACCAACGCGCTGGCGACCGATTGCAGCATCGGGAAGGGCGAGTGCGCGCCGCCGCACGCGTCGTACAAAATGACACTGGTCGAAGTCGCGCCGGCCGATCTCGCGAAGGTCAAGAAAATCTCGGCCGAACAAGTTTTGCCGGAATGGGCCGACCGTTGCGAGCGCACCTATAAGGGCTGCAAGGCGGCCTGGAACGGTTCGATCGGCAAGGCGCAAGGCATCGCGATCCGCTAATCGCGCCGACGGCGAATTTCGAAGAAAGACGACACGATGGCCGGCCCCGGACCCTATGACGACGACAATCCCGTTGCGCGGGTTCTGGGGCCGGTCGTCGCCCTTTTCCAGATCGCTTGCGGCTGGGCGCTGCTGGCGATCTGCGTCGCGACGCTCTACGACATCGTCGCGCGAAGGCTGTTCGGCCACTCGGTTCAGGGCGTCAACGAAATCGGCGCCTATCTTCTGGCGATCGTCTCGGCCTTCGGCTTCGCGTCGGCGCTGTTGCAGAAAGCGCATTCGCGGGTCGATTTCCTTTACGCCTATCTGCCGAAGCCGGCGATCTCGTTCCTGAATCTGCTCGCGGCGTTGCTGTTGTTCGTGCTCGCGGCAATCTCGGTCTACGAAGGCTACAACGTTCTCGACGAAAGCCTGCTGTTCGAAAGCCAGGCCGCGACGCCGCTGCAAACGCCGATGTGGATCCCGCAGGGCCTGTGGATCGGCGGGCTCGCGCTGTTCGCCGGCGTTACCTTCGCCTGCGCGGTGCACGCGACCTATCTCTATTTCAAGGATCGGCCGCGCCTCGACAAGCTGTATGGCCCGCTGACCGTCGAAGGGCAGATCGCGGTCGAAACACAGGGCACGCTGCCCCCGAACGTCGAAACGAAATCATGACCATCGGAATCACCGCCGTCGCCATCGGCTTCGCCATCATGATGGCGATGCTGTTCATGGGCATTCATGTCGCGACGGTGCTGTTCCTCACCGCCGCCCTCGCCATCGAGATCTATTTCGGCGGGGCGCTGATGAGCGTCTATGGCACGCAATTGTGGAGTGCGATGGAGGACTACATCCTCCTGTCGATCCCGCTTTACATCTTGCTCGGCGAAATTCTGGTGCGCTGCGGGGCGACCGACAAGATGTACGGGGCGCTGTCACCCTGGCTCGGCCGCTTGCCGGGCGGCTTGCTGCACACGAATGTGGGCGCGTCGGCGCTGTTCTCGGCGGTGTCGGGATCGTCGGTCTCGACCGCCGCGACGATCGCCACCGTGGCGCTGCCATCCTTCCGCCAGCGCGGTTACGACGATCGTCTGGTTCTCGGCTCGATCGCGGCTGGCGCTTCGCTTGGCAATCTCATCCCGCCGGGCATCGCCTTCGTCGTTTACGCGGCATTGACCAACGAGTCCGTCGGCCAGCTTTATGCGGGCGCCATCCTGCCCAGCGTTCTGATGACCGTGCTGTTCATGCTGACGATCATCGCCATCGCGCTGATCCGGCCGCAACTGACGGGCCCGAAGGAACCGCGCATGCCGATCCTGCAGCGCGTCCGGATGTTCACCGACCTGACCGGGCCGGTCGTCGTGTTCATCGTCATCATGGGATCGATCTATACCGGCTGGGCGACGGTCACGGAATCGGCCGCGCTGTCGGTATTGGTGGCACTGGTCGTCGCGGCGAGCAACCGCACGCTGACAATCAAAATGCTGCATGAGAGCTTCGTCGCGACCGCGAATTTGACCGCGATTACGATGCTGATCCTAGCGACCGCGTTCTTCCTCAATTTCGCGCTTGGCAGCTTGAATGTGACGCAAACGCTCAGCACCTTCATCGGCGGATTGGGGCGCAGCCCCACCGAAATGATGTGGATTCTCGCCGTCTTCTATTTCGTGCTGGGCATCTTCTTCGAAACGCTGCCGATGATGGTCGGCACCGTGCCGATCGTCTTTCCGATCATCACCGCAATGGGGATCGACCCGATCTGGTTCGGCGTTTTCATGGTGCTGATGTGCGAATTGTCGCTGCTGTCGCCGCCCGTGGGGATGACGCTTTACGTCATCCAAGCCGTGCGCCGCGAAGGTAATATCCGCGACGTATTCGCCGGTACGATCCCGTTCGTCGGCGCGATGCTGGCGATGACGGCGCTGCTGATCCACTTTCCGTGGCTGGCCACCGAATTGCCGCGCCGCATGTTCGCCGATTAGACGTCCGCGTCGATCAATTTAGGGGGGCTCGGTACCGGCGCGAATTCCACGGCGCCGATCACCGCGGCGACATGCCCGTCCGTGTCCGTTAACGGACACATCACCTGTTCGACATGTCGCGTCCAATCCGGCACGCGAAACAGCGTGTCGCCTTTGTAGTACTGCGGCGCCCCGGTCTCGGCGATGCGTTGCAAAAGACCATACAGGGCGCGGCGCGTGCTGCCGGGAATCTCGGTCTCGTTCACGCGCTTGCCCGTGAGATCGGCGCCGGTCGCTTCGACCAAATAAGTTCCTTGGACGCGCACGACGAACTCCCGCGATTGCGGGCACAATTCCAGCAGTAACAGATTCTTCCAAACGCGCGCGGGCAGGTCGAGCGGCGTGAAACGCGCGCGCGCCGGCGCAACGCCGTCTCTCGCCAAGGTTGACCAATGCGTGGCGAGCGCGCGCACTGATTCGCTGCCGATCTCGGGCCACAGGAAACGCTTCGTCGCTGAATCGAAAAGCACGTCGTTCATGGGCAGCCCAAATGGTCGGCGCCGTCGATGACGTCAAGCGGCGCGCGCGTCGAGATGCCTTATCCAGTCGCAAGAATACATGCGGTTGCAGGCCCGATATCGGGCCCGCGACGGGACGAAAATGGCGGCGCTGAAATGTTCGATAGAAGATTGTAATGCCGGGAGAAATTTTTGCGGATATGATCGGGGCTATGCTTTTCGATCGTTTCAAGCGATGCGCAATGGTCATGGCAGCCTTCCTGTCGATGGCAGCGCCGGAACAAGCATCCGCGCAAGACGCTGGCGGTTTATCTTTCTATGGCGGTGCGGCGGGTGGCGCGTTTCTGCCATACGCGCAAGGAATGGCGGCGTTTCTCAACCGTGAGTCGGGATTGCGCACGCGCGCGATCGAATCGGGCGGATCGATCGCCAATCTGACGGCCGTTCAACGCGAAGCGAACGCGATCGGTCTCGCGTTCTTGCCGACGGTTCAGGAAGCGGCGACCTCCACCGGTTTCGCGCAAGGGCGCAACTACGCGAATATCCGCGCACTGCTGCCGGCGTTCCGCAGCACATATCAAATCGCTGTGCGCGGCGATTCCGATATCAACCGCGTCCTTGATCTCGATCGCAAGCGCGTCGGCGTCGGTCCGGCGGGCGGGACGGACGAGTTGCTGTTCGCCGTGGCCGCCAAGGATCTTTTTCTGAAGCCGCAATTCGTCAACGGGTCGATCGCGGATCTCGGCGATTCCCTGCTGTCCGGCGGGATCGACGCGTTGTGGGTGGGCGCGCGCAGTCCCATTCCGGCGATCGCCGACGTGACGCAAAAAGGCGATGTGCGGGTCATTGGACTTTCTGCCTGGGATTTGGCGGGGCTGATCGAGCGCTATCCGTATTTGACGCCCGCGATCGTGCCCGCGAATACCTATCGCGGTCAGAAGCGCGCCTTTGCGACGGTCGCCTCGTGGAATCTCTTGGTCGTCAACAAGGACATGCCGGAAGAAACGGCGTTGGCGATCGTCAAAGCGATCCTCGATGCGCCGGATTTGGCCAAGGAAGTTCATCCCTTCGCGAGCGAGACGCGCGCCGAGTTCCTAAACGATATCCGCGTCGTCGATTATCATCCGGGCTTGTTGCGCTATCTGCGCGAGCGCCCTGCAAAGCCGCGCTGAGTTCGCCCCATCTTTGTCATAACGTCTGGATTCGCCGCCCGTCACAGGCGGCGAGGCGCTCGGTGCTGCGTACGAGGAATCAAGTATCACTTCATGAAAATCATATAAAGCAATGCTATAAAACACAAAAATATATATTTTGATAAGTTCTGGAGATTATTCCCAATGCTCTCTCATTGACATGAAATTGATATCCGTCATATGGAACTCCGGCGGCGGGCACACGTCGCGAAGGGAGAGAAATGACCGGTCGTACGCTCAGCGTGGTGGAGAATGGTGACGGCGAAGCCGCGCGGGAAATTCCCGGCGCGCAGGCGCTGCGCCGGGGGCTGTCGCTGCTCGACATCGTCGCCGAAAGCGACAAGCCGCTGCGCTTCGTCGAAATCGCCGAGCAGTCGGGTCTGTCCAAGCCGACCGCGCATCGCATGCTGGCCACTTTGGTCGAAGCGGGGCTGCTGCGCATCGACGAGCGCGACCAGACCTATCGGCTGGGCTTTCGTCTGTTCCGCATGGCCCATCGCGTGTGGAACGAGTTCGATTTGCGCGGTGCGGCGTCGCCCGAACTCGCCCGGCTTGCGGATTTGACGGGGGAGGCGGTGCGCCTCGCGGTCCTCGACGACACCTCCGTCCTTTATATCGATCAGCGCGACAGCGCCCAGGCCGTGCGCTTGGGGTTGGGCGTGGGGGCCCGCGTCGCGGCGCATGCCAGCGGGGCGGGCAAGGCGATCGTCGCCCATCTCGATCCGCAGCATCGCCAGACGTTGGTGACGCGCCTCTCGCTGGAGCGCTTCACGCCGAACACGATCGTCGATCCGGTCGAGTTCGCGCGCGAGCTAGAACTCACGAAGGGGCGCGGCTACGCCGTTTCGTTTGGCGAGCAGCATGCCGATATCAGTTCGGTCGCCGCCCCCATTTTCGATCACCGCGCGATCGCCATCGGCGCGATCGCGATCGTCGGGCCGTCCTATCGCATGGGCGTGGACCGGCTTCACGCCTTGGGCCGCGACGCGATCGAAGCCGCGCGCCGCGTCTCGGGCAATGTCGGCCAGCTCGCCATGTCGATCTCCATCAATCCGCGCCCATTGGGGCCCGCACGCGACGATCTGCGTTGCGCCGTTCCGTCGAGCTGCTTCTTGGGCGAAGGCCCGGTGTGGTCGGCCGTCGACAAGCGCCTGCTGTTCGTCGACATCTTGGCGCCGTCGGTGATCCTCGCCGATCCCGAAAGCGGGCAGTTCATGTCGAAGCCGATGCCCGAATTGATTGGGGCGGCCGTGCCGCGCGCGCGCGGCGGTTTCATGGCCGCCACTCAGAACGGCTTCAAGACATTCGATTGGTCGTCTGAAACGCTGACACCGATCGCGCATCCGGAAGCGGGCAAGCCAGGCAACCGCTTTAACGACGGAAAATGCGACCGGCGCGGGCGCTTCTGGGCCGGCACCCTGGCGATCACCACCGCGCCGGGCGAGGGCGCGCTGTACCGTCTCGACGCCGACGGCAAAGTCGCGACGATGGGAAAGGGCTTCCATATCTCGAACGGTTTGGGTTGGAGCCCGGACGACAAGCGCTTCTACTTCACCGACTCAGGCACGCGGCGCATCTATGTCTACGATTTCGATATCGACAGCGGCGATATCGCCAATCGTCGCGTCTTCGTGCAGTTGCCTGAGAATGCGGGCAGCCCGGATGGGCTGACGGTCGACGCCGAAGGCTTCGTGTGGAGCGCGCATTGGGACGGCTGGTGCGTGACGCGCTACGACCCCGACGGCAAGGTCGACCGCGTCGTCACGCTGCCGGTCCCGCGCCCGACGAGCTGCTGCTTCGGCGGGCCCGATCTTTCGACGCTTTACATTACGACGGCGCGTATCCGCATGTCGCAACGCCAGCTCGCGGAGGCGCCGCTGTCGGGCGGCGTGTTCGCGTTGCGCGCCGGCGTGCGCGGCCAAGCCGATACGCCGTTCGCAGGGTGAATCATAAATGGCGCGTCTTCAGCTTTCCGGCATCAAGAAGAGTTTCGGCCCCGCCAAGGTGCTGCACGGCATCGATCTCGAGATCGGCGACGGCGAGTTCACCGTGTTCGTCGGTCCGTCGGGTTGCGGCAAATCCACGCTGCTGCGTTTGATCTGCGGCCTGGACGAGATCGACGAAGGCACGCTCGCCATCGATGGCGAGATCGTCAACGACGTGCCGCCCGCCAAGCGCGGCATCGCGATGGTGTTCCAGTCCTACGCGCTTTATCCGCATATGAGCGTGGCACAGAACATGGGCTACGCGCTGCGCTTGGCCGATACGCCGCGCGCCGAGATCGACAAGCGCGTGGCCGCCGCCGCCGAGATTCTTCGTTTGACACCGCTTCTCGACCGCAAGCCGCGCCAATTGTCCGGCGGTCAGCGCCAGCGCGTGGCGATCGGCCGCGCCATCGTGCGCGAACCGCGCATCTTCCTGTTCGACGAGCCGCTGTCCAATCTCGACGCATCGCTGCGCGTCGATATGCGCGCGGAAATCGCGGCGCTGAAGCAGCGTCTCGGCACGACGATGATCTACGTGACCCATGATCAGACGGAAGCGATGACGCTTGCCGACAAGATCGTGGTGATGAATGCGGGCCGCCTCGAACAAGTCGGCCGGCCGCTCGATCTCTATCGCAAACCCGCCAACCGCTTCGTGGCGCGCTTCATCGGCTCGCCGCGCATGAATCTGCTGCAAGGCGGTTTGCTGGGCGACCGCGCGGCGGAAGTGGGGCTACGCCCCGAGGATTTGAAGCTGGTCGATACCCGCGATGCCAAGCTTTCGGGCGATGTGCGGCTAGTCGAACATCTGGGCAGCGATCTGTTCGCGCATGTGGCCGTCGAGGGGGCGTCCGAAACGGTGATCGTGCGCCTCGACGGACGGCGCGACGTTTCGGTCGGTGCGCGCGTCGGCTTGACGATCGACGCCAACGACATCCATCGCTTCACGGCCGACGGTTTGCGGGTGGCGGCATGAGCGCCATCTACCCCGATCTCGAAAACCTTCCCGTGCTGATTACGGGGGCGGCGTCGGGGATCGGCGCGTCGTTGACGGCGCATTTCGCGCGCCAGAAGGCGAAGCTTGGACTGATCGACATCAACGAGGCGGGCCTTGCGCAGATTGCCGCCGATGCGAAGCGCGAAGGTGCATCGGCCGTCGCCACGTTGAAGATCGATTTGCGCGACGTGGCGGCCTTGCGCAAGGGCATTGCCGATCTTGCCGGAACGCTTGGCGTGTTCCGCGTATTGATCAATAACGCGGGCGACGATGCGCGTTTGGCGGCCGATAAAGTCGAGCCCGATTATTGGGACGACCGCATGGCGGTCAATCTCCGCCACCAATTCTTCGCCGCGCAAGCCGTTGCACCCGGGATGCAACAGGCGGGCGGGGGATCGATCGTCAATCTCGGCTCGATTTCCTGGATGTTCGGCGCCCCCGGTTTGATCGCCTACACGACCGCGAAATCCGCGGTGATGGGCATGACCAAGTCGCTGGCGCGCGAATTCGGGCCGATGGGCATTCGCGTCAACTCGATCGCCCCCGGCATGATCTGGACCGAGAAGCAAACCGCGCGGGCCCGGGCCGACGATCCGGCCAAACTCGCGCGTTATCTGGAACGTCAGTGCATCAAGGAACCGCTGGAGCCCGCGGACGTATCGCGGCTCGCCCTTTGGCTTGCGTCGGCGGAAGCCCGCCGCGCGTCGGGCCAAACTTACGTGATCGACGGCGGCGTCGTCTAACCGCCGAACCAATACGAAAACCCCACACGGGAGAGGAAACATGAAGATCAATCGCAGAAACTTCGTCGCTTTGGGTGCGGCCGGTGCGGCCTCGCTCGCCATGCCGTCGATCGGCCGCGCGCAAGGTGCCGCGCCCAGCTTTATGAGCTTCACATACGCCGAAGACCCGAACCGTCCGTTCGTCCAGGCGGTCCTCGACGGTTTCAAGACATCGAGCGGAATTTCCGTCGAAGTAATCGGTTCGGCCTGGGGTGATACGCAACGCAACATCCTGCTGCGCCAGCGTTCGCGCACGCTGCCGACCACGGCCCAGATTCAGGATCGCTGGTTGCCGGCGATGGCGTCGATGCCGGAGATCGTTGATCTGGAAGCGGTCTTTGGCAAGGCGGGGGTCGACGCGATGGTCGATCCGGCGATCGCCGGTATGGGCCGCGTCGGCGGCAAGACGATCGGATTGCCGATCATCTCGGGTTCCATCGGCATGTTCGCGAATATGGAAGTTCTCGCGAAGGCTGGCGTTTCGTCGATCCCGACGTCGCTCGCGGAGTTCCGCACGGCACTGCTCGCGGTGCGCGACAAGGTGCCGAATTCGGTGCCGTACGGCATGGCAACGAAGAATCCCGGCTCGGTGCCGCTCGACGTGCTTCTGCTCGTCTGGGCGCATGGCGGCCGGATGATCGACGAGAGCGGCAAGGTGCTCGTCAAATCGGACTCCGGCCGCGCGGCGATGGAGTTCATGGCGGGATTGATGCGCGACCGTCTGGTGGCGCCCGAGATTGATCGCCCCGACGCGCGCCGCCTGTTCGGCCAGGGGAATTGCGCGTTCTATATCGACGCGCCGCAGGCGCGCAGCTTCGGCCGCAGTTTCTCCGGTCGGGGCGAGGCATTCGATCCGGTCGTGATGCCGATGAAGATGCCGGTCGCGAATGCCGGCATCAAGCCCGCTTCGATCGAATGGGGGCATCTCGTGTCGATGTTCGCGACCGGTCCGGTCGCGAAGGACTCGCCGGGCGCGCGCTGGGTCGAGTATTTGATGTCGGACGCTGTGCAGACCTCGTTCCCGCTGAAGCTCTCCGCGCTTCCCGGTTCGAAAGCCGGCCGGGCCGCGCCCGCCGTGCAAAGCGACGCGTATTTGCGCAATCTCGTCGCGTCGGCGGGCACGGGTATGAAGCACGAGATCGGCGTCTGGTCGAACTCGCCCGAGCTGTCGACGATTCTGACGGAAGAAACGCAAGCGGCGTTGCTCGGCCAGAAGAACGCCGGCGCCGCGGTCGACGCCATGCAATCGCGCATGGAACAGTCGATGGCGCGCCGGGGCTGATGCGGGCATGACGCAAGTCACGGGAAACGCGGCGGCGGGCGGCGAGTTGCCGGCGCCGCCGCGCGTCTCGGCCGCCGCGCGATGGGGCGGGCTGAAAGCGGGGGAACGGCGCGTCGGATTGCTGTTCCTCGCGCCCGCCCTTATCGCGTTCGCGACCGTGATCGCGTGGCCTTTCCTGAAGGCCCTGGGTTACGCGTTCACGCGGTACGATCTGCAAACGCCGGTGCCGCGTTTCATCGGCCTCGACAATTTTCGGATGATTCTGTCCACGCCGGAAATTCTCGGCAGCTTCATCACGACCGGCATTTATGTCGGCTTGGCGACGGGCTTCACCGTTCTGCTCGGTTTCGCCTGGGCGATGATCTTGAACCAGCCGTTCCGGGGGCGGGGTGCCGTCCGCGCGATGTCGCTGATCCCCTGGGTTTTGCCCTCGACGGTTACGGCCTTCGTCTGGGGGTGGATTTTCAATAGTCGATTCGGGGTATTGAACGCGCTGCTCTTGGAGCTTGGCGTGATCGAGTTCCCGACCGCCTGGCTTTCGACCTCTCAAGGAGCGATGGCAGCGGTCGTCGTCACCAAAGTGTGGCTGTCGATCCCGTTGTTCATGACCTTCTTCCTGGCCGGGTTGCAAAGCCTCGACCGCGAACAGATCGAAGCCGCGCGTGTCGACGGTGCCGGCAATTGGCCGGTGCTGCGCGACCACGTTTTGCCGCATCTGCGGCCCGTGCTGCTGGTCGTGATCGTGCTGGGCGTAATCGGCAATTTGCAGCATTTCGACACGATCTACGCGCTGACCGGCGGCGGCCCCGTGCGCGCCACGGCGGTGTTGTCGATAGAGGTTTATCGCCGCGCCTTCGATCAGTGGGACACGGGCCTCGCCTCGGCCATCGGCTTGCTATGGGTTGCGACGATCCTGCCCGCGGCCGCCTATTACCTACGTCATCTGTTGCGGGGCGTGTGATGCTCGATCTTTCTTCGCCCAGCGCGCGGGTCGTTTTCACGCTGGTTCTCGGCGCGATCGCGTTGTTCCTGTTCTTCCCGATCTATTGGCTGACGATCTCGGCCTTCAAGGGCAATGCCGAGCTTTATCGAATCATCCCGACCTTGTGGCCGAGCGCGCCGACATTGGATCACTTCGCGACGGCGTTCGGCCGCGGACGTTTGCTCGATCAGCTGCGAAACAGCCTGATTGTGTCGGGCTCAGCGGCGGCACTCAACACGTTGCTGGCGATGTATGCGGGTTACTCCTTCGCCAAATTCCGCTACGCCGGACGGCGCTGGACGATGCTGCTGCTGCTGTCGGCGCAGGTCTTTCCCTTCGGCCTGCTGCTGATCAGCCTTTATCCGTTGGTCACGGAGCTGGGCCTCATCGACACGCATCTCGGTCTCACGCTGTCCTACATCGTATTCGCGCTGCCGGTGTCGACTTACATGCTCTACAGCTACTTCACCCAGGTGCCGAGCGAACTGATCGAAGCCGCGCGTGCCGACGGGGCGGGGGAGCTTCGCATCTTCCATACGATCGTGCTGCCGGTCTCCGTGCCAGCTCTCGTCACCGTATTCCTCTACGGCTTCATGTGGTCGTGGAACGATCTGCTCTATTCGCTGACACTGATCGTGTCGGAGGATAAGCGCACGATCGGGCCGGGCCTGCTGCTGTCCTATCTCAACGAAGTCAACGCGGATTGGGGCGGGGCAATGGCCGCGTCGCTGGTCGCCTCGTCCCCCATCGTCGTCGCGTTCGCATTCCTGCAACGTTGGTTCATCCAAGGCGTGACCGCCGGAGCCGTGAAATGAGTAAGCTGAAAGGCGTCTTCCCCGTACTTCCCACGCCGTTCGACGCGAAGGGCGCCGTCGATGAAGCGTCGCTGCTGCGCTTGCTGGAATTCGTCGTCGAATCCGGCGTCGACGGTTTCGTCTATCCCGGCATGGCAAGCGAGGTTGAAACGCTGACGCCCGCCGAACGCGCGGCGGCGGTGACGGCACTCGGCAAGGCGCTGCGCGGGCGCATCAAGTTCGTCGTCGGCGCCAGCGCCGCCGATCCCGACGAAGCTGCGGCGCGCGCGCGCGAAGGGGCGGCGGCTGGCGCTTCGGCCGCGATGATCATGGCGCCGGCCAAAGCGGGCCAGGATGTCGCGGCGCATATCGCGTTCTACACGCAGGTTGCCAAGAACTGTCCGATCCCGATCATGTTGCAAAACGCGCCCGCCCCGAATGGTGCTGGCTTGAAGCCCGAAGCGGTCGTGCAGGTGGCGCTGGCCGTGCCGACCGTGCGCTACGTGAAGGAAGAAACGCTGCCCTGCGGCCAGCATGTGACCAAGATCCTGGCGGCGGCGGGCGGCAAGCTCGATGGCGTGTTCGGCGGTGCAGGCGCACGCTATCTGATCGACGAACTCGTGCGCGGCGCTTCGGGAACGATGCCCGCGACCGAAATGGCCGATGTGCATGTCGATATCGTCCGCGCGTTCGAGAAGGGCGATACGAAGAAAGCCCGCTATCTCTATTCGCGCACGCTGCCGCTGCTGTTGTTCCAGCAGACGTTCCGCGTGCGGATGACCAAGACCGTGCTGCAAGCGCGCGGTCTGGTCGGCTCCAACGCGTCGCGCGCCGCCGGGCCCGTGCCCGACGCGGGCGACAATGT
>PVXE01000005.1 GCA_014444615.1 Tagaea sp. CACIAM 22H2 | reverse complement strand
TTTCCGATACGACGCGCGCGGGCGCGGTGGCGTTGCGCGCGCCCGCGCTGTGGGCGTCCGATTTGGCGATGCGCGCGGATGCGCTCGCCGTCGATTTGCGCGCCGCATGCCGCGCGGTGCCCGCGTTCCGTCGCCGTCTTAATCCCATCGTCGCGACTTTGCGGGCGTTCGCACTGGATATCGAGCCGCTCGTGGCGATGTGGAACGCGGAGACCGCACGGTCCGGCGGCGCATCGGCGCTGGGGCTCGAGAAGATCGCGACGATGGCGATCCGGCGCTACGCTAAATTCGATCCCGTCGAGTTCGAATGGACGCCGCCGGTGACGCATCCCACACGCCATGCCTTCGATGCTTGAAACGCCGATGCAAAGCGAATCGCCATGACCGATACGATTTCCATGCCGCAATCTCCCGACGACCGGCATCGCGACCTCGATCTTGTCGAAATCGGATCGTATCCGGCGCTCGCCGAATGCGTGCGGATCTGGCGCCTCGCTTGCCGCGGTGGCGAATTGCCCGCGATCCTGCCGCCCGATGAAGTGCCGCCGGCCGTCATTCCTTACATGATGCTGCTCGATTACTTGCCCGAGCGGCGCGACGCGCGGGTGCGGATGGTCGGCCACTATGTCGGCGAGCGCGCCGATTTCGAAACGATCGGGCGGAACTTGCGCGGTTATTTCAACGAAGCGGACGCTCAGATCGTCTATGCCGGGTTGGAGCGCGCGGCCACAACGCGCGAACCCAGTCTGGCGCGGCGCGATTACGTGTCGATCGAGGGCAAGCGCTTCCGCTACGTGCGGCTGATTCTTCCGCTGGCGAGCGACGGGCGCAACGTCGACGGATTCTTCAAAACGATCGAGCCATCGACGCTGATCGCCTCGTAAGCGCGCATCAGACCACTTCCGCTGGCAAACGGAAGCGGATCGACTCTTCGATCCCGTCGAGTGTTTCGACTTGGACCGGCACGCGCGCGGCGATGGTTTCGAGTAGTTCCGTCACGAGCTTCTCGGGCGCGGAGGCGCCGGCGGTGACGCCGAGCGTGTTGACGCCGGCGAGCCAATCCCAATCGAGCGCCTGCGAATCGTCGAGCAGCACGCTGGGGGTACCCGATTCCGCCGCCAGCTCGCGCAGGCGGTTGGAGTTCGAGCTGTTGGCGGCCCCGATCACCACGACCGCGTCGCTGCGCCGGGCAAGTTCGCGCACGGCCGTCTGGCGGTTTTGCGTCGCGTAGCAAATATCTTTCGTGTCCGGCCCGACGATCGCGGGGAAGCGCCGGCGCAACGCCGCCGCGATATCGCGCGTCTCGTCGACGCTAAGCGTCGTTTGACTGACGAAGGCGACATTGTCCGGATCGATGACATCCAGCGCTTCGATATCGGCAAGTTCGCGGACCAAATGCACGCGGCCCGGAATTTGGCCGAGCGTGCCGACGACCTCGGGATGACCTTCATGGCCGATCAGCACGACGTCGCGGCCCTGTGCCGCGTAACGCTGACCTTCGAAATGGACCTTCTTCACCAGCGGGCAGGTCGCGTCGATGACGTCCAGATTGCGGTGCGCGGCTTCTGTTTCGACCGCCGAGGCCACGCCATGCGCGCTGAAGATGGCGACCGCGCCTTCGGGAACTTCGTCGAGCTCGCCGACGAAAACCGCGCCTTTTTCGCGCAGCGCCTCGACGACGTGGCGGTTATGGACGATTTCGTGTCGGACATAGACGGGGGCGCCGAATCGCGCGAGCGCGCGCTCGACGATCTCAATCGCGCGAACCACGCCGGCGCAAAATCCGCGCGGCTGTGCGAGGAGTATCCGCATCCGATCCCCGTCCGTCATCGCCTCACGACCCAACGACTGTCACATAAAATTGACACTCCTGCAAGTTCGATGGCCTAATGTCCCCGGCGTCGCACCGATCCACGGTCCGGCGCCGGGGAGCATTCGAAAAACGATGGCGCAGGCGTTCCCGTTCTCGGCGATCGTCGGGCAGGATCGGATGAAGGAGGCGTTGTGCCTTCTCGCCGTCGATCCCGGGATCGGCGGTTTGCTGGTATTCGGCGATCGAGGGACGGGCAAGTCGACGGCGGTGCGCGCTTTGGCGGCGCTCTTGCCGAAGATGGAAGCGGTCGAGGGCTGTCCCTATTCCTGCGATCCCGCGTCGCCCGCCGGCGCTTGCGCCGCCTGCGCCAAACCGGGTGCCGCGCGCGCGAAGACCAAAAGCATTCCGGTCCCGGTCATCGATCTGCCGCTCGGGGCGACCGAGGACCGCGTCGCCGGCGCCTTGGACATCGAACGCGCCTTGACGCGCGGCGAGACGGCGTTTGAGCCGGGCCTGCTGGCGCGCGCCAATCGCGGCTTCATCTATATCGACGAGGTCAATCTGCTCGAAGACCATCTCGTCGATCTGCTGATCGACGTCGCGGCATCGGGCGAGAACGTGGTCGAGCGCGAAGGTCTGAGCGTGCGTCATCCCGCACGGTTCGCGCTGATCGGCTCCGGCAATCCGGAGGAGGGCGAGTTGCGCCCGCAATTGCTCGACCGGTTCGGCCTGTCGCTGGACGTGCGCACGCCGACCGATCTGCCCATTCGCGTCGAGGTCGTCAAACGCCGCGATGCGTTCGAGCGTGATCGCGCGGGTTTCGCCGCGCGTTGGCGCAACGCCGACGCCAAGCTACGCAAGCGGATCGTCGATGCGCGCGCGCGCCTGAACGATGTCGCGGCACCCGACGCGGCCTTGACCCGTGCGGCCGAGCTATGCGTGAAGCTCGGCACCGACGGATTGCGCGGAGAAATCACGCTGATCCGCGCCGCGCGCGCATTGGCCGCGTTCGAAGGCGACGATATGGTCGGCGACGCGCATATCTGCCGGATGGCACCATCGGCGTTGCGCCATCGCTTGCGGCGCAATCCGCTGGACGACACCGGTGCGGAACTGCGCGTCGAGCGCGCGCTAACCGAGATATTCGGCGCGTGAGCGACGCCGCGCGCGCGCAGTGGTTTCGCGCGTTGCTCGCGGCACGGCTGCTGGCGATCGATCCGCACGGGCTTGGCGGGGCGCGGCTGCACGGGCCCCCGTCGCCCGCGCGCGATGCCTGGCTCGCCGCGCTGAAACGCTGGTCGGCGCAAGCCGCACCCTGGCGGCGTATTCCGGCGCAGATCCGCGACGACGGCTTGCTCGGCGGGCTCGATCTGACCGCGACGTTGACGACGGGAAGGCCGGTGGTGCGGCGTGGGGTTCTGGCCGAAGCCGATGGCGGTTACGCGATCCTCGCCATGGCCGAACGCTTACCGGGTTTCGCGGCGGCGAAGATCGCGGCGGCCCTCGACGAAGGGCAAATCCATTTCGCGCGCGACGGCGTGCAGCGGTCCGACACTGCGCGCATCTGCGTCGTGGCGCTGGATGAGTCGGGTGACGACGAAGCGCCGTTGCACGCACGCTTGCGCGAACGGCTTGCCTTCGACCTCGATTTTCGCGCGTTGCGCCCCGAAGATGCGCCGTTTCTCGACGAACCCGTCGCGGCGTCGAATGTCGCCATCGACGGCAAGGCGGTCGAGGCGTTGTGCGCGACGGCGGCGGCCTTGGGCATCGCTTCTGTCCGTGCCGAAATTCTGGCGCTGCGCGCGGCTTGCGTGCATGCCGCATTACGCGGTGTCGCCGCCGTCGAGCCGGAAGACGTGACCATCGCGGCCGAACTCGTTCTGGCGCCGCGCGCGACGCGGATTCCCGAAGCACCGCCGGAGCCGCCGCCACCGCGAAACGAGGCCGAACAACCGCCGCCGCCCGACGGCGAAAGCGAAAGCCTCGACGCCGATAGGCCTTTGGCGGATGTCGTGCTCGACGCCGCCGCCGCCTGCATTCCGCCTGATCTGCTGGCGCGTTTGGCGTCGGGCATGGCGGGGTCGCGCGGCGGTTCGGATGGAAGTTCGGGCGCTGAGAAAAAGTCCGGTGCGCGGGGGCGACCGATCGGGTCCATCGCGGGCGATCCGGGGGCCCGCGACGCGCGCCTCGATCTGATCGCCACATTGCGCGCCGCCGCGCCGTGGCAGCGTTTGCGCGCGGCCGACGGGCGCGATTCGCGGGTGCGAATTCGCATCCGGAAGTCCGATTTCCGCCTGCGGCGGATGAAGCCGAAAACCGCGTCGACCGTGATCTTCGCGATCGACGCATCGGGGTCGGCGGCGTTGCATCGCCTGGCCGAGGCCAAGGGTGCGGTCGAGTTGCTGCTGGCCGATTGCTATGTGCGCCGCGATCGCGTCGCGGTGCTGGCATTTCGCGGCAATGCGGCCGAACTTGCTTTAGCGCCGACGCGCTCGTTGGTGCGCGCGAAACGCGCCTTGGTGGGGTTGCCCGGCGGGGGCGGCACGCCGATGGCGAGCGCGCTCGACGCCGCGGGCGATTTGGCGCGCGCGATCCGCCGCCAAGGCGGCACGCCCTATTTGGTCGTGCTGTCGGACGGCCGCGCCAATGTCGCGCGCGACGGGACCGGCGGGCGCGAGACGGCGGCGGCGCAAGCGCAGGAATCGGCCCGCCGGTTGCGGGCAGACCGTATCGGCGCGTTGTTCATCGATACCGGCGCGCGGCCCGCGCAAGCCGCCCGCGATCTCGCCGATGGCATGGGGGCGGGATACCTGGCGTTGCCCCAGGCCGACGCCGCGCGGATCGACCGCGCCGTGCGCGCCAATATGCGCCGTTAGAATTCGATTCCGGCGTCGCGCGCGCGCGCCAGGATCAACGCGGCCGTGCCCGCCGGGTCTTCCTCATGTGCGAGATGACCGAGGCCCGGTTGGATATCGATCGTCGCGTGCGGAAGCAGCTTCCGCACGCGCTGTGCGTCGTCCGGCGAAACGGTCAGATCGTTGCCGCCGACGATCATGGCCAGCGCTATCTTCAGACCCGGCAGATCACGTTCGAGGGCCGGCAAATCCCATCCGGCCATCATGTCGAGCGTCGCGCCGATATGGCCGGGCATCGCCATCAAGCGCCGATAGAATTCGAGTCCGGCATCGTCGATACGCGAACCGGTTTGGCGCAGCAGGCGCTCGACGGCGCCGCGATCGCGGCCGCGCCGCGCCAGGATCGACGGCAGTAAGGGCAGCGACGCCAGCAGCTTCGCCGCCGGGCCGAAGAAACGCGCGCCGCCGCCGCGCATCGCCAGCAACGCGCCGTTGAGCGCGGCGATCGCGCGCAGCCCGTCCGCGCCGTCGAGTGCCCGGCGCGCCAGCACCGCCGCACCCGCCGAATGGCCGACGCCGAGTACGGGCGCGATCTTCAACTCGGCGCAAAGTGCTGCGACCAGCCGTGCCATGCCCGGCAATGTCATGCCGGCGGCGGTCAGCGCGCCGGTGAAGCCATGTCCCGGCAAATCCGGCGCCACCACGGTGAAATGCTTGGCGAGCAGAGGGGCCAATTCGCGCCAGCTATGCGTCGCCGATCCGGTCCCGTGCATCAGCAGCGCGCAAGGGCCCGCCCCCATGATCTGGACATGCCAGCGCAAGCCGCCGGCAGCGACGAAACGGCTTGCCTGCCGGTTCGGCCAATCGGCACCGGCATAGCGCCAAGCGGGCGGGGCGGAAGATTCCATAGGTACCTTGACGGATATAAGTGTAAACTTAGCTTGTCATTCGGTTCGGCGCGAGTGCCGATACCGCAGGACGGGAGGATAGCGATTTGCCTTTCGAGGCGGTAATGCCCGCGGTGCAGGACACCGATTCCCGGCCGCATGCCGTCGTAATCGGTGCGGGATTCGGCGGTTTGGCCGCCGCGATCCGCCTGGGGGCACGCGGCTGGCGGGTAACGATCCTCGAACGGCAAGACGCGCCCGGCGGGCGTGCCGGCGTGTTGCGCCAAGGCGGTTACAAGTTCGATCGCGGGCCGACGATCATCACCGCGCCGCATCTTTTGTCCGATCTTTGGGCGCTGCGCGGGCGCGAAATGGACGTGGCGTTGCGGCCGCTCGATCCCTTCTATCGCATCCGGTTCGACGACGGCCGCCATTTCGACTATTCGGGCGATCCGCAGCGCATGCGCGCGGAAATCGCGCGCTTCGCGCCAGACGACGCCGACGGTTTCGATCGCTTGATGAAGCTGTCGGGCGAAATCTTCCGCATCGGCTTCGAAGGCTTGGTCGACAAGCCGTTCTCGTCCTTTCTCGACATGGTGCGCGTGGCGCCGGACCTGTTGCGCTTGCACGGCTATCGCAGCGTCCATTCGGTCGTTGCCGCGCATATCAAAGATCCATCCTTGCGCGCGGCGTTCAGCTTCCATCCGCTGCTGATCGGCGGCGATCCGTTCCGTGCCAGCGCGATCTACTGCCTGATCGCGTTCCTGGAGCGAAAATGGGGCGTGCATTTCGCGATGGGCGGCACGGGTGCTTTGGTCGACGGCTTGGCGCGGCTGGTCGCCGATGGCGGCGGACAAATCCGCTGCGGCGCCACGGTGTCGCGCATCGACGTGGATCGCGGCCGCGCGACGGGCGTGACGCTGGAGGGCGGCGAGAAAATCGCCGCCGATATCGTCGTGTCGAACGCGGACTCCGCCTGGACGTATCGCAAGCTGCTGGCGCCCGAACATCGCCGCCGCTGGACCGACGCGAAGCTCGACCGCGCGCGTTATTCGATGGGGCTGTTCGTCTGGTATTTCGGCACGAAGCGCCGCTACGACGATTTGCGCCATCACACGATTCTGATGGGCCCGCGCTATCGCGAATTGCTGCGCGATATCTTCGACCGGCATGTGTTGGCGGACGATTTCAGCCTTTATCTGCACCGGCCGACCGCGACCGATCCGTCGATGGCGCCGCCCGGCTGCGACACGTTTTATGCGCTGTCGCCGGTGCCCAATCTGCGCGGCGATATCGACTGGCAAGTCGCGGGCGAAACCTATCGCCGGCGGATCGAAGATTACCTGACCCGCCATTTGATGCCGGGCTTGGCGGACGAAATCGTCGTGTCGTCGACCGCCACACCGCTCGACTTCCAAGATCGGTATCTGTCGTGCGAAGGCGCGGGGTTCGGTTTGGAGCCGACCTTGCTGCAAAGCGCTTGGTTCCGGCCGCATAACCGCAGCGAGGAGATCGACAATCTTTATCTCGTCGGGGCGGGCACGCATCCGGGGGCGGGCGTGCCGGGCGTCATCGCGTCGGCCAAGATTCTCGACACGCTGGTGCCGCACGGGACGGCGTTCGCCCATGTCTGAACTGCGCGCACGCGCCGATCTCGCCGCTTGCCGCGAAGCCTTGCGCGGCGGGTCGCGCAGCTTCTTCCTGGCGTCGCTGGTGCTGCCCGCCGCTTATCGCACGCCCGCCAGCGCGCTTTACGCCTTTTGCCGCTCGGCCGACGACGCGATCGATCGCGCGGCCGATCCCGCCGCGTCGATGATCGTATTGCGCGAGCGTCTTGATGCGATTTACGCGGGTCGCCCCGGCGATGATCCGGCCGACCGCGCCTTCGCCGCGCTTGTTGCGCGCGGCGGGCTCGCGCGCGCTCTTCCCGAAGCGCTACTCGAAGGTTTCGCGTGGGATGTCGAGCGGCGGCGTTATGTCGATTTCGATGCGCTCTGCGATTACGGCGCGCGTGTCGCGGGCACGGTCGGCGTGATGATGGCGGCGATCATGGGGATCCGCGATCCGGCGGCCTTCGCGCGCGCGGCGGAACTGGGCCTTGCCATGCAGCTCACCAATATCGCGCGCGATGTGGGCGAAGATGCGGCCATGGGCCGGCTCTATTTGCCGCTCGATTGGATGCACGACGCAGGCCTCGATCCCGACGCGTTCCTGGCGCGGCCCGTGGCAGATGCGCGTCTCGCCTCCGTCGTGCGACGGTTGTTGACGCAAGCCGACGCTATTTACGCGCGCGGCCGCTCGGGTATCGCGGCTTTGCCCGCCGGCTGCCGTCCGGCCATCGCGGCGGCGGCTTCGCTTTATTCGGAAATCGGCCGCGAGGTCGCGCGGCGCGAATACGATAGCGTCGCCAGCCGCGCAGTGGTTTCGCCCGCACGCAAAGCCGGTGCGCTGCTGCGCGCCGCGACCGAAGGCGCGGCAGATGAATTCCGCCAGGCGCCGCCGATGCAAGCGATCGCCTTTCTGGTCGACGCCGCCATCGCGGTGCGGCCGGCAAGGGCGGACACGCGCATCGCGTGGTGGCGGCTCGACGCGCGCGCGGCGCGCATGGTCGAGCTTTGCGAAATCTTGCAGCGGCGCGAACAGCTCGGCCGCGAAGGCGGCTGACGATGGACGACGGATCGGGCTTCGGATCGAGCTGGGCGGGACTGGTCGAGGTCGCGTTCGTCTTCGCGCTGGCGCTGGGCTTCGGCATCCATCAAATGCTCGATCTGCGCCGCGAACGCCGGCGCCGCGCGGCCGAACGCGAGAAGCGCTAACCGCGTAGCCGGGGCATCCGGAACGGCAGCAGCGTACGCACCCAACGCGACGCGAAGCGATCCAGCGACAGCGATTCGTGCATCGCGCGCACGCGCGTGCCGTTCCATGCGCTGTCGATCGTCGAGCGCGCGTAGAAGGGCGTGTCCTCCAGCGTTTCGACCACGCGCGCGGATGTGTCCGCATCGGCTAAGGCCGGGCGCGCGATACCCCACCAGGTGCGCGGCAGGTCGGTCTCCGGCGGCGGCGGAAATTCATGCGTCCCGCCATCGTCGAACGCGGCGGCGATGGCATGGCGCGTGCCGTCGCGCCGCTCGACCGAATAGACGATCCTGGCGCCGTCCTCCGTCGCCGCGCGCGCCCAATGCCATTGCTTGAACGCGCTTTCCAAGGGTGTGTCGCCCCAATTGGTGTCGAGATAGCCTTCCCCGCGCCAGCGCAAGCCCGGTTGCGGCAGATCGACCTCGATCTCCGCCAGCGGCGCCAAGGGTTGCCAGCGATGCGCGCCGCCGGCATCCAGCGCGAAGACCGGCCCGGCGGGGATTTTCGGGTGCACGCGCACCGTGCCGCGCACGCGCAGCGGCACGGGTGTGCCGATCTCGTCGATCTCGAAAATCACATCGTCGCCGTCGCGACGTATGGCGCTGGGGCCGATAAGCAGCTGCTTTTCGTCGCGCGACAACGCAGGCCGGCCGCGTTCGGTCATCGTCCAGCGGCGATGCGACCGGCCATAAAGCGCCACATTCAGCGCCACGTGGTTTTCGGGATCGGCCGGGCCTTTGGCGCGCGCGCGCGCGTAATAGGGCGAGAATACGCTGCCGATGAAGGCGATCAGCGTGATGCCGTGACGCCCGTCCGCGCTCCAGCCATCGGCATACCACCACGCGTAACCGTCGCGCGGAACGTCGATATCGAAGCGCGGCGCGCCAAAACCGCGGACGCCGCCAAGCGTCCCGACAGCGTCGCCATCGGAACGCCCGCCCCCGGATGCGCGCTGCCCCCCGCCAGGAACAGACCCGCCAGTCGCGTTGCCGTTCCCGGGCGGTTGAACGACGCCATCCAGCCGTGCGAGGCTTGGCCGTAAAGCGCGCCCCCCGTCGCCGGGAACAAGCGATCGAAATCCCGGGGCGTCGTCAGCACCGCGCCCGGCGTCGTCAGATCGATCGAAGCGGAACATCGCGATAAAACCTCCTCGACCGCCGCGCGCGCGCGCGGGATCGTTTGCGGATCGCCGACCGGACCGTCGCCGTCGGCGGGCGCGTTGGCGAGCACCAAGAAACGTTCGGGCGCGCCGGAATGGGGATCGCCGTCGGCGCGGTCTTGCGCGCAGACATAGACGGTCGGATCGGCGGGCGGCCGGTTGCGCTTGAAGATATCCGCGAACTCCGCGCGATAGTCGCGCGCGAAGAACACGTTGTGCCGCCGGAACGGAAACCGGCCGGGGGGCGCACTTAACGTCCAAACCAAGGCGGACAACGAACGCTGGCGGCGATGGATCGCGGGCACGGCGCGTCGTGCCGCTTCGCCAAGTTTTCCGGTCGAAAGGGCGACGGCATCGCCGTTGAATATGATCGCGTCGGCGGCGAAACGCCGCCCATCGCGCAACGTGACGCCGGTCACGGCATCGCCGGCGATCTCGATCCGTGCCGCGTCGGCGCCGTAGACGAAGCTCGCACCGCGCTTTGCGGCGAGATTGGCGACGGCGCGTGCCAGCGCATGCATGCCGCCCTCGACACTCCACACACCTTCCTGTTCGACATGCGCGATCAGCATCAGCGTGGCGGGGCAGGCGAAAGGCGAGGCGCCGACATAAGTCGCATAGCGCGCGAAAAGCTGACGCAAGCGCGGATCGACGAAATGCCTGCCCAGCGCCCCCCATAACGTGGCGAAGGGCGAACCCGCCAATAGTGCCGCGACGCCCGAAACGCCCAAATCGCGCGTCAATCCCCAGGGCGTTGGCAAGGGTGCGCGCATAAAGGGCGCATCGAGCGCTTCGAACACGCGCTTCGTGCGGACGCAGAAATCGCGATAGCCTTGCGCGGCGGCGGCCCCCGCGAAGCGACCGATCGCATCCGCACTGCGCGCGCGATCGGCGAAAAGGTCGAGTGTGGGGCCGCTGTCCCAGGCGTGGCGGGCGAGGGTGTCGAGCGGGCTGAGCTTCACGGCGGCGGCAAAATCGCTTCCGGCGGCGGCGAAAAGTGCCTCGAACACGCCGCGCAGGGTCAAAACCGTCGGTCCGGCGTCGATGGGACCGGCGGCGGAGTCGAGCGCGCGCATTTTTCCGCCCGGGGTCGGGGCGCGTTCCAGCACGGTGACGGCACAGCCATTGGCCGCAAGTTCGGCGGCGGCGGCAAGCCCGCCCATGCCCGCCCCGATCACGACCACGCGGAATTCCGACAAATCGCACCTCCCGCCGCGACGGATTGGGTTGACTTAAGTGTCAATATAGCATGACACTCTGTCTCGTCATAAAAGATGACAGCGCCGACGCCGAAAAGGAAACCTCCATGGCCGTCACCGCCGCTTCGTCGACCGATCGTATCGAAAAGGCGCTGGAAAGCGCCCTCCACCGCACCCAAGGGCCGGGGGCGCCGCCGCGTTTGCTCGCCGCGATGCGCCACGCCGTCTTCCCCGGCGGCGCGCGGATCCGGCCGCAGCTTTGTCTGGCGGTCGCGCAAGCCTGCGGCGATTCCGATCCCACAATGGCCGATGCCGCCGCCGCCGCGATCGAACTTCTGCATTGCGCCTCGCTCGTCCACGACGATCTACCGTGTTTCGACGATGCCGAATTGCGGCGCGGCAAACCATCCGTACATCGCGCCTTCGGCGAGCCTTTGGCCGTGCTGGCGGGCGACGGGATGATCGTGCTGGCGTTCGAATCCGTCGCGGCGGCGGGTGTGTCGAAGCCCGCTTTGCTGGCGCCGATCCTGCTGACGGTTGCGCGCGCCGTGGGGGCGCCCAACGGCATCGTCGCAGGCCAGGCGTGGGAAAGCGAACCCGCGATTTCCTTGGCGGCCTATCAACAAGCCAAAACCGGCGCGTTGTTCGCGGCCGCGACGGTGGCGGGCGCGCAATCGGCCGGCGGCGATGGGGCCGCTTGGCGCACGCTGGGCGAGCGCTTGGGCGAAGCCTTCCAGATCGCCGACGACATTCTCGACGCGATCGGCAAGACGGCGACGGCGGGCAAGCCGGTGGGCCGGGATGCGGTTCTGGGGCGGCCCAATGCGGTCGCCGAACTCGGCCTGCGCGGGGCCCTGGACCATTTTCACGAATTGACGGCGGAGGCGATCGCCTCGGTCCCCGAATGTCCGGGGCAGGTTCCGTTGCGCGCCCATATCGCCGAACGCACGCGCAAGCTGCTGCCCGTCGAAGTCGCCTTGCACGCGGCGTAGTCGAACGGATCTTGCCGCCATGACGATAAACGCGGCAACCGCCGGAACCGGTTTTTCCGGTCTATGGCGGCATTGGCGCAATGCGCTGCTGGGCGACTCGCGATTTCGGCGTTTCGCCGCACGCTTCGCCCCCACGCGTGCCATCGCGCGGCGCGAGGCGAAAGCGGTTTTCGATCTTTGCGCGGGCTTCGTCTATTCGCAGATCCTTTACGCCTCCCTTCGCACCGGTCTGCTCGATCTGCTCGCAAGCGCGCCGCGATCCATTGCCGATGTCGCGGCCATGACCGATCTGTCCCCGTCGAGTGCCGCGCGGCTTTGCGATGCGGCGCGCGTGCTCGGTCTTGCCGACCAGCTCGGCGACGGGCGCTATGTATTGGGCCCGCGCGGTGCCGTCATTCAAAGCGATGCCGCGATCCGCGCGATGATCGAGCATCACGCGATGTTCTATCGCGATCTGGCTGACCCGGTCGCGTTGCTGCGCGATCCGACGAAGACAGGCGAACTCGGCGCATTCTGGCGTTATGCGGGCGGTCAAACGCCGGATGCCGGGGCGGCGGCCGACTATTCGAAGCTGATGTCCGGCTCGATCGATCTGGTCGCGAACGAGATTCTCGACGCGTATCCGTTCCAGCGCCACCGGCATTTGATGGATGTCGGCGGCGGCGAAGGGGCCTTTGTCGCCGCGGTCGCGGCACGCCATCGCGGGCTTTCTTTGACGCTGGTCGATCTGCCGGCGGTCGCGGCACGCGCGGAATCGAAACTCGCGAAGATCGACTCGATTCGGGTGGTCGGCGCGGATTTTCGCCGCGAGTCCCTGCCGACGGGGGCCGATATCGTGACCCTCGTGCGCGTGTTGCACGATCACGACGACGATGTGGCGCTGGCGCTACTGCGCAAAATACATGCGGCGCTGCCGGAAGGCGGTACCGTCGTGATCGGCGAGCCGATGGCCGACGCCGCATCGGCCGAAACGGTGGGTGCCGCCTATTTCGGCTTTTATTTCCTGGCGATGGGGCAGGGTCGCGCGCGCCGCGCCGGCGAAATCGAAGCCCTTTTGTCGCAGGCCGGATTCAAGAATGCACGCCGTCACCCGACCGCGCTACCGCTTCAGGTTGGGGTCGTCAGCGCGACCGCACGAACCCGAGTGTAAAGATAAATTGACATATTAGTTCGTCACTCTAAGATGACGATTGCCTCCAAAAGGGGCATCGATGCGCCGCGATCGCGCCCGGAAGTTCGGACGCAAAAACGACAAGAGGCGATACGAGGCGAATGGAAACCCTAGCTGTCCTGCTCGAAGAACCGAAGGCGTTACGCCTGGGACGCGTCGAATTGACGCCACCCGGCGACGACGACGTCGTCGTGGACGTCGAGTGGAGCGGGATCAGCACAGGCACCGAACGCCTGCTTTGGGCGGGCCGGATGCCGCAATTCCCCGGCATGGGCTATCCGCTGATCCCCGGCTACGAATCAGTCGGACGCGTCGTTTCCGCCGGCAAGCAAGCTGGTCGCCGCGTGGGCGAGCGCGTGTTCGTGCCCGGCGCCAAATGCTTCGGCCCGATCCGCGGTTTGTTCGGCGGTGCCGCTGGCCGCTTGGTCGTGCCGCAGCAACGCGCGCATTCGATCGACGAGACTTTGGCGGAGCGCGGCGTGCTGATGGCACTGGCCGCGACCGCGTACCACGCATTGGCGGCACCCGGTGCACGCCGTCCCGATCTCATCATCGGTCATGGCGTGCTGGGGCGTCTGCTCGCGCGCTTGGCTTGCGCCGATGGCGGCGCACCTCCGGTCGTTTGGGAAACCGATGCCGGCCGCCGCGCCGGGGCGCAAGGCTATCGCGCGATCGACCCGACCGACGATTCCTGCCGCAGCTATGCGTCGATCTACGACGTCAGCGGCGATGCGGGCCTGCTCGATACGCTGATTTCGCGGCTCACGCCCGGCGGCGAGATCGTGCTCGCGGGCTTCTACGCGGCCCCCATCACCTTCGCTTTTCCGCCCGCCTTCATGCGCGAGGCGCGTTTGCGCATCGCCGCCGAATGGACGGCGCCCGATCTCGACGCGGTGCGCGAGCGCATCGCCGACGGGCGCTTGTCGCTCGACAATTTGATTACGCATGTCGTGGCCGCTCCGCGCGCGCCTGACGCCTACCGGACAGCTTTCACCGATCCGGAATGCCTAAAAATGATCCTCGACTGGAGGGGCCAACAATGACGGACGTCATGACCGAACGCCTGCGTGCCGAGGCGGCGACGCCGCCCGACCCGGTGTCGACGGCCCCCGCGACCAAAGCGACGCAGATCATCGCGATCTACGGCAAGGGCGGCATCGGCAAGAGTTTCACGCTCGCCAACCTCTCCTACATGATGGCCCAGCAGGGCAAGCGCGTGCTGTTGATCGGCTGCGATCCGAAAAGCGATACGACCTCGCTGCTGTTCGGCGGCAAGTCCTGCCCGACGATCATCGAGACGTCGGCGCGCAAGAAAGCGGCGGGCGAACAGGTCGCCATCGGCGACGTCTGTTTCAAGCGCGACGGCGTGTTCGCGATGGAGCTCGGCGGTCCGGAGGTCGGGCGCGGCTGCGGCGGGCGCGGAATCATCCACGGCTTCGAGTTGTTGGAGAAGCTCGGCTTCCATCAATGGGGCTTCGACTACGTGCTGCTCGACTTCCTGGGCGACGTCGTTTGCGGCGGCTTCGGTCTGCCGATCGCGCGCGACATGTGCCAGAAGGTCATCGTCGTCGGCTCGAACGATCTGCAATCGCTTTACGTCGCCAACAACGTCTGCTCGGCGGTCGAATACTTCCGCAAGCTCGGCGGCAATGTCGGCGTCGCGGGTATGGTGATCAACAAGGACGATGGCACGGGCGAAGCGCAAGCCTTCGCCGAGAAGGTCGGCATCCCGGTGTTGTCGGCCATTCCGGCGGACGAGGATATCCGCCGCAAAAGCGCCAATTACGAGATCGTCGGCACGCCCGGCGGGCGCTGGGCGTCGCTGTTCGAGCAACTGGGCATGGAAGTCGCGACGGCCCCGCCGCTGCGGCCCACGCCGTTGTCGCATGACGATCTGCTCGGCCTGTTCAAGGGCGATGCGGTCGGGCGCGGCTACGTGCTCCAGCCCGCGTCGATGGAAGACATGTGCGCGGCGGGCCTCGTCGAGAAGCCGTCCCTCGAAGTCGTCTACGAAGGCGCCTGATCGATGGATGACGCCCGCAGCATTCCGACATCCTCGCCGCTGACGGCCGGCGGTTGCCATGGCGGCCGCGAGACGATGTTGGAGGCCGCCAAGGCCGCGGGTAAAAGCGACGCGATGGCCAAATTGATGGCCGATTATCCACGCGGACCCCACGATCAGCCGCAATCCATGTGCCCGGCCTTCGGTTCGCTGCGCGTCGGTTTGCGCATGCGCCGCACGGCGACGATCCTTTCGGGCTCGGCCTGCTGCGTCTACGGCTTGACCTTCACGTCGCATTTCTACGGTGCGCGCCGTAGCGTGGGCTACGTGCCGTTCAACTCGGAAAGCCTGGTGCGCGGCCAGCTTTACGAGGATATCCGCGACGCGGTCTTCAAGATCGCCAAGCCCGAGGATTACGACGCGGTCGTCGTCATCAATCTTTGCGTGCCCACGGCGTCGGGCGTGCCGCTCGAACTTCTGCCCAAGCAGATCGAGGGCGTGCGCATCATCGGCATCGACGTGCCTGGCTTCGGCGTGCCCACGCATGCGGAAGCCAAGGATGTGCTCGCGGGCGCCATGCTGAAATACGCGCGGCTCGAAGCCGAAGCGGGCCCCGTCCAGCGCCCGCGCGGCGCTGCCGACGAGCGGCCCAAGGTCGCGCTACTCGGCGAACTTTTCCCGGCCGATCCCATCGGTATCGGCCAAATGCTCGCCCCGATGGGGCTGGGCCTTGGACCGTCGGTCCCGACGCGCGAATGGCGCGATCTTTACGCCGCACTCGACAGCGTCGCGGTCGGCGCCATCCATCCCTTCTACACGGCCAGCGTGCGCGAGTTTCAGGCGGCGGGCCGGCCGATCGTCGGCTCGGGCCCCGTCGGGCTCGACGGGACGCTCGCTTGGCTCGACGGCATCGGCAAAGCGGCGAATGTCGCGTCGGCTAAGATCGATGCGGCGAAAGCCCAAGCGCAAGGCGCGATCGGGGCCGTGATGGCCGCATGCCCGATCAAGGCGCGGATCACGTTGTCCGGCTACGAAGGCTCGGAATTGCTGGTCGCGCGCTTGCTCGTCGAAGCGGGTGCGGAAGTTCCCTATGTCGGCACGGCTTGCCCGCGCACGCCGTGGAGCGACGCCGACCGCGACTGGCTCGAAGCGCGCGGCACCCATGTTCAGTATCGCGCGTCGCTGGAACAGGACATGGCGGCGATGATGGACGCCAAGCCCGATCTGGCCGTCGGCACCACGCCGCTGGTGCAGAAGGCCAAGGAACTCGGCATTCCCGCACTCTATTTCACCAACATGGTTTCGGCGCGGCCGTTGTTCGGCGCGCCCGGTGCGGGTTCTCTCGCCGGTATCGTCGCGGGCCAAACGCGCGGGGCCGAACGCTTCCGCCGGATGATCTCGTTCTTCGAAGGCGTGGGTAAGGGGACCGCGGCGGGCTATGGCTTCGACGGCGTGCCGAAGGAACCGCCGGGTGCGCGCGATCGCCTGCGCAAGGCGCGCGCCGCGAAGGCCAAAGCCGAAGCGCTGACGGGGGAGGTCTAGCAATGCTTGTCCTCGACCATGATCGGGCCGGCGGCTACTGGGGTGCAGTCTACGTCTTCACCGCGGTGCGCGGTTTGCGCTGCGTGATCGACGGGCCGGTCGGCTGCGAAAATCTGCCGGTGACGGCGGTGCTGCATTACACCGACGGATTGCCGCCGCACGAGTTGCCCGTCGTGGTCACGGGCCTCAACGAAGAATCGTTGTCGATGGACGGCACCGAAGGCGCCATGCGCCGCGCGAGCGGCACGCAAGATCAAGAGCTGCCCGCGGTCGTCGTCACCGGCTCCATCGCCGAGATGATCGGCGGCGGCGTGACGCCCGAAGGCTCCAATCTTCTGCGCTTCATTCCGCGCACGATCGACGAAGACCAGTGGCAGACCGCCGACCGCGCGATGTTCTGGCTGTGGCAGGAATTCGGCTTGAAGCGCATCAAGCCGCGCCCGCAGGGCGAGCGCGCGCCTGGCGTCAAACCGCGCGTCAATATCATCGGCCCGGCTTACGGCACGTTCAACATGCCGTCGGATCTCGCCGAGATTCGCCGCCTGGTCGAAGGCATCGGCTGCGAGGTCAACATGACCTTCCCGCTGGGTGCCCATATCGACGACGTGAAGCGCTTGCCCGACGCGGACGCGAATATCTGCATGTATCAGGAGTTCGGCCGCAAACTCTGCGAGGCGCTCGACCGGCCTTATCTGATGGCGCCGATCGGCGTCTTCGCGACGACGAATTTTCTACGCAAGCTGGGCGAAGTCGTCGGCATCGATCCCGAGCCCTTCATCGAGCGCGAGAAGCACACGACGCTGAAGGCGATCTGGGATCTATGGCGCTCGGTCACGCAGGATTTCTTCGGCACCGCGTCGTTCGGCGTGTCGGCGACGGGCACCTACGCGCGCGGCTTGAAGCGCTTCCTGCAGGACGAGCTGGGCGTGCCGTGCAGCTTCGCCTTCGAGCGCAATCCCGGATCGAAGCCCGACAACGACAAGATCCGCGAGACGATCCGCAAATCACCGCCGCTGGTGCTGTTCGGGTCCTATAACGAACGCATGTACGCGGCCGAGATTGGCGCGCGCTGCACCTATATCCCCGCGTCGTTCCCCGGTGCCGTCATCCGGCGCGCCACGGGCACGCCCTTCATGGGCTACGCGGGGGCCGTCTATATCGTGCAGGAATACTGCAACGCGCTGTTCGATGCGTTGTTCCACATTTTGCCGCTGGGCACGGAACTCGACAAAGTCGAGCGCACGCCCGCCAAGGTCGGCGCGCTGCCGCCCGATTCCTGGGACGAAGCGGCGCAAGCCGAACTCGACAAGCATGTCGAAAGCGAGCCGTTCCTGGTGCGGATCTCGGCGGCCAAGCGGCTGCGCGATCGCGCCGAGCGCGAAGCGCTGCTCGACGGCGAACGAAAAGTCACGCGCGCGCATCTGGCGCGCGCCTTGGCGGAGGCGGGATGAGGATGCGCAAGACGCGCGCCATCCGCCTGCGAAAGAATTCCGGCTTCGGCCGGTACTCGAAATGCGGCGTGCCGGTCGAAAGGCCGTGCGCCGTATTCCCTGCCGCGCGGGGGGTGCGCGGTAACGGCCGCAAGGCCAGCTAGAGGAGTCGATCTCCATGGCAGGAGACAAGCAAGGCAACCTTTCGGGGTTGTCCGACGATGAGGCCCAGGAGTTCCACAGCTACTTCGTCCAGGGTTTCGTCATTTTCACGATCATCGCCGTCATCGCCCACGTTCTCGCGTGGATGTGGCGGCCCTGGCTGCCCGGCCCGAAGGGCTACGCGATGCTGGAACAAGGCATCACGACGGCCAGCACACTCATCGCGCCGTTCGTGGCGTAAAAGGAGGCGGCAATGTGGCGTATTTGGAAGCTGTTCGACCCGCGCCGTGCGCTCGTCGCGACGGCCGTTTTCCTGTTCGGTCTCGCGATCGTGATTCACTTCATCTTGCTGAGCACCGATCGCTTCAACTGGATCGAAGGTCCGCGCAAAGCGGCCGCCGCTCTGGTGGAACAATCGATGTTCCTGCTGACCTGAAGGCGGATCAAACCGCCCGCGGGCGCGGACGGGGCGAAAGCGCAGGCTTTCGTTCCGTCCGGTCCCGCCGGGTAAGCCCCCGGCGGGCAAGCTAGGCCGGTTACGAGGAGGACGCGACGATGGCGATGCTCAGTTTCGAGCGCAAATACAGGGTACGGGGAGGCACGCTGATCGGCGGCGATCTGTTCGACTTTTGGGTCGGACCGTTCTATGTCGGCTTCTTCGGCGTGACGACGATCTTCTTCTCGTTCGTCGGTACGATGCTCATCTTCGTCGCGGCGGCCGACGGACCGACCTGGAACCCCTGGCAGATCAACATCGCACCACCCGACCTCAGCTACGGCCTTGGTCTGGCGCCGTTGAAGGAGGGGGGCTTCTGGCAGATCATCACCGTCTGCGCGATCGGGGCTTTCGGGTCTTGGGCGCTGCGCGAAGTGGAGATCTGCCGAAAACTCGGCATCGGCTATCACGTGCCGTTCGCCTTCTCGGTGGCGATCTTCGCTTACGTCACGCTGGTGGTCATCCGCCCGATCCTGATGGGTGCGTGGGGACACGGTTTCCCCTACGGCATCATCTCGCATCTCGATTGGGTGTCGAACACCGGCTACCAGTATCTGCACTTCCACTACAACCCGGCGCATATGCTGGCGGTCACGTTCTTCTTCACGACTTGCCTCGCTTTGGCGCTGCACGGCTCGCTGATCCTGTCGGCGACCAATCCGAAGCCCGGCGAGACGGTCAAGACGCCCGAGCACGAGGATACGTTCTTCCGCGACGCGATCGGTTACTCGGTCGGCACGCTCGGCATTCACCGCGTCGGCCTGGTGCTGGCGCTGAACGCCGGCTTCTGGAGCGCGGTCTGTATCGTGATCAGCGGTCCGTTCTGGACGCGCGGCTGGCCCGAATGGTGGGGCTGGTGGCTCAACCTGCCGATTTGGCGCTGAGCGGGGAGGTTCGCATGAATAGCATCGAATATCAGAACATCTTCACCCGCATCCAGGCGCGCAGCGCGCCGCATGACGGGATCGCGTTGCCGGCCGGCGATTGGGCGCGCGACGGCAAGCCGTTCTTCTCCCATCTTATGGGGATTATCGGCAACGCGCAGATCGGGCCGATCTATCTCGGCACGCTCGGCGTCGCGTCGCTCGCTTGCGGCCTGATCGCGTTCGAGATCATCGGCCTCAACATGCTCGCGAGCGTGGGCTGGGACCCGGTCCAGTTCGTCCGTCAGCTCTTCTGGCTGGCGCTCGAACCGCCAGCACCGAAATACGGCCTCTCCATCCCGCCGCTCAACGAAGGCGGCTGGTGGCTGATGGCCGGCTTCTTCCTGACGGCGTCGATCCTGCTGTGGTGGGCGCGGATGTACCGGCGCGCGCGCCAGCTCGGCCTCGGCACGCATGTCGCCTGGGCCTTCGCGGCAGCGATCTGGCTCTATCTGGTGCTCGGCTTCATCCGTCCCCTGATGATGGGTAGCTGGAGCGAGGCGGTGCCTTTCGGCATCTTCCCGCATCTTGATTGGACGGCGGCGTTCTCGCTGCGCTACGGGAACCTCTTCTACAATCCGTTCCATATGCTCTCGATCGCGTTTCTCTACGGATCGACGCTGCTCTTCGCCATGCACGGTGCCACGATCCTCGCGGTCGGCCGTTACGGCGGCGAGCGCGAAATTGAGCAGATCCTCGATCGCGGCACGGCTTCCGAACGCGCGGCGCTGTTCTGGCGCTGGACGATGGGCTTCAACGCCACGATGGAGTCGATCCATCGCTGGGCGTGGTGGTTCGCCGTGCTGTGTCCGCTGACCGGCGGCATCGGCATCCTGCTGACGGGCACCGTCGTCGACGATTGGTATCTGTGGGCCGTCAAGCACCATGTGGCGCCCGCCTATCCGCCTTACTTGCCGGCGGTCGACCCCGCAACTTTGCCAGGAGCGGCGAAATGATCGGCTTCGGAACGCGTATCGCCATCGTCGTCGGCGTTCTTCTCGGCGTCGCCGTCGTCTTCACGACGTTCGGTTTCCCGCCGGTGAATTCGACGCAAAACGGTCCGCGCGGCACGGGCATGGCCCAGCTCGGCTATCCCGGCGCGCTGGATCGGCTCAAAGCCGCCAACGTCCTGCCGGAAGCGCAACCGGCGTCGGAACCCAGCGGCGAGAAATCGTCGGCTGTCTACGAGAACGTCCAAGTGCTCAAGGATCTCGACTCCAACGAGTTCCTGCGCGTGATGCAAGCGATGACCGAATGGGTGGCGCCGCAAGAAGGCTGCGCCTATTGCCATGAAGACGGCAATCTCGCTTCCGACAAGCCGTACCAGAAGATCGTCGCGCGGCGCATGCTGCAAATGACGATCGATCTGAACAAGAATTGGTCTGCGCATGTCGCGGAGACGGGCGTCACTTGCTACACCTGCCATCGCGGCAATCCCGTGCCGGCGGAGATCTGGTTCATGCCGTCGCCGCAGTCCAAGATGGCGACCTATGCCGGCGGCCGTCCGGACGGACAAAACGCTCCGTCGTCGAGTGTCGGGCTTACTTCGCTGCCGGCGAATCCCTTCGCGAGCTATCTGCTGGGCAACACGCCGATCCGCGTTCAGCCTGATAGCGCACTGCCGAAAGGTCCGGGCGCGTCGATCCAGGCCACCGAAGGCACATACGGGCTGATGATGCACATGTCCGACGCTTTGGGCGTGAATTGCACGGCGTGCCACAACACGCAGGCGCTCAAATCGTGGGAACAGAACGGCACGATCCGCGCCAAGGCGTGGCACGGCATCCGGATGGTCCGCGAACTCAACAAGGATTATCTGGTGCCGCTCACGTCAACGTTCCCGGCCAGCCGGCTGGGTCACGAAGGCGACGTCGCGAAGATCAACTGCGCGACCTGCCACCAGGGAGCCAACAAACCATTGCTCGGCCAGAGCATGGTTCGCGACTACCTGGCTTCGCTGCGGCCTTAGTCCAGACGGGGTCTGCGGCACTACTTGCCCTCCGCGCGGCTTTGCTCCCACAGCCGCCGGAGGGCAAAATTTTTCAGGGCCAGCCGACGTCGGGCGGCAGGCTCATCAGGATCGCTTCGACATTGCCGCCGGTCTTCAGGCCGAATGTCGTGCCGCGATCGTAGAGCAGATTGAACTCCACATAGCGCCCGCGCCGCACGCGCTGATGCTCGCGCTCGGCTTCGGTCCACTTCTCACGCATGTGCCGGCGCACCAGCGGCGCATAGGCGTCGATGAAGGCCAGGCCCACATCGCGGGTGAAGGCGAAATCCTTCTCCCAATCGCCCGTGCCGTGCTTGTCGCCCAGATTGTCGAAGAAAATCCCGCCCACGCCGCGCGGCTCGTTGCGATGGGGCAGGAAGAAATACTCGTCGCACCATTTTTTGAACTGCGGGTAATAGGCGGGATCGTGCTTGTCGCACGCGGCCTTATACGCGCCGTGGAAATGCGCCGTGTCGGGCTCGTGCGGCACCATCGGCGTCAAATCGCCGCCGCCGCCGAACCACGCTTTCGTCGTTACGATATGGCGCGTGTTCATATGCGTGGCCGGGACGCGTGGCGAGCGCATATGCGCCACCAGCGAAATGCCCGAGGCCCAGAAGCGCGGATCGTCGGCCGCCCCCGGTATATGCTTGGCGAATTCGGGCGCGAAGCTGCCGAACACGGTCGAGATATTGACGCCGACCTTTTCGAACACGCGGCCTTTCATCAGCGAGATCGTGCCGCCGCCGCCGGGGGCACCCGAATGATCGGTGCGCGCCCACTCCTTGCGCTCGAACCGCCCGGCAGGCAGATGCGCGTGCGGACCCGTATCGAGCTCGTCTTCGATCTTCTCGAACTCGGCGCAGATCTTGTCGCGAAGCTCCCTAAACCAATTCTGGGCGCGGGCTTTGCGGGCTTCGATGTCGGTCATGATGTCATCGCCAAGGTCTGCGCAGATAGAGGTCGAAGAGATGCGCCGCAAGCCCGGCCAGCAACCAGGCTGCGATTACGGGCCACGCCGCGCCGGTCAACGCGCCGCGCAGCGCCAGCAGCAACCCGGCACCGGCCAGCATCGTGGGCAGAAAGTCGAACGGTGGCGGCGCCTTGGCGATGACGATGCGCAAGACGCAGAGCAGCGCGAATTGCAGCACCATCAGCGCCAGAATCGCGTCGACGACGAGGCCGCTTGCGAAGAACTCCGCCATTGCCGAACGCGCCTCCCGTCAGCCTTCGAACGGCGCGTTGAGCCGGACGATCTCGAAATTGAGGATCGCCGCGAAGCTTACCCACGCGATATAGGGCAGGAGCCACGCCGCCGCACGCGGCGAAACGGGGCGCAAGACGAAGATCAGGGCCGCGATCGAAAGCCACAGCAGCGCGACCTCGACCAGCGCCCAATCGGGCCGGCGCAGCGTGAAGAACAGGCCACTCCACGCCATGTTGAGCAGCATGTTGAACGCAAAGAGCCACATAATGGTTAGGCGTGCGGCACGTCCGCGCGCAGCGGCCCAGGCTTCCGCAAAGGACCATGCGCAAGCGGCGAAGATCAGCGTCCAGGCGGGCCCGAAGGCCCAACCCGGCGGCTGCCAGCTCGGCTTCGCGAGCGATTCGTACCAAGGTCCGATTTCGGTCATCGCTCCGCCGGCCATGGCGACGGCGATCGCGCAGGCGACACCGGCGGCGAAGGGCCGCGATCGGCTTTTTTTCGCGAAAATCATGGCCGCAGGAAGCCCAGCAGATGGCCGATATCCTTGAAGAAGATCCGCATATGCGCGCCCGGCCGCGCGCGCACGAGTTCCTTGTTCATGTAGGAATCGAAAGTCAGCTTCTGCACGTCGCGATCGCGGCAGATATCGACGAAACTTTCGCGCCGCTTTTCCGACGCGTACCAAAAGCGCTGCATGATCCGCAGGATCAGGAACACGATTCCGTGCTTGGCGAGGAAGCGTTTGCGCGCGGCGGCCAACGCACGCGCGTCACCGGTCGCGAGGAATTCCGTAGCCGCCTGCGCGGCCACGCGTCCGCCATACATCGCATAATAAATGCCTTCGCCCGAGGCAGGGGCGACAACGCCCGCAGCGTCGCCCGCGAGCAGCACGTCGCGGCCGTTGTCCCAGCGGGGAAGGGGCTTCAGCGGAATAGGCGCGCCCTCGCGGCGGATCGTGCGGCAATTCCCGAGCCCGGCGATCGCGCGCGTTTCGGCGACGGCGTTGCGCAGCGAGAAACCCTTTTGCGCGGAACCCGTGCCGACGCTGGTCGTCTTCCCGTGCGGAAAAATCCAGGCGTAGAAATCGGGCGAGGTTTTGCCGCGATAGATCACGTCGCAGCGTGTCGGATCGAAATCGACGCCGCCGCTTTGCGGGGATTCGACGATTTCGTGATACGCGAACACCAAATTGCTGCGGTCGCTGGCGCCGATCTCGCGCCGCGCGACGGCGGAGTTGGCGCCGTCGGCGCCGATGACCAAACGCACGCGCGCATGATGGGCGATTTCGGTGCCGTCCGCGTTACGGGCGGTCCAGCGCAGCACGGTGGCGCCCGCGTCGCCGCTCAGCACGCGATCGAAATCGCCGGTCCGGCGCGTGGCGCCCGCGCGCTGCGCGCGTTCGCGCAGGAATTCGTCGAAGACCTCGCGGTCGACCATGCCGACATAGCCGCCTTCGATGGGGATATCGACGTGTTTTCCCGACGGCGCCACCATGCGCGCCGCACCGATCCGCGCGACCAGCAGTGAGTCTGGGATCGCGAAGTCGGCGATCAGACGCGGCGGAATGGCACCGCCGCAGGGCTTGATCCGTCCGGCGCGGTCGAGCAGCAACACGCGCGCGCCGGTGCGCGCCAAATCCTCCGCGGCCGTAGCGCCCGCCGGACCGCCGCCGACGACGGCGACGTCGTATTCCTCGATCGAGTCGGGCGCGACATTCGCGCCGAGTGCGGCGCGCGGTTCCGGCGCCAACGCGGCGCGCGCGGCAATACCAAGCGCGAGCGCCGCCGACAGCGCGAAGAGCAGCGCCTCGCCCGCGAAGACGATCGCATAGGCGGCGATGGCGTCGTTCAGCAGCAAGCGCGCGATATCCGCACCGGCGGCGCCGGCGATACCGCCCGCGCCGAAGGCGATGGCTTGCGAGGCGCCCCACATGCCCATACGTGTGCCTTCGCGGCCCGCATGACCGCTGCCGACCTGCGTCATCATCGCGCCGATGGCCGCGGCCGCGAACATGCCGTTTGCCACGCCCAGCACGAAGGTCATCGCCTCGATCGACAGGATGGCGTAGCCGAATCCTGCCGCGACGAGCAGCGACAGCGCTGCACCGGAGCTTAAGCAGCCATAGGCCGTCCAGCGCAGCAGATCGGTTTTGGCGCCCGATCCGAAGACCGTGCTCGTAATCGCCAGAATCACCATCCCGGCAAGCACGCCCGCATGCTGAATGCCGGAAAGCGACGTCGTCTGGCCCGGCGTCATGCCGTACAGCGTCGCGGCGAACGGCTCGAGGATCAGATCCTGCGCGCTATAGGCGAGCATCGAGACGAAGATCAGGATCGTAAACAGCCGCGTTTGCGGCTCGCGCCAGGCTTGCGCCAGCGCCGCGCCGAAGCCGGGCATGTCGCGCGCAGGGGCGGGGGCGGCCGTTCTTGCCGGCACGTTTCCTTCGAGCCCGCGCAACGCGAGCAGCGCCAGCGCGAAAGCGAGCGCCGAGATACAGGCCGATACGGCGACCAACCGCCCGGTCGAAAAGGGGTCGAGGAATCGTCCAGCGGTGCCGGCCGTGACCGCGAAACCCACGATCATCATGATCCACACGATCGTCGCGGCGGCGGCGCGCCGCTCGGTCGCCACCCGTTTCGACAAAAGCACCAGCAGCGTCGTGCCGGCGCAACCGGCGCCCGTGCCGACCATCGCGAAACCCGCGATGGCGATGGCTATGCCCAGCGCCGTGTCGCTTTCCATCGCGGCGACCCCGCCGGCCGCAACCACGCCGCCGGCGCAAAGTGCGGCCATGCCGCCGACGATCCATGGCGTGCGCCGCCCGCCGCGATCGGAGCCGTAGCCCCAGCGCGGGCGCATCACCTGCAAGGCGTAGTGGAGAGCAAGCAAAGCGCCCGGCACGATCGCGGGCAGCGCCAATTCGACGATCATCACGCGATTGAGCGTCGACGTGGCGATCACCACCACGGCGCCGAGTGCGGCTTGCACGAGCCCGATCCGTACGACGCCGAACCATCCGAGCGCTGGATTCAACCGGTTCGAAGCGTCGTCGGTCAATCGGCCCATTCCTTCCGCGCGGGACGCGGAAATTCAGATATCAAGTTTGCGGCGTGCCGGAACCAGGCGATCCGCCGCGGCGACCGCGTGCGGCCCATCGATTGCGGTGGCGTCGGCGCCGATGTCTTGCGCGAGTTGCGGCTTGTCGTCGAAAACGCAGCCGCCGACGAGTACGGCGAGTTTGTGTCCGCGTGCCGCGTGCCGCGCCGCTTTGATGCAGCGCTCGAGGGCGCTCAGATGCCGCTCCGAGGCGCAAGAAAGCCCGAGCATTTCGATCGAATCCTCGCGCACGCGCCGCGCGATGACGGCCGAAGTCGTGTCGGACTCCCAGCTCGTCGACCATCCGGCACGCGCAAGGTAATCGGCGATCATCATCGGGCCGAAAACATGCCGTTCGCCCGGTGCCGGCACGATCAAAGCGCGGCGTGTGCTGTTCGCGGCACCGGCCACGAAGTGCGGCCGTAACTCGTGCAGCAGCATCTGAAGCCGCGCCACGCCGGTCGTTACTTGAACGAAATCGAGCGTGTCGTCCACCCAGCGCTCGCCGAGCAGGCGCGCGGCAGGGGCGAGCAGAGAGAGATAGAGCCGGTCGATCGGCGCGCCGGCCGCGAGCAGCCGGTTGATATAGTCGGCCGCCGCGCGCTCATCCGCGCTCAGCGTCGTATCTGCGAACGCTTCGACGTCGACGCGCGCGAACTCGGGCGCGGCACCGGCGATCGATTCCGAATTTGCTCGCAGAAGTTGGGGGATCACGGCCTGCTCCAGCAGGATTTCGATCGCGCGCCGCCGCCGCGCGGTGTCGATCGGTCTGACGCCCGAGAAAAACGCTCCACCACTTTCGACGATGGCACCCGCTGAAGCAAACGCCCGCATTGTGCCGCTCCCCTTGGCCGCCGTGCCGTTCGCCGCGATTTAGCGGTCGTAGACGGACTTGGCAGGCTCCCGGAAGAAGCGTCGCCCGATATCTGCGGAATGTCAAGCAAGGCTTACACTTTTTTGGGTTGTAGAGGTCTTGTTCGACTATGCAGCAAATCCGTCAACGCGGGTAGACAATCTAATGCCGCAGCCCCATCGCATTGGTTTTGCGCGCGCTTTGATTTGGCACTCCCGCGCGACGTGTGCCGAAGCAATACCGATGTACCCCGAAAAATAATTCGATTCCGCAGCGCACGCGTAGCGTGAAATTTAATCGCTCGCGCCGATCGCGATGGCGCAGGCCATCATGCCGAGCACGTAGAGTCCCGTGCCGGTGGCGTTGTACCAAGGCGCGCGCGCCGCCGGCGCTGCCAATAGACGCATCATCAGCAGCAATTGGATGCCGAGCGCCGCGATTACCGCGATCGCCGCGAACGGATGTCCCCAATACAGCAACAGCAGAATTGCGGCGGCTTGCGGCAATGCCATGAAAGCGCAGGCGACCTTGGCCGCGCGCGCGACGCCCAGACGCGCGGGCAACGAGCCGATTCCCATCTTCAAATCGCCTTCGATCGATTTGAAGTCGTTGAGCGTCATGATGCCGTGTGCGCCGACGCTATAAAGCGCCGCGAAAGCGAGGATTTTCGCATCGGGCATCGCGGCGCCCATGACGGCCGCACCGGTGATCCAGGGCAGGCCTTCGTAGCAGACTGCGACGGCCGAGTTGCCGTACCAGCCGTTGCGCTTCAACCGAAACGGCGGCGCGCTATAGGCCCAAGCGAGCGCCAAGCCGACGCAAGTCGCGTAGAAGCCCCAGTCGCCGAGCAACCAGCCCACGCCCAGCGAAACGATCGTCCAGCCGATCGCGATGTAAAGCCCCCAATTACCGGGGATTCGGCCGGACGGGATCGGGCGCATCGGTTCGTTGATCGCGTCGACATGGCGATCGAACCAATCGTTGACGGCCTGGCTTGTCGCGCAGACCAGCGGACCGCACAGCACGATGCCGAGGATGACCAGCCCGGGCGCTTCGAAGATCGGCCGGCCGGCGGAAACGACGCCGCAGGCATAGGCCCACATCGACGCGAACCAGGTGATCGGTTTGAAAAGTTCGAGAATCGCCGACGGTCGCGGCAGCGCCGATACGTTCTGCGGCGTGTCAGTCATTCTCGACGTCGCTGGGATCGTCGAGCGCGTAGCGGCGGAGTTTCACGTAAAGGCTTTGACGGCTAAGGCCGAGCATTTCCGCCGCCGAGGCGCGATTGTCGCCCGTTAATTCCAACGCGGCTTCGATACACATCTTCTCGATCGCGTCGGTCGACTCGCGCACGAGATCCTTGAGCGAGACGCGGCCGATCAGCTCGACGAGCTGTTCGGGCGAGCGCGATCCCGACCCCGCGGCGCCGGGCGGGGCGATGCGCCCTTCGACGCTGCGCACCGCGAGCACGATGCGCGCATCCTTGCCGCGGCCTTGCAGAACGCCGTTGATCTCGACGTCCGTCAGCATCCCCTTGTCGCCGCGCAGCACGGTCGCGAAGTTCCGCACATGCCCGCGCTGGCGCAAATTGGCGAGCAGCACGTCGCAATCCACGCCGTCGCGGCCAATCCAGCGTTCCAGCGGATGGCCGGTCGCGACCTCCGCGGACGAGACCTGTGCGAACTGCATGAATGCCGGATTCGCCTGAATAAGATTGCCGTCGGTATGGGCGACGACGAGGCCGTCGGGCGAATCCGCCGACGGTTCGATCGCGCCGTTGCGCCCGTTCGCCGTTCCGGCGCCGTTGGCGGCCTTGGCGATTGCGACGAATAGCGGCGCGTCGGGTGCGTCACCGACGGTGGAGATCGTCACGTTCAGCGCGCCTTTGTCGCCCGCCATTTCGACGGCGGCGATCTGCTCGCGGCCGGTGGCGCGCATGCGTGCGACGGCGCTTTCGAAGTTTTTGCGGCCGCCGGCGGACAGCAGATCGACGAATCCGCGCGAGATGCCACGCTTCAGCGCGGCGCCCAGCAAGCCTTGGGCGGCCAGATTGGCTTCCGCGACCTTGCCGCTGGGCTGTTCGAGAATCAGGATCGCGTTGGGCGAATTCTGGAACAGCAGGCGATAGCGGGTTTCGGTCTTCCGTACGCGCGACAGGTCGCGTTCCATCGCGAATTGCGCGTCGGTCAGACGCTGCTGCAAGGCCGAGACGCCGCGCAGATCGCGCCCGAAGACAAGGGTGCGGCCACTTTCAGGCAGCGCAACGGCGGCGTGCTGAATGGGAATATCCGCCCCTTTGCGCGTCGGATAATTGACGTGACGCCATTTCGGCTCGAGGCCGTCGGCCGCTTCGCGCAACATTATCGCGATTTTCGCACGGCTTTCGGACGTGACGAGATCGGACAAACGCTTGCCGATCCATTTTTCGGGCTGCCCGAATTGCTCGCCGAGTCCCGGCGGACGGATGCTGACGTCGCGCACAATGTCGCGGCCGTCGATCGAGAGCACCATGTCGCACGCCGCCGAAACCAGACGCGCGGCGGTGGCCGCCGACAGGCCTTCGAAGGTCTTCGTAGGCGTAGCGAACTCGAACATCCGGCGCGATTCCTTTGGGTCAGCGCGTTTCATCACGGTTTACCCGCAGCCCTGATTCGGCGCAACGCCAGTGAAAAGATTTCGGACAATCAAAGTGTTCGCATAAGTATACAGTTTTCCATCCCCGCCTATACTGCAATGCAGCAATTGATCTGTCGGCAGCTTTTGTGAAGTTGCCAACTGTAACGTTTTCGAGACGCTTGATGCGCCTGCGATACGGCAGCTTCGCCGGCGCAGATGCATCGCTTGGTCCCGTGTCTTGGAAATTAGCTTGCTGCGGTCCCGCGTATGTGTCAACTTTGATTGACGTTCGGAATAATTTACACACAGATATCCGGACCTGCTGACGAAAGCGCGCTCCACTTCGAGGCGCGCCCGGCAAGAGGGAGCACGCGATGCACACCCTTCCGAATTGCGTTCCGGGTAACGATCCGTTCCCCCGTTCCGCCAGCCGGCATGCGGCGCAGGTGCGCCAATGATCGGCCGCCTCGTCCTCGACCGCGTCGTTGAGCGCTTCGATGGCTGCCCGTGGTCGTCCGTCGCCGGACGCCGGGCCGATTCGAACGTTCCGGATCGTATGCCGCTTTATACGCCCGAAGAACGCCGCCGGCGCGACGCCACCCCGTGGACCTTGGTGCAGGGCATCCTGGCGCCGGTCCAATTCGTCATCTTCCTGATCAGCCTTGCGCTGGTCCTGCGTTATCTCGCGACGGGCGAGGGCCACACGGCCGCCGCCGCATCCGTCGTGGTCAAGACGATGGCGCTGTACGCGATCATGCTCACCGGCGCGATCTGGGAACGTGTCGTGTTCGGCCGATATCTCTTCGCGCGCGCCTTCTTCTGGGAGGACGTGTTCAGCATCCTCGTGCTGGCGCTGCACTCCGCCTATCTGGTCGCCTTGTTCGGCGGCTATGGCAGCGCGCACGACCAGATGATGCTGGCGCTGGCGGCCTATGCCACCTACGTCGTCAATGCCGCGCAATTCCTGATCAAGCTGCGCGAGGCGCGGCGCGACGCGGCGTGGGAAGCGCCCGCGACGGGCCGGATCGGCGGCTTGGCGCAATGACCCCGGAAACACGCGAGGTTCAAGTCCTTCGCGAGCGCGGTCAGCGCGAAGTGTTTTGCGGGCTGACCGGGATCGTCTGGCTTCATCGCAAGATCCAGGACGCGTTCTTCCTGGTTGTGGGCTCGCGAACCTGCGCGCATCTCGTGCAATCGGCCGCCGGCGTGATGATCTTCGCCGAGCCGCGTTTCGCGACCGCGATCATCGACGAGCGCGATCTGGCCGGTTTGGCCGACGCCAACGAGGAACTCGACCGCGTGGTCGGGCGTTTGTTGGAGCGCCGCTCGGACATCAAGATGCTGTTCCTCGTCGGGTCATGTCCGTCGGAGGTGATCAAGCTCGATCTCGGCCGCGCGGCGCAACGCCTGTCGCGTATCCATTCCCCGCGCGTGCGCGTGCTGAACTACTCGGGCAGCGGCATCGAAACGACCTTCACCCAAGGCGAGGATGCGTGCCTTGCCGCGCTTTTGCCCGAAATGTCGGCGAGCGACGCCAAGGAACTGCTGGTCGTTGGCGCGCTTGCCGATGTGGTTGAAGACCAGTTCCGCCGCTTGTTCGCACGTTTGGGTGTGGGCCCCGTGCGCTTTCTGCCGCCGCGCCAATCGGGCGAACTGCCGGGCGTGGGGCCGGGCACGCGGTTCATTCTGGCGCAGCCGTTCCTTGCGGATACGGTCGTCGCGCTCGAACGGCGCGGCGCCACGCGCATCGCCGCACCTTTCCCTTTGGGCGTCGAAGGCACGACCGGCTGGTTCCAGGCCGCCGCCGCCGCGTGGGGCAAGGCGCCGGAAGATGTCGCGCGCGAATTGGCGCCGGAAATCGCGCGCGCTAAAACGGCCCTCGCGCCGAAAGCCGCGGCCCTTGCGGGCAAGACGATCTTCTTCTTCCCCGACTCGCAGCTCGAAATTCCGCTGGCGCGCTTCCTGGCGCGCGAGACCGGGATGCGCCCGCTAGAGATCGGCACGCCGTATCTCCATCGCGCATTGCTGTCGGAAGAACTGCCGCTGCTGCCGGCCGACGCGTTGCTCAGCGAAGGTCAGGATGTCGAGCGTCAGCTCGACCGCTTGCGTGCGGCGCGCCCCGATCTGACCGTGTGCGGTCTGGGCCTTGCCAATCCGCTCGAAGCCGAAGGCCTCGCGACCAAATGGTCGATCGAATTGCTGTTCGCGCCGATCCACGGCTTCGATCAAGCGGCGGACCTCGCCGAACTCTTCCGCCGCCCGCTCGAGCGGCGGCGCCGGTTGGCGGCCTAGCGCCATGCAACTTACCCTTTGGACATATGAAGGTCCGCCGCATATCGGCGCCATGCGCGTGGCGACCGCGATGCGCGATCTGCATTACGTGCTGCATGCACCCCAGGGCGACACTTACGCCGATCTGCTGTTCACCATGATCGAACGGCGCGATCGCCGCCCGCCGGTCACCTACACGACCTTTCAGGCCCGCGATTTGGGCGGCGATACGGCGGAATTGTTCAAGACGGCGGCGCGCGAAGCCTATGAGCGCTTCCGGCCAACGGCGATGATCGTCGGCGCGTCGTGCACCGCCGAACTGATCCAGGACGATCCGGGCGGCTTGGCCCGCACGCTGGGCCTGCCGATCCCGGTCGTCGCGCTCGAGCTGCCGGCCTATCAGAAGAAGGAAAACTGGGGTGCGGCCGAGACGTTCTATCGTCTCGTGCGCGGGCTCGCCGGTGGCGCACCCGTCGTGCCGCCGCGCGCGGCGGGCCGTGCGCCGACCTGCAACATTCTCGGCCCCACGGCGCTGGGCTTCCGCCATCGCGACGACGTCGCGGAGATTTCGGCGCTGCTGCGCAAAATGGGGATCGAGGTATCGATCGTGGCGCCGCTGGGCGCTTCGCCCGCCGATCTCGTCAAGCTGGGCGAGGCCGATTTCAACGTCGTCCTCTATCCCGAAATTGCACTACCGGCGGCGCAATGGCTGGAACGTAAATTCGGTCGGCCCTATACGCGCACCGTTCCGATCGGCCGCTTGGCGACCGCGGAGTTCGTCGCGGAGGTCGCGGCCCTTGCGGGTGTCGATCCGGCCTTGGGGCAGGGCGGCGATGCCGCGCGGTCCGAGTGGTACGCGAAATCGGTCGACTCCGGCTATCTCACCGGCAAGCGTGTCTTCGTGTTCGGCGACGCGACGCATGCCATCGCCGCCGCGCGGATCGCGGCCGAGGAAATCGGCTTCGACGTTGTGGGTTTGGGCACCTATTCGCGCGAGTTCGCGCGCGAGACGCGCGCCGCCGCCCAGCGCTACGGCATCGAAGCGCTGATCACCGACGATTATCTAGATGTCGAAGCTGCCATCGCCGCGGCCCAGCCCGAATTGGTGCTCGGCACGCAAATGGAGCGGCATATCGCCAAGCGCCTGGGCGTGCCGTGCGCCGTCATCTCCGCACCCGTCCATGTGCAGGATTTCCCCGCGCGCTACTCGCCACAGATGGGGCATGAAGGTGCGAACGTGCTGTTCGACACCTGGATCCATCCGCTGATGATGGGGCTGGAGGAACATCTGCTGGCGATGTTCCGCGAGGATTTCGAGTTCAACGATCGTGCGGCCCCGTCGCATTTGGGCGCCAAGGCCGCCCCGACCGAAAGCGCCGCGAAACTCGTCGCCAGCGCCGTCCCGCCGCAAACGGCAACGAGCGACGCGATCCTCGCCTGGGCGAGCGAGGCGGAGCTCGAACTCAAGAAAATTCCGTTCTTCGTGCGCGGCAAGGCCCGCCGGAACTGCGAAACCTACGCGCGCGAACGCGGCGTTCGCCTCATCACCGTGGAGACGCTTTACGATGCCAAAGCGCATTTCTCCCGCTGACGCCACACCCATTCGGGTGGTTCTGGTCACGATGGACAGCCATCTGACCGGGGCGGCGATGGCTGCCGCCGCGGGCTTGCGCAAAGAATTGCCGGGGCTGCAACTCGCCGTGCACGCCGCCGACCGCTGGGACAACGATCCCGCGCTGCTGGAGAAATGCAAAGCCGACATCGCGGCGGGCGACATCGTCGTCGCGACGATGCTGTTCCTTGACGATCATATCCGCGCCGTACTGCCCGCGCTGACGGCGCGGCGCGCCGAATGCGACGCGATGGTCGGCTGCCTGTCGGCGGGCGAGGTCGTGAAACTCACGCGCCTGGGCCGCTTCGATATGTCGGCGGAGGCGCTCGGCATCATCGGTTGGCTCAAGCGCTTGCGGGGCGCCAAAACGGCGAACGGCGAAAGCAGCGGGCGCAATCAAATGGCGATGCTGCGCCGCATGCCCAAACTGCTGCGCTTCATTCCCGGCACGGCGCAGGATGTCCGCGCCTATTTCCTGACGTTGCAATACTGGATCGCCGGATCGCAAGGGAACTTCGCCAACCTCATCCGCATGCTGATCGAGCGCTACGCCCAAGGCCCGCGCAAGGTTCTGCGCGCGGCGGTGAAGTCGCAGCCGCCGATCGAGTATCCCGATCTCGGCGTCTATCACCCCGCGATGCGCGGGCGCATTTCGGAAAACTCCGCCGATCTGCCGCGCGGTCCGGTGGGAGCCGCCGGTACGGTCGGCGTGCTGGTGATGCGCTCCTATCTGCTCGCGGGCAATGCCGAGCATTACGACGGCGCGATCGCGGCGCTGGAAGCCAAGGGGCTGCGTGTCATCCCGGCCTTCGCCAGCGGGCTCGACTCGCGGCCCGCGATCGAAGCGCATTTCCTGCGCGACGGCCGCCCGATCGTCGATGCGGTCGTATCGCTCACCGGCTTCTCGCTCGTCGGCGGTCCCGCCTATAACGATGCGCGCGGTGCCGAGGATATGTTGGCGCGTCTCGACGTGCCTTATCTCGCGGCGCATCCGCTGGAATTCCAAACGCTGGAGGATTGGGGCGCTTCCGAACGCGGGCTTATGCCGGTCGAAAGCACCATCATGGTCGCGATCCCGGAACTCGACGGGACGACCGGCTCGCAAGTCTTCGGCGGCCGCTCCAATGGCACGGGTAAAGCGTGCACCGGCTGCGGGCGCGCTTGCGTATTTCCTGCGGCCGGCGCCGGCCTCGATATGCGCGTCTGCGCCGAGCGTGCCGAAGTTCTTGCCGCGCGCACGCGCAAGCTCGTCGATCTGCGCCGCGCCAAGGCGGCGGAACGCAAGCTCGCCATCGTGCTGTTCAATTTTCCGCCGAACGCGGGCAATGCGGGATCGGCCGCGTTCCTGTCGGTCTTCGAATCGCTGCATCGCACGATGATCGCGCTGGCGCGCGAGGGCTACGACATCGAGGTTCCGCCGTCGGCCGAAATCCTGCGCTTGCGCCTGCTGGGCGGCAACGCCACGCGCCACGGCACGGTGGCGAATGTCCATGCGCGTGTTTCCGCCGAGAGCCATATCCGCCGCGAAACCTGGCTCGCCCCGATCGAGCGCGCTTGGGGCCCGGCGCCCGGCAAGCATCTGACCGACGGTGCTTCGATCTACGTGCTGGGCGAGAAATTCGGGAACGTGTTCGTCGGGTTGCAGCCGGGTTTCGGCTACGAAGGCGATCCGATGCGCATGATGTTCGAGAAGAACATCGCGCCGACGCACGCCTTCGCCGCCTTCTATCGCTGGATACGCGAGGATTTCGCCGCCAACGCCGTGCTGCATTTCGGCACGCATGGCGCGCTCGAATTCATGCCCGGCAAGCAGACCGGGTTGTCGGGCGATTGCTGGCCCAGCCGTCTGATCGGCGATTTGCCGCATGTCTATCTCTACGCGGCGAACAACCCGTCGGAAGGCACGATCGCCAAGCGCCGCTCCAACGCGACGCTGGTGAGCTATTTGACGCCGCCCTTGTCGCAGGCCGGGCTCTATCGCGGGCTCGCCGATCTCAAGGCGTCGATCGCCCGCTGGCGCGTGCTGCCGCCGGAGAACGCGGCCGAGCGTCACGATCTGGCCGAGCTGATCCAGGCCGAAGCCGCTGCCCTCGATCTCGCGGAAATCGAGCCGCTGTGGAACGAGGCCGCGGATACGACCATCGCCGCCTTGTCGGCCAAGATCGCGGAAATCGAAACGACGCTGATCCCGCAAGGCTTGCATGTGTTCGGAGCACCACCGGACGCCGATCGACGGATCGACACGTTGACTGTGCTCGCCGATACCGCCCCCGGCGGGCCGTCGCGTGAAGCGATCGAAGCTTTGGTGCTGGGCGGCCCGATGCCGGCCGATCATGGCGATCCGGCGCGTTTCGCCGAGATCGCGCGCGTCAACAAGCTGCTTGCCGACAATCGCGAGATGGACGGGTTGATGCGCGCCCTCGCTGGGCGCTATGTCCGTCCCGCGCCGGGCGGCGATCTACTGTCGAACCCCGACGTGCTGCCGACCGGGCGCAATATTCACGGCTTCGATCCGTTCCGCATCCCGAGCGCGCATGCGCTGGTGAGCGGCATGCGCCAAGCCGATCGCTTGCTCGCCCGCCACGCCGCCGAGCACGGTACGCTGCCGGAATCGGTCGCGATCGTGCTGTGGGGCACGGATAATCTGAAAAGCGAAGGTAACCCGATCGCGCAGGCTTTGGCGCTGATGGGGGCAAAGCCGCGCTTCGACTCCTATGGCCGCTTGGCGGGTGCGGAGCTATTGCCGCTCGACCGCCTGGGCCGCCCGCGCATCGACGCGATGATGACGCTGTCGGGCATTTTCCGCGATCTGCTGCCGCTGCAAACCAAAGTGCTGGCGGAAGCCGCGTGGCTCGCCGCGACGGCCGACGAACCGGAAGACCGCAATTTCGTGCGCAAGCACACGCTCGCCTATATGCGCGACACCGGCTGCGATCTGGAAACGGCGGCGTTGCGCGTGTTCGGTAATGCCGAAGGCGCTTACGGCGCCAACGTCAACATGATGGTCGAAAACGGCGCTTGGCAGGACGGCGACGAACTCGCCGACGCCTTCACCAAGCGCAAGGGCTTCGCCTATGGCCGCGACGGCAAGGCGCGTCTGGAAACCGGTCTGATGACCCGCGCGTTGGCCGATATCTCGGCCGCATATCAAAACCTGGACTCGGTCGAACTCGGCGTGACGACGATCTCGCATTATTTCGACACGCTGGGCGGCATTAGCCGGGCCGCGCAACGCGCGCGCGGCGGGGCGGGGCCTTCGGTCTATATCGGCGATCAGACGCATGGCGAAGGTGCCGTGCGCACGCTGGGCGAACAAGTGGCGCTGGAGACGCGCACGCGCGTCCTCAATCCGCGCTGGTACGAAAGCATGCTCGAGCATGGCTACGAAGGTGTGCGCCAACTCGACGAGCATCTGACCAACACGATGGGCTGGTCGGCGACGACTGGCCAAGTGGCGCCCTGGGTCTACAAGCGCATCACGGAAACCTTCGTCCTCGATCCCGCGATGCGCGAGCGCCTCGCGGTTCTCAATCCGGCCGCATCGGCCAAACTCGCCGGCCGCCTTTTAGAGGCCGAAGCACGCAACTATTGGACCGCCGACGACCGGACCCTCGAAGCTTTGCGCCGCGCCGGCGACGAGCTCGAGGACCGTCTCGAAGGCGTGTCGGGAGGAGTCGCCGCATGAACGCCGTAACGCCTGTCAAAACGCGCCCGTCGCGCGCGGATGGAGAAGGATCGCTGCAGGTCCATCTCGATCCCACGATGAAGATCGAAGGTGCGAAAGTTTTCGCCGTCTACGGGAAGGGCGGTATCGGCAAGAGCACGACGTCGTCGAATCTTTCCGTCGCCTTTTCAAAGATCGGCAAGCGCGTGCTGCAGATCGGCTGCGATCCCAAGCACGATTCGACCTTCACGCTTACCAAGCGCTTGATGCCCACGGTCATCGACGTGCTGGAGCAGGTGAACTTCCACGCCGAAGAGCTGCGCGTCGAGGACTTCGTCTTCGAAGGCTACAACGGCGTGATGTGCGTGGAAGCCGGCGGTCCGCCGGCAGGTACCGGCTGCGGCGGCTATGTCGTCGGTCAAACCGTGAAGCTCCTCAAGGAGCATCGCTTGCTCGACGACACCGACGTCGTGATCTTCGACGTGCTCGGCGACGTGGTGTGCGGCGGCTTCGCCTCGCCCTTGCAGCACGCCGATCGCGGGCTGGTCGTCGCCGCCAACGATTTTGACTCGATCTTCGCGATGAACCGCATCGTCGCGGCGATCGCGGCAAAGGCCAAAAACTACGACGTCCGCCTGGGCGGCGTGATCGCCAATCGCAGCGCGGGCGTGGATCAGATCGAACGCTACAACGCGGCGTCGGGCATGCGCACGCTGGCGCATTTCCCCGATCTCGACGCGATCCGCCGTTCGCGCCTGAAGAAGGCGACACTGTTCGAAATGGAGCGCTCGCCCGAACTCGACAAGGTTTGCGAGTCCTATATCGAACTCGCCGAGAACCTGTGGAAAGGCACCGACATCCTCGAGGCGAAGCCCCTCAAGGACCGCGAGATCTTCGATCTGTTGGGGTTCGACTGATGCATACCTTGACCTATCGCGAAGCCCGCGACCGCATCGAAACCTATTTCGACCGCACCGCCGTGCAGGCCTGGACGCGCCTGACGTCGGATGCGCCGGTGGGGCGCATTCGCGCCACGGTGCGCGCGGGTCGCGATCGCATGCGCGCGACGCTGCTGAACTGGCTGCCGGGCGATCTGCGCGGGGCGCGCATTCTCGACGCGGGTTGCGGCACCGGCGCCTTGGCGGTGGAAGCGGCACGGCGCGGCGCGCATGTCATCGCGGTCGATCTGTCGCCCACGCTCATCGCGCTCGCCCAGGAACGCGCACCGCGCGATCTGGGCCACGGCAAGATCGAGTTCCGTGTGGGCGACATGGCCGCCGCCGCCGCGATGGGTCCGTTCGACGCCGTCGTGGCGATGGACTCGCTGATCCACTACCGGATGGACGACGCGGTGCGCGTGCTCGGCGCCTTCGCCGGTGCCACGCGCGGCAATATCGTATTCACCTTCGCCCCGCGCACGCCGGCCCTTGCGGTCATGCATGCGGTCGGGCGCCTGTTCCCGCGCGGCGACCGCGCCCCGGCGATCGAGCCGGTTCGCCCCGATAGCCTGGTTTCGTCGCTGACGAAATCGGCCGAGCTTGCCGGCTGGCGCACCGGGCGCACGCAGCACATCGCCAGCGGGTTCTATCAATCCCAAGCGATGGAGATCGCGCGCGCATGATCTCCGTCGGCCGCCGTTTCGCTTGGATCTGGGCTGCGCTGGGGCCGCGCTTCTTGCCCTTCGCGGATGCGGCGAGCGCCGACTTGCCGTTGGGCCGGTTGCTGCGCCTGTCGCTGTTCCAGATCTCTTGCGGCATGGCGGTCGTATTGCTCAACGGCACGCTCAATCGCGTGCTGGTCGTCGAGATGGAGGTGTCGGTCGCACTCGTCGCCGCGATGGTGGCGCTGCCGCTGGTCTTTGCGCCCTTGCGCGCGCTGATCGGCTTCCGCTCCGACACGCATCGCTCGTTCCTCGGCTGGCGGCGCGTGCCCTTCGTGTGGACGGGCACGCTGTTGCAGTTCGGCGGTTTCGCGATCATGCCCTTCGCGCTGCTCGTGCTGTCGGGCACGGGCGAAGGCCCGGTCTGGGTCGGCCATATCGGCGCGGCGATCGCGTTTCTGCTGGTCGGCGCAGGTTTGGCGATGGCGCAAACGGCGGGGCTCGCCTTGGCGGGCGATCTGGCGCCGGCCGATAAGCGTCCGCGCGCAATCGCCTTGCTTTACGTGATGCTGCTGCTCGGCACGGTCGCGAGTGGCGCTGTGTTCGGCTTCCTGCTTCGCGATTTCGACCCGATGCGCCTGATCCAAACGATCCAGGGTGCCGCCGTCGTGACGCTGATCCTCAACGTTGTCGCGTTGTGGAAGCAGGAAGCCCGCGATCCCTCGCGTACGCGCCACGACGAGAAACATCCTGATTTCGCGCAAGCCTGGGCGCGCTTCGCCGCCGTGCCGGGTCTGCGTCGGTTGCTCGTCGCAGTCGGAATGGGCACCGCCGCCTTCGGCATGCAGGACATCTTGCTCGAACCCTATGGCGGGCAGGTGCTGCATATGTCGGTCGGCGATACGACCGAGTTGACCGCGCTGGCGGCACTCGGCGCGCTCGCGGCCTTCGCGCTTGCCGCCCGGCGCTTGGAACGCGGCGCGGACGCCTTCCGCCTAGCGGCGTTCGGGTTGATGGCGGGCATCGCCGCGTTCTCCGCGGTCATCTTCTCGGCCTCGTTCGACTCGCAATGGCTATTCCGGATCGGTGCCTGCGCGATCGGCTTCGGCGGCGGCTTGTTCACCGTTGCGACGCTGACCGCCGTGCTGACATTCCCGGACTCCGGCGGCAACGGTTTGGCGCTGGGCGCCTGGACGGCCGTTCAGGCGACGTCGGCGGGCATCGCCATCGCGGCGGGCGGTTTCGTCGCCGATATGGTCGGCGGGCTCGCGGCAAGCGGCGCGCTGGGTTCGGCCATGCAAGTGCCGTGGGCCGGCTACACGTTCGTCTATCACCTCGAAATCTTGCTGCTCTTCGTCGCGCTGGCCGCCATCGGGCCGCTCGCGGGGCGTTTGCGCGGCGCAACGTCAACCCCATCGGAAAGGTTCGGTCTCGCCAGCCACCCGTGCTGACGGACCCGACGAAAGGAGAAGTGTGTCATGGAGGCAGGTTCGGTCACTTCGTATATCGACGTGGCGCAGATCGCTCTCTACGTGTTCTGGGCGTTCTTCGCGGGTCTCATCTACTATCTGCATCGCGAGAACAAGCGCGAGGGCTATCCGCTTGAGTCGGATCGCTCCGGCCTCGTGACCGTGCAGGGTTTCCCCTCGGTGCCGACGCCGAAGGTCTTCCGTCTGCACGACGGCACGACCATCTACGCGCCGCGCAAGGAAGCGCCGGAAACGGTCAACGGCACGCCGCTCGCCAATTTCCCCGGCGCGCCGCTGGTGCCGAACGGCGATCCGATGTCCTCGGGCATGGGGCCGGGCGCTTACGCGCGCCGCGCCGACAAGCCGGACCTCACCGCACATGGCGATCTGAAGATCGTGCCGCTGCGCGCCGATCCCAGCTTCACCGTGGCCGAGGAGGATCCCGATCCGCGCGGCTTCACGGTTGTGGGCGCGGACGGCAAGGTCGCCGGCAAGGTGAAAGATGTCTGGGTCGACCGGATGGAAGTCATGTTCCGCTACTTCGAAGTGGAACTGCCCGGCGGCGCCGGCGTTCTGCTGCCGGTGATGTTCTCGCGCATCATGGCGGGCGAGAAGCGGATCTACGTCAATTCGATCCTTGCCGCGCAATTCGCCGGCGTGCCGCGCACGGCCAAGCCCGACAGCATCACGCTGCTGGAGGAGGAGAAGGTCACGGCTTACTTCGGTGCGGGCACGCTCTACGCCACGCCGCTGCGACAGGAAGCGCTGCTGTGAGCCACGATGATTTCGACTTCGAGCCGGTGCCGGGCTTGCCCCGGCATCTACCGCCGGGCGAGCGCGTGTTGTGGCGCGGCCGCCCCGATGCCAATGCCTTCGCTTGGCGCTTCCTGAAATTCGGCCATCTGACGGCGTATTTCATGGCGCTGCTGGTATGGGTCGTCGTTTCGGGACTGCTGGACGGCGTGGGGTTGCGCGAACTCACCGCGTCCGCCGCCACGTTCTCGGCGCTTGCACTCGCGGCCCTTGGCCTGTTCCGCGGCTATGCGGCGCTGGTCGAGCGCACGACGATCTACACGCTGACCGACAAGCGCCTGGTCGTACGCGCGGGTATCGCCTTGCCGATCACGATCAACCTGCCGTTCAAGCAGGTTGCCGCGGCGGCGATGCGCGAATGCCCGGACGGTACGGGCGAGATCTCGTTGACCATCGCCAAAGATCAGCACGTCGCCTACGCCGTGCTTTGGCCGCATGTGAAGGCGTGGCGTTTCGCCCAACCCGAACCCGTGCTGCGTTGCGTGCCGCAAGTCGGCAAGGTCGCGAACGCGCTGGCGCAAGCCTTGGCGGCCAGCGCGCAAGGCGGCACCACGACGATCGCCCCGATCGCCTCGGCCGAACCCGCACCGCCGCGTGACGTGATCGATGTCGGGCTGAAAGGCCGGGTCGCATGAGCGTCCAAACCCCCATCGTTGCCGAGAACGCCTTTCCCCGTCCGCCGTTGATCGCGGCAGCGGTGATGATCGCCTTGGTCCTGACGGGGGCCGCAGCGTCGCGGCTGATGGGGCTGTCGGGCGGCGAGAAATCAGCCCTGCCGTCGGGCACACCGGCCGCGATGCGCGACGTGCGCTTCATCGATCGCGACGACGGCGGGATCGATGTGACAGACGCCGCCGACGATCGCGTGTTCCACGCTTACGCGCCCGGCGCCGACGGTTTCGTGCGCGCCACGTTACGCGGTATGGCGCGCGACCGACGCAATGCCGGCCTCGGGCCGGAAACGCCGTTCCGCGTCGCCCGCTTCGGCGACGGGCGGATCGTGCTTGAAGACCCCGCCCTCGAGCGGCGGATCGACCTTCGCGCCTTCGGCGCCACGAATGCGGCATCGTTCGCCCGGCTGTTGCCGCGCGACGCGATCGCCATGGGAGAAGCGAAATGACCGACATGACCGCCGACACGGCGTTGAACGCGTCGACCGCGCTCGCCAAGCGCAGCACGGTTCTGACGCCGAATTTCTACAGCACCGATTACGCGGCCATGGATCGGATGGATTTCACGCCGATCCGCAAGGATTGGGACGCGCTGATGGCGGAATTCCGCGCCGACGCGAACGAGGAGCATTTCGAGCGCGACCGCGATTTCCGCAAGGAAGTCGACGCGCTGTCGCCCGAACTGCGCGAGGAGTTCTTCGACTTCCTCGTGAGCTCGTGCACGGCCGAATACTCGGGCTGCATTCTCTACACCGAAATCATGAAGCGCGCGAAGAACCCGGACATCAAGGAAGTGTTCGAGTTCATGAGCCGCGACGAAGCCCGCCATGCCAATTTCATCAATTACTCGCTGCGCGATTTGGGGCTCGGCATCGATCTCAAACTTCTGCGCCAGGTGAAGAAGTACAAGTATTTCAGCCCGAAATTCATCATGTACACGGTCTATCTCTCGGAGAAGATCGGCTACGCGCGCTACATCACGATTTTCCGGCAATTGGAGCGCAATCCGCATCTGCGCTTCCATCCGATCTTTCTGTGGTTCCAGCGCTGGTGCAACGACGAGTTCCGCCACGGCGAAGCCTTCGCGCTGATGATGCAGGCGCAGCCCGAATTGCTGCGCGGGCGGAACAAGCTGTGGATCCGCTTCTTCTTGCTGGCCGTCTACGCGACCATGTATGTGCGCGACCACATGCGCCCGCAGATGAACGCGGCCTTGGGCTTCAATCCGGACGACTATGACTTCCAGGTCTTCCGGATCACCAACGAATGCTGCAAGCAGATTTTCCCGCTGGTGCTGGATGTCGAGCATCCGAAGTTCAAGCCGCTGCTCGATAAGCTGGTGGCGTTGAGCGCGATAAACTCCGCGGCGAAGGCGCGCGGCGGTATCGGCGGCGCCTTGACGCGCGTGGGTGTGGTCGCGCGCGCGGCCGTGACGATCGCGCGGTTGTTTGTGCTGCCGGCGGTCCATGTGGCGCCACGCGAAAACGTCCGCATGGCACCGGCTTGGTGATCCGATGGATTCGTGGCTCGCATTGCTTCTGCCGATTGGCTGCGTCATCGCCGCCTGGTGGAGTGCGACCGCGCTGATCCTGCGCCTCGACCGCTTGCCGAGCCGAACCTTCCCCGCAAGTCTCGCCGGTGCGGCCATTCTTGCCGTCGCAGGTTTGGCGCTCGTGATGTGGAGCGCCGATCGCCCGACCACGATGGGCGCGTATGCGGCCTTCGCAGGCACGCTGGCGATCTGGGGGTTCGTCGAACTCGCCTTACTGACCGGTTTCGTCGTCGGCCCATTGCGCGGGCCGTGCCCGCCATCGCGCGGCTTCGCGCGTTTCGGCTTCGCGGTGCGCGCGATCCTGCACCACGAACTCGCGCTGCTGGCGGCGGGGATCGCGATCCTTGCCGCCGTTTGGTCGGGCGACAACAAGGTCGCGCTGTGGGTTTTCGCGGTGCTGTGGGTGATGCGCCTACTCGCGAAGCTCAATCTGCATTTCGGCGTGCCCAATCTCGGCGACGAGCTGCTGCCGCCGCGCTTGCGCTATCTCGGCACCTATTTCTCGCGCGGGCCTGCGACGCCGCTATTGCCGGCGACGGTGGGGCTTGCGGCGCTGGCAGCTTTGCCGCTGTGGAAATCGGCATTCGCGCTCGAGGCTTCGGGCCATGCGGGCGTCGAGGCGGTCATTCTGGCGACGCTGCTCAGCCTCGCCATTCTCGAACATCTGATGATGGTGCTCCCAATTCCGCAATCGCGGTTCTGGGGCGCTGGGGCGAAGGACGTCAGCGCGGCGAACACGCCGGCGGCGTCGAACGGGGAGGAAAGAGCATCATGAACTACGAAGCCTTCTTCGGCGAAAAACTCGACGGCCTTCGGGCGGAGGGCCGTTATCGCGTTTTCGCCGATCTGGAGCGGCGGCGGGGCGAGTTTCCGACGGCCACGTCCTATATCGACGGCGAAGGAAGGCCGGTCACGGTCTGGTGCTCGAACGACTATCTCGGCATGGGCCAGCATCCCGCCGTTCTCGCCGCGATGCATGAGGCGCTCGACCGTTGCGGGGCGGGTGCGGGCGGCACGCGCAACATTTCCGGCAACAACCACTATCATCTGCTGCTCGAGCGCGAGCTCGCGGCGATGCACGCCAAGGAAGCAGCACTTCTCTTCACGTCCGGCTATGTCTCCAACTGGGCGAGCCTATCGACCTTGGCGTCGCGCCTGCCGGGTTGCGTCGTGCTTTCCGACGCGGGCAACCACGCGTCGATGATTGAGGGCATCCGCCATTCCGGCGCGCCGCGCCGGATTTTCGCGCATAACGATCCGCGCGACCTGGAGCGCAAGCTGGCCGATCTGCCCGCGGGCATCGCCAAGCTGGTCGCGTTCGAATCCGTCTACTCGATGGACGGCGATATCGCGCCGATCGACGAGCTTTGCGACGTGGCCGAGCGCTACGGCGCCATGACCTATCTCGACGAGGTTCACGCGGTCGGGCTCTACGGGCCGCGCGGCGGCGGCATCGCCGAACGCGAAGGCCTGTCGCATCGCCTGACGGTGATCGAAGGCACGCTCGGCAAGGCGTTCGGCGTCGTCGGCGGCTATATCGCCGCATCGGCCGCCTTGTGCGACTTCGTGCGCAGTTTCGCCTCGGGCTTCATCTTCACCACGTCGCTGCCGCCGGCGGTGGCCGCAGGCGCACTCGCCAGCATCAAGCATCTGCGCGATAGCGACGCCGAACGCCAGGTTCAGCGCACACGCGTCGCGGAACTGCGCGGCAAGCTCGCGCGTGCCGGCATTCCGGTCATGGAAAACGAAAGCCATATCGTGCCGGTGATGGTCGGCGATCCGGTGCTGTGCAAGCGCATCAGCGACGAGTTGATGACGCAATACGCGATCTATGTGCAGCCGATCAACTATCCCACCGTGGCGCGCGGCACGGAACGCCTGCGCATCACGCCCACGCCCGCGCATAGCTCCGCGGATATCGACCATCTCGTCGACTCGCTGTCGGCGATCTGGTCGCGGTTGACTTTGCGGCGCGCTGCCTGACGGTCCTTTCCGGATCGTCGAACGAAGGGAGGCGGACATGACCCAGACTCCATTGCTCGACGCCATTGGCGATCTCGACGATCTGCGGGCTTTGCCCGACGCGCAACTGCCCGAACTCGCCGATCAATTGCGGGCGGAAACGGTTTCGGCCGTCTCCGTCACCGGCGGCCATCTGGGCGCCAGCCTGGGTGTCGTCGAGCTGACGGTCGCGCTGCATCACGTGTTCGATACGCCGCGCGACAAGATCATCTGGGATGTCGGCCACCAGGCCTATCCGCATAAGATCCTGACCGGGCGGCGCGATCGTATCCGCACGCTGCGCCAAGGCGGCGGGTTGTCGGGCTTCACCAAGCGCAGCGAAAGCGCGTTCGATCCGTTCGGTGCGGCGCATTCTTCGACGTCGATCTCCGCGGGCCTGGGCATGGCCGTGGCGCGCGATCTCGACGGCGGCGACAACAACGTCATCTGCGTGATCGGCGACGGCGCCATGTCGGCGGGCATGGCTTACGAGGCCATGAACAACGCGGGCGCCATGAAGTCGCGTCTAATCGTTATCCTCAACGACAACGACATGTCGATCGCGCGTCCCGTCGGCGCGATGAGCAATTATCTGTCGCGCCTGCTGTCGTCGCCCGGCTTCGTGCATCTGCGCGAGATCGGCAAGCGCGTCTCCGCGCATTTGCCGCGCCCGATCCACGAAGCGGCGCGCAAGATCGACACCTACACGCGCGGCATGGCGATCGGCGGCACGTTGTTCGAGGAGCTCGGATTCTATTATCTGGGGCCCATCGACGGCCATGATTTCGACCATTTGCTGCCGATCTTGCGCAACGCGCGCAATAGCGAGCGCAAGGGTCCGATCCTGATCCACGTGGTGACGCAGAAGGGCAAAGGCTACGCGCCCGCCGAAGCGGCACCCGACAAGTATCACGGCGTGGCGAAGTTCGACGTCGTCACCGGCACGCAAGCCAAGCCCAAAGCGGGCCCGCCCGCTTATACGTCGGTTTTCGCCGACGCGTTGTGCGCTGCGGCCGATGCCGATCCGAAGATCGTCGCGATCACCGCCGCGATGCCGACGGGCACGGGCTTGGATCGCTTCGCCAAGCGCCACCCGACGCGCTGCTTCGACGTCGGTATCGCCGAACAACATGCGGTGACCTTCGCGGCCGGCCTTGCTTGCGAAGGTTACAAGCCCTTTGCCGCGATCTACTCGACGTTCCTTCAGCGCGGCTACGACCAGATCGTGCACGATGTGGCGCTGCAAAAGCTGCCGGTGCGTTTCGCGATCGATCGCGCGGGGCTTGTCGGTGCCGATGGTCCCACCCATGCCGGATCGTTCGATCTCGGCTTCCTCGGCGCGCTGCCGGGTTTCACGATCATGGCGCCGGCCGACGAGGCAGAACTCGTCCATATGGTCGCGACGGCGGCGGCGATCGACGACGGCCCCAGTGCCGTGCGCTTTCCGCGCGGCGAGGGGACGGGTGTGGCGTTGCCGGCCGTCGGCGAGGTTCTGCCGATCGGTAAGGGCCGTATCTTGCGCGAAGGCACGAAGATCGCGCTGTTCTCGCTCGGCACGCGTTTGGGCGAATGTCTGAAAGCCGCCGACGAACTGGGTGCACGCGGCTATTCGACGACGGTTGCCGATGCGCGCTTCGCCAAGCCGCTCGACGAAGCGCTGTTGGCGCGTCTGGCGCGCGAGCATGAAATGCTGATCACTGTCGAGGAGGGCGCGATGGGCGGCTTCGGCGCCTTCGTGCTGCACGCGCTGGCGCGCAACGGCTTGCTCGACCAAGGCCTGAAGATCCGCACGCTGACGCTGCCCGATCGCTTCATCGAACACGATACGCCCGTGCGGATGTACGACGAGGCCGGTCTCAACGCCGCGCAGATCGTGCGCGCGGCGTTGGACGGGTTCGGCCTGGAAGCGGTGGTCAGGCCCTTGCGGGCCTGATCCGGCGCGGGATCACTTCAGGGTTTGCAGATACGCGATGAGATTCGCGCGGTCGGTGTCGTTCTTGACGCCGGCGAAGGTCATGATTGTGCCGGGCACGACATCCTTCGGACTCGTCAGATACTTGTCGAGAATATCGGGCGCCCAGGTGAGATTCGCGTTCTTGTTCGCGTTCGAATAGCGGAAGCCTTCGACGGCACCGGATTTCCGACCGACGACGCCAAACAAGGTCGGGCCGACGCCGCGGCGGCCTTCCGCCGTCGCGATGTGGCAGGCCGTACACAAGCGTTTGAAGACTTGTTCGCCGGCGGCAGCATCGGCCGCTTGGGCGTGGGAGGCGGGAAGCCATAGCAGGGCGGCAAGGAACAGGCCGAAAGCGGCGCGTAGCATGGCGGGCATCTCCTCGTGTTTTTATAGGCCGAACGTCAATTACATCGTCCGCGAATGTACATTTTCAACGTTCGGGCAGGTTTTTTAGTCCGACGAGCCGCGGCGAAATAATCCATATTTGACAGATATTTAGCAAGGAACCCGGACGGCGGAAATACGCCGGCATGTCGGCTATGCGTCGATTACCAATCGCGCCAAGCGTCGCGCAGCGCGCCGAAAGCAAGCTTCCGGGTCGCCTTATCCTCGGCGATCAGACCTTTGCGGTTCCAGCCGCGCTGGAACCGCGTCTGACGGCGCTCCGACCGGAAATCGTAGAGCAACCATGCCGCGAGACCCTGGACGTAATCGCAGCCGCGAAGTGCGGCGACCTGATCGGCGTAGAAGCGGGCTTGCTTGTCTTCGGTGAACAACCGGCCGTCATTGGCCCGCAAGCCCGCGACCGCGTCCGCGCCCGTTTCGCTGACGATCACCGGTTTGTCCGGTGTCGAATTCGCCAGCAGCCGCTTAAGGTCGCGGATATCCGGCTCGTACCAGCCGAAATACTCGTTGAGGCCGATGACATCGAGCGCATCCGCGAGTCGATCTTCGATGCGAAACTCCCGCCGATTGACAAGGCAGGCGGCCGAGACGAGGCGGGTGGGGTCGTCGCGCTTGGCCGTCGCCGCAAGCCGCGACATGAACGACAGCCGCAAATCGGTGTCGGCGTTCTCGTTCCCCACGCCCCACAGGATCACGCTTGCGCGATTGATGTCGCGCGCGATCAACTCGCGCAGTTGGTTTTCGGCATCGGCATAGGTCTCGGCATTGGCAAAATCGATCGCCCAATAGACCGGAATCTCCGCCCAGAGCAGCACGCCGGCTTCGTCGGCCATGCGCGCGACGCGCGGATCGTGCGGATAATGCGACAGGCGCAGGAAGTTCCCGCCGAGCTCTTTGACATGCGCCAGACGCCGCGCGATATCCGCCGCGTCGCTGCAACGGCCCGTCGCAACATCGTCTTCGTGGACACAGGCGCCCTTCAAGCGGATCGGCGCACCGTTCAGCAGAATTCGCGTGCCGTCGACGCGAACATCGCGGAAGCCGACGCGCTCGCGACAGATATCAGGCCCAAGCGAAAGCTCGATATCGTAGAGCTTTGGGCGATCCGGCGACCAGAATTCGGGCGTCGCCGCGAATACGCCGCGTCCGCCGTCGAGGATGGCGTCGATCCCGAGTTCCGGGATTCGCAAGCGCGGCGAGGTCCCGCCGCAATCGGCAACCACGCGGATCGCGCCGTCGTGCCAGGCGATCCGGAAGCGGCGGATATGAGCCTGCGGAAATTCGAAGAGCGTCACGCCGCGATGCAGGCCGCCATAGTTGAACCAATCGAAATGCGACATCGGCACACGGTCGTCGCGGCGGCGGTTCTCGACATGCACCATCAAGCGATTGGCGCCGGGGCGCAGCGCGTTCGTCGCATCGAGCGAGAAGGGCGTCGAGCCGCCGCGATGCGCGCCGACGAAGCGCCCGTTGAGGAACACGCGCGCGGCGTAATTCGCCGCGCCGAAATGCAGGATGAAGCGGCGCTCGGGCGTCGCCCCCGAATGGTCGAAGTGGCGCGCATACCAGACCGCGCCCTCGTAGTGCTTCCATTCCGGCTTCAACAGGTTCCAGCACGAGGGAACCGGCACGCGATCGCCGCCAGCGGGGTCGTAATCGCGCGGCACGGTCCAACGCTCGGGCGGGTCATCGTCCAACTCGAACCAGCGTTGGCGCAGGCCCTCGTCATACGGATCGAGCGTCAACGTCCATTCGCCATCGAGGCTCGTGCCGGTGCGGCCGGCAGGGTCGAACAGCGTGTCCGCGCCCGCCCAGCCGCGCGAAAACGCAGCCGCGTAATCCTCATCGTGCAGATGCGCGAACGGATCGTCGACGGTCATGACGGGGGTGCGCGATAACCGATGCCGATCGACCGGCGGAATCGCCAGTGTCGCAGGCTCGGCATTAGGATCTCGGCCGCCATCGCGATCGCGATCCACCGGAACCACGTCGCGAACGTGTTGGACAGGCCTTGCGGCTCGGCGTAGCCGCGCACCCAGCCGTCCTGACGGCGCGTGCCGGTGCGGACATCCGCAAAGCCGCCATCCGGGTTCTGAGCGTCGAGTATCGCTTCGACGATCTGAAACAGCCATTCGCGGGTGCGCGCGTTCGGCGCCACGCCGGCGCGCAAGCCGTGGATTAGGACGTCGACGATATCGACGTCGATGCACGCGCTGTCGACGCGCGGCGGCAATCCCAGACAGTAGGCGACGGCCTTGTCGAAATAGGGCAACACGCGGCCGCGCGCGTACCAGAGGTGATAGTTGTGCATCGAGCCCGCCATGGCGTGCAGCAGCCGCAGCGGCGATTCATGCTGGCCGGTTCCCCAGAAACCGGTCGTCGGTTCCTGCAGGCGGTCGTGCCAGTCGAACAGAATATCCAGCGCCGCGGCGACGGCCCGGCGGTCGGCGTCGTTGCCGTGACGCTCGAGCGACAGCAGAAAGCCCGCCAGGTTGACGATGTTGTTCCCTTCTTGCCAGGGATCGCGTAGATCGCGATCGGCAAGCCACGCTTTCAGGTATTGCGGATCGAGATAGGGGCGGACGAAGTCCAGTACCGGCGCGCGCGCCGGGGCGAGCGCTTCGATCGCGCCCAGCGTGTAATTGGTGACATGGAAGTCGATGTATCGCCACGTCTCGTCGCGGTCGGGTTTCTTGAAGACATCGGCGTCGCGCATTTCGGGAATTCGGAAAACGCCGTCCGGACGCCGAAAAGATTCGAGCCACGCGACGAGCGACGCCGCCGCGGCCGTATTCGCGACGCCGATCGCAGGCAGCGCATCGATCAGATCGGCGCACATCACGCCGTTATAGGTGCCCGGCAGCAGAACGCCGGGCCAGAGGCTTTCGTCATGCGCGGCGGAAATGCGCAGCACACCCGCCGGGTGGCCCGACGCGCGCATCGCGGCGAGCCATTCGACGGTTCTCGCGCGGGCGGCTTCGATCCGCGCGCGCAGCGCCGTAAGACGGCTATCGGTTCGGCTTTCGTCGTTCATCCCTTGACCGCTCCCGCTGCCATGCCTTCCATCACCCGCCGTTGCGCCAGCACGAATGCGATCGCCACGGGCAGCGTCGTCACGAAGGCCAGCGCCATGATCGCCCGAAAACTGGCGCCGAGCTCGCCGTTCATCGACAGCAGCGCGACCGGCAGGGTGAACGTGTCGGGCGAACGCGAGATCACCAGGATCGGGAACCATTGCGACCAGTTGATCAGGAACGTGATCAGCGCGACGGTCGCCAAGACGGGCTTCGCCATCGGCAGAATGATCCGGAACAGGATCTGCGCCTCCGACGCGCCGTCGCAGATTCCGGCCTCGATCACTTCGCGCGGCAGGGTACGGAAAAAGCGGTCGAACAGGAAAAACTGAATCGGACCCAGCGCCAGGAACAGCACGATGCCGGCGTAGGAACCGAGCAGGCCCAGTTTGAAGACAACGATATAGACCGGGATCACCAGCAGCATATAGGGATACATGATCGTCAACAGGAAGCCGAAGCGCAGCCAGCGGAAGCCCGGCAGGTCGGGCTGGCGGCACAGCGCGTAGGCGCCCATCGCGGTGATGGCGATCCCCAGCGCCGTCGAGGCGGTCGTGATCGCGAAGGAGTTGAACGCATAGACCCAAAGATCGACGCCGCCGACGCGCGCGATTTCGGCGAAGGCCGACAGGTCGAATTGCTCGGGCCAAAGCCGCAGCGGATCGCCCAGAACCTGGCGCGCGTTGCGGAACATACCGAGGCACATCCACCAATAGGGATAAAGGAAGGCGAGGCTGATCGGGATCGCGATCGCATAGAGAGCCGCGGTCGTGGCGCCCGCGCGCAGACGGTGATTCATCGCGCCGCCTCCCGGTCGACCAGCTTGAACGCGCCCAGCGACAAGGCGATCACACAGGCGAACAATATCGTCGCCATCGCCGTCGCCTCGCCGTAGCGTGCTTGGTCGAACAATTGATAGGCGTAGTAGCTGACGAAATTCGTTCGGTCGGCGGGGCCGCCTTTTGTCATCACCACGACGACCGTGAAGGTCTTCAGGAACTGGATCGTCGCGTAGACGAGGTTGACGACGATCGCCGGGCGCAACTGCGGCAGAATCACATGCCGCCATGTCTGCCACGCGGAAGCGCCGTCGATCGCGGCCGCTTCCTCCAACGCGCGATCGCGCATCGCGAGATTTGCCAGGAAAATCGTCATATAGAAACCGGCGTGATGCCATAGCTCGGCGATCAGGATCGCAGTCGTGACGGTATCCACGCTGGCAATGCCGCCGAATTCGGGCAGGCCCAGCGATCCGAGGGCGGCATTGATCGAGCCGAAGCTGCGGTCGAACAGCCAGCGCCAAACGACATAGCCCGCGACATCGGGGGTAACGACCGGCAGGAACAGCGCCAGGCGGAAGAACATCGTGCCGGTTTTGAGACGCGGACTGTCGATCAGCATCGCCATCGCCAGGGCGAAGGCGAGATTGGCGACGACGGCGAGCGCCGTGTAGAGAAGCGTGCGCGCCATCGACGCGAGGAAGAGCGGATCGGCGAGAACGGTCGCGTAATTGGCGAGGCCGACATAGGAAGGTGCCGCGCTCAGCGCCGTTCCGGATGCGGTGAACGACACTTGGATCGACAGCGCGATCGGCCACAGGCCGAACACCGCCGTCAGCGCCGCGAAAGGGGCCGCGAACAGGTAGAAGACGCGGTTGCGCCAAGCGAGGTCGATGGTCGCGGCGAGGGCCATTTTTGAGACTTCGAATATCCGGCCGGCGGGGCGATCCCGCCGGCCGGTCCTCGACGATTGGATCAGTTTTTCAGCTTGGCGGCGAGCTCGCGCATCTCGCGCGCCGTTTCGGCGATGAACGGCTTCCAGTCGGCCGGCGGATTGGCGATGCCGGCGAGCAGCTTGCGATGGAAGGCCGCCTCGAGTTCCGGATAGAACGTGTGGACCGATTCCGGGAAATCATAGGCGGCGAGGCGGTGGTTGGCGCGGGCGAAGAATTGCTGGCGCGGCGACAGCGCGTCGACGTTCAGATCCTTGCGCACCGCCGCGCCGACCAATTCGAGCGAGGCCTGCTGCGCTTCCTTGCCCAGCAGGAACTTCGCGAACTCCAGCGCGAGCGCCTTGTTGGGGGAATTGTCGGGCACCGCCACGCCGCGCATGCCGCCGATGACGACCGAGTTGGGCCGGCCGCCGAAAGCGGGCCACGGTCCGGACACGAAATCGCCGTTCAGCGCGTTGGCGCCGTCCCAGCCGCGCACGTTCCAATCGCCGACGCGGAACATGCCGCCGCGTCCGCCGAGAATGACTTGATACATCTCGTTGAACGAGTGGTTGATCGTGTCGGGCGCCACGAATTTGTACTGGGAATAGGTCTTGAGGAACTCCTCCAGCACTTGGGCGTGTTCGGGGCGGTCGATCGTGATCTGGCCTTGCGGATCGATCAGCGTGTGACGCAAGCCCGAGCCGAACGTGAACAGATCCAGCATATGGACCAGGTCGCGGGGCTTGGCGGCCTGCAAAGCGAGGCCGAACGTATCGGCGCGGCCGTTGCCATCCGGATCGTTGTCGCGGAACTTCGCCGCGATGCGCTTCACGTCGTCCCAGGATTGGGGGAACGTTTCGCCGGTCTTCGTCAGCCAGCTTTGGCGCATGCCGAAGGCCATCTGCACGCGCTGGACGGGCAGAATGATCATGGCGTTGTCGAAGGTGGCGACGCGCAGATCGTCTTCGCTCAGGAAGCCTTTGTCGGCGACCTGGTTCAACGTGGCGCGCAGATCCATGACCTTCTTGGTCTGGGTCTGGATGCGGATGACGCGCTCGTAGTTGTTGAAGATCAGATCGGGCGCGGTGTTGGTGTTGATCGCCGAGATCACCCGGCCGAACCATTGATCGGTCGGATAGCTGATCGAGCGGACGCTGACGCCGGGTTTGGTTTTGGCGAATTCGGCGCCCGCGCGCTCGAACCACGCCACGCCGTTGTCGCCGAGATCATGCCAGATGACAAGCTGCTGGGCCTTGACGGCGCCGGGCCCGGCCAGGGCGGCGGCGGCCGCGACGGCCGCGGCGCCCAGGAATTGCGCGAGACGCATGGGTTCCTCCCTTTTGTCCGTTTCCCGAAATTAGATCGAAATGGGAAAACGTTTACCCATGCAGTATACGTCCGGGCGCTCGGATTCTCAAGCGGGAGAAAAAATGACGCGTAACGTCTCCATCGGCGACGTCGCCAAGCGCGCGGGCGTGTCGATCGCGACTGTGTCGCGGATCGTCAACGGCATCGCGAAAAAGGCGTCGCCCGAGACGGTCGAGCGCGTGCGCAAAGCTATCGCCGAAACCGGCTACCGGCCCACGGGCGCGGGCCAGGCTTTGCGTAAAGGGCACAGCCGGCTGGTCGCGGTGTTCGCGGCAAATCTTGCGAACCCGACGATGGCGGCGGTTGCCGCGTCGATCGAAACGGCGTTGCGCGATGCCGGTCTTGCCATGGTGCTTTGCGACACGCACGACCGCGCCGATTTGCAGGACGAGTATCTTCTCGAGATGCGCGCGCAAGCCGTGCGGGCCTATGTCTTGCTCGCGGCCGTCGCGAGCGACGGTTTGCGCGCGGCGCTGACCGGCCCAATCCCGACAGTCTTCGTCAATCGCCGTTGTCCGATACCGGGTAAGGCGGCGTTTGTAGGCATCGACAACCGCGCGGCGGGCCGAGAAGTGGCGCGCGCTTTGGCGCAGGCCGTCCCAAAGGGAAGGCTGGCGCTGGTTCATGGCCCGCTATCGTCCTCCGCCACGGCCGATCGTGTTGCCGGGTTCAAACGCGAACTCGCGAAGCTCGGCCGGGAACTGGCGCCGGAGGATATGGCGACAGCGCCGGGCGTCGACCATCTCGAGATCGGTTACGAAGGGGCATCGGCGCTGCTGTCGGGGCGCGCGCCGAAAGGCATTTTCTGCGCGTCCGACCTGATCGCCTACGGCGTTCAACGCCGACTGCGGGAAGCGGACCTGTCGGTACCGCGCGATGTGCGCCTGATCGGATTCGACGACAATCCGCTGAACGATTGGGTCGCGCCTTGGTTGGCGTCGGTACGCGTTCCTTATCGCGGCTTCGGCGAGGCGATCGTCGGCGTTCTTGGCGAGCTTTGGCGGGGTGAATCGCCGCGCGCCGAACTGCTTGCCTACGAATTCGTCGGGCGCGGCGCCTAACCGACAGCGCGGGGCATTGTCCGCCTCCCGCGATCGGTCAATCCTTGTGCGCGATACGCGCGGCGAGGGCGGGGGGAAGGCCCGTGCTTGGCTTTGCGCCGGGGCGGCGGTAGCCGCCTTCGGCCGCTTTGCGCGGCTTGAGCGTGACGAGCGCTTCGGCTTGTTTGACGGCGGCGGCGGCCTGATCGACCAGCGGAACGGGGATGCGATCCGCGACCTTGGCGGCGAGGCCCGAGAGTGGCGCGCCCGCCAGAATGATGACTTCGGCATCGTCGAGCGAGACCGATTTGTTCGCAAGCGCGATCAACGCGGACTCCTTCTCGTCCTGCACGTCGTCGATGGAATTGAACCCGCCCTCGAGACAGCGAATGCCCGCGCAACGGCCGCTGAGACCGTGTTGTTCGACGCAGTCGCGATACCACGCCTCCATCGCTGCGGCGAAAGTGACGATGCCGAAGCGCTTGCCGAGCATGCAGGCGGTCAGCATCGCCGCTTCGGACATGCCGATGACCGGCACATCGAACAACTCGCGCGCGGCGAACAGGCCGGGATCGCCGAAGGCGGCGATGATCGCGGCGTCGTAGGTGCCGGCACGCTCGGCCAGCATTTCGAGCGCGATGGCGCCGCCGATCTGCGCTTCCGCCCGGCTGGAGATGTAAGGCACGCCGCGCGGGGCGGTGATCGGCACGATCTCGGTGCCCTGTGCCGCCGCCGGGATAGCTGCCGTCGCCAGGATATCCGTGATCGATTGCGACGTGTTCGGGTTCAGCAACAGGATGCGCAAGGGTCAGTCCGTATCTTCGGGAACGGGCAAAGCGCGCGCCGGATCGAAACCGATCGCGACGCGCGTGCCCGGTTCGGGGATCGGCGCACCGTGCGGCACTTCGATCGATACGGTCAAGCGCCCGGCGATATCCAGTTCCAGAAGCTCGGCATGGCCGCGATAGCGCACCGATTTGACCGTCGCCGGGAAGCCGTCGCCGTCGCCCAGGCGGGACTTCAAGCTCAACGCTTCGGGGCGCAGCATCAAGCCGTAGCGCGCGGCGGAGAGATAGGCGGGCGCGCAGCGCAAGCTGAAGCCCGTATCGGTGACGAAGCGGGCGCCGTCGAGCTTGCCTTCGAGCCAGAGCGATTTGCCGAGGAATTCGGCGACGAACCGCGTGGCGGGTTTCTCGTAGACTTGGCGCGGCGTGCCCAGTTGCAGCGTGCGGCCGTTGCGCATCACCGCGATACGGTCGGCCAGCGCCATCGCTTCTTCCTGGTCGTGGGTGACGATCAATGTCGTCGTGCCCACGCGGGTCAGGATTTCACGCAGTTCCGTCTGCAACACGCCGCGCAGTTTGGCGTCGAGATTGGAGAGCGGTTCGTCGAGCAGCAGGAGACGCGGGCGGATGGCGAGAGCCCGCGCAAGCGCCACGCGTTGCTGCTGGCCGCCGGAAAGCTGCGCCGGGCGGCGCGCTTCGAGGCCGGAGAGGCGCACCGTTTCCAGCACGCGCGCGACGGTCTGCGCGCGTTCGGCTTTTGCGACACCGCGCCGTTTGAGGCCGTAAGCGACGTTGTCGGCGACGGTCATATGCGGGAACAGCGCGTAATCCTGGAAGACCAGACCGATATCGCGCTTGTGCGGCGGCAGGCGGCCGATCTCCTCGCCGCCGAGCATGACATGGCCGGAATCCGAACTCTCGAACCCGGCGACGATGCGCAAGGTCGTGGTTTTGCCGCAGCCCGAGGGGCCGAGCAAAGCGACGATTTCGCCGGAGTTCGCGTCGAGGCTGGCGCCGTCGAGCGCCAGCGCGTTGCCGAAACGGCGGACGAGATTTTGAACTTCGAGTTTCATCCGCGCGCCCCCACGTCGCCGGCGAGCCGTTCGATACCGAGCGTGCGGTCGAGCACGAAAAGCAACGCCAAGGTCGCGGCGAGAAAGACGGTCGACACCGCCGCGATGGTCAAATTCAAATTCGCGCGCATCTCAGCGACGAGTGCTATCGGCAGCGTTTGCGTGAATGCATCCGACAGGAACAGGCTGACCGCGACCTCGTCGAACGACAGCACGAAGGCGATGGCGCCGCCCGCGACGATGCCGCTGCGCGCGGCGGGCACGGCGACGTCCCACAACGCGCGCGGTTCGGATGCACCCAGCGACATCGCCGCTTCGATATGGCTGCGCTTGAGCGCCACGAGGCTGGCCGAAACCGCGCGGATCGTGAACGGGATGGTGATGATCGTATGGCCCATCACCAGCCGCACGAAGGGATCGTAGATGCCGATGAAGGCGGTGAAGACCAGCAGCGAGAAGCCGATCACCACCGTCGGCACGAATTTGGGCGACAGGAATACGGCCTCGATCGCGTCGCGGCCGGGCAAGCGCGGATCGGCCAGGGCCAGCGCGGTCGCCGTGCCGATGGCGGTGGAGATGGCACCCGCGATCACCGCGACATGAACGCTCATCCAGAACCCGTCGAGATAGGCCGGGTTGTCGAGGAAGGAGCGGTACCAGCGCAGCGAAAAATCCTTGGGCGGGAAGGGGCCCAGGAAGCTGCGATTGTCGAAGGACAGCAGGCACGCAACCAGCAAAGGGGCGAGCAGGAACGCGACCGTCGTGGCGACGACGGCAAGCGCGACGATGCGCAAAGGCAGATCGAGCGGTTTCATCGCGTCGGCACCACGCTGGGCAGCAGTTTTTTCGCGATGGTGGCGAGGCCATAGACGACCGCGAAGCTGGCGATCAGCATGAACACGCCGATCGCCGCACCCGCTTGGTAGTTTCCGATATCGGTGAAGCGCGTGTACATCAGGTTCGTCGTGAAAACGACGACGCCGCGCCCGAGCAGCAAGGGCGCCACGAAATTGCTGATGCACATGGCGAGCGAGACGAGATAGGCCGACACCATCGCGGGAGCCGCGAGCGGCAGAACGACGGTCAGGATCGCTTCGCTGCGCGTGGCGCCGAGCGACGCGGCGGCTTCCTCCAAGCGCGGCGAGAGCGCGCGAAACGCGCCCACCAGCATCAGCGCCACGATCGGAATGGTGAAATGCATCAGGCCGATCGAAACCAGAACTTCGGCATAGCGCGGGCTGCGCGGGGCGAGGCCGCTGACGAAGGCACCGATGAAGGCGAGCGGTCCGTGACTGCCCCAGGTCATTTCGATCGCGTAGAGGCGCGCGATCAAGCTCATGACCAGCAGCCCGACGAGCAGCGTGAGCAGACCTTTACGCACCACCGCGCGCTTGCTGCGCACGGCGACATAGGCGAGCGGCGCCCCCATCGCGACCGAGAACGTGGATACGATCAGGCCGATACGGAAAGTCTCGTAGGCGTAGTTGAAATAGGCGGGCTTCGCGAGTTCGAGATAATTCGCGAAGGTGTAGCCTTCGCCCGCCCGGATGCTGCCGGGAATATACGGACGCAAGGAATCGATCGTCAGTACCGCGACGGGTCCTCCCATCAGGAAGACCAGCGCCGCGGCACCGGGAACGATCAGCCAAACCGCGATCGGTAGACGCTTCATCCTTGGCGGACGAGCGGCGTGATCTCGGTTTCCCAGCGGCGCGTCCATGCGTCGACCTGGGAGGCCATGTAGCTGTAGTCGGGGATATAGGCGTATTTCGCGAGTTCGTCGGCGTTGTAGAAAATATCCTTGATCGCGTCGGCGGGCTTGGCGTTGATGTTGGTCGGGCCCGAGCCGAGCGGCATGTTGTAGCGCGTGTTGATTTCGGCGGTGGCGAAATGGTTGGCGAAGCGCTTGGCCGCGGCGATCTTCGCCGGGTTGTCGCCCTTCATCACGACATAGCCTTCGTTGAACAGGAAGCCCTTGTTGTCGTTGAGGCGCGTGAGCAGGCGCGAGGGGAAGCGCTCGCGCACCGCCTGCCAGCCGCCGGTGTTCCAGAACGCGACCGACAGATCGCCCTGGCTCATCGCGTTGATCATTTCGCTGTTGTTGGCGACGACGCGGCCGATATTGCCGCGCTGGGCGAGTTCCTTCAGGAATTGCCAGCCGGGCTCGATATTGCGCTCGTTGCCGCCGCGCTGAATGGCGAGGCTGACCATCAACAGGCCCGACAGGTTGACCGGCACCGGCACGCACAGCTTGCCTTTGAAGCGCGGCTCCAGCAGCTGCTCGATGCTCTCGATCGGCTTGTCGACCAGATCGGTGCGATAGCCCCAGAACGCGCCGGCGGTGGACAGCGGCACCGTGACCTTGCGGCCCTGCTTGTCCTTCTTGAAGAAGATCTCCGGGATTTCCTTCAGCGCGGGCATTTCGGTTTCGCTGACGGGTTCGAGCCAATCGGCTTCGATCATCGCATCGAAAACCGGGTCCCATGCCGCGACGAGATTCTGCTGAATGCGCGGGAACAGCGGGCGCATGCGGCCAACGATGCCCATCGCGCCGCCGGCATGGAGTTCCCATTGAATGCGGTCGCCGGTGGCGCGCATCCATTCCTCGCCGATCGGGCGGCACACTTCGATCCATTGCGCGCCCCACATGACGACGAGCAATTGTTCGCCGCGCGCCTGACCGAAGACCGGCCCGGCGGAGGTGGCGGCCGCGGCACTCATCGCGGCGAGAAGGGAACGGCGATTCATTGACAGGGTCATCGGGATCTCCCGGTTGGGGGTCGCTCGAAAGGATGCCGCCAAGCGTTTTGTCGGCATGCAAACTGCATTGTCGACAAAATCCTTGCACGCGGTATGCCAAGCGGAGAGACGCGGTGAAACCCGACCTGATCTTGACCGATGCGACAATTGTAAGCCCGGGGGCGGCCCCCATTGCGCGCGGCTGGCTGGCGTTAAGCGGCGAGAAAATCGTCGATCTGGGGCCGATGGCGACGCTGCCGGCCTTCGACGGGCGGATCGAAAGCCTGGCGGGCCGCGTTCTGACGCCGGGCTTCGTCAATATCCATACGCACGCGATCCTCAGCCTGATGCGCGGCATTGCCATCGATATGGGCTTTGCGCCCGCGTATACGCGCGGCGTGCCGCATGGGCACGAGATCGGGCCCGAGGAATCCGTCGCCTTGGCGCGGCTGGGCGCGTTGGAAGCGCTGCTCGCCGGATCGACCGCGATGGTCGACAGCTACGTACACGGCGATTTGACGCTGCCGGCGATGTGCGATCTCGGCATGCGCGTTTGGGCGTGCGGACGTTTGCACGACGTCGATTTCTCGCGCGTCCATCTCTCCGATTGGGAACACAAGGACGAGATCGGGCGTCTGCGCTTGGGCGAGCTCGAAAAACTCACCCGCGACTTCAACGGCGCCTATGGCGGCCGTGCGCGTACCATCGCGATTCCGCATGCGCCCGATACGTGCTCGGCCGATCTATTGCGCCGGGCGGGTGAGTTCGCGCGCGCCAACGGTTTGAAGGTCTCGACGCATCTGTCGCAGTCAAAGCTCGAAAACGCGCAGATCCAGAAACGCGATGGCTGCACGCCCACGCAATTGCTGGAGCGTGTGGGCTTGCTCAACGAAGATTTGATCGCCGCGCATTGCATTCACATGACCGCAGACGACGTGAAGCGTTTCGGCGCGGCGGGTGCCACGGTCGCGCATGTGCCCAAGGGCAACGCCACGGGGGGCGCGGTCGCGCATACGCCGAATTTGCGCGCGGCCGGCGCCAATATCGCGCTGGGCACTGATAATCTGACGCAGGATATGGCCGAGCAGATGCGCTGGGGCTTGGCGAATGCGCGCGTGCATTTGGGCCGTGTCGCCGAAGATTGGCAGCCCGAAGATGCCTTCGAAATGGCGACCAGCAACGGCGCCAGGGCGCTGGGTGTGGATGCGTGGCTCGGCCGTTTGGCGCCGGGCTATGCCGCCGATATCGTCGCGTGGGATTTTCGCCGCGCGCATCTCACACCGCTGCTCGACCCGCTGGGCACGCTGGTCCACGACGCCAACGGGCGCGACGTACAGCATGTGTGGGTCGCCGGCCGCCAAGTGGTGCGCGACGGGGAAGCGTTGTTTGCCGGTACGAACGCCGTGCGCGCGGCCGCGCAAAAGGCCGCCGAAGGCTTGTGGGCGCGGGCCGCGGAAGATGTGTGAACTAAGGCAGCAGCGCCGCGCGCAGATCGGCCGTCGGCGCCGCAGCGCCCGCGCGCAGGCGTGCCCGATTGTCCATCATGTGCTTGGACGCCAAACGCTGGGCCAGCGCGCCGTCGCCCTTGGCGAGTGCATCGACCATCGCGACGTGATCGTCGATCGCGCAGATCTGGGTTTGCGGCGGGAACAGCGCGGTCATGAAGCTGGTGCGCGCGACCAGACGCTCCAGCGTTTCGGTGACGACCGGATTGCCGTGCAGCGTGGCGAGCAGCGTGTGGAAATCGCCCATCAGGCGCAGATGTTCGCGCCGCTCGCCGCTGTCGTTGGTGCGCCGCTGCGCGCCAATATGTTCGCGCAGTTTGCGGATATCAGCGGCGGTGATGTGCTGGGCGAGATCGGCCGCCATCGCCCCCTCGATCAGCGCGCGCGCGGCGTAGGTTTGCGTCACTTCGTCCTCGGTGGGCGACGCGACGCGGGCACCACGATTGGGCTGCAACACCGCCACGCCGCGCTCGGCCAGCGCTTTCAACGCCTCGCGCACGGCCGCCCGGCTCGCGCCGAAAATCCCGGCGATTTCCTCTTCGCGCAGGCGCGTGCCGGCGGTCAAACGCCCATGCGCGATCGCCTCCAAAACCGCATCGACGATCTTGGCGGAGACCAGGGCGGCTTGCAGCGGGCGCGGGGCGAGCGTGTCGGCAGGCATATCCGCCCTTTAGCACATTCACGGCAATTTACCCTAATGGTCAATCTTTGGGCTTTATTGTCGACAAAATGATTAATTCGTCAGCAAAGTGGGAAGTATGAAAACGACCGCGATACGCCCGATTCGCCTGCCCATGCGTGCCCCCGACGATCTCGCGGGCTTCGCCGAAATTCTGGATGGCGGAACGGTCGATCCCGCCGACATCGTCGGGCTGTGGTGTAAAACGCGCGGCAACGGTCTGCGCAATGACTTCACCAAGCCATGGATCGACCTTTTGTTGCGCACGATGCTCGCCACGCGTTTGGGAGTGAACGAGCAAGCGATCGCCGAACAAGTGCCGATCCTCGTCTCCGGCGGATCGGAAGGGCCGGTGTCGCCCCATCTTGTCGTCTGGGCAAAAAGCAAAGCGTCAGGCGAACGCGGCTTGCTTGCGGGTGTGTCGCGCATCGAGATCGCCGCCACCGATCACGGCACGGCCAAGCATCGCGAGGCGACCGCGCGCCAGCTCGCCGATCTGATGGCGGCATCGAATTGGCGTGCGGAAGATGTCGGGCTGGTGATCGTGCGGGCACCCTCGAATTTCGAAGACCCGGCCGCCGATCCCGCCGTGCGCAAGCACGCAGCCCTCGGTGTCGCGCAAGTGCTGGACGGGAAGGATGCGACATTCGCAAGCCGCGCCTTCGTCGTCGCGCGCCATGACGGGCCCGGCCAGCAGATTTTCGTGCTGGCGAACGGGGCGGGCGGCGATCCCGCCTATGCGGTTTCCCACGCCGTGCTCGCCGATCCGTTCGACTCACCGTCGGTCGCGGCGGCTTTGGCGAAGTTCGGCTTCGCGGCGTCGCCGCAACTGCCGCCGGATCAGTCGAAGCGTTTGATCGCCGCAATTTCCAAGGGCGACGCGCCCGCGAACGGCACCATCCGGGGCATGCCGCACGCGATGAATCTCGACAACGATATCGCCATGCATCGCCACGCGCGCGCGGCCTATGGCGCGATGATCGGCTCGACGATCGGCCACGGCGCCGTGCTCGTCTCGGGCGGGGCCGAAGCCCAGGGGCCGGACGATGGCGGATTCGCTTCGTTCGTGGCGCAAGTGAAAGCGGAAGGAAGCAAAGCATGAGCGCCGTCCCTGTCGTCGACATCTCGCCGATCCGCTCGGGCGATGCAGTTGCGATCGCCGCGTTGGGCCGCACGATCGACGAAGCCTGCCGTAAGATCGGCTTTCTGGTCATTCGCGGCCATGGCGTGCCGGCCGATCTGATCGCCGAAGTGCGCCGCCTGTCATGGGAATTCTTCGCGCTGCCGGAAGCGGAGAAGGAAAAGCTGCGGCCGCCCAAGGGCACGATGCTGCGCGGCTATACCCCGCCCGAGACCAACACGCTGGCGCGCTCGCGCGGCGTGGAAACACCCCCCGATTTCCGCACGCTGCTCAGCTTCGGCCGCCCCGAAGTCACGGGCATCGAATACGCGCAGTTCGTGAATGCCGCGCCGTTCTACAAACCGAATATTTGGCCCGCGAAGCCCGAGGGATTGAAGCTCGTCTTCACCGCGTATTTCCGCGAGATGGAGCGGTTATCCGGCGAGATCATGCGCTGCTTCGCCGCCGCGTTGAACCTGCCGATCGGTTTCTTCAACGACAAGATCGACAACCACTTCGCCGCGTTCCACGCGCTGCATTATCCCGCGTTGGACAAGCCGCCGGTCGAAGGCCAACTCCGCGCCGGCGCGCATTCGGATTTCGGCAGCTTGACCGTGCTGCTGCCGCCGGAAGAAGGCGGCATGGGTTTGGAAGTGCAAACGCCCGATGGCGCGTTCGTGCCCGTCGATCCGCCGGCGGATGCCTATGTCATCAATATCGGCGATCTGATGCAGCAATGGACGAACGACCGCTGGGTCAGCACCGTCCATCGCGTGCAGAACCCGACGGGCGACGCGGCGAAGCGCGCGCGGCTGTCGCTCGGCTATTTCTGCCATCCGAATTTCGACGCGCCCGTCGCGGCATTGCCCGGCACGGTGTCGCTAGGAGAAAATCCGCGTCATGCGCCGATCCTCGCAGGCGAGTATATGCATAAACGGATCAGCGCCGTCCGGCGCGGCTGAGCGGCACGCCCGATCTATTGCGAGTAAAGCCAGCCGCTTGCGCCGAAGAGCAACGGCAGATTGACCGTCAGATTGAACGGGAACGTGACGCCCAGCGACGCGGTGAGATAGATGCCGGGGCTCGCCTCGGGCAGCGACGCGCGGCACGCGGCGGGCGCGTCGATATAGGAGGCGCTCGCGCAGATGGCCCCCAATACGAATGCGCCGCCTTGGGAGAGGCCGAGCGCCCAACCGGTGAGAAGACCGACGGCGCCAAAGACGAGCGGCGCGGCGATCGCGAATCCGGTCATGAAGATTCCGACTTGTGCAAACTGGCGGATCTGGCGCGCAGCCGTCATGCCCATTTCCAGCAAGAACAGCATCAGGAAGCCGCGGAACAAATGCTCGTAGAACGGCGATATGCGCTGCCAGTCGGCATCCGACGCGACATAGCCGATCGTCATGCCGCCCGTCAGAAGCAGGATGCCGCGCCCGCGCAACGTATCGAGCATCATGTCGCCGAGCCGGAACGTGCCGCTGGTGCGGCTTTTTCCCCAGCGCGCGATGGCGAGCGAGATAATCACAGCGAACTCCATCAACGCAACCACGGCGGTCAGGTAGCCTTCGCTGGGCCGGTCCATTGCCCGCGCGAAGGACAAGGCCGCGAAAAACGTGACGGAGGAGACCGAGCCGTAATGCGCCGCGACGGCGGCGGCGTTCGGCACGTCGAAGCCGCCGATACGGCGCAGAACGAGATAGGTCGCGACCGGAATGGCGACGGTCAGCGCCGCCGCCGCGGCGAACAACGCGGAGACATCGGCGAGACTGACCTGCGCGAGCTCCCGCCCGCCGCTCAGGCCGATCGACAGCAGCAGATAGATCGAAATGAGTTTAAGCACCGCATCCGGCAACTCGAGCTCGGATCTCAAAAATCCGGCGATCGCACCGAGCGCGAAAGCCATGACGATGGGGGAGAGGAGATTGGCCGCCAGTAGATCGAGACCGGGCATGATATGGCTCCGTTGATTGGATGGCGCTCGATACCAGCGGGCCGGAAGAACATAAAAGACATTGTTTAAGCGATATCGTTCTATAAAATAGAACGAATGGCGGCGATCAATTTCAGGCATCTGATGTATTTCCGCGCCGTTGCGCATGACGGCAACCTCACGCGCGCGGCGGCGAAGCTCAATCTTTCCCAGTCCGCGCTGTCGGTGCAGATCCGCGCGCTGGAGGCGCGCTTCGGCCACGAATTGTTCGAACGCAAGGGCCGCACACTTCGCTTGACCGAGGCCGGCCGGATCGCGTTGGACGGCGCCGACGCGATCTTCGCGGCGGGGGAAGATGTCGCGGCCGCATTGGCGGGGGCGGGTGCCGCGCGGGCCGAATTGCGCGTCGGGGCGCTGGCGACGTTGTCGCGAAATTTCCAGCTCGGGTTTCTGCGCCCGGCGCTGACGCGCGGCGATGTTCGGATCGTGCTGCGCTCGGGCGGGGCAGCGGAACTGCTTGGCGAACTCGCCGCCCTCAACCTCGACGTCGTTCTGCTCAATCATCCGCCCGGGCGCGACAATCCGGCGCGGCTGGTCACGCATCGGCTGGCGCATCAGCGTGTCGCGTTGGTGGGAACGCGCAAGCGCGTGCGCGGCGTGCGGACGGCGGCGGCGCTGCTGGCGCGCGAGCCGATCATTCTGCCCACGGTGGATAGCGGCGTGCGCGCCGCGTTCGATGCGCTGGCCGATCGCCTGGGTGTCGTGCCGCGCGTCGCGGCGGAGGTCGAGGATATGGCGATGATGCGTTTGCTCGCGCGCGAAGGTGTGGGGGTCGCCGTCTTGCCGCCGATCGCGGTCAAGGACGAACTCGCGTCGGGGGCGCTGGTCGAGGCCGTGCGTTTGCCCGGTCTGACGGAGAATTTCTACGCGGTCACCGCGCCGCGCCGCTTCCCGAATCCGGCATTGCGCGCGCTGTTGCGCGGCGATGTCGCAACGTGATTTTCCGTCCGCGCTTCGGCAGCGCTTGACAACACCAGTCTAAAGCCACTTAGTCCCAGTCATGATTTCGCGCGCGACGAAGGACCGGGGCTTATGGACAGGCTGTTGATCGACGGCGGGCGGCGGCTGGAAGGCACGGTCGCGATCGCCGGCGCCAAGAACGCCGCCTTGCCGCAGATCGCGGCATCGCTGCTGAGCCCGGAGCCCCTGACGCTCACCAATCTGCCCGCCGTCGCGGACGTGACCAACATGCTGTCGGTCGTCGGCCGGCACGGCGTGAAGATCGCGGCGAAGGGCGCGCACGAGGCGACGCTTGACGCCGCCGCCGCCGAACATGTCGAAGCGCCCTACGATGTCGTCCGCAAGATGCGCGCGACCGTGCTGGTGCTGGGGCCGCTGGTTGCGCGCTTCGGCAAGGCGCATGTCTCGCTGCCCGGCGGTTGCGCGATCGGCGCACGGCCCATCGATCTGCATTTGAAGGTGCTGGCGCAGCTGGGCGCGCAGGCGGATGTCGACGGCGGCATGATCGTCGCGTCGGCCCCATCGGGCCTGATGGGCGGGCGCGTGCTGCTGCCGTCGCCGTCGGTTGGCGCTACCGAGACCGCGATGATGGCCGCGACATATGCCAAAGGTGAGACCGAGATCGTCAACGCGGCGTGCGAGCCGGAAGTCGTCGATCTCGCCGCGTGCCTCACGGCGATGGGGGCGCGGATCGACGGGGCGGGCACGCATCGGATTTCGATCCTGGGGCCGACGACATGGCGCCCCGCACGCCATCACACGATCCCCGATCGGATCGAGGCGGGGACGTATGCGATCGCCGCGGCGATCACCGGCGGGCATCTCGAACTGACGGGTGCAAGGCTCGAACATCTCGGCGCGCCCGCCCAGATCCTTGAAACGGCGGGCGTGCGGATCTTCCCGACCGATCGCGGGCTGATGGTCGCGCGCGAAGGCAAGATTTCGGCGATTGACGTAACGACGGAATCCTATCCGGGTTTTCCGACCGATCTGCAGGCGCAATTCATGGCGCTGATGGCGATCGCCGATGGCACGTCGACGATCCGCGAGACCATCTTCGAAAACCGTTTCATGCACGTGCCCGAATTATCGCGCATGGGGGCCGATATCACGTTGCGTGGCTCGACCGCCGTGGTACGCGGCCGGCCCAAGCTGATCGGGGCACCGGTGATGGCGACCGATCTGCGCGCGTCGGTGTCGCTGGTGCTCGCGGGCCTTGCCGCGGAAGGGCGCACGACCGTCAATCGCGTCTACCATCTCGATCGCGGCTACGAAGATCTCGCGCGCAAGCTCGTGCGCTGCGGGGCTGCGATCGAACGCGTGCGGGATTGAGATGAGCGACGCGATTTTCCTCGGCGTGGATGGCGGCGGCACGGGCTGCCGCGCGCGTTTCGAAGACGATGCCGGAGCCGTTTTGGGCCAGGGCATCGCCGGGCCCGCGACGACGCGGTTGGGGATCGAGAAGCTTTCGGCCGCGATCGAAACCGCATGGCGCGCGGCGGCGGAAGAGGCGGGATTGAACGACGGCGATCTCGCCCGTGTGCGCGCCGGCTTCGCGATCGCCGGCTATAACCGCAAAGGCTTCCCGGAAGCTTTGCGCGCGTTGCCGCATCCGTTTGCGTCGGTGGCCTACGACACCGACGCGATGGCCGCGTGTCTGGGCGCGCATGACGGGGCCGATGGCGCGATCGTCATCGTGGGCACGGGCTCGGTCGGGATCGGGCGCGTCGCCGGGCGCGATCTGCGCGTGGGCGGTTACGGTTTTCCGATTTCCGACGAAGGCAGTGGTGCCGATTTGGGCCTGCACGCGGTACGCGTGGCCCTACGTGCGCATGACGGGCGCCACGAACCCAGCGCCTTGTTGCGCGCGGTGATGGCGCGTTTCGGCGACGATCCGATCGCCGCCGTCGAATGGATGGATAAGGCGAGTGCGACGGAGTACGCGACGTTCGCGCCGCTGGTGATGCGTCACGCCGATGCCGGCGATCCGGCCGCACGCCGGATCGTGCAGGGGGCGGCCGAGCAAATCGACGGTTTGGTGCGCGCGCTGATCGCGCAAGGAGCACCGCGCGTGGCGCTGCTCGGCGGTTTGGCGAGCGCCCTCGAAGCTTGGCTGTCGCCCGATGTGCGTCGCCGTTTGACGCCGCCGTTGAAGGACGCGGTGTCGGGCGCCATTCGCCTCGCGCGCGCGGATTAGGTTTTCTTCGCGGCCTTGGCTTTGACCAGCAGCATCGTCGCGGAGCCCGCGAGGATCAGCAGCGCCCCGATCCACATCGCCGGGCGCGGCGTTTCGCCGAACGCGAAGAAACCGATCATCGCGGCCCAGATCAGGCCCGAGTAATCCGCCGCCGCGACTTGCGCGGCTTGCAACTTCGCGATGGCGGCGGAAAAAGCGTAGATCCCCACGGCACCCAGCAAGCCGATCCCAACGATCGCCCAAAGATCGGCGCTGTCGGGCATCGTGAAGCTCGGCCCCGCGACGATCGCCAAGCCGAGGGTGATCATTGCCGCCTGGACGATCAGGATCGTCGGCACGCTTTCGTGCAAGGTTTGCGAGCGCAGGAGCACGACGCCGAGCGCGTAGCTGACGGGCGAGGCGATGGCGCAAGCCAGCGCCAGCCATTGCTGCGTATCGCCGCCGCCGCCGGCCGGGCCGTCCGCCGCGATGACCAGCACGCCGGCGAAGCCGCTGGCGATCGCCGCCATCGTCGGCCAGCGGACTTTCTCGCCCAACAGCAACGCGCCGAACAACGCGACGAAGATCGGCCCGGTATAGGCGATGGCAAAGACCTCGGTGAAGGGCAGCTTGCCCAGCGCATAGAAGAACGTGGTGCTCGTGACGATCGTCAGCACCGCGCGCGCCGCGTGCGCACGCAGCCGCTCGCGGCGCGGCCATTGCGGGCGCAACAACGGAATCGCCGCCGCGAATAGCAGCAGCGACACGGCGTAGCGGAAGAACACGATCTGGAACGTGCCGTAACCGCCGGCCAAAGCTTTGGCGAGCGCGTCCATGCCGGTAAGCAAGGCGATGCCGAATACGGCCAGTGCGAAGAAGCGGGCGTCGATATTCATGGGCGGTCCGCGCTCCCGGTCGACTGGTATTGTCGAAATGGTTGAAAGGTTATATAGTGGTATTATTAAGTTCCGGGCAACGTCATGACAACCGAAAATTCAAATCCGCGCTTCGTCGATCTCGACGCTTGGCCCGTCGCCGATATTTTGGAAGCGATGTGGGAAGGCCAAGCAAGCGCCTTGGCCGCCGTGCGCGCGGCACTGCCAGCCCTCGCGCGTGCGGTCGATGCGGCCGCGTCGGTGTTGGGAACGAAGGGTCGCCTCGTCTACGCCGGCGCGGGGACCTCGGGCCGCATTGCGGTTCAGGACGGTGCTGAATTGCCGCCGACTTTCGATTGGCCGGAAAGCCGCGTCGTGTTCGCGATGGCGGGCGGCCCGCGCGCGCTGACGCGCAGCGCCGAAGGTGCGGAAGACGACGATAAGGCCGGTGCGGCGGCGATGCGCGCGGCGCGCGTGGGACGCGGCGACGTGGTGATCGGCGTGGCGGCGAGCGGCACCACCCCCTTCACGCTGGCCGCGCTGCGCGAAGCGCGCAAACGCGGTGCCGTGACCATCGCGGTCGCGTCCAATCGCAACGCGCCGTTGTTGAAGGCGGCGGCGTTTCCGATTCTGGCGGAGACGGGCAGCGAAGTGATCGCGGGCTCGACACGCATGAAAGCGGGGACGGCGCAGAAGATCGTGCTCAATCTTCTGTCGAGCGCGGTGATGGTGCGCTTGGGCCGTATCCATCGCGGCCTGATGGTCAATATGCGCCCGACCAACGACAAGCTGCGCAAGCGCGCGGCGGCGATGGTGGCCCAGCTTTGCGATTGCTCGGTTGCGGCGGCGCGAAAGGCGCTCGATGCGGCCAATGGCGACGTGAAGACCGCCGTCATGCTGCGTTCGGGGGCCTCTTTGCTTCAAGCTAAGGCCTTGCTGCGCAAGAACGGCGGCAATCTGCGCCTGGCGCTGGCCGCACTCGGAACGCCCGCATGAAGCGGCCCTTTTCGAAACTGACGCTGGACGAAACGAGCCCCACGCCGCTCTACCTCCAGCTCGCCGACGCGATCCGCACGCGCATCGCTGACGGCGACATCAAGGTCGGCGACGCGTTGCCGTCGGAACGAGAATTGAGCCAAACGACCGGCATTTCGCGCGTCACGGTGCGCAAGGCGATCGACGCGCTGTTCCGCGAAGGCTTGCTGTCGCGCCGCCATGGCTCGGGCACCTATATCGCGCCGCGTATCGAACAATCGGCTGCGCTGCTCGCCGGGTTCTCCGCCGATATGGCAAGCCGCGGCAAGGCGCCGGGCTTCACCGTGCTGAAACACGCGACCGGGTTGCCCACGCCGGAGGAGGCGTTGGCCTTGGCGCTGGGGATGGGCACGAAGATCGTGCGCCTTTCGCGCGTGCGCACGGCCGACGGCGAGCCGCTGGCGGTGGAGCGCGCTTGCGTGCCGGTGCAATTCCTTGAAGGCTTCGCGCCCGCCGAAGGCTCGCTCTACAGCGCGCTCGAGAAGCGCGGCTTCCGGCCGGTGCGCGGGTTGCAGCGTTTGCAAGCCTCGCTCGCGTCGGCGGAGGAGGCATCGTTGCTGGGCGTCCCGCCGGGGGCGGCCGTGCTGCGCATCGAACGGCGCGCATTCCTGGCCGACGGCACGCCGGTCGAGTTCACGCGCTCGGCGTATCGCGGCGACCGCTACGACTTCGTCGCCGAAGCGCGCGAGTTGAAGCGCGCCGGGTCCTAATTCGCCGGTTTGACGTATTCGACGAAGGTGTAAACGTCGCCGACGAATTCGCGCGTGTAGTCGCGCGCATGGACCCAGCCGCGCTTTTCGTAGAATTGGCGCGCGGCCCTGTTGTCGCGGAAACATTCGAGGCGCACCGCACCGCGCCGTTCGGCGTCGGCGAGCAGCGCGGCGCCCGCACCGCGCGATTGGACTTGGGTATCGACGAACAGCATATGCAGCGTGCCGCCATACGTCAGGTGGAAGCCGAGCGGCGGGCCTTTTTCATCTTCCGCGAGAACCGGCGGCACGGTTTCGGAAGCGAAGCGCCGCGCAAAATGCGCCGCCGTGCGTTCGGCGAGGGCGGCTTGCGACAGGATCGTGCCGAACGCGTCGCGATAGCCCGTGGCGACGATCTCGGCCAGAGCAGGGAAATCCGCTGGCGTCGCGGGGCGCAATCTCATGCCGCGCGCCGCAAGCGCGGGTCGAGCGCGTCGCGCAACGCGTCGCCCAGCAGATTGAGCGCGAAGGACAGGATCAGAATGCCGAGCCCGGCGAAGACCGAGTTCCACGCCGACAGCATCAGGAAATTCCGCCCTTCCGACAGCATCGTGCCGAGCGAGGGCGTGGGCGGCTGCGTGCCGAGGCCGAGGAAGGAGAGCGAGGCTTCGACCAGGATCGCGGCCGATAGCAACAGGCTCGTTTGCACCAATACGATGCTGGCGAGGTTGGGCAGAACATGCAGCAACGCGATGCGCAGATCGGACGCGCCGATCGAGCGCGCGGCCAGCACGTAGTCGCTTTCGACGATCGACAGAGCGGGTCCGCGCAGCAATCGCGCGAAAATCGGCGTGTAGACGACCGCGATGGCGATGGCCGTGGTGATCGCCCCGGGCCCCAGAATGGCGATGATGGCGATGGCGAGCAGGATCACCGGAAAGGCGAACAGCACGTCCATCGCGCGCATCAACACGCGCTCGATCCAGCCGCGATAGAAGGCGGCGGCAAGACCGATGGCGCCGCCGACGATCAATGCCGCACCAACGGCGCCGCCGGAGATCGCCAGCGAGGCGCGCATGCCGTAGAGAATGCGCGAGAACGTGTCGCGGCCGAACTGATCGGTGCCGAGCCAATGCAAGGCGTTCGGCCCTTTCAGACGCTGGATGACGTTCTGCGCCAGCGGATCGTAGGGGGCGATCAGCGGCGCCAACAACGCGGCGACGATCAGCAGCGCCGTCAGCCCGCCCGCGAACGTCACGAGTTTGTTGCGTTGCGCGTTCATTGATCGGCTTCCAGCCGCACGCGCGGATCGATGATCGCGTAGAGCAAATCGACGGCGAAATTGACCAGCACGAAGCCCGACGTCACCAGCAGGATGGCCGTCTGCAAAAGCGGATAATTGCGTTCCGAGATCGCGCCGAGAATCAGGCGGCCGAGACCGGGGATCGCGAAAACCTGCTCGACGACGATCGCCCCGCCCAGCAGATAGCCGGTCATGATGCCCACGCTGGTGACGAAGGGGATCAGCGCGTTGCGCAGCGCGTGTTTGAACAGCACCGATCGCTCCGACACGCCTTTGGCGCGCGCCGTGCGCACGTAATCTTGCGCCAGCGCGTCGAGCATCGCCGAACGCACGAGGCGCGCCAGATTGGCGAGGATGGGCAAGGCGAGCGCGATGGCGGGCAGCAGCAAACGTGCGACATTGCCCGCCGGGTCTTCCGTGAAGGGCACATAGCCGAGCAATTGAAGTTCGGGCGCGAAGCTCGTCAGCGCCAGGATCATCATGATGCCGAGCCAGAAGGACGGTACCGTCAAGCCGACGACCGAAGCGATTTGAAGTGCTGTCTCGCGCCAGCCGCCGCGCAAACGCGCCATCGCCACCCCCAGCGGCACGGCAAGACCCGCGCCGAGCAGCAAACTCAGCCCCGCGAGTTGCAGCGTGGGCGGCAGATGGACGGCGATCTCCTGCACGACCGGCTTCCCGGTCCACAGCGAATTGCCGAAATCGCCGCGCAGCGCGTTGCCAAGCCATTGCGCGTATTGCACGGGGATTGGTTGGTCGAGGCCGAGGCGTGCGCGCAGCTCGTTCATCCGCTCGACCGTCACCTCGGCATTGGCGCCGAGCATGATCGCCACGGCGTCGCCCGGCACGAGGCGGATCATCAGAAAGGTCAGCATCGACACGCCGATCAGAACGATCGCGAGATCGACGATGCGGGTGACGAGGAAGTTCCGCGACATTCGGGGAAAAAGAAAAGGGGCGGGGCCGCGTTACACGCGGACGCCCGCCCCCTGTGCCGTCAGCGGCCGAGCACGACGTTCGACAGGCTCATCAGCGAGCGGTTCGCGATGATGTCGAAGCCTTGCACGTTGTTGCGCGTCGCGGTGTAGAGCTGACCGTAGGTCAGCGTCGCCGCCGGGCCTTCGCAAGCGAGGATCGCTTGCGCGCGGTCATACGCCGCCTTGCGTGCGGGCATCGCCGTTTCGCGGCGGCCGGAATCGAGCAGCGCGTCCAGTTCCGGGTTGGAATACTTGAACACGTTGGTCGAGCCGCCCGTGCGGAAGGTCCGGTAGTAGTAGTCGTCCGGATCGGTCGAACCCGCGTTGGTCGACGCGAAAGCGTCGAAGTTCGAGTTGCGCCAATCCTGGACGAACTGGCCGATTTCCGGAATGCGCAGTTCGACGCGGAAGCCCGCGCGATTCAGCTGCTGCTGCACGACCTGAGCGATGTCGCGGATATCCTGGCGCGGCAGCACCAGCAGCGTGATCGCGATCGGCGCCGTGATACCGGCTTCGCGCAGCAGCGCCTGGGCCTTGGCGGGATCGTGGCGGAAGCACGGAAAGCTTGCGACGTCGACGGCCCAATCCTTGAGGGCGGGCGACAGCGAGCCGCCGGGCACGCCCGCACCGAACAGCGCGGCCTGGACGATTTCCTGGCGGTTGAGCGCGTAGTTGAGCGCTTCGCGAACCTTGGGATTGTCGAAGGGCGGCTTCGACACGTTCATGCCGATCAGCGTGTAGGCGAGTTCGAGCGTGTCGACCAAGCGCACATTCGGGCGGCCGCGCAATTGCAACGCCGTCGCCGCGTCGATATTCGGCAGGATCTGGTACTGACCGCTGGTCAAGCCCACTTGGCGCGTCGCCGATTCCGGCACGATGTTGAACTTCACGCCATCGACGCGCGGCTTGGCCTTGTCCCAATAGCCCGCGTTCTTTTCCAGCGCGATGAAGCCGTTCGGTTGCCATTCCTTGAACTTGAACGGACCCGTACCCATCGGGGCGCGTTGCAAGCCGTCCTTGTCGGCTTCGAAGCCGCGCGGCACGACGGCGATGGAGGCGAGTGCCGTCAGCAACGGCGCGGTCGGTTCCTTCAGCGTCACCACCACCGTGCGCGCGTCCGGCGCCGTCGCGTCGGCGACCGAGGCGAGGCGCGAGGCGAGCGGCGAGGCGATCGCCGACGACATCACGCGCTTGAGGCTCGCGACCACGTCGGCGGCCTCGGCCGGCTTGCCGTCGTGGAAGGTCACGCCGCCGCGCAGGCGGAACGTGTAGGTCAGATTGTCCGGCGAGATCTGCCAGGATTCGGCGAGGCCCGGCACCGTGCGCAGATCCTTGTCGATCATGGTCAGCGATTCGTAGATCGTGCCGCTGACGATCTGCACCGAGTTGAACGCGGTGACGATATGCGGATCGAGACCCGCGGGCGAGCCGTCGACCGCCAATTCGATCGTCTGCGCGGACGCGCCGTTCGCGAACGCCATCGCCCCCGCCAAAGCGAGCGCGCTAAACCAGTTCTTGCGCATTGATGCCCCCCGTCGTGGCCGCGGGTTTCCGCGTGCCGATTGCATAAGGTGAGTATCCGGATGTATAGTCCTCTACAATACCAATTGCAATCCACTTTGCAGGGGGATCGTATGCCGGCAGGCGAGTTCCTAACCGCGATCGGGGCGATCAGCGGCACGTCGATGGACGGGATCGATGTGGCGCTTCTGCGCAGCGACGGGACGCGCGTGGAACGCAGCGGCAAGGGCGGTTCCTATCCCTATCCGGCGGAACTACGCGCGGAATTGCTGGAATTTCTCGCCGATCCGGCGCGCGCGGAAACCGATCCGCTGACCGAGCTTGAGGCGCGCACGACCGACGCGCATGTCGCGGCGATCAAGCGTTTCGCGGCCGAAAACAATGTCGATCTCGCGACCGTCGATATCGTCGGCATGCACGGGCAAACGGTCTGGCATCGGCCGGAGAAGCGCTTCACCCGCCAGCTGGCCGATGGTGCGCGCGCCGCCAAGGCCTTGGGCCGTGACGTCATCACGCGCTTCCGCCATGCCGATGTGGCGGCAGGCGGCGAGGGGGCGCCTTTTGCACCCCTTTATCATCGTGCCTTGGCCGAGCCGCTCGCCAAGCCGCTGATGGTCCTCAATCTCGGCGGCGTGGGCAACGTCACCTATATTGACCGCGACGCGACGATCGCATTCGATACCGGCCCCGCCTCGGCGCTGCTCGACGACTTCGTCCGCCGCCGGCGCAACATGCCGTTCGACGAGGGCGGGAAGCTCGCCGCGTCCGGCAAGGTCGATACGCGCGTGCTGGCGGAACTGATGTCCAACCCGTTCTTTGCGGCGAAGCCGCCCAAATCGCTCGATCGCAACGATTTCCACGCACGCGCGAAGATCGTCGATTTCCTGGGCGATGCCGACGGGGCGGCGACGCTCGCCGCGTTCACGGTCGAAGCGACCGCCGCCGCGATCGATCATGTGCCCGCCAAGCCGTCGCGCTGGCTGGTGACCGGGGGCGGGCGCCTCAACCGCTTCTTCATGGACGGGCTCCAGCATCGCTTGGGTGTGCCGGTCGAACCGGTCGAAGCGGTCGGCTGGAACGGCGATTATCTCGAAGCCGAATTGTTCGGCTTCCTTGCCGTGCGCTCGCTGCGCGGCTTGTCACTGAGCCTGCCCACGACGACGGGCGTGCCGCATCCGATGACCGGCGGATCGCTCGCCAAAGCCGCATGACCGATCCGGTTCTGCGGGTCGAAGGGCTGACGATCGCGCTTGGCAGCGTGAAGCTCGTCGAAGACTTGTCGTTCGAGATCATGCCGGGCGAGGCGTTCGGTTTGGTCGGCGAGTCCGGCTGCGGCAAAAGCGTCACCGCCTTATCGATCCTGCGCCTGATTGCGTCGCCGCCGCTGACGATCACCGGCGGGCGGATCGAATTCGGCGGGCGCGATCTGCTGAAACTTTCCGAGGATGAAATCCGCGGCGTGCGCGGCGGGGAGATCGCGATGATCTTCCAAGAGCCGATGACCTCGCTCAACCCCGTGTTCACCATCGGCGATCAGATCGGGGAGACGCTGACGATCCATCGTTCGATGAACGCGCGTGCGGCGGCGTCGCGCGCGGCCGAACTTCTCGATCTTGTCGGCATTCCTGCCGCGCGCGCGCAGCTCGAGCGCTATCCGCATCAATTGTCGGGCGGGCAGCGCCAGCGCGCGATGATCGCGATGGCGCTGGCGTGCGAACCGAAACTGCTGATCGCCGACGAGCCGACGACCGCCCTCGACGTGACCGTGCAGGCGCAGATCCTCGCCTTGATCGAGCGTCTGCGTAAAGAACTGGGCCTTGCCTGTCTGCTCATCACCCACGATCTCGGCGTGGTGGGCGAGACATGCGCGCGCGTCGCGGTGATGTATGCGGGCCGGATCGTCGAACACGGACCGACGGAAGATGTGTTCGGGCGGCCGCGCCATCGCTACACCAAGGCGCTGCTCGAAACGATCCCCGCCGCAAACCCGCCAGGAAAGCGTTTGCCCGCGATCCCCGGCAACGTGCCCGCCCCGGGGCGGCGCGCGCCGGGCTGCGCCTTCGCCGAACGCTGTGCCGCACCTCTCGAACGATGCGCCGGCGATCGGCCGGCATTCGAGCGCGCGGGCGAACATGGCGCGGCGTGCTGGAACCCGGCCGCATGAGCACGCTTCTGGAAGTCGACGGTCTGGTGAAGACCTATCTCGACCGGCGCGGGCGGCGCGTGCAGGCGGTCGACGGCGTGTCCTTCACGCTCGCCACGGGCGAGGTGCTCGGCATCGTCGGCGAGTCCGGTTGCGGCAAGACCACACTCGGCCGCACCGCGATGCGCTTGCTGGCGCCGGATGCGGGTTCGATCCGTTTCGAAGGCACCGATATCGCCAAGCTGGGCCCGCGTGCGTTGAAGCCGTTCCGGCGCGGCATGCAGATGATCTTTCAAGATCCATTCGGCTCGCTCAATCCGCGCCACAAGATCGGTACGATCGTCGGCGAACCGCTGGCGGTGCACGGGATCGGCGGCGCGCGCGCGCGCGTCGGCGAATTGCTCGACCTCGTCGGGCTGGGGGCGGAGGCGGCGACGCGATTCCCGCATGAGTTTTCCGGCGGACAGCGCCAGCGCATCGCCATCGCGCGCGCGCTGGCGCTGTCGCCCAAGCTGATCGTGGCGGACGAGCCGGTCTCGGCGCTCGACGTTTCGATCCAGTCGCAGATCATCAATCTGATCGTCGATCTGCGCGCGCGGCTCGGCCTGTCGATGCTGTTCGTCAGCCACGATTTGTCGGTCGTGCGACATGTCTGCGATCGCGTGGCGGTGATGTATCTCGGCCGGATCGTCGAGATCGGCGCGACGGAGCGGATTTTCGCCGCACCGCGCCACCCTTATACGCAGGCGCTGCTCTCGGCCATTCCGCGTCCGCCGGGATCGACGGCGCCGGTCCAGCCGCGCATCGTTCTGCAAGGCGAGATCCCCGATCCCGCCGATCCGCCGCCGGGCTGCCGTTTCCATCGACGCTGCCCGCGCATGAGCGATGCTTGCGCGCAAACGGCGCCGAAAATGGAATCCGCATCCGACGGCGTCGCCGCCGCCTGCCATCACGCGCTGCGGTAGCCGAGTTGGCGCCCGCCCGAAGATATGACCATCGGCAAAACATCGATGCCGTGGGTCGCGTGGGTAACGGGCCGCCACGGCCCGTGCGGCACGACGCATAGCGCTCGAACAGTCGTCGATGATGCGCTAGCCTCGCGCGAGAAAAAAGAGATCAAGCAAGGCGGCAATCGGGGGAATGACGATGTTCGATTTGGTGCTTAAAGGCGGGCGAGTCATCGATCCGGCGCAAGGGATCGATGCGGTGCGCGACGTCGCGTTCAAGGATGGGCGCGTCGCGGCGGTCGGATCGAATTTGGGACCGGCGACGGACACGCGCGACGTCTCGGGCAAGATCGTCACGCCCGGTTTGATCGACTTGCACACGCATGTGTATTGGGGCGGCACATCGATCGGCGTCGATCCGGATTCCTACGCGCGCCGCGCGGGCTGCACGACGCTGATCGACGCGGGCACCGCCGGCCCCGGCAATCTGCCGGGATTCCGCGAGCATATTATCCGGCGCGCGGACGTGCGCATTTTGCCGTTCATGAATATTTCCTATCCCGGCATTTTCGCCTTCAGCCATCACGTGATGGTCGGCGAATGCGAGGATTTGCGCCTGTTGCATCCGCGCGCCTGCCGCGATGTGGGACGCGAGAATTTGGACCTGATCGTCGGCATCAAGGTGCGCGTGGGCAAATCGGCGTCGGGCGAATCCGGCTTGGCGCCGCTCGATATGGGGCTGGAGGTCGCCGACCATCTCGGCGTGCCGGTGATGGCGCATCTCGATCATCCGCCGCCCTATCGCAGCGACGTGATGCCGCGTTTGCGTAAGGGCGACATCTTGACCCACTGCTTTCGCCCGTTCCCGAACGCGCCGATCACCGGCGACGGCCGCGTGCAGGACGACGTGCGCGCGGCGCGCGAGCGCGGCGTCATTTTCGATATCGGTCATGGCGGCGGCTCGTTCGGCTACGAAACCGCCGTCGCGATGATGCGCCAAGGTTTCTCGCCGGACGTGATTTCCTCGGACGTGCATGTGCTGTCGGAAAACGGTCCGGCTTTCGACCAGCTCGTGACCATGTCGAAATTCCTCGCGATCGGCATGCCGCTGGTCGAGGTGATCCGCGCCTCGACGATCAATCCCGCGCGCGCGGTGCGCAAGACCGATCGCGGCACGTTGGCGCCGGGCACGCTGGGCGATGCGACGGTGCTGGATATCGAGAAGGGAAAATTCGCCTTTCCCGATGTGCTCGGCGAGATTCGCGAAGGCAGCGAACATCTGCGCTGCAAGGGGATCGTGCTGGGCGGGCGCTGGTGGCGCGACTGACGCTTATGTGACGACGCGCGCGAGGGCGGCGGCGAGCGCGGCGTCGTCCTCGGCGCGGACCGTTTGAAGGTCGACGAGCAGAACGCCCTTTGCCAGATCGCGCTCGCCGATATGGACCGGCGGGTTGCCCGCTTGGAGTTTCGCGGCGGCGGCGGGCCCGTCGCCCGCGTCGATCTCCAACAACGGAATTCGACTTCCGGTGATTCGTGTCCGGCCCTTGGGCAGCGAAGCGGCGATCGCTTCGAGCCGCGCGCGCAATCCGGCGGCATGGGCCGCGTCGTCGCGCGCGGCGAAATTCTCGAGCGCCACGATCAGCCCGACGATCTCCTCCTTGCCGACCTTGAACGCGCGCCCGATGCCGTGATGCGGGGGAACGGGGACGCGCGCGCGATCGACGATCTCCGGTGCTGCCCAGCGCGCGGGATCGACATCCATATCGAGCTGCTGGAGTAGGGCGGAGGCGATCAAGTCGCGTTTGCCCGCGAGGATCCCGCTGGCTTGCGGGCCGCCGATCGCCTTGCCGCCGGAAAACACGACCAGATCGGCGCCCGCCGCGACGAAGGCGCGCAAATTCGAGGCCGGTGGCAATTGCGCCGCCGCATCGACGATAAGTTTGAGGCCGCGTCGGCGGCAAGCATCGGCGATACCGGGCAGGGCGGGAATCGTTTCCGGATTGGCGGTAAAAGCGAAGGCGACGGTGGCGGGCGTTATCGCGGCGTCGATCTCCCACGCTTCCAGCCCGCGAATGCCGGCACCCGTCCCGCGATCGTTATGGCCGATATCGACGAGCACGGCGCCCGCCGCACGCAGCGCGTGGTCATAGGCATTCCGATGCGTGCGCGGGATCAGGATTTCGTTGGGCATGCCGCGCGTATCGGGCAGACGTGCCATCTTGGCGACCTCGAAACCCGCGATGCAAGACGCCGCCGCCAGCGTCAATGCGGCGGCGGCACCGGAGGTGACGAGTCCAGCTTCCGCCCCCGTCGCGCGCGCGATCGCGCGGCCCGCCGCCGACTGCAACTCGCCGATATCGACCGAGCCTTGCGCGGCGTCGCGCATCGCGTCGAGAACGGCGTCGGACATCAAGCTGCCGCCCAGGCGCGTGAGCGTGCCGGCGGCGTTGATCCTTCGCTTGACGCCGAGCCGGGCGTAGATACCGGTCATCAATTGCCCCGCAGATGGCAGGCGACGAAACGGCCCGGCGCGATTTCGCGCAAGGCGGGCGATTCGTCGCGGCAACGCGCGACCGCGTAGGGGCAGCGCGTATGGAAATGGCAGCCCGACGGCGGATTCATCGGGCTTGGGACTTCGCCTTCGAGCAGCCGCACTTCACGATTGGCGCGCGGGTCGGGGATCGGGGCTGCTGCGATCAAGGCCTCGGAATAGGGGTGTTGCGGGTCGGCGAAGATATCTTCGCGCCGCGCGAGTTCGACGATCCGGCCGAGATACATGACCGCGATGCGATGGCCGATATGCTCGACCACACCCAGATCGTGCGAGACGAACAGATAGGCGAGGCCGTATTCCTCCTGCAGATCCATCAGCAGGTTCAAAACTTGGGCTTGCACCGATACGTCGAGCGCCGAGACCGGCTCGTCGGCGACAATCAAGCCGGGATTGAGGGCGAGCGCACGCGCGATGCCCAAACGTTGGCGCTGCCCGCCGGAGAACTCGAACGGGAAGCGGTTACGGGAATCCGCGCGCAAGCCCACGCGCGTCAGCAGCTTGACCGCGCGTTCATCGCGGTCGGCGGCGGACATGGTCTCGTAGTTCTCGATCGGCTCCGTCACGATGGTGCCGGCGCGCAAACGCGGATTGAGCGACGCGTAAGGGTCCTGGAAAACCATCTGGACGTGGCGACGATGCGCGCGCATGCCCGCTTCGTCGAGTTGCGTCACGTCGACGCCGTCGAGCGCCACATGGCCGCTCGTCGGTTCGATCAATCGCAGGATCAGCTTGGCGACGGTCGACTTGCCGCAGCCGGACTCGCCGACCAAACACAACGTCTCGCCGGCGGCGATGTCGAACGACACGCCATCGACGGCGCGGATCTTCGCGACGACGCGACGCAGCAATCCGCGCGTCACGTCGAAATGTTTGGCGAGGTCTTTGACCTCCAGCACGGCGCGCCGCTCGCTCATGACGCTAGCACCTTTTCGGCTTCCCAGCAGGCGACGAGATGGCCGTTCTCCAAAGCGCGGATCGGCGGCGGTTCCTTGCGGCATCGGTCGGTCGCGTGCGCGCAGCGGGGCGCAAAGGCGCAGCCTGCGATCGGATCGCGCAAGTTCGGCACGATCCCGGGGATTTCCGACAGGCGCCGCTGGCCGCCGCGCCCGGCGTTTCGGCGCGGGATCGAGGCCATCAAACCGCGTGTGTAAGGGTGCGCCGGGCGGTCGAACAGGTCGAGCACATCGGCTTCCTCGACCTTGCGGCCGGCATACATCACCACCACGCGGCGGCAGGTCTGCGCGACGACCCCCAAATCGTGGGTGATCAGCATCACCGCCGCGCCGATCTTTTCTTTGAGGTCGAGCATCAGGCGCAGAATCTGCGCTTGGATCGTCACGTCCAGCGCGGTCGTCGGCTCGTCGGCGATCAGAAGCTTCGGATTGCAGGCGAGCGCCATCGCGATCATCGCGCGCTGGCGCATGCCGCCGGAGAATTGGTGCGGATAGTCGTGGACGCGCCGTTCAGCGTCGGGGATGCGGACGAGTTTGAGCATCTCCGCCGCGCGCGCGATCCCGGCTTCGCGGTCGAGCCCTTGGTGGATCATCGCGGCCTCGGCGATCTGCTCGCCGATAGTGAAGACCGGATTGAGGCTCGTCATCGGTTCCTGGAAGATCATCGCGACGCTGTTGCCGCGGATCTTGCGCATCTCGGCTTCGTCGAGCCCGATCAACTCGCGATCTTCGAACTTGATCGAACCGCCGATGATCCGGCCGATCTTCGGCGGCAGCAGGCCCAGGATCGACAGCGCGGTGACGCTCTTGCCGCAGCCGCTTTCGCCGACGACGCCCAGCGTTTCGCCGGGCCGCACCTCGAACGAAACACCGTCCACGGCGCGCGTGACGCCGTCGCGTGTGAAGAAATGGGTGCGTAGCTCGTCGATTTTAAGAACGGGCGTTTCGGACATGGCCGTCACATCCGCCGCGACAAACGCGGGTCGAGACGGTCGCGCAGCCCGTCGCCCAGCAGATTGACCGCGAGCACGACCAGCGCCAAGCACAGGCCGGGGAAGAAGATCGTCCAGGGGGCCCGTGCGAGCAGCAGGCGGCTCGACGCGATCATATTGCCCCAGGTCGGCGTTTCCGGCGGCACGCCCGCCCCCAGGAACGACAATCCCGCTTCGATCAGGATCGCCGACGCCGTCACATAGGTCGCCTGGACGATCAATGGCGGGATCGTGCTCGGCAGGATGTGGCGCAGCACGATTTTGAGCGAACGGCCGCCGCCGCTGATCGCAGCTTCGATGAAGGGCTGCTCGCGCGTCGACAGGACGACCGAGCGGACGAGGCGCACGACGCGCGGCACTTCGGGAATGATGATCGCGACGATCACGATCGCGACCGTCGCGCGGTTCAACGACACCATCGCGATGGCCAGAAGAATGGCCGGGATGGCCATGAAGCCGTCCATCAGGCGCATGATCGCGTTGTCGAGCCGGCGGAAATATCCGGCCGCCAAGCCGATGGCGAGGCCGATCGCGACTGACGCGCTTGCGACGGAAATGCCGACGATCAGCGAGATGCGTGCACCATAGACGCAGCGCGCGAAGATGTCGCGGCCGAGACCATCGGTGCCGAACCAAAACGCAGCGGAGGGCGGCAGAAGCCGGTTGACCGGATTCATGTGGCGCGGATCGCCCGCGATAAAGGGCGCGAAAATCGCGATCACGGTCATGAAGGCCAAGATCGCGGCCCCCGCGACGATCGTCGGGTTGCGCCGGGCGAAGATGGCGAGGTCGCGCGCGGTCATCTCAGTACCGGATCCGCGGATCGAATAGGGTGTAGGACAGATCGACCAGCAGATTCACCAGCACGTAGATGCCGGCGAAGATCATGATGACACCTTGGACGATCGGATAGTCGCGGCGCGAAATCGCGTCGACCACGAGCCGGCCCACACCGGGGATATTGAACACCGTCTCGGTGATCACGACGCCGCCGATCAAGAGGGCCACGCCGATACCGATAACCGTGACGATCGGGACGGCCGCGTTCTTCAGCGCGTGGCGCAATAGCAGCGGCCGTGCGGCGACACCTTTGGCTTTGCCGGTGCGAATATAATCCTCGGATAGGACTTCGAGCATCGCCGCCCGGGCGATGCGCGCGATCAGCGCAACATAGGCCATGCCGAGTGCCAGCGACGGCAGCACGAGATTATGGAGCCAGGGACCGATCCCTTCCGAAATCCGCGTATAGCCTTGGACCGGCAACCAGCGCAGATCGATGGCGAAGACGAAAATCAGGATATAGCCGACGACGAAGACGGGCAGGGAGAAGCCCATCACTGCGAAGCCCATCACGCTGCGGTCGATCCATGTGCCCGGATTGGCGGCCGCGACCACGCCCAGCGACACGGCGACGACGACCGCGAAGGAGATGGTGGTGAGGGCGAGGGAGATCGTCGGCTCGGCGCGCTGGCCGATCAGCACGATCACTGGATCGCCCCAGAACAGCGAGTTGCCGAGATCGCCTTGGATCAAGGCGAAACACCACAGCGCGAATTGCTTCCACAGCGGCTGGTCGAAGCCGAGCTTGGCGCGGATCGCGGCGATCTGGTCGATCGTCGCGTTATCGCCCGCCATAATCGCGGCGGGATCGCCGGGCGACAGATGCAGCAGCATGAACACGATGATCGCGACCAGCGTCATCACCGGCACGGTCATCAAAATGCGTCGAACGATATATGCGAACATCGGCTATTCCGAAGAGCGCCGATGCGCCCGGATGGGGCGCATCGGCGGCTCGAACGCGAAACGAAAAGGAATGCCGATCAGACCTTCTCGACGTTCCACCAGGGAATGATCTCCGCGACCGACAGAAGACCTTGAAGATTGGTACGCATCGCGGCCGGCTGGATCCACTGGCCGTAATAGACTTGCGGCACGAAGTTCCAGGCGTTCTCCTGGATTTCGCGGGCGATGCGCTGACGATCGGCCAGCGTTTCGCCGACCGCCCATTGGGCGCGCAGCTGCTCGTGCTTTTCGTCGCTCGGCCAACCGAACCACGCCTTGTCGCCGGTCGCGGCATGCGCGGCGAGCAGGATGGGGTGGCCGATCGCGGTGCCGCCGGACGAGGTGATGAAGATGTTCCAGCCGCCTTGCGATGGCGGCGCCTTGTTGGCGCGGCGCTGGACGACGTTCGACCAATCCATCGATTCGACGCGGACGTTGAAGCCGCCCTGGCGCATTTCCTGGGCGAGAAGCTGGGCCGCGTTGCTCATATAAGGGATGTTGGTCGCCTGCATCAGCAGGACTTCCTCGCCCTTGTAGCCGGCTTCGGCCAGCAGCGCCTTCGACTTGGCGAAGTTCTGCCCGCCCGTGTACCAGCCGATATTCGCGTCGTTCGACATTGGCGTGCCCATGCCGAAGAAGGACGGCGTGTCCTTCGCGTATTTCGACGTGCCGAACGTCGCGCGCATATGATCCGATTGCTTGACGCAGTAAAGCAGCGCTTGGCGGCACTTCACGTTGTCGAAGGGCGGGTGCAGGAAGTTCGGCCGGATCTGGCCGACGAGGCCCACTTCGTTAAGGACCTGGATCTTGATGTTCCGGTCGGCTTCCAGCTGCGGCATGAAATCCGCCTGCGGAATTTCATAGAAGTCGATTTCGCCGGCCTGCAGCGCCGCGACGGCCGTCTGGCTGTCGGGCATGTTGACGAAGACGACGCGATCGACCTTCACGACCTTGCCGCCCGAAATGCCGCTTGGCGCTTCGTTGCGCGGCACGTAGTTCGGGTTGCGGTCGTAAACATACTGCGTGCCGGGCCGCGTTTCGGCCAGGTTCAGCGTGAAGGGACCGGAGCCGACGACTGTCTCGATCTTCTGCATCGGATCGGTTTCGGCTTCCTTCTTGCGCATCATGAAGCCGACAGGGGTCGTGGTCTTGGCGAGCACGTCGAGGACGAGGCCGTAGCGCTCTTTGAGCGAGATAGTGAAGGTCTTCTCGTCCTTCGCGGCGATATCCTTGACGCGCTGCATCATGTGCTGGCCGCCGCCGTCGCGCACGGCCCAGCGCTTGATCGACGGGATAACGTCCGCCGTCGTCACGTCCGTGCCGTCATGCCATTTGAGGCCGGGGCGCAGTTCGAAGGTCCAGGTCATCGAGCTGGCGTCGTAATCGTAACGCCCAACCATCTGCGGCTTGGCGTCGCCTTTGCTGTCGATGCCGAACAGCGTGTCGTAGACCATGCCGCCGTGATAGGCGGACATGTTCGCCGTGGTCCAGATCGGGTCGTAGCTGGGGACGTCGCCGTGGAACACGGCGCGTATCGTGCGCGCCGCCGATGGCCGCGCTTGGGCCATCGCCAGCGACGGTGCCGCCATCGCCGCCACTGCGGCGGCCGAGCTCTTGAGAACTGTGCGTCGCGCAATCTTGGTCATTTGACCCTCCCTGTTTTTGTTCTGATGCTTAAGGCGCTGCGGACATGTCGAAGCAAGCCTGGGCCTTGTTTCGCCCTTAATTACAGTTGGAGCTTGTCATAGCCGGTACCGCTCGGCAAGCTCGTTTGATCATATGAATGGTATCAGAAGATCAATCCGGGGTTCGTCACGGCATCAAGCGGATAAATCGGGCGTTGAATTCGCGTGAAGGGAATTTTGCGGTAGTCGCGGGGGATCGGCCCGTCGGAATCGATATAGATCACCTTCTTGGCGATCGGGCCGAAGGCGGCCATGAAATGGTTCGTCGATTTGACGACGAGCATTTTGCGCGCGCGCGGGTCGATACCGACATTTTCGAATAGTTCCAGCCCCAACGCTTGCGTGCGGTTGGAGATTAGCACCACTTCGACGCCGCCGACCTTCACCGCCGCGCAATCGCCGAGCGGCACTTGCGTGGGGCCGAAACTTTGGCGGCAGTCGCGCTTGAGGCCGACGACCGTGACCTTCGCGTCGATCGGCTGGCCCGAGGCGGGGCCGATCTTGCCGCCGAAGCGCAACGCGAACTCGGCGCCGAGGCCGGCGTCGAAACAAAGGCGCACCGCAATCGGGTCCCAGATCGGCCCGACCGCGGCTTCTTGCGCATCGCGCTCGATCAACCGGCGCAGGATCGTCGTGTTGTCGGAGGGCGCGCCGCCGCCCGCATTGTCGGCGGGATCGGCCATCACGACGGGTGCGGCGTTGAACGCCATCGCGGCGGTAATGCCGCCATCCGCGTCGAGATAGTCGGGCATCGTTTTGCCGCGCATGGAGACGAATTCCTCGCCGATTTCCGTCGCGAGCTTGTCCGCCTTCTTCTTGTCGCCATCGGTGATGACGAGAATACGGCCCGTCAACTCGGGCACATCGGCGTAGGGGAAGCAATGGCCGATGGAGATCGACAGGATTCCGTCTTTCCCTTCCATCGCGATCATCCGATCGACGAAGGCGCGCATCAGCGGCAGCGTCGTGGGATAGCTCTGGATCTGCCGGCAATCGTAGACCGAGGTGACGGGCTTGATCTGGCCGCGGATCGTGCGCAGCACAAGGTTCAGCACATCCTCCGCGCGCTCGACGACGTCGGTATGCGGAAATTCCTTATAGAGAACGATGATGTCGGCGAACTTCACGCGCCGCAGCGTCAAATGGCAATGCGGGTCGAGTTCGACGCCGATCACGCATTTCGGCCCGACGATCGCGCGCGCGCGTTCGATGATATCGCCTTCGACGTCCTCGTAACCATGCGCCACCATTGCGCCGTGCAGGCCCAGCAGCACGCCGTCGACCGGCATCGCGGCTTTGAGCTGATCGAGGATTTCGTCGCGCATGAACTCGTAGTCTTTGCGGTTCGTCGTCCCGGCGGGGCTCGCGGCGAAACAGCTGCCTTCGATCAGCGTGAAGCCGTCGACCTTCGCGCGCTTGCGCGCCACCCATAAAGGGGCGGTGCACATCAGCGGCGTATCATCGGGGTGTTCGCCGGGCCGCAGGAAGACGCATTCCTTGTAGGCTTCGAGACTGGTCGGGAGCGGCGAGAACGTATTCGTCTCGGTCGCGATCGTCGCGGCGAACAGGCGCATTTTTATTCTTCTCCCTGGATTTGATGATTTGTGCAGAATAGCCTCCCTATTCCGCTGCGCGGAAGGGGCGAAGAAATGGGAAAACCAACGCGGCTCGTCAGCGACATCGATTTCGACAAAGACGGCAAGCAAGTCACATGGCTGGGCTTACCGCATTCGGTGACGCGATCCGCCTATGGCCGGATCATGATACCGATCGCCTGCATCAAGAACGGGAAGGGGCCGACGGCGTTCTTCCAAGCGGGCAATCACGGCGACGAATACGAAGGACAGATCGCGCTCGCCAAGCTAATCCGCGCGCTTGAGCCGGATGAGATACAAGGGCGCGTCATCATATTGCCGGCCGCGAATTTGCCTGCCGCGATGGATGGCGCGCGCGTTTCGCCGATCGACGGCGGCAATCTCAACCGTGTCTTCCCCGGCGATCCCGATGGCACGGTCACGCAGCAGATCGCCTATTACATCGATAGCGAACTTTTTCCGCGCGCCGATCTGTTTCATGATCTGCATTCGGGCGGCGGCTCGCTCGAATACATGCCCTTCGCGTCGATGCATGAAGGCAAGGATGCGGCGATGAACGCGCGTTGCCGCGACGCGTTGCTCGCTTTCGCGCCCGATCTGGCACTGGTTTGGAAACTCGGCAACGACATACGCTTCGCCCCGGCGGCGGCGATGCATCGCGGTGTGCCCGCCCTGGGCGGCGAGTTCGGCGGCACGGGCTCGGTCGATCGCAAGGCATTGGCGATGGTCGAGCGCGGCTTACGCCGCCAGCTTGTCGCGATGGGCATTATGGAGAAACCGAAGGATTGGGCGGAGCTGCCGCCGCCGCGCCGTGCCAGCGTGCCGGGCGATGCCTGGCACGTGTTTGCGCCCGAGCCCGGCCTCTTCGAGCCCGCGACAGATCTGGGCGAGAATGTGCGCAAGGGTCAGCTCTGCGGCCATGTCCATTTCATCGACAACCCCGCGCGCGCGCCTGTGCCGTGCTATTTCCGCGAAGAAGGCTTCGTCGTGTGCAAGCGCCACTACGGCCGCGTCGAGCGCGGCGATTGCGTGGCGCATCTGGCGGTCGACGAAGCGTGGTGAGCCGCCAGCCGCGAGAAGGTGCTGCGGACGTCTACATGTCGCCGACTTCCTTGGATGGATTGGCGCAAACGGCGACAACAAGACCGGCTTCGCCGATGATGTGGCGATAGCGATAGTTCTTCGGCAGATACATTGCGTCGCCCGGCTTGAAGATGCGTTCCTCGCCGGTGGCTTCGACGATCTGGCGCGACCAGCCGTGAAGGCAATAGAGCACGACCTCGTGGATGCCGTTGCCTTCGACCATGACGTCGAAGTTCGGCATATAGGTCGTGATGTGGAAGGAGAAGCTGCAGCCATTGCGCTTCTTGGTGATCAGCCGATGGCTGAACTCTTGCCCCTTGTGGACCCAGGTCATCGGGACCTCTTCCTGACGGGACCACTGGATTTTCTCTTCCATTCGAATTCTCCTGCTGACGAAAACGACGGGACGGCAAATGGCGCGATCGCGCCCGCGCCTCAGAAAATGTCGGAGATATCCTCCGTGAAGATCGAGCGGCCGAGGGGAATCGCGGCGTCGGGCTTGTCCTTCGGCAGGAAGCGGCCGCGCCCCGGCTTGGCGAGCGGTTCGCCCTTTATCGACACGATCTCGCCGCGCGAAATCGTCGTATCGATCCAGCCTTTGACCTTCATCCCTTCGTAGGGCGTGTAGTCCATATTGTCGTGCAGGATCGACTGCGACACCGTGACTTCGCGTTCCGGATCCCAGATCGCGATATCGGCGTCGGCGCCGATGGCGAGCGATCCTTTGCGCGGATAGAGGCCGTAGATCTTCGCGGCGTTGGTGGCCGCGAGGGCGACGAAACGCTCCAGCGTGATGCGGCCCTTCAATAGCCCTTCGGCGTAAAGCAGCGGCAGACGCACTTCCAGCCCCGGCACGCCGTTGGGGATCATCTTGAAATGCGCGTCCGGCCCGCCGCGCATTTTGCCTTCGGGATCGTCGAAACGATACGGCGCGTGGTCGGAGGAAAACACGTCGAACAACCCGTCGGCCAGGCCGCGCCAGACGTATTCCTGATTGATCTTGTCGCGGGGCGGCGGCGAGCACATGCACATGCGCCCGAGCAAGCCCTGCTTGTCGAGATCCTCCTGCGTCAGGAACAGGTATTGCGGGCAGGTCTCCGCGAACACCTTCAAGCCTTTGGCGCGCGCGCGGCGGATCTCCTCGATCGCCTCGCGGCCGGAAACGTGCACGATCAGGATCGGTTGATCGATCATTTCGGCAAGCGCGATCACGCGATGCGTGGCCTCGCTCTCGACGGTCATGTTATGCGCGAAGCAGTGATAGACGGGACGCTTGCGGCCCGAGGCGATCAGTTTTTCCGCGAGCCACGACATGGCGTCGTGGTTCTCGGCGTGGATCATCACCATCGCGCGCTTGCGCCGTGCGAGCGCCAGGATATCGAGCACCTGCCGGTCGGAGAGTTTCAGCGCGTCGTAGGTCGTGTAGATCTTGAACGAGGTGTAGCCGTCCTCGATCAGCGCCGGCAGTTCCTGACCCAGCGCCGTTTCGTGCGGGTCGGAGACGATCAGATGGAACGAATAGTCGATCGACGTCTTGCCTTCGGCGCGCGCGTGATACTCCTTCACTACTTCGCGCAAGGATTGGCCCCGATGTTGCGCCGCGAAGGGCACGATCGTCGTCGTGCCGCCGCACATCGCCGAGCGTGTGGCGCTTTCGAAATCGTCGGCGGTCCATACGCCGGTCGACGAAATTTGCGCGACGTGGCAATGCGCGTCGATCCCGCCGGGCGTGACCAGCTTGCCGCGCGCGTCGATCTCCTTGGCGCCCTTGGGCAGGTCGCGCCCGAGCGAAGCGATCAGCCCGTCCTTGATTCCGATGTCGCCGACGAAGCTTTCGCCCGCTGTTGCCAGCGTGCCGCCGCGGATCACCAGATCGTAACTCGTCATTCTTGTTTCCTCTCTTGCGGGAATGTCATACATTTGTGCCCAACCGAAAGGCCGGAAAGGTAACATTCATGTCCAAGCTGCTCGACGAAACCGCCAAGGGCGTCTACATCATCGCCGCCACGCCGTTCCAAGATAACGGCGAACTCGATCTGCCCAGCGCCGAGCGGATGGTCGACTTCTATCTTGAGTGCGGCGTGACCGGTATCACGATCCTGGGCGTCATGGGCGAGGCGCCCAAACTCTCGCCGCAAGAATCCGCCGCTTTCGCCGAGACCTGCATCAAGCGCGTCGCGGGCCGCGTGCCCGTCGTCGTCGGCGTCTCGGCCGCGGGCAACCGCAATCTCGGAAACTTCGCCAAGAAGTCGATGGACCTGGGCGCTGGCGGCGTGATGGTCGCGCCTATCGCCGGGCTTAAGACCGAAGAGCAGATCGAAGCCTATTACGGCGCGATCGCCAAGGAACTCGGCGACATTCCTGTGGTCGTGCAGGATTATCCGCAACTGACCAACGTCCATATGTCCGTCTCGTTGATCAATCGTCTGTTCGCGCAGTTCCCGAGCTTCAAGGTGCTGAAGCACGAGGATATGCCGGGACTGCGTAAGCTTTCGAAGGTCCGCGCGGCGGACAATGACGGCAGCCGTAAGCGCCGTATCTCGATCCTTGTCGGCAATTCGGCGCTCTATCTGCCGCAGGAAATGCGCCGGGGCGCAGACGGCGCCAATACCGGCTTCGCTTATCCCGAAATGCTGGTCGAATGCGTCAATCTGTTCCTGGCGGGCAAGCCCGAAGCGGCGGAGGATCTTTACGATCTCTACCTGCCGATCGTGCGACACGAGCAGCAGATGGGCATGGGGCTGTCGGTGCGCAAGGAAGTGCTGCGCCGGCGCGGCGTCATCAAATCCAATCACGTCCGCGCGCCCGGCTACGCGATGGACGCGGCCGACTACAAGGAGCTCGACGAGTTGATGGCGCGGGTCGAGCGCAAGCTCGCCGCCGTCGGCCGAAAGACGAAGTCGATGGCCGCCTGACGAAAACCCGGCGCCGCGCGTCAGAGATTGATGCTGCCGAGATTGCGGGACTGCGACAGGGCGTTGAACAAGCCCTGCCGCGTCACCTCGTTGTGGTGCAGCATGATTTTGCGCGCGGCGGCCGGATCGCGTTTGCGCAGGATTTCGACGATCGCCAGATGATCGTCCTGTGTCTCGCGATTGATGTCGCGACGGCGCGCGCCCAGATAGAAGAAGCGCTCGAGCTCGTCCATTTGCTTGCCCAGAATGGCGAATAGCCGCTCGTTGCCCGAAGCTTTGGCGATCGCCACGTGGAAATCGCGATTGGCTTGGATGAAGCGCTTCAGGCTCGGCTGCTCGGCGCGGTCGTAGACGACTTCCGCCAGCTTCTGCAGCGCGTCGAGCTCCGCGTCCGAGATGCGCTGGCACGCGAGTTCCGCAGCGCCGGCTTCCAGGATCATGCGCAGATCGAACAACTCGTTCAGATCGCCGAAGGTCATCGGAACGACTTGATAGCCCCGGCGCGGGAATGTCCGCACGAGGCCTTCCAGACGCAAGGTAGCGAGCGCTTCGCGCACCGGCGTTTTGCTGACCGCAAAACGCGCGGCGAGTTCGGCTTCCGAAATCTCCTGTCCCGGCTCCAGAGAGCAGGTCAGAATCTCCGCTCGCAGCAACTGGTACACGCGTTCGGTCAGCGATTCCGATTTCTTCGGCTTGGCGCGCGGTGCCGCGCCGCGTTTCGCGGCCTTTGTCCTTCGCGCGGCCGGGGCGGCCGTGGTTGCTTGCCTCATGGGTGTCCCTTGCGCGTCCCGTGATCGGCGCGGTGTTGGTCTTCTGACATTCCGATTCGCAGGCGCCCATCTTCTTGTGCCGCGCTGACATTGCCAATCATATTGTTCCGGATCGCGCGGCGGGTTTGGCCCGGCCGGGATGACCGGAACGACGAGGCTTGTAAACTAATCCATCTAATATATCTTGTGAAATACTTGATTTCGACGGCAGTGCGCGGGAGCGTGGTCTCATGTACGGAATTGCGATCGATCCGATCGCGCCATTTTCGGAGGATTACGCCGGCGCGCGCGCAAAATTCCTGACCAAAGCGGCGGCCAAGGGCGGCGCCTTGCGGCGCTACGACAATCCGAACAAAGGCCCGAGCGGGGAGGCGTTGGCGGCCGACGTCGCATGGTTCGGACCGGGGGACGCGGCGCATGTGCTGCTGATGGTCTCCGCGACGCATGGCGTCGAAGGATTTTGCGGTTCGGGCGCGCAGATCGACTGCTTGGACTACGGCGTCGAGGGACTGGTTGGCCCCGATTTGGCCGTGATGATGGTGCACGCCATCAATCCTTACGGGTTTGCGTGGCTCCGCCGCACGACCGAGGAAGGTGTCGATCTGAACCGCAACGCAATCCAGTTCGAGAACGGCGTGCCGGAGAACAAAGGTTACGCCGAACTTGCCGACGCCTTTCTGCCGCGGCGCGTCGACCCGGAGGGTATTGCGGCGGCCGAGGTGAAACTCGCCGAATGGCGCGCGGCGCACGGGCAATATGCGTTCGACGTGGCGCGCAGTGCCGGCCAATACACGCATCCCGATGGTTTCTTCTACGGCGGCACCGCGCCGACGTGGTCGATGCGCATGATCGGTACGCTATGCGCCGATTACGCGCTATCGACGCGCGCCGACGTGGCGGTCATCGACTATCACACCGGCCTCGGGCCCTTCGGCTATGCCGAGCCGATTTGCGGCCATCGTCCGGGCACATCGGGGCAGGCGCGCTGTCGCGCGTGGTACGGCGAAAGCCTGGGCGAGCCGCTGCTCGGCAAATCGGCCTCCGTGCCGATTCCGGGCCTGACCCAATACGCCTGGGCGCGCCATATCGGCGACGAACGCTTGACCTTCATCGCGCTGGAATACGGCACCTATCCGTCGGAGGAAGGGATGGCCGCCTTGCGCGACGAGCATTGGCTGCACGCCTACGGCAAGGTCGACTGGACGTCGCCCGAGACCCGGCGCATCAAGGCCGCGCTGCGGCGATTCTACTATCCCGACACACGCGACTGGAAGGAAGCAGTGCTGCTGCGCAGCCGTCAGGTCATCGACCAGGCGGTGCGCGGTATGACCGGCCGATAAATCCACGCCCATTCCACAGGTTCGACAAAAATGACTCGTATTCTCGTCGTCAATCCCAACAGCACCGCCGCCGTCACCGACAGCATGAATGCGGCGCTCGAGATACTTCGCACGCCCGGCGCGCCGGAGATCGTTTGCCGCACGCTGACCGGCACGCCGGCCGGCATCGAAACGCAGGAAGACGTGGAGTCGGTCGTGATGCCGACGCTGCGTTATCTGCGCGAGAATTCGGCCGACGCCTATGTGATCGGGTGCTTCTCCGATCCGGGCCTCGCTGTGTGCCGCGAAGCGATCAAGGCGCCTGTGCTGGGCATCGCCGAATCCGGTTACCTGACCGCGGCGGGGCTCGCCGAGAAATTCGGCGTCGTGTCGATCAAGAAAGGTTCGATCGCGCGCCATTTGCGGCAGATCCGCATGCTCGGCCTGGAAGGCAAGCTCGCCGCCGATCGCGCGCTGGATATGGGCGTGTTGGAACTCGCCGACCGGAAACGTTCGATCGCGCGAATCATCGAAGTCGGCACCGAATTGCGCGATCGCGACGGCGCAGGCGTGTTAATTCTTGGCTGCGCCAGCATGGGGACCTATCGGGCGGAAATCGAAAAGGCGTTGGGTTTGCCGGTTGTCGATCCCACGCAAGCGGCGGTTATGCGCGCCGAAGGCCTGCTGCGGCTGGGTTACGCAAAGATCGCTTAGGCCGTCAGTTCCGGCGCGCGTCATACGCGTCCCGCAGCCGTGCCCAGGGAAGCCAGAATCTCGGGCCAAGTGCTGCCAGCGCGTGGAATGGAATTTCCGCCGGCTTCTCGCGCGGCAGTGGAAACGCCGTGAAGTCGTCCTTGGCCAGCGCACGCGCCAATTCGGCGCCCAAGGCGCTCGCCAGCGCGTTGCCGCGCCCGTTGCACCAAATCGGCGCGAAGCAGCCGGGCGCAGGTTCGTAAAGCCTCGGCACGAAGCCCGGCGTCACTGCGATGCGGCCGGTCCACACATGCTCGGCATCGGGAATTCCGCGGCCGGGCAGCAGCCGCTCGAAACGGCGCTTGAAGAAGGGCGGCAAGCGCGCGTCGGCACCCCACGGCAAGGCAGCGATGCCGCCGCCGAGCAATCTGGCGTCCGATGACAAGCGGAAGGCGGCGGAATCGCGCCGCATATCGGTGACGCAGCCGCCGCCGGGCAAGATCAAGCCGCGCGCCGCCGGCGACAACGGCGCCGTGGCGATCTGATGCACCGCGACCGGCAATACGGCGCGGCGCGCCGGTCCCCAAATGCCGTTGGTCGCAATTACTAGTTTCGATGCCAGAATCTCGCCACGCGCGGTCATCACGCGCCAGCGATCGCCGTGATGATGCGTCGCGACGACGGGGCTGCGTTCGAACAGCTTCGCGCCCGCCGCGACGGCCGCCCGTGCCAGACCGCGCGTAAAGCCAAGCGGATCGATCGTTCCGCCGGTACGGAACTCGATGGCGCCGACATAGCCGTCGGCACCCGTGCGGGCTTGCGTGCTCGGCGCGTCGAACAACGCGATATCGGCGCCGGCGTGCGACCACTCATCGGCGCGCCGGCGCAAGCCATCCCATTGGCGGCGAAAGGGGGCGGCTTGTATGAATCCGGATTGCGCGCCGTCGCAGTCGATCGCGTGCCGGCGAATGATGTCGAAGAGGGTTCGGCCGGAATCGACAACGAGATCGGTCAGGCCGCGGCCTTGCTCGGGGCCGAGCGCTTCGACGATCTGCGCTGGCCCTAGCGACGCGTTGAGCGCCGGAACGACGAAGCCGGTATTGCGCCCGGACGCGCCACAGCCATGAATACCGGCTTCGGCGATCGCGACCGACACGCCGGCCTCCGCAAGATGCAAGGCCGTGGAAAGACCGGCAATTCCCGCGCCGACGACCGCGACATCCGTTTCGATGCGGCCGTCGAGAGTCGGGTGGGCGGCCGGCGCGGGACCGCGCGCATGCCACCAAACCGTGTCGAGCGCGCTGCCGGCGTATTCCGCGCCGTCACTTTGCATCTGGCGCTTTCCTTGCTTCGCTATTTTCGTGTTCCCGTTCCATCGGCGCGCCATGTGCATTGACAGTGGGGGGCAGCATACATTTAAATCCCGCTGCAATGCTCAAAAAATCTCACGTAGAATATCACAAGGAGGTTCCATGGTGATCCGGCGTATCCTTGCCGCGGCTCTGCTCGCGGCTCTCTCCGCCTTTGCGAATTCCGCGCAGGCCCAATCGGTTCCCGCTTCGGCGCTGTTGAAGGCGGGCGAAATCGGCTTCGCGGCGGATTTCGGCGCGCCGCCCAACCAGTTCATCGACACGCAAGGGCGCATGGACGGTCTCAACGTCGATATGTGCGGCGAGATCGCCAAGCGCATGAACCTCAAGATCAACTGGACCAACCTCGCTTTCCCGGGCTTGGTGCCGGGTTTGCAGGCGAACCGCTTCGACGCGCTGTGCACGGCGATTTTCATCAACCCCCAGCGCCTGGAGATCATGAACATGGTCGCCTACGTGCAGTGGGGCGAAGGCATGATGATGCGCGCGAACGATCCCAAGATCGCCAATTGTACGCCGACCAGCGGCGACGCGGCGAGCTATTCGCCATGCTTCGACCAGCTGGCCGGCCGCACGGTCGCGGTCGCGTCGGCGGGCACCACGCATCAGAACATTCGCGCGCAGAACGAGCGTCTGAAGGCGGCGGGCAAACCCGAGATGACGTTGCGCGCCTTCGACACGACGGCCGATGTGTTGCAAGCCGTGGCGTCGGGCCAGGCGGACGCGGCCTATCTCAACGATCCGCAGGGCGCGTTCTTCATCAATCGCGACGCCGCCAACAAGGCCGCCTACAAAATGGCCTTCGTCGGCTTCAATCCGAACAAGCTGGCGATCGCCACGCTGAAGCCGAACCGCGCGCTGGCCGACGGCATCAAGGCGGCGCTGGAATCGATGAAGGCCGACGGCAGCTACGGCAAGATCGTTGAGAAATGGGGCGTGGCCGCCGTTCCCGAATTCACGATCCAGCCGTGACGGACTTTACGTGAGTTTTTCGGGCAGCGTCTTTCTCCAGTACCTGATCGATCCGCGTTTCGCGCAGGCGGCGCTGACCACGATCTGGATCGCCGTCCTGGCCCAAACGACCGGGACGGCGGTGGGGCTCGCGGCGGCCGTCGCCCTCGACAAGGGGGCGTGGCCGTTGCGGTTGGTCGCGCGGATCTACGTGCAGATCTGGCGCGGGACGCCGCTGCTCGCCCAGTTGCTACTGATTTATTTCGGCTTGCCGCAATTGGGCTTGCGCCTGGGCGTGTGGGAGGCGGGTCTGATCGGCCTGTCGCTCTACGCCGGCGCCTATATGACCGAGATCGCGCGCGGCGCCATGCGTGCGGTCGATCCGGGACAGAACGAAGCGGCGCGCGCACTGGGCATGAACGCGCGCACGGCCTTCGGTTCGATACTGCTGCCCCAGGCGATACGCCTGATGCTGCCGCCCGCCGGCAACGAATTCAATTCCATGCTGCGCACGACGTCGCTGCTGTCGGTCATCTCGGTCGAGGAGTTGCTGCGCGTGACCAATCTCGCGATCAACGAGACGTTTCGCTCGGTCGAGCTCTACGCCGTCGCGTCGCTTTACTACCTCGCTATGACCACGGTCTGGATGTTCGTTCAGATCGCCATCGAACGCCGCTACGCCGCGGGCACGGCCAACGCCGCGCGCGCGGGTGCCGCCTGATTTCCATCCAAGGAGAGTCGAGCTATGCGTAATCGTCCCGCGTCGAAAGACGGCAAGCTGCGCGTCGTGCTGTGGGGTCTGGGGGCCCTCGGCACCCAGGTGATGAAGGCGTTCGCCGCCGGCGTGCCGGATATCCGCATTCTCGGCATCGTCGATCACGCGCCGCATCTGGCCGGCAAAAAGGCATCGGACGTCAACGCCGAAGCGAAGGCGCTGGGGCTCGATTTCGTCATTCAGCCGACCATCGAGGCGGGGCTCGATGCGCTGAAGGAGCCGGTCGACGTCGTCTATCACATGACGGAATCGGTGCTGTCGGCGATCGAAGGTCAGCTGACGCTGCTGCTCGATCGCGGCATCGACGTGATATCGGCGTCGGAGGCGATGTTCTATCCCAATATGCGCGCACCCGAATTCTCCGCGCGCATCGATGCCGTCGCCAAGCGCAATGGCGTGGCCATCACCGGTGTCGGCATCAATCCCGGCTTCGTGTTCGACGCGCTGGTGCTCACGCTCGCGCGCATCACGACGGCCGTGAAGTCCGTGCGCATCCAGCGCTGCATCGACGTTTACGGCACGGGCGCCCATGACATCGACCATGTCGGCTACGGCCTGACGCCCGAGGATTTCCGCGCCAAGATCGCGTCGGGCCGTATCGTCGGCCATATGGGCATGCCGGATTCGATTGCACTGGTCGCCGAGCGTCTGGGCATGTCGATCGACCGGATCGAGGAGAGCTGGGACATCGAAACCGCCGACTACCCCGTCGATTCCGGCGCGCCGGCGCTTGGCATTCTTCCGCCCGGCCGCGTGATCGGCATCACGCAGCACGGTTTCGGTTACGAAGGAAACGTCGAAAAGATCCGCATGGATCTGGCGATGTATTACAGCCCCGAGAAATTCGGGCTGACCGAAAGCGACGATATCGTGATCGATGGCAGTCATCGCGTTCATTGCGCGCTGACGCCGGCGGCCGTGTCGATCCAGGGGGCGGGCCTGCACATCGCCAACACGACGCACGACATCGTCGCGGCGAAGCCTGGTCTCGTGAACATGATGGATTTCGGCATGGGCGGCCGGCCGCGCGGCATGTTCCGCTACAAGCTCGATCCGAAGAAGGCGCCGGAACCCGGCAAGACCTGGCTGGTCAAGGCGCCGCTTTGAACTGGAACTGGGCGATCGTCTGGCAGACGGCGAGTTCGCCGCTGCTGCCATGGGCGTTGCTGACGACGGTGTGGGTCGCGATCGTGGCGCAAGCCGCGGGAACCGCGATCGGTTTCGTCGTCGGGCCGATGACGCTTGCGGCGGGCCGTTTGCCCCGGACGATCGCCTGGATCTATGGCTGGCTGTTTCGCGGCACGCCGCTGCTCGTCCAGATCCTGTTCTTCTTCGCGATCGTGCCGCAGCTGGGCCTGAAGCTCGGCATCATGACGACGGGGCTGGTCGGGTTGTCGCTCAACGAGGGCGCGCGCATGGCGGAGATCGTGCGCGCCGGCCTGATCGCCGTGCCTAAAGGGCAAACGGAAGCCGCGCGATCACTCGGCTTGCGGCCATTACAGGTCTTTTTGTTTGTGATCGCCCCGCAGGCGATCCGCGTAATCATTCCGCCGCTGGGCAACAACTTCAACTACATGCTCAAGGCGACGTCGCTGCTTTCGGTCATCGGCATTTCCGAATTGCTGCGCACCAGCCAGCAATTGGCGCAGGCGACCGCGCGGCCGCTCGAAGTTTACGTTGTCGCGGCCTGCGCCTATCTGCTGGTGACGACAAGTTGGGACATCATCCAGCGGCGGATCGAGAAGCGGTTCGAACGCGGCTTCGCGCCGTCGCCGTCCGTTGCGGCGGTTGCGACCGATGCGCCGGCGCGTTCGCGCGCCGAACCCAAGCAGGGTGCGGTCGCGGCGCTGCGCGACGTGTGCGTCGATCTCGGCGGGCGTCGTGTGCTCGACCATGTCGATTTCGCGGTGATGCCGGGCGAGGTTGTCGCGATCGTCGGCGCGTCGGGTTCCGGCAAGACGACATTGCTGCGCTGCCTCAATGGGCTCGCGGTTCCATCGGCAGGTACGGTCCTTTTCCAAGGGCGGAAGCTTGGCGCGGCCGGTCCGGCACTGGACGCCGACCGCCGCGCGATCGGTTTCGTCTTCCAGCGTTTCAATCTGTTCCCGCATCTGACCGCGCGCGCCAACGCCGCGGCGGGACCGCTGAAGGTTCTTGGCTTGCCGCGCGCGGAAGCCTATGCGCGCGCCGATGCGCTGCTCGATAAGGTCGGCCTCGCCGATCGCAAGAACGCCTATCCCTCGGCGCTGTCGGGCGGGCAGCAGCAGCGCGTGGCGATCGCCCGCGCCCTTGCCATGCGTCCGGCCTTGATGCTGTTCGACGAGCCGACCTCTGCGCTCGATCCCGAGACGGTCGGCGAAGTGCTGGACGTCATGCGCAAGCTGGCCGCCGAAGGCACGACGATGGTTGTTGTCACGCATGAGATGGGGTTTGCGCGCCAGGCGGCGGATCGGATCGTCTATATCGACGGCGGGCGTGTCGTCGAGGAGGGGACACCTTCCGAATTCTTCGCGGCGCCGAAAACGGAACGCGCGCGCGCTTTCTTGGGCAAGCTCACGTATTAGCTACCGATGATCGACGTATGCCGGCGGTGTGCGTCGGTGCGGTGCCGAAATATTTATATTTCTGCGCTCCGGCCGTGGCCCCGCGCTCGCTGCTTGGTATAAGCAATCGCGCGATCACGTCGCGCCCGTCGATATCGGCCGCGCCGTCGAATCGCGGACGAGCAGAGAAGGCTCCAGCACGATCTGTTCGACGGGCAGCACGCGTCCGTTTGCCGAGCGCACGCGTTCCAGCAGCGTTTCCATGCAGCGATTGGCCATGGCTTCGGACGGCTGCACGACGACGCTGACGCGCGGCCGGATGACGTCGAACCACGGCAGATCGTCGATCGCCATGACCGAAAGATCGCGCGGCACCGACAGACCGGCATCGGCGACGGCGCGCAGCATGCCCAGCGCCAAATGGTTGTTGGTCGCGATGATTGCGCTGGGCCGGTCGGGCCGGGCGATCAGACGCTGGGCCGCGCGGAAGGCGGCAGCTTCGTCGAACGCCATTTTTTCTACGAAGCTTTCCTCGAGGAATACGCCGTGGCGCGCGAAAGCTTCGCGGAACCCGTCGAGGCGATGCCGCGCGATCGCCATCTCCGGCGAACCCATAATGACGGCGACCTTGCGATGCCCGAGCGCATGGAGATGTTCGGCGGCGAGCGCGCCCGCCATCCGGTTGTCGATCGTGACGGAATCGAAATCGAGCCCGTCGAGGCGGCGGTCGAGCAGGATCGCGGGAAAAGGTAGGCGGGTGAGGGCCGCGATCCGCCCGGCCCAGCTGTCGCGGGTCGGCACAAGAATCATGCCGTCGGCGCGCTGCGACAGCAGAAGTTGCAGATTGCGCCGCTCGCGCTCGGGGTCTTCGGCGCTGTTGCACAGGATGACCGAATAGCCGGCCTCGCTCGCGCGCTTTTCCAGCGCATCGACGAGCGTGAGGAAGAACGGGTTGGTGATGTCGGCGACCAGCAAGCCGAGAATTCGGCTGGCGCCGCTGCGCAAACTGCGCGCGCTGGCATGCGGCGCGTAGCCGAGTTGATTGGCTGCGGCGACGACGCGGGCGAGGAGTTCTTCGCTGACGAAGCCCGTGCCGTTCAGCGCCTTCGACACCGTCGCGACGGAGACACCGGCGAGGCGAGCGACTTCGCGAATTGTCGGTAACTCGACGATCTGAGTCTCCTATAAGAAAACGATTTTCCAAACTGTAGAATGCTGAGCGCCATCGAGCAAGATCTTGAATGATCAATTAATCTGCTTTTTTCAGGGTATTAAATAGACGGCATGAGATTCATCTTGCCCGATCGGATCGAGTGCAGATACATTCAAAAAAACGATTAACTAAGCGAAGGAGGATCGCTTGCTGGGCTATGTCGCGGTCCGGTTGCTCTCGGCCATACCCGTGCTCGGCATCGTCGCGGTCTTCGTCTTCTTTCTTTTGACGATGATCCCGGGCGATCCCGCACAGGTCATCGCCGGCGATTTCGCGTCGCCCGAGCAAGTCCAGCAAATCCGCGCGGCCCTTCAACTCGACCGGCCGCTCGCCGAACGTTTCGTCGCCTGGGCGCTGCGCTTGGCGAGTGGCGATTTCGGCAAGTCGCTGTTCTCCGGCATTCCGGTGGCCCAGCTTGTCGGCCAGCGCATCGAGCCGACTTTGATGCTGGCGACGATGACCGTATGCATCGCCGTCGCGATCGCGGTCCCGCTCGGGCTCGTCGCCGCCTATAAGCCCGGCGGCTGGGTCGCGCGCGCGTCGATGACGGTTGCGGTTCTCGGATTCTCGCTGCCCGTGTTCATCGTCGCCTATCTGCTCGTCTATCCTTTCGCGCTGGGGCTGCGTTGGTTTCCGGTGCAAGGCTATGTGCCGCTGTCGCAAGGGCTGTGGGCGTGCCTGCATAGTCTGACGCTGCCCGCGCTGGCGCTGTCGCTCCTCTATATCGCGTTGATCGCGCGTGTTACCCGCGCGGCGGTGCTGGAGGTGCTGCGCGAGGATTACGTGCGCACCGCCCATGCCAAGGGTCTCGCGGAGCGGCGCGTCCTCGTGCGCCATGTGTTGCGCAACGCCGCCGTGCCGGTCGTCACCGTGGTCGGCATCGGGTTCGCCGCCTTGCTCGGCGGCGTGGTGGTGACCGAAACGATCTTCAGCATTCCCGGTCTCGGCCGATTGACGGCGGACTCCATCCTGCGCCGCGACTATCCGGTCGTGCAGGCGCTGATCCTGCTGTTCTCGACCGTCTATGTCGTGGTCAATCTCGGCGTCGATCTGATCTACGCCGCGATCGACCCGCGGATCCGGTACTGACCGATGGCCGCGCCCGAAGCTTCGATGTCCCTCGCGAACGCGGACACGCCCGTCTCGGTGCTGGCCGCGTTGCGCCGCCGGCCGTTGTTTCTGATCTGTGTGGGCATCGTCGCGGCGTTCGCGCTGCTGGCGCTGGTCGTGCCGTTCCTGCCGGTCGATCCGGCGGTGTTGAATCCGCTGCGCCGCTTGCGCGCGCCCTCGATGCTCGAGCCGTTCGGCACCGACCATGTCGGGCGTTCGGTCCTCGCGCGCACGCTTTGGGGCACGCAGATATCGCTCGGCGTGGGTCTCGCCGTCGCAGCGTTGACGACGCTCGCCGGCGTGTCGATCGGCCTGTTGGCGGGCTATATCCGCGCCCTCGACATGGTGCTGATGCGCGTGATGGACGCGGTGATGGCCGTGCCGGCCATTTTGCTGGCGATCGCGCTGGTGGCGCTGATCGGGGCGGGGCCGGTCGTCATCGTGGTCGCGATCAGCATGCCGGAAATCCCCCGCATGGCGCGCACCGTGCGCGCGGGCGTGCTGGTCTTGCGCGAATTGGCGTTCGTCGAAGCGGCGACAATTTGCGGCGGGCGCCTGTCGACGATCCTGCTGCGCCACATCCTGCCCTCGGTCGCAGGCCCGGTGCTGGTGCAAGCGACCTATGTGTTCGCCGCCGCGATGATCCTGGAGGCGATCCTGTCGTTCCTGGGGGCCGGCACGCCGCCCGATGTCGCAAGCTGGGGCAACATGATGGCCGAAGGGCGCCAATATCTCGAGATCGCGCCGTGGATATTGGTGTTCCCGGCGATCGCGCTGACGATCCTGGTCCTCGCGATCAATGTGATCGGCGACGAGCTGCGCGACATGCTCGACCCGGAGAGCGCGCGATGATGGCCCCGCTTCTCGACGTACAGGGCCTGGAAATCTCGCTGCGTACGGGCGATGCCGCGCGGCCGCTCGTGCATGATCTGAGCTTCCGGATCGAGGCGGGCGAGGCGCTTTGCCTGGTGGGCGAAAGCGGCAGCGGCAAAAGCGTTACCGCACTGGCGCTGATGGGCCTGCTCGATCCCAAGAAGCTGCGTCCGACCGCCGGGCGCGCGATGTTCGAAGGCCAGGATCTGTTGGCCTTGCCGCCCGACCGGATGCGCGCCTTGCGGGGCCATCGCATCGCCATGGTGTTCCAGGAGCCGATGAGCGCCCTGAACCCCGTGCAGCGCATCGGCGATCAGATCGCGGAGACGATCCGCGAGCATCGCGGCACGTCGGCGCGCGACGCGGAAAGCCAGGCGGTCGATCTGCTCGATCTTGTCCAAGTGCCCGACGCGAAGCGGCGCGCACGCGAATATCCGCACCAGCTTTCCGGCGGCATGCGCCAGCGCGTGATGATCGCGATGGCGGTGGCGCTGCGCCCCGCCTTGCTGATCGCCGACGAGCCGACGACGGCGTTGGACGTGACGATCCAGGCCCAAGTCCTGTCGCTGATCGACGATTTGCGCCGCGAATTGGGCACGGCTGTTCTGCTGATCACGCATGATCTGGGCGTGGTGGCGGAAATCGCCGACCGCGTGCTCGTGCTTTATGCGGGCCGCGCGGTCGAGCAAGCGCCGGTCGCGACGTTGTTCGACGCGCCCGAGCATCCCTATACGGCCGCGTTGATCCAATCGATCCGCCATTTGCAGAACTTCGCCGAAGGCGACCGCTTGATCGAGATTCCGGGCGGCATGCCCGCACCGGGTCGCTGGGTCGAGGGCTGCGCCTTCGCCGAGCGGTGCGCCTATGCGCTGCCCGATTGCGCGACGCGCTTGCCCGATTTCCGCCGCCGCGCGCCGGAGCATTTCGCCGCATGCTGGCGTACGCCGCCTTTCGGGGGTGCGGGGAAATGAGCGTCGTGCTGGAAGCGGTGGGTCTCACCAAAACCTTCACGCTGGGCGGCGGCTTTTTCGGCTTGGGCGCCAAGCGGACGATCCGCGCGGTCGACGATGTCAGCTTCACGATCGGCAAAGGGCGCACGCTGTGTGTCGTGGGCGAAAGCGGCTGCGGCAAGACGACGATCGGCCGAATGATCCTGCGCCTGACGGCGCCCAGTGCCGGCAGCGTGCGCCTGGAGGGCGAGGACTTCACCCAATTGCGCGGCGAGGAGCTGCGCACGCGCCGCCAACGCGTGCAGATGGTCTTCCAGGATCCCGCCGCGTGCCTCAACGCGCGGATGACGGCCGCCGAGATCGTGGCGGAACCGTTGGTCAATTTCGAATTGCTCGATCCCGCGGGCCGCGCGCGGCGCGTCGAACAGCTTTTCGATCAAGTCGGTCTGTCGCGCGGCATGATGGGACGCTTGCCACGCAATCTCTCGGGCGGGCAGCGTCAGCGCCTGGGGATCGCGCGCGCGTTGGCTTCGTCGCCCGCCGTCATCGTCGCCGACGAAGCGGTCGCGGCGCTTGATGTGTCGATCCGGGCGCAGATCCTCAATCTGCTGCGCGACGTGCAGCGCCAGACCGGTGTCGCGTATCTGTTCATCTCCCACGATCTCGCCGTCGTGCGTTACATCGCTGACGAAATTGCGGTGATGTATTTGGGCGCCATCGTCGAACGCGCCCCGGCGCGCGAATTGTTCGAAGCGCCCGCCCATCCTTATACGCGCGCGCTGATCGCCTCGATCCCCGCGACGCATCCCCGGTTCCGCAAGAAGCGCGCAGCGTTGACGGGCGAGGTGCCGAGTGCGGCAGCACTGCCGTCGGGCTGCCGTTTCCGCGCCCGCTGCCCGCTCGCCAGCGATATCTGCGCCACGCAATCGCCGCCGATGCGCGCGATAGCGCCCGGACACGAAGTCGCCTGCCACAACACGACAACGATCAATCAGGGAGGATGAAACCGATGAGTTGGACAAGGAAACTGACGCTCGCCGTCTGTTCGGCCGCATTCTTCGCGGCGGTGAACGCCGCGCAAGCGGAGACCGTGCTGCGCGTGCGGCCGTTCGGCGATCTGAAGCAGATCGATCCCGTGATCACGTCGGACTATATGGTTCGCAATCATGGTTACATGGTCTACGACACGCTGTTCGCACTCGACCAGGACCTGAACGTCAAGCCGCAGATGGTCGAGACGTTCACCGTGAGCGACGACAAACTGACTTATCGCTTCGTGCTGCGCGACAAGCTGGCCTTCCACGACGGCAAAGCCGTAACGTCGGCCGATGTCGTCGCGTCGCTGAACCGCTGGATGGAGCGCGACGGGCTCGGCCAGCAGCTCAAAGCCGTGACGGCGCAGCTCGACGCGGCGGATAGCAAGACCGTCGTGCTGCGCTTGAAGCAGCCCTGGGGCCTCGTGCTCGACGCCTTGGGCAAGCCCAGCTCCAACGTGCCCTTCATCATGCCCGCGTCGATCGCGGCCACACCCGCGAACACGGCGATCACGGATCCGATGGGGTCGGGTCCGTTCATCATGAAGCGCGACGAATGGGTGCCGGGTTCCAAGGTCGTCTACATCAAGAACCCGAACTACGTGCCGCGCGCGGACGCCGCCAGCGGCCTTGCGGGCGCCAAGCTTGCCAAGGTCGATCGCGTCGAATGGCGCTACATCCCCGACGCGCAGGCGGCGATCAACGCGCTGCGCGCGGGCGAGATCGACATCCTCGAAGAAGTGCCGCCGGATTTTCTGCCGGCGCTGAAGAACGACGCGAATATCCGTACCCGCCCGCAGGACTCGCTCGGCATGCAGATGGTGTTCCGCATGAACACGATCCAGCCGCCGTTCGACAACCCGAAGATCCGCCAGGCGATCCGCTACATGATCGATCAGGAGGCGTTCGCGCGCGCTTTCGTGAATGATCCGGCGCTCTATAAGGATTGCCCGTCGTTCTTCATGTGCAGCTCGCCTTACTTCACGGATGCGGGCTGGGTTAAGCCGGATATCCGCAAGGCGAAGCAATTGATCGCCGAAAGCGGCTATGACGGCACGCCGGTGGTCATTCTGCACGCCACGGAATCCGGGCCGACCAACACGTTCAGCTTGGTCGCCGCACAGTTGATGCGCGAGATCGGATTGAAGGTCGAGCCGCAGGCGATGGATTGGGGCACGCTGGTCGGCCGGCGCGCGTCGAAGGAGCCGGTGGGCAAGGGCGGCTGGTCGCTGTTCATGTCGGGCCCGACGGGCGCGGATATGATGGACCCGGCCGGGCATCTGGGCCTGCGGTCGAACTGCGACCGCGCGTGGTTCGGCTGGCCGTGCGACGAGGAGATCGAGAAGCTGCGCACGGCGTTCTCCAACGAACCCGACCACGCCAAGAAGGTCGAAATCGCCAAGCGGATCCAGCTGCGTGCGGTGGAAACCGTGCCGTACTGGCCGGCGGCGCAGTTGCACCTCGTTCGCGGGGTGCGAACCAGCGTCGACGGCATTCTGAATGCCGCGATCCCGGTCTACTGGAACATCACCAAGAAGTAGTTCGCCGACGCGACGGGGGTGCCGCTTTGTGCGGCACTCCCTTGCGCCGGCACCGGTTACGGCGCTATCCCTAGCGAAACACGCGCGGGGAGGCGCGATCATGCCGCTCAATCGTCTGGCGCATTATTCGATCCGCACGACCGACCTCGAAGCGTCGCGGAAATTCTATACCGAGGTTCTCGGCTTTCGCGTCGGCTTCCGCCCGGACTTCAAGTTTCCGGGTATCTGGCTTTATCTGGGCGCTGAGGACGACAAGGAATACGGCACGGTCCATATCATCGGGATCGATCCGAACGATCCGTCGGGGCTGGTCGAATATCTCGGCGACAAATCGGCCGAAGAATTGATCGGTACCGGCACGCTCGACCATATCGCCTTCACGGCGACGGGGCTCGCCGAGATGCGCGCGCGCCTCGGCCGTTTGGGTTTGCCATTTCGCGAGCGCACCGTGCCCAATCTCGGGCTTCATCAGGTCTTCACCGAAGACCCGTCGGGCGTCACGATCGAACTCAACTACCCTGCGGCCGAGGCGGCGTAGCCTTTATTTCCCCCAGCGCAGGACGAGCGGGTCGAGGCTTCGCGCGATCTCGATCAGTTCGGCGCGCGTGGCGGGGTGCATCGGCATTTGCGGCCGGCGCGTGGCGCCGGACTTGATCACGCCGCCCGCTTCCATCAGGACCTTGGCCGCCGCAAGCCCGCATTGCCGGTTCTCGAAATTGATCAGCGGCAGCCAGCGCGCATAGGCCGTCGTCGCCGCCTTGCGGTCGCCCGCCGCATGCGGATCGAAGATCGCGCGAATGCCGTCGGGATAGCCGCCGCCCGGCATCGTGCCCGTGGCGCCGGCGTTGAGATCGGCGAGCAGCGTGATGCCTTCCTCGCCGTCCCAAGGGCCCACGATCGGGGCGCCGCCCTCGGCGATCAGCGCGCGCAGCTTATTGGCCGCTTGCGGCACTTCAACCTTGAAGTAGCTGACATTCGCGATCTCGCGCGCCATGCGGGCGAGCAGGGGCACCGACAAGGGCGTACCCGCGACGGGCGCATCCTGGATCATGATCGGAATCGTGATCGCATCCGACACGCGCTTGAAGAAATCGTAGATCGCGGGTTCGGGGGCCCGGATCGTGGCGCCGTGATAGGGCGGCATGATCATGACCATCGATGCGCCGGCTTCCTGCGCGCGTTTGCTGCGCTCGGCGCAGGCGTCGGACGAAAAATGCGTCGTGGTCACGATGATCGGCACGCGCCCGGCATTGTGCTTCAGCACGCAATCCATCACGGTCTCGCGCTCGGCGTCGGTCAGCGCGAATTGCTCGGACCAGTTGGCGAGAATGCAGATGCCGTTGGAGCCCGCATCGATCATGAAATCGATGCAACGTTTCTGCCCTTCCAGATCCAAACGTCCGTCCGCATCGAAAACCGTGGGCGCCACCGGAAACACGCCGCGATAGATCATCGTTTTCTCCCGTTTCGTTTTGTATGCGCGCCGGCAATGCTCGGTTCAGAAAAGTAGAACTTCAAATCCGAATGCCGTTGCACCGCAACACTACCAGAAGTCCCGCGTATATTCTCGGCATTGCGATGCGGTATCGTGGTTCATATCGTAGATTCCGGTATAAACCCGGTCTTTAATTGTCATCGCTGATGGGCGTCCATACGATCCCCCTCGATCGGCGGGAATCGAATGCGGAATCCGCATCGCTCGACGGTCGGAAAAAGAACGCGCGGGCGAAGTTCGCGCGGAAAACATACGGGAGGATCGCATGAAATCCGCCGCACGATGGCTTGCCGCCGGCGTTCTGGCAGGCTCGACGTTCTGGGGGCTGATTCAGCCCGCGAACGCGCAAGGCATTCCGAAGGACATTCCACGTAACCAGCTTCTGATCCTCGAAAATCCCGAGGGCACGGTCAAAAACGCGGCCTGGTTCAATATCTGGGCGATCAACGCCAACAGCCAATCCAACGGATTGCAACAGGCGGCGTTAGATACGCTTTGGTACATCGATCCCAATAGCGGCATCAACGGCGTGTGGGACAACTCGCTCGCGGCCGATAAGCCGGTCTACAACGCCAATTTCACCGAAATGCGCGTGAAGTTGCGCCGCGGCATCTATTGGAGCGACGGCGTCGAATTCACATCGGCCGACGTGAAATTCACCGTCGATATGATGATGAAGACGCCCGGCATGCGCTGGAGCGCCGTGCTCGCCAACGCGGTGGAAACGGTCGAAACGCCTGACGCCGAAACCGTGATCTTCAAGTTGAAGCGCCCCAATTCGCGCTTCCACTCGCTGTTCACCGTGCGCTGGAACGCGATCTGGATCGCGCCTAAGCACGTTTTCGAGAAGGTCGAAGACCCCAACAAGTTCGCCTTCGAGAAGCCGATCTCGCTGTCGGCCTATGTGCTGCACAGTCACGATCCCGACGGCAAGTGGTATATCTGGCAGCGCCGCTCGGATTGGCAGCGCACGTCGCTCGCCCGCTTCGGCGAGCCGGCGCCGCGCTATCTTGCTTACGTCGATCCCGGTCCGCCGGATAAGCGCGTGATCGCGCAAATGAACAAGGAGCTCGACGTCGTCCACGACATCGCGCCCGAAGGCATGTTCACCCTCGCGCGCCAGAACCCGACCTCGAAAGCGTGGTTCAAGGGCTTCCCGTTCGGGCATCCCGATCCCACGCTGCCGTCGGCGATCTTCAACACTCAGCTCGACATGTTCAAGAACAGGGACGTGCGCTGGGCGTTGACGCTGCTGGTCGATATCAAGGCGGTATCGATGGCGTCCTATCGCGGTGCTGCGACGATCTCGCCGATCCACGTGCCGCCGACCGGCCGCCATCCGGAGACGTATCACTTCGCGATGCAAGACTGGCTCGCGGATTTCGAGATCGACACCGGCAAGCGCAAGATCAAGCCGTACGATCGCACGATGGCGCGCCAAATCGCGGACAGTCTGCGTCCGTCGATGGGCAATCAGATTCCGTCGGATCCGGCGGATATCGCCAAGGCCTTCGGCACGGGCTGGTGGAAGCCCGATCCGCAGGCGGCCACGGAGTTGCTGGAGCGCGCGGGATTCCGCAAGCAAGGCAATCAGTGGCTGAAGCCCGACGGCACGCCCTTCGTCATCCGCGTGGTGGTGGAAGGCGACGCGCGCCCGATCATGACCCGTGCGGGTTCGATGATCGCGCAAAGCTGGCGTCAGTTCGGGATCGACGCGCGCGTCGACGTGGCGGCGGGCACGCTGCTCACGCGCCGTGCGGCGGGCGATTTCGACGTGATCCTGAGCTGGAGCGTCGAGACCTGGGGCGGTCACCAGGATCTGTCCTTCTTCATGGACAGCTGGCATTCGGCCTTTGTGGCGCCGCCCGGCCAGTCGCAGCCGTCGCGCAATTGGCAGCGCTGGTCGCATCCGGAGCTCGACAAGATCATCGAACAGATCCGCGGGATCGACTTCGACGATCCGAAGGGCATCGAGCTCGGCAAGGAGTTCGTCAAGCTCGCGACGCGCGAAATGCCGGTGATCCCGCTGATGTCATACAACGTGTTCACCGTGGCGGACGAAACCTACTGGACCGGTTTCCCGACCGCGGAGAACCCCTACGCCAATCCGGTGCCGAACTGGGGTAACTCCCGCTACATGTTCGTGAAGATCAAGCCGAAGCAGTAAACGACGATCCGTTCCGACCGGCCGGCGCGCGACCCGCGCGCCGGCCGCAAGGGCGGACTTCACGTTCCCCTGGAAAGCACACGAATATGCGCGCCTACGCCAGATATGCCTTCGGCCGGTTCTTGCAGTTTTTGCTGGTCGTCTTTATCGGCATCAACATCGCCTATATCATTACGCACGCCACGCCGATCGATCCGGTGGAGCATACGGTTTCGGTTGCCACGGCCTTCGGCCACACCGCGCCCGAAGCGATCGAATCGATGCGCCAGTCGTTGCGCGAGCTTTACGGTCTGACCGGGTCGCCGATCGAGCAGTATCTGAATTTCTGGCGCCGCGTGCTGGTCGCCGATTTCGGCCCCTCGCTGTCCGCCTTTCCGTCGCCCGTTTCAACGTTGATCGGGCGCGCCATTCCCTGGACGGTCGGTTTGCTGGGCGTGGCCACGATCCTCACCTGGATCATCGGCAATCTGCTGGGCGGTCTCGCCGGCTATTACCGCCGCAGCCGTATCCTCAAGGGTTTCGGCATCGTCGCGATGGCGCTGCACCCGATGCCTTATTACATCGCCGCGATCATCCTGCTGATCGTATTCGGCTATCTGTGGCCGATTCTGCCGATCTCCGGCGGCGCCCAAATGAACGTCGCGCGGGACTGGTCGTTCGAATACGTCATGTCCGTCGCGCGGCATTCGATACTGCCGATGCTGTCGTTGCTGCTCGTGGGCCTCGGCGGTTGGTTCGTCGGGATGCGCAGCCTCGTATCGAACGTCGTGACCGAGGACTACGTCGTCTACGCCGAGCTCGCGGGCGTATCGAAGCGCCGCATCCTGACCGCCTATGTGATGCGCAACGCCATCGCCCCGCAGGTCACCGGCCTCGCGATTTCCCTCGGCCATATCTTCTCCGGCGCTTTGATCACCGAACGCGTGTTCGGCTATCCGGGCATCGGCTCGCTGCTCGTCGACGGCGTGCACGCCGGCGATTACAGCCTCGTCCTCGGCCTCACGACGGTGTCGATCGTCGGCGTTTCGCTCGCGGTGCTGGTCATCGACCTGATCTATCCGCTTATCGACCCTCGCGTCACGGTAAACTGAACAATGTTCGTCGTTCTTCGCGACCTCCTGCGTTACAACAGCGAGTTTCTCGCCGGCATCCTCATGACCGGTGTAGTCGTGGCGATGGCGCTGCTTTCCTTCGTCTCGCCGTATCCGCCGCTCGACCAATTCGTGGCGCCGATGGATGTGCCGCCTTCGGCCGCGCATTGGTTCGGCACGACGTCTCGCGGCCAAGACTTGTTCTGGTTGCTGACCTACTCGATCCGCAACACGCTGGCCTTCGGCCTGCTGGTCGCGATTTTAAGCCGCATCCTGTCGCTGTCGATCGGGCTGCTTGCGGGGTATCGCGGCGGCTGGGTCGACCGCGTGCTGATGTCGATCAACGACACCTTCATCGTCATTCCGCTGTTCCCGATCCTGGTGCTGTTCTACTTCGTCATGCGCGACAACATGTCGTGGGTGATGCTGGCGGTGCTGACGGCGCTGTTGGGCTGGTCCTACGACGCGCGTTTGATCCGCTCCGTCGCACTCAGCCTGCGGCACCGGGAATTCACGCAGACGGCGGTGTTCTCCGGCATGCGCACACACGAGATTCTGTCGCGCGAACATTTGCCCTTCGTGCTGCCGATCGTGTTTTCGACGTCGCTCAACAATATGAACTGGTCGATCGGCCTTGAGGTCACGCTCGCGGTGCTGGGCTTCACCGATATCAACCGGCCAAGCGTGGGCGGAATGATCTATTGGGCCAATCAGCACAGCGCCGTGGTCGCAGGCGTGTGGTGGTGGATCGCGTTCCCGGTCGGTCTGGTGGTGATGCTGTTCATCGGCCTCTATCTGCTCGCGATCTCGATGAACGAATACATCGACCCGCGATCTAGGCTCGAACGGGGCGGGGGGCGCAAGGAATGAGCGCCGCGATGCGAAACCCCGCCGCCAAGCCGGAAGCGGCCCAAGGCCCCGTCGTCGCGGTGCGCGACCTGCGCGCCTGGTATCGCTTGCGCCTGTTCGGCGTCGACCGCGAGGTGAAGGCCGTCGATGGCATCACGTTCGAGGTGCGTAAGGACGAGATCTACGGCCTCGCCGGTGAATCGAGTTCGGGTAAGTCGACTCTGGTGAAGACCATCGCGGGCGCCATGCGTCCGCCGCTGGAGATCGTCGGCGGCGAGATCCAGTTCAGCTTCATGGACGGCACGATGGGCTTGAACCGCGCGCCGGCCGATCTCGTCGAGCGCGTGCGCTGGCGGCATCTCTCCTACGTCATGCAAGGCTCGATGAGCGTGCTGAACCCCGTGCGGCGCATCGGCACGTCGTTCTTCGACTTCGCCTTCCGCCATATGGGACTCGACAATGCCGGATTCGAGGCGGCGGTCGTGGCGCATTTGGCGCGCGTCAATCTGCCCGCTTCGGTACTGAAGGCCTATCCGCACGAATTGTCGGGGGGCATGCGCCAGCGTGTGACGATCGCGCTTGCCACGATCTGCCGCCCGCAATTCATCATTGCCGACGAGCCGACCACGGCACTCGACGTCGTGGTGCAAAAGGACGTGCTGGCGATGTTCCGTTCGATCCAGCGCGAGATGGCGTCGTCGGTGCTGTTTGTCACCCACGATATGGGCGTGCACGCGCATCTGACCGATCGCTTGGGCATCATGTATGCGGGGCGGTTGGTGGAGGAGGCGCGCACGCCCGATGTGTTCGCGCGGCCGCGCCATCCCTATACGCGCCATCTGATCCATTCGTTGCCGCGCATCGGCGACGATCGGCCGCGCATCGGCTTGGAGGGAACGCCGCCCAGCCTCGCCAATCCGCCTTCGGGTTGCCGGTTCCATCCGCGCTGCGTTTTCGCGACGGAGCGTTGCCGCGTGGAAGTGCCGCCGATGGAGCAGGTGGCGCCCGACCATCGCGTCGCCTGTTTCGAAAAAGATCGCGTGGAGGCCACGCCATGACCGGCGCGCTGCTCGAACTCGATTCCGTTTCCAAAACCTTCACGCGCGGCGGTTTGTTCTCGCGCACTCAGGTTGAGGCGGTGATCGACGTCAGTTTCCGGCTAGAAATGGCGAAACCCGAGATTTTCTCGATCATCGGCGAGTCCGGGTCGGGCAAGTCGACGCTGGCGCGGATCATCCTGGCGCTGCAGGCGCCGACGCGTGGAACCGCGCGTTTCAAGGGACGCGATCTCGCCGGCTTGCGCGACGGCGCGGATCGCCACGCCTTCATGGCGGCCGTCCAGCCCGTGTTCCAGAATCCGTTTGAGGCGTTCAATCCGTTGAAGCGCCTGGATCGCTATCTCTATGCGACGTGCCGGCGCTTTGCCGGCGCCAAGGACGAAGCGGCGATGCAAGCGGGTGCGGACAAGGCCCTGCGCCAAGTCGGCCTGTCGCTCGCCGAAGTCAAAGGTCGCTATCCGCACGAGTTGTCGGGCGGACAGTTGCAACGCGTGGCGATCGCCCGCGCTTTGGCGTCGGGACCGTCGCTGCTGATCGCGGACGAGCCCGTGTCGATGGTCGATGCGTCGTTGCGCGCCTCGATCGTCAATCTGTTCCGCAAGCTGCGGGACGAATTGGGCCTGTCGATCATCTACATCACGCACGATCTGGCGACCGCGTATTCGATCTCCGACCGCATCATCATCATGCAGAAGGGCAGGGTGGTGGAGAGCGGCGATGCGCGGACCATCCTCGCCGATCCCAAGCATCCCTATTCAAAAACACTGAAAGAATCCGTGCTCGAACCGCTCGCCCCCGGCGAGCGTCCCTTGTTCGCGCGGTAGAGACATCGAATCAACATCAAGCAAGTCAGGGAAACGCCATGAGAAAAGCATCCGTTCTACTCGATCGCGATTTCACGATCGGGCGTACCGATCCCCGCCTGTTCGGCGCATTCATCGAGCATCTGGGTCGTTGCGTTTATGGCGGCATCTACGAGCCCGGCCACAAGACCGCCGACAAGAACGGCTTCCGCGGCGACGTGCTGGCGCTGGTGCGCGAGCTGGGGCCGACGATCATGCGCTATCCCGGCGGCAATTTCGTCTCGGGCTATAACTGGGAGGATGGCGTCGGTCCGGTGAAGGATCGCCCGGCGCGCCTCGACCTTGCCTGGTTCTCGACCGAGCCCAACACGTTCGGCACGAACGAATTCGTCGATTGGTGCAAGGCCGCAAATATCGAGCCGATGCTGGCGGTCAATCTGGGCACGCGCGGCGGCGACGCGGCGCGCAATTTGGTCGAGTACTGCAACCATCCGGGCGGCACGTATTACTCGGATCTGCGCAAGAAGCACGGCTGGGAGAAGCCGCACGGCATCAAGTTCTGGTGTCTGGGCAACGAAATGGACGGTCCCTGGCAGATGGAAACCAAGACCGCCCGCCAGTACGGCGCGGTGGCGCGCGAAGCGGCGAAGATGATGCGCTGGATCGATCCGTCGCTGGAACTCGCGGCCTGCGGCTCGTCCGGGCGCACCATGCCCACCTACGGTCAGTGGGAAGACGAAGTGCTGGACGAAACGTTCGAGCATGTCGAGTTCATCTCGCTGCACACCTATCTCAACAACTACAACGGCGATACGGCGGCGCTGCTCGCCAGCCCCGATCTGATGGACAGCTTCATCGACGAGGTCGTGGCGATCGCGGATGCGGTTTCGGCCAAGCGCCGCTCGTCCAAACGGATCATGCTGTCCTTCGACGAATGGAACGTCTGGTACCGCACGCGCCGCCCGCGCGCCAACCGGATCAAGCCGGGCTGGCCGGTGGCGCCGGAGATCCTGGAGGAAATCTACGACATGGCCGACGCGCTGGCGTTCGGCGGCGCGTGCATTTCCTTGTTGAACCATGCGGATCGCGTGAAGGCCGCGTGCTTGGCCCAGCTCGTCAACGTGATCGCGCCGATCATGACCGAGACGGGCGGGCCCGCCTGGCGCCAGACGATCTTCCATCCCTTCGCGCAGATGAGCCGCTACGGCCGCGGCGACGTGCTGCGCACGCGGATCGAAAGCGACATCTACGACGCGTCGTATTACGATCCGCGCGGCGACCAGGACCTGTACTATCCGGTCAAGGCGCCGTATCTGAAGCTGTCGGCGGTGGCGGGCGAGGATGGCAAGTCGCTGACCCTGTTCGCGCTCAACCGCGACCTGAAGGGCGAAATGCAGGTCAAGGTCGATATGCGCGGCTTCGGCGGAATGAAGGTCGCTGTCGCCGAGGAGTTGCGGCATGATAGCCTCACGGCGGTCAACGACAAGAATGCTCCGGACCGCGTGTCGCCCAAGCGCCTTGATGGCGTGAAAGTGGCGGACGGAGCGGTAACGATGACGCTGAAACCGGCCTCGTGGAATGTCATCCGACTCGAGTCGTCGAAATAAAAGCGAGATATCCGGCGGGGCGGGTCATTCCGCCTTCGCCGGGTCCGACGCGCGCCGGGGCCCTGCCGATATCGCGGCGGGCGCCGGCGGCGACGGGGAGGCTTCGCACAGTTTTCTCGCCGTCGATCCCGCGCGTCAATTCGCGGTCGTGCGGGGCCTCGCCTCGCCGATCCGGGTGCGCATTCTTCAGTTGCTGCGCCGTACCGGTCCGCTGAACGTCAACCAGATCGCCGAGGCGCTCGAGTTGCCGCAGTCGACCGTGGCGACCAACGTGCAGATCCTGACCGACGCCGATCTGATCGAAACCTCGCTGGGCAAAGCCAGCAAAGGGCAGCAGAAGATCTGTTGGGCCCGTTTCGACGAAATCGTTATCCAATTGGCGCCCGAGCGCCCGAGCCGCGACAGTAATGTCGTGGAGGTCGAGATGCCGCTCGGTCTCTACACGAGCTGCGAGGTCTCGGCGCCCTGCGGGATTTGCTCGACCGAGCGCATCATGGGCGTACTCGACGTGCCCGACCTGTTCCTCGACCCCGCGCGCGTGCAGGCGGCGTTGATCTGGTTCGGGCGCGGCTATGTCGAATATAAGTTTCCGAACAACGCGAAGCTGATGAATCGCACGGTCGAGGCGCTGGAATTCGAACTCGAGCTTTCCTCCGAAGTGCCGGGCACCAACAAGAATTGGCCCTCGGATATTTCGTTGTGGGTCAATCATGTGCATGTCGGCGTATGGACGGCACCGGGCGATTACGGCGACCGGCGCGGACGTTTCACGCCGCGCTGGTGGAAGCTCGAAGGCTCGCAATACGGCGATCTGACGCAATGGCGGATCAGCCGCGACGGCACTTTCGTCAACGGCAAGCGCATATCGAGCATCGGCCTGTCGAAACTCGATCTGCCGAACCATCACTCGATCCGCCTGCGCGTTGGCATTCAGGAAAAAGCCAAGCGTCCCGGCGGCGTGAATATCTTCGGCAAAGGTTTTGGCAATCACGGCCGCGATATCGTGATGCGGCTGAAGCTCGCCCCGCGTTAGACGTTTCGCATCGGTGCCAAAGCGCGAATGCCGGTCCGAGTACGCAAATATCCGCCCGGCATGATACAAACGCCGTCATGACAAACGACGACAATAAGCGGCGCGGCATCGCGGGCGGATTGACGAATTACGGCGATCCGGAATTTGCGGCGTATTTGCGCCGGTCTTTCGCGCGCTCGATGGGCTATTCCAGCGAAGCGCTGGCGCGGCCGATCGTGGGCATCGCCAACACGTATAGCGGTTTCAATAACTGCCACCGCCATTTCCCCGAACTGGTCGAGGCGACCAAGCGCGGCGTATTGATGGCGGGCGGTTTGCCGGTCGAGTTTCCGACGACCTCGCTGGGCGAGGTGTTCTTGAACCCGACCAGTCTCAAATTCCGCAATCTGATGGCGATGGACACGGAGGAGATGATCCGTGCCCAGCCCATCGATGCCGTCGTTCTGTTGGGCGGCTGCGACAAGACCGTACCGGCGCAGTTGATGGCGGCGCTGTCGGCGAATGTCCCCGCCGTTCAGGTCGTCGCGGGGCCGATGTCGACCGGCCGTCACAAGGGCGAACGCTTGGGCGCTTGCACCGATTGTCGCCGCTTCTGGGCGCGTTATCGCGCGGGCGACGTGGATGCGGCGGAGATCGAGACCGTCGAAGGGCGCCTCGCCACCACGGCGGGAACCTGCGCGGTGATGGGCACGGCCTCGACGATGGCGTGTATCTCCGAAACTCTCGGCATGTCGCTCCCGAATTCCGCCGCGATCCCGGCGGTGCATGCGGATCGCTTGCGCAACGCGGAGGAAAGTGGCAAGCGCGCGGTCGAATTGATCGGCACGGCGACGCTGCGGCCGCGCGATATTGTCACCGAGAAATCGATCGAGAACGCGTGGCGCGTCTTGCTGGCGATCTCCGGCTCGACCAACGCGGTGATCCATCTGACCGCGATCGCGCGGCGCGCGGGCGTGAGGGTCGATCTCAATCGACTGAACCGGCTTTCCGACGAAACGCCGGTGCTGGTGAACTTGAAGCCCGTCGGCGACAATTACATGGAGGATTTCCACGCGGGCGGCGGCGTGCCGGCGGTGTTGAAGGAAATCCGCGATCTGCTGCATCTCGATGTGCCGACGGTCTCGGGCAAGACCTTGCGCGAGCTGATCGCGGCACCCCTGGCCGATCAGGTCAATCGCACGATCATACGCCCGCGCACCGAACCGGTCGATCCGGATGGCGGCCTGGTCGCCGTGTTCGGCACGCTCGCCCCGCGTGGCGCTATCGTGAAGCGCGCGGCGGCCGACAAGAAGTTGCTGGAACACGAAGGACGTGCGGTCGTGTTCTCGTCGCTTGAGGATTTGTCGAAGCGCATCGACGATCCCGATCTGGACGTCACCGCCGACGATATTCTGGTGCTGCAGAATGCCGGCCCACGAAGTGCGGCCGCGATGCCGGAGGCGGGGTATTTGCCGATCCCGCGCAAACTCGCCAAGGCGGGCGTCAAGGACATGGTGCGCATTTCCGACGCGCGCATGTCGGGCACGGCCTATGGCGCCATCGTGCTGCATGTGGCGCCGGAAGCCGCCGTAGGCGGTCCGTTGGCGCTGGTCAAAAACGGCGACCGCATCAAGCTCAGCGTCGCCCAGCGCAAGCTCGATCTATTGGTCGATCCCGCGGAACTCGAAAAGCGGCGCAAGGCGTTGCCGCAACCGCCGAAAATGGAGCGGCGCGGCTACGACAAGCTTTACGACGCCCATGTTCTCCAGGCCGACGAAGGCGTTGATTTCGATATCTTCTAGCCGCCCGATGACCCCGTCGAAACCGGGGGCCGGACGTGCTATGGGACTCGGCGATGAAGCTCCATACCGTCGTCGAATCGACCGCCGCCGCCATCGCGGCCCGTAGCGCCAAGTCGCGCGCCGCTTATCTTGCGCGGCTTTCCCGCATGCGCGATGCCGGCACCGGGCGCGGCAAGATCGGCTGCGCAAACCTGGCCCATGGCGTGGCCGCGTGCCCGGCCGACGACAAGGCGGCTCTGGTCGCGGGCGACGCGCCCAATGTGGCAATCGTCACCGCCTATAACGACATGCTCTCGGCCCATCAGCCATTCGAGACTTACCCCCAAACGATCAAGCGGGCGGTGCGCGCGGCGGGCGGTGTGGCGCAGGTCGCGGGCGGCGTGCCCGCGATGTGCGATGGCGTCACCCAAGGTCGTAAAGGCATGGAGATGTCGCTGTTCAGCCGCGACGCCATTGCCATGTCGACGGCGATCGCGCTGTCGCACGATATTTTCGACGCCGTGCTGTGCCTGGGCGTTTGCGACAAGATCGTTCCGGGCATGGTGATGGGGGCGCTGTCCTATGGCCATCTGCCCGCCATCTTCGTGCCCGCCGGACCGATGACCTCGGGCTTGGGCAACGCCGAGAAAAGCAAGATTCGCCAGCTCCACGCCGAAGGCAAAGTCGATCGCGCGGCGCTGCTCGCCGCCGAGAGTGCCGCCTATCACGGGCCGGGGACGTGCACCTTCTACGGCACGGCGAATTCCAACCAGTTGCTGATGGAGGCGATGGGCCTGCATATCGCGGGTGCGGCCTTCCCGAACCCGGATACGCCCTTGCGCGCGGCGCTCACCGATGCGGCGGCCCGCCGTGCGGTCGAATTGGCCCGCGCCAAGGCCAAGGGGACGGGGGAGATGCTCGACGAGCGCGCCTGGGTCAACGCGATCGTCGCATTGCTGGCGACCGGCGGGTCGACCAATCACACGATCCATCTAATCGCGATGGCGCGGCTGGCGGGCATCGAACTCAACTGGGACGATTTCGACGCGCTGTCGCGCGTCGTGCCGCTGCTCGCGCGGATTTACCCCAACGGTAATGCCGACGTGAACCGCTTCGCGGCGGCGGGCGGCACGGCCTACTTGTTGCGCGAGCTGATCGACGGCGGATTGTTGTTCGCCGATGTCGCCACGGCGATGGGCGAGGGGCTTGGCGCTTACGCGCGTGAGCCCTGGCTCGATAACGGCAAACTGGCGTGGCGCGAGCCGCCGCGCGACAGCGCGGATCGCGACGTGCTGCGCGGGATCGCCGAGCCGTTCGACGCACAAGGTGGTATTCGTATCCTCGCGGGCAATCTTGGCCGCGCGGTGACCAAGATTTCCGCCGTGGCGGCGGATCGCCAGCGTATCGAAGCGCCCGCGAAAGTCTTCGCCGATCAGGCCGAGCTTCTGGCCGCTTTCGGGGCGGGGCAATTGACCGGCGACTTCGTCGCGGTCGTTCGCTTCCAGGGGCCGCGCGCCAACGGCATGCCGGAGCTCCATAAGCTGATCCCGCCGCTGGGCGTGTTGCAGGATCGCGGTCAGCGCGTGGCGCTGGTGACCGACGGGCGCATGTCGGGCGCTTCGGGCAAGGTGCTTGCGGCGATCCATCTGTCGCCCGAGGGTGCCGCCGGCGGCCCGATCGCGCGCTTGCGCGATGGCGACATGATCCGCATCGACGCCGAAGCGGGCACGCTTGATGTTCTCGCCGATATTTCGGCGCGCGAGCCTGCGATCCTCGATCCCGCGCGCGACGCCGATGGTTGGGGCCGCGAGTTGTTCGCGCCGTTCCGTGCCGTCGCGAGTACGTCCGAAGAAGGTGCGACGGTCGTTCCGGCCGCCGGTTGATTCAAACGCATTCCGAACGAGAGAGACGATGACGACAGCCAAGAAATCCAAGCTCGATCAACTGCGCGACATGTCGATCGTGGTGGCCGACACCGGCGATATCGACGCGGTGCGCCGCCTGAAGCCGATCGATTGCACAACCAATCCGTCGTTGATCCTGAAAGCGGTCGAGAACCCGGCGGCGGCGGCGATCGTCGACGCGGCGATCGCCTGGGGCAAGAAGTCGTCGCTGCCGCGCGATGCCGCGATCCACGCCGTGTGCGATCGTCTCGCCGTCGATTTCGGCGCCGAGCTCGCCAAGATCGTGCCGGGCCGCGTTTCGACCGAGGTCGACGCGGATTTGTCGTTCGACACCAAAGCGTCGGTCGAAAAGGCGCGCGAAGTTATCGCGGGCTATCAGGCGCGCGGCATCGGCCGCGAGCGCATTCTGATCAAGCTCGCCGCGACCTGGGAAGGTGTCCGCGCCGCCGAGGTGCTCCAGCGCGAAGGCATTGATTGCAATCTCACGCTCGTGTTCAGCCTCGCCCAGGCGGTCGTCTGCGCCGAAGCGGGGGCGTTCCTGATCTCGCCCTTCGTCGGCCGCATCCTCGATTGGCACGTCAAGGCGGGTAAGGGGCCGTTCGATGCGGAGACCGATCCGGGCGTCGTCTCGGTGCGGACCATCTACGCGCATTACAAGGCGCGCGGCTTCGCGACCGTCGTGATGGGCGCCTCGTTCCGCAACACCGGCGAGATCGAAGCGCTAGCCGGCTGCGATCGGCTGACGATCAGCCCCGCCTTGCTCGATCAATTGGCCGCGCAAGAAGGCGATTTGCCGCGCAAGCTGACGGCACCGGCCAAGCCGGCCACCCAAGCCGAGCCGAAGCTGGGCGAGCCCGAGTTCCGCCGGCGCCTCAACGAAGATGCCATGGCGACCGAGAAGCTCGCGGAAGGTATCCGTCTTTTCTCGGCCGACCTCGCCAAGCTGCGCGCGATCGTGGCCGCGCGGCTGTAGACGGTACCGCGGCGTCAGGCGGCTTTGCAGGCGCGCGCGACTTGTTCGTGCGTCGCGAACCAGCAACCGCCTTTCGCCTTCATATGCGCAATCAATTCCTCGAGGATGAAAATCCGCGAGCGATAGCCGATCACATGCGGGTGCATGGTCAGCAGGAACAGCCCGCCTTCGTCCCACGCGCGGTCGAATTCGCGGCGGAAGATGTCGAGTACGGCGGGTGGGGGCGTATAGGGCCGCAATGCCGCGAAGCGGTTCATGTTGAAATAGGGCGCGTCGTCGCGGATCCATTCGACGGGCAGTTCCACGATTCCGGTCGGTTCGCCGTCCTCGATCAACTCGTAGGGATCGTCGTCCGCCATCAGCGAGGAATCGTAGAGCAGGCCCATCTCACGCTGGATTTTCAGCGTCGCGGGCGAAAAATCCCAAGACGGCGTTCGCATGCCGACGGCACGCTTGCCTAGCAGCTTCTCCAGCGTGTCGGCGGAGCGTAGGTGCAGATCGCGCTCGACCGCCTCGGGCAGGTTGGAATTGAGTTCGTGAATCCAGCCATGCAGGCCGATCTCGTGGCCTTCGCCGATCACGCGATGCTGCTCCTCGGGATGCAGCAGGGCCGCGACGGCGGGCACGAAGAAGGTCGCCGGGACGTTCGATTTGGCGAGCGCGGACAGAATACGCGGCACGCCCTGGCGCACGCCGTATTCGCCCCAGGACATGCGGCCGATCGAAACGCCGCCGTCGCGCAGCTCGTTCGTTTCGTGGTCGCTGTCGAAGGACAAAGCCACGGCGCAGCGCGCCCCGCCGGGCCAGGTCTTGGGCATCAGGCGGCGCCCGGCGCGGACTTTCGCCACGCGCTTACGCCATTCGGCTTCTTCCCATTGCCACGGTTCGGTCATTGCGGGGCTTCCTTCAGCGGATGATGGCAGGCGACGCCGCCGGTCAACACCGGCGCCTCGATGCAGCATTTCGCGTCCGCATGCTGGCAGCGCGCATGGAAATGGCAACCCGGTGGCGGATCCATGGGCGAGGGTAGCTCGCCGCGTATCGGTTTGAACCCGGTGGCGTCTTCGTCGCCGAGCCGCAAGGCAGGCGCGCTGTCGAGCAACGCCCGCGTATAGGGATGGCGCGGCGAAGCAAAGATCCCGCGCGAATCGCCGATCTCGACGATGCGGCCCAGATACATGATCGCGACACGGTCGCTGACGTGCCGGACCAGCGACAGATCGTGACTGATGAAGATCATCGTCAATCCCAATTCCCGGCGCAGTTTCAGGAACAGATTGACGATCTGCGCCTGGATCGAGACGTCGAGCGAGGCGACGGGCTCGTCGCAAATCAGAGCGTCGGGTCGCATGGCGAGCGCGCGCGCGATCGCGATGCGTTGGCGCTGCCCGCCCGAAAATTGGTGCGGGTAGCGCTGTGCCGCCGATGGATCGAGCCCGACGGTCGCAAGCCAGCGCGCCGCGTCGGCCGCCGCTTCGCCCGGCTTGATCAGGCCGTTGGCGACGGGGCCTTCGGCGATGATGTCGCCAATACGCATACGCGGATCGAGCGAGGCGAAGGGGTCTTGGAACACCATCTGCACGCGCGTGGTGGTTTTCACCGGCCGTGTGCCGCCGCCCATCGCGGGAACGCCGTCGATCAGCGCCGTACCTTCGCTGGGCGGCAGAATGCCCGCGATCATCCGGCCGAGCGTGGATTTGCCGCAGCCGGACTCGCCGACCAGCCCCAGCACTTCGCCCTTCGCGACCGACAGCGAAATGCCGTCGACGGCGTGAACGGTACGCTCGTCGCTGCCGGCACCGACCAAGCGCGCGATGCGCTCGCCCAGGCTCGGCGCTTCGCGGAAGCGCTTCGCGACGTCGCGGGTTTCGATCAGCGCGGTCATGCCGGCACCGCGATCAAGGGATGATGGCAGCGCCAGCCGCGTTCGCCGTCGCGCCGTTCGGGTGGCGCGGCATTGCAGGCGGCGTCGGCATGCGTGCAGCGGGGCGCGAATGCGCAGCCCGGCGGTAGATTGGCGAGCGAGGGCATGCTGCCGGGGATCTGGCGCAACTCCTGGCCGGGGGCCGCCATCGAGGGCAGGGAGTCGAGCAGGCCGCGCGTATAGGGATGGCGGGGGCTGCGCAAGATCGCGCCGATCGGCCCGTCTTCGACGATGCGGCCCGCATACATCACGATCAACCGGCTGGCGAGCGCCGATACGGTCGCGAGATCGTGGCTGATCCAGATCAGTGCCGTGCCGAAGTCGCGGGCCAGATCGCGCATTTCCGCCAGAATCTGCGCCTGGATCGAGACGTCCAGCGCCGTCGTGGGCTCGTCGCAAACGATCAGGGAGGGGCGGTTGAGCAGCGCGATGGCGATCGCCACGCGCTGGCGCATGCCGCCCGAAAGCTGATGCGGATAGGCGTCGAGCCGCTTGGCGGGTTCTGGAATGCCCACACGCGCCAGCAGGTCGCGCGCGCGTTCGTCGGCCGCGGCGCGGCTCACGCTTTCATGCGCGGCCAAGGCCATGCGCATCTGTTCGCCGATCGACAGCACGGGATTGAGCGCGGTCGACGGGTCTTGGAACACCATCGCGATCCGCTTGCCGCGCAGCTTGCGTAGCTCGCCTTGCGACAGGCCGACGAGTTCGCGGCCTTCGAGCTTGATCGAGCCCGCGACAATGCGCCCCGGCGCGTCGATCAATCCCAAAATGGAAAATCCGGTGATCGTTTTGCCCGAACCGGACTCGCCGACCAAGCCGACGATCTCGCCCGCATTCACGTCGAACGACACGCCATCGACAGCCTTCACGGTGCCGGTGGCGGACGCGAAATGCGTCGCGAGATCGCGGATTTCCAGCAACGCGCTCATCGCCGCAGCCTCGGGTTCAACTGGTCGCGCACCTGATCGCCGACCAGATTGATCGCGACGATCAGCACGATCAGTGCCACGCCGGGATAGATCGAAATCCAGTAACGGCCCGACAGCAGAACCTGGAAGCCGTTGGCGATCAGCATACCCAGCGACGGCTCCGTCACCGGCAGGCCGAGACCGAGGAAGGAGAGCGTTGCCTCCAGCGCGATCGAGTTGGCGACCTGCACCGTCGCGACGACAATCAGCGGCGGCAGGCAGTTCGGCAGGATGTGCCGAAAAACGACGCGCGCCGAAGACAAGGGTGTCGACAAAGCCGCGGCGACATAGTCTTTCGCGCGTTCGGCGGTCGCGGCCCCATGCGCCGTGCGTGCGAAATAGGCGTATTGCGCCGTGACGAGGGCCGCGATCAATTGCCACTGGCCTTGGCCGAGCAGCGCCACCAGCACCAGCGCCAGCAGAATCGCCGGGAAAGAAAGCTGCAGATCGACGATCCGCATAATCAGGATTTCGATCTTGCCGCCCATGAAGGCGGCCAGCGCGCCGAGCGAGGCGCCAAGCGCGAAGGCGACGGCGCCCGCCGCCAAACCAACCTGCAACGAGACGCGCAAGCCATAGAGGATCGCGGAAAGCAGATCGCGGCCTTGCGCGTCGGTGCCCAGCCAATGCGTGAAGCCCTTCGACCCGACATAGCCGGGCGGGCGGCGCGCATCCATCAGCATGAGATTGGCGAGGTCGTAAGGGTTCTGCGGCGCGTAGAGCGGGGCGAGCACCGCAAGCAGCACGATCACGACGACGACGGCGAGCGCTACGACCGCGATGCGGTTGGCGCGGAACTCGGCCCAGAACCGGGCGAGGGGCGAGACTTCGCTCATCGCTTCGCACCCGCCCGCAAACGCGGATCAAGCGCCGCGTAGGCGATGTCGACCAGGAAGTTGATCATGATGAACAGGAACGCGACCAGCATCAGATAAGCGACCATGACCGGCCGGTCGAGCAGCGAAATGCTGTCGATGATCAGTTTGCCTACGCCGGGCCAGGAGAAGATCGTCTCGGTGACCACAGCGAAGGCGAGCGTGGAGCCGAATTCGAGCCCGAACACGGTGACGATGGGAATGGCGATCAGGCGCAGCACATGGCGGCGCAAGATCGTGGTCTCGCTTTCGCCCGCCGCGCGCGCGAAGCGCACGACGTCGCTCAAGATCGCCTCGCGCGTGCCCGCGCGCGCCAAGCGCACCATCATCGCGAACTTGAACAGCGACAGATTCAGCGCGGGCAGCAGCAGATGCGTCAAGCCTTCGCGCGTCAGGAAGCTCCATTCGACGCCGAACAGCATCGCCGTTGGGCCGCGGCCGCCGGCCGGCAGCCAGCCGAGCTGGACGGCGAAGGCGAAAATAAGGACAAGGCCGATCCAGAAGGTCGGCACCGAAAAGCCGAGCACGGAAACGGTCATCACAATCCGCGCGAAGGCTGAGTCGGGCTTGTAACCCGCGTACATGCCGAGCGGCACGCCCAGCAGCGTGGCACCGACCACGGCGGCGAGGGTGAGTTCGAGCGTGGCGGGCAGGCGCGAGAAGATGAGCTCCAGCACCGGCATGTTGAAGATGAAGGAGCGGCCGAAATCGCCGGAAAGCAGCCGCAGCAGAAAATCGCGGTATTGGATCCATAACGGCTGATCGAAGCCATAGGCGCGGATCGCCGCTTCGCGGATTTGCTGGGTCGCGTCGGGCGAAATGACGACGTCGATCGGATTGCCGATCCCGTAAACACCCACGAAGACCAGCACGGAGATGACGAGCATCACCGCGATGGCCTGCAAAAAGCGCTGGATGACGAAGCCGAGCATTTCCGTCTTCCGATCGTGCCTTCAGCCCCAGCCGCCGAGGATGGCTTCGCGCGTCTCGTCCACGCCCGTTTCCCAAAGGGCGAGCATGTCCGCGTCGTCGCGCTGATAATAGCCGCCGAAATTGCCGTCGCCGAGCAGGCGCTTCTTCTCGCCCGGATCGAACTGGGGCAGGCGGGCTAGATCGACCATCGGCTTTTGCGTCGAGGGCATCGCGACGTTGCCGATCCGCGTCCAGGGGAAGTTCTCCATCCAGGATGCGTGCGACGCGACGGGATCGATCGCTTTGACTTTCGCCCAGGTTTTGGGCGCATTCCACCAATTGTGCCATTTAACTTGGCAGCCGCGATTGCGGTCGAGCCATTCCAGCACGGCGCCCTTGGCGGGGTCGTTGCCGCCATGGCCGTTGACGATCACGATGCGCTTGAACCCGGCGCGCGCGATGCCCTCCAACACGTCCTGAACCAGCGCGATCAGCGTCGTCAGGCGGAGCGTGACCGTACCGGGATAATCGACGAAATTCGGTGTCAATCCGTAGCTTAGCACCGGGTAGACCGGCGTGCCGACGGGGGCGGCGGCCTCGATCGCCATGCGCTCGGCCAGGATCGCGTCGACGCCCAGGCTGAGATAGGCGTGCTGTTCGATGGACCCGATGGGTAGAACGGCGCGGTCGTCGGCTTTCGCTCGCGCTTCGAGCTGCATCCAGTTCATGTCGACGACGCGCATTTTTCTAAACGCTCCCGGAAAGAAAAATTGGTTCCTTATGGAACCAGTATCTTGACGGCGCCCACCGCGTTGCGTCAAGCTGAGATCGTTCCTAAGCGGAGGTTCCATGACCGCGAAGCCGGCGCGAACGGCGAAAAACAAGGGGACGGGGAAGGCGAAGCGGACGTCGGACCTTCATCCGATGCTCGCCGCGAAGCTGTGGGAAAATCCCTGCTGGCTGTCCTTCCGCGTCAATTTCGTCGCCCATCATTTCAATCAGCCTGTCTACGACTGGATCGAGGCGGTGCATGGTCTGTCCGCGCCCGAGCACGTCGTGCTTTACGCGCTGGCGCTGAAGGACGGCATCACGGCCGACGACATCGTCGCCTCCACCGCGCGGCCCAAGAATACGTTGAGCCGGGGTGTCGCCGGCCTCATGCAACGCAAGATGATCACGCGCCGCGCCGATCCCAAGGATCGCCGCCGCCTGATCCTGACATTGACGCCGCGCGGCCGGCAGATGGCCGACATCACAATTCCGGCCCTCGTCGCGCACGAAGCGGCGATGGCGTCGGCCTTGAGCACGGCCGAACGCCGCACGCTCAAGAAGCTGCTCGACAAGGTCATCCTCAATCAAAGCAACTGGCCCACGATCATCGCTTGAAACCCCATCGCCTAAAAAAGGAGTCCACCATGTCCAACCTCGCCAAATGGGCCCGTCTTGCGGCTCTGGGTGTGGCGCTCGCCGCGGGTAACGCGGCGGCGCAAACGCTCACCATCGGTGTCCGCGGCGGTCCCGATTCCATCGATCCGCATTTCACCGCGACCGGCTCTCACGCCGAAGCGCTGAAGCATGTGTTCGACACGCTGACCTGGTCGGGCAGCGGGCTGGAGGTGCAGCCGCGGCTCGCCGAAAGCTGGCGCGTGATCGACGCGACGACGTGGGAATTCAAGCTGCGCCGCGGCGTCAAATTCCACGACGGGTCGGACTTCACGGCCGAGGACGTGAAGTTCTCGATCGAACGCATTCCGGTCGTCGCCGGGCCGAATCCGACGACGATCTATGTGCGCCGCGTGAAGGAAGTGAAGATCGTCGACCCGCACACGGTCCACATCATCACCGACGGGCCGGCGCCGATTCTGCCCAACGACTTCATCCGCCTGTTCATCGTGTCGCATCGCGCGGCCGCTGGCCTGACGAAGGAAACGGCGAACGAAGCGTTCAACACGGGCAAGGCCGCGATCGGCACGGGCCCCTATAAATACGTGTCGTGGACGCCGCGCGGCGAGCTCGTCCTCGATCGCAACGACGCCTATTGGGGACCGAAGGAGCCTTGGGCCCGCCATGTCCGGCGCGAGATCCCGAACGACGCCGCGCGCGTGGCGCAGCTGCGCGCGGGCCAGCTCGATCTGATCACGCGCGTGCCGGCGACCGATCTCGCCACGCTGCGCCGCGACGCGCGTCTCGAAGTTTCGACGATCGACACGGTCTACGTATTCAACGCCGAACTCGACATGCGCGAAACGCCGCCCGCGGGGCAGTTGTCGGCCAAGGACGGCTCGCCGCTGTCGGCCAACCCGCTGCGCGACGTTCGCGTGCGCCAAGCGATCGACATGGCGATCGACCGCAAAGCGCTGGCGGAGATCGCGATGGAAGGTCTGGGCAAGCCGGTCAACCAGCTGGTGACGCCGTCGATCTTCGGCTTCAACACCACGCTGCCCGAACGCGTCTACGATCCGGCGGCGTCACGCCGCTTGCTCGCCGAAGCGGGGTTCCCGAACGGCTTCCGCATGCGCTTCGCCTTCACCAACGATCGTCTGCCGGGTGACGGCGCGGTCGGCACGTCGATCGCGCAGATGCTCGCGGCGGTGGGGATCGATGCGGTCGCGGCGGCCACGCCCGCGGCGGCGTTCTTCCCGGCGCGCACGCGCGGCGAGTTCTCGGCCTCGATGTCGGGTTGGGGCACGCTGACCGGTGAAGCGCATTACACGCTGTCGTCGTTGATCCATTCCAACGATCCGGCGGTGCGTATGGGCGCGTTCAACGTACTGGGCTACAAGAACCCGCGCGCCGACAAGCTGTTGCAGGACGCGGCGGTGGAGCTCGACGAGGCCAAGCGTCGCGCCCAGCTCGCCGAGGTGAACGCGATCGTGCTGGAAGATCGTCAGCGCTTGCCGATCGTCGCGGTCGGTTCGGCCTGGGCGATGCAGAAGGCCAAGGTGAAGATCGCGCCGCGCGTCGACGAAGACACGCTGGCGATGGACATCAAGCCGGCCAATTAAGCCTGAACGACCGGGCCCGTTCCGCCTATGCCGGGCGGGACGGGCCCGGATTTTATTCAAGGGGAGTGAATCGTCATGGCGGGACCGATCGGCATTTGCATCCATGGCGGCTGCGGCACGCTTGATAAGTCGCTGCTGACGCCGGCCGAATGGACCGAAACGCGCGCGCATCTGGCCGCATCGTTACGGGCCGCCTGGGCGATCCTGCACAAGGGCGGTTCGGCGCTCGACGCCGTCGAAGCGGCCGTCGTGGTGATGGAAGACAGTCCGCATTTCAACGCCGGTCATGGCGCCGCGTTGACGGCGGATTCCACGCATGAGCTCGACGCGTCGATCATGGACGGCGCCACGAAAGGTGCGGGCGCTGTTTGTACCGTCAAACGCATCCGCAACCCGATCAAGGCCGCGCGCGCGGTGATGGAGCGCAGCGATTGCGTTCTGATCGCGGGCGATGCCGCCGACGAATTCGCCAAGCGCCAAGGGCTGGCGATCGTCGAGAACGCCTATTTCACCACCCAGCGCCGCGTGGACGCACTCGCCTCGCTCAAACGCCGCGCGGCGTCGGGCACGTTGCGCGCGGCAAGCGAGGCCGAGCGTCACGGCACGGTCGGTGCGGTGGCACTCGATCGCGCGGGCAATCTCGCCGCCGCGACCTCGACCGGCGGCTTCAACAACAAACCGGTCGGCCGCGTCGGCGACACGCCCATCGTCGGGGCCGGCACCTATGCGCGCAACGGTGTGGTCGCCGTGTCGGGGACCGGCCAGGGCGAGTTCTTCATCCGCAACGCGGCCGCCTACGACATCGCCGCGCGGATGGATTACGGCAAACATGGGTTCAAAGATTCCGTCGACGCATTGGTGTTCGACGTGCTGAAAAGCCACGGTATCGGCGCCGGCTTCGCAGCGATCGACGCGAAGGGCCATGTTTACGCACCATACAACACGCTGGGTATGGCGCGTGGCTGGATCGCAGACGATGGCCGCTTGGTCGTCGCCACGCACGCCGAAGAATTCACGGAGGCGGCATGAAAATCGATCCGATCCTGATTTGGGGGGCGGGCGCCATCGGCGGCACGCTCGGCGCCTATTGGAAGCGCGCGGGCCACGACGTGCTGCTCGTCGATATCGAGAAATCGCATGTCGAAACCTGCCGCACGCGCGGGCTTCATATCTTCGGGCCGATCGAGGATTTTACGATCGTCGTGCCCGCCGTCACGCCCGACGAGCTGAAGGGCACCTATTCGCGCATCGTGCTGGCGGTCAAGGCGCAAGCGACCGAAGCGGCGCTGGACAAGCTGCTGCCGCATCTGGCGGCGGACGGCTATATCCTGTCGGCGCAGAACGGCCTCAACGAAATCGCCATCGCCAAGCGCGCGGGGGCTTTGCGCACGATGGGCTGTTTCGTGAATTTCGGCGCCGATTGGCACGGGCCGGGCGAAATTCTGTTCGGCAACCGCGCGGCCGTGGTGGTCGGCGAGATCGACGGCAAGAACCTGCCGCGCACGCAGGCGATGTTCGAATTGCTGAAAGGCTTCGAACCCAATGCGGTGCTGACCGACAATATTTGGGGCTATCTCTGGGGCAAGCTCGCCTATGGCGCCATGTTGTTCGCGACGGCGCTGACCATGGACAGTATGACCGCGAACTTCGAAGATCCGCGTCGGACGCCCGTTTTTGTGGCACTGGGGCGCGAAGTGATGGCGGCGGTGCGCGCGCGAAAGATCGTGCCCGTCGGCTTCAACGGCTTCGACCCCGCCGATTTCATGCCGGAAGCGGCCCTTGATCGTGCTCAGGCGACGATCGCGCGGCTGGCCGAGCATAATCGCTACACCGCCAAGACCCATTCGGGCATCTATCGCGATCTGGCGGTACGCAAGCGCAAGACCGAGATCGATCCGCAGATCGGGATCATCGTCGAATTGGCGCGCGAGGTCGGCGTCGATACGCCGGTCCTCGCCAAGCTCGTCGAACTGATCCACGCGATCGAAGACGGCAAGAAGCCGATGGCCTACGAAACCTTCGCGGAGTTGCTGGCGCTATGCTGATCCGCTTCGATGGCAAGACCGCGCTCGTCACCGGGACCGCGCAAGGGATCGGCCGCGCGATCGCCGAAACGCTGCACGCGGCCGGCGCCAAAGTGCATCTGGCCGACATCGCCGCGATCGATTGGGCCGATCCCGCCGCCTACACGGCGCATCGCGCCGATCTCGGCGGCCGGGCGGCCTGCCACGATCTGATCGCGAAGATCGGTCAGGTCGATATTCTGGTGGGTGCGGCCGGCGGCGTGCGCGGCCAAGTCGGCGGGCCGATCGACAAGGTCGACGAGGCCGGCTGGCGCGCGATCTTTGAAGCGAATGTCGACGCGCAGTTTTGGCTGGCCCAAGCCGCGTCCGTGCCGATGCGCGCGAAAGGTTGGGGGCGGATCGTCACGATCTCCTCCGGCGCCGGTTTACGTCCGAGCTTGACCGGCATCCAAGCCTATACGGCCGCCAAGCACGCGCTGGTGGGCCTGACCAAACAATTGAGCCAAGACCTTGGGCCGTTCGGCATCACGACAAATTCCGTGGCGCCGGGCTTCGTGCGCTCGAACCCGGCGACCGAGCGGCAATGGGAAGCCTATGGCGCCGAAGGCCAGACGCGTTTGGTGCAAAGCATCCATACGCGCCGCCTGGGCACCGCCCAGGATATCGCGAACGCCGTGGCCTTCCTGGCGAGCGAACAGGCGGCGTGGATCACTGGACAGATTTTGTCCGTCGACGGCGGACGGTCCTGACGCGCTGTGCAAACGAAAAGGCCCGCATCCAAAGATGCGGGCCTTGCCGTTCCCAACGATAGCGCTTTTTACGGCGCCATCGTGATCGACGAGAAGTTCTGGAACCAGTTCTGGGCCTGCACGAAGCCCTTCACCTTGGCGCTCATCGCGCGCGGATTGACATCGTGCGTGACCATCAAGAACAGCGCGTCGTCGACGTATTTTTCGTGGATCTTCTTGAGAACGGCGGTTTGGCCGTCCTTGTCGAAGGTGTTGCGCACTTGGTCGAACAGCTGGTCCATATCGGGGTCATTGTAGAAGCCCCAATTGGTGCCGGCCGGCGGGGCGAGGTTACCCTGCAGATGGCGGATGAAACCGGTGAACGGATCCTGGATGAAATAGGTGTAGTTCATCCCCGTCGCACCGCGCGACGTCTCGTGCTTGGCGCCCGCCCGCCAGATATTGATCAGCGTGTTCCAGTCGACGACTTCGAAATCGACCTTGATCCACGCTTCGGCAAGCCCCTGCTGCACCGCTTCGTTCATCGGCAAGGGCTGCATCTGGCCCGAGCCCGACGGCGCGATCAGGATCTTCGTCGTCAACGGCTTCGACGCCGAGTAACCGGCTTCGGTCATCAGCTTGCGCGCTTCGGCAATGTCGTGCTTCAGCTTGAACTTCGGCTCGCCGAACCATTGATGGCCGGGCGGGAAAAAGCCTTGCGCCGGGATCGCCAGGCCGCTCAGCAATTCCTTGATGCCGTCGCGATCGACCGCGAGGTTGGCGGCCTTGCGGATACGGATATCGTTCCACGGGCTGCCTTCGACGCGGCTCAAATGCCAGGTCCAGTTATGCGGATAGGCGTTGACGACGATCGAGAAGCCGGCCGATTTCAGCGACGGAATCGCGTCGGGCGACGGCGCTTCGATCCAATCGACCTGACCCGAGCGCAAAGCCGCCGTGCGCGCCGAAGCCTCGGGCAGCGGGATCAGGATCAGCTTTTCGAGCTTGGGCACGCGCGTCTTGTCCCAATACTCGGCGAAGGGCACCATCTCGGCGCGCTCGCGCGGCACGAAATTGGTCAGCTTCCACGGGCCGGTGCCGGACGGCGTCTTGGCAAAATTCTCCCACGACTTGCCGACCTTCTCCCACTGCGCCGGGCTGGAGTGCATGATCCAGGCGAGCTGATAGGGCAGGGTCGCGTCGGGGGACTTCGTCGTGATCTCCAGCGTGTATTTGTCGACCGCGCGATAGGACGCGACGGCCGGAATACGCGTGCGGCCTTGCGCCGACTGGCGCGGGTCGAATTGCGGCGCTTGCTGGTTCAACAGCTTTTCGAAGTTCCACACCGCGGCTTCGGCGTCGAAGGTCGAGCCGTCATGGAATTTCACGCCTTCGCGAATCTTGAAGGTCCACTTGTTCTTGTCGGTCGCATCGACCGCCCAAGACGTGGCGAGGCCGGGAACCAGATCCGACGGCTTGTCGGCGCTCGTCAGGTCCCAATTGATCAACGAATCATAGAGTGTGTAGCCGGTAAAGCGCTGGCCTTCGCCGCCCTGGTCGGGCTGGCCGGTCGTCAGCGGAATATCCGACGCGGTCATGCCGATGCGCAGCGTGCCTTGCGCGAGCGCGATACCCGGTGCCGCCGCGATGCCGGCCGAGAGTGCGAGCGCCAAGCCGGCGGTCGCGAAGATTTTCGAATGGAGCATAGCCCCCCCTGGTTTGAACGAACGTCCTCTCCCTTCAATTTTCGTGCCCGCCTCGCGGAAGCGGCCATAGAGGGATTGCGAACACGGCGTGCTTAAAAATAAGGCGTTCAACCGCCGCGTCTTGTGCCGACTTGCGGAATCGACGGTGTTATCTGCCCTTCTGGAACATGGCACTTGGCTTGCAGTTCGATCCTCCGGTTCCCGGACGCCCGCCTCGCATCCTCCCGATCGAGCGGCCGCCGAAATCGCCGACGCAACTCATCGCCGACGAGACAGGGAGACAAACAAATGAAAACAGGGAAAGTTTTCGGCGGCTTTTGCGCCGCCGCCTTAGCGCTGACCATCGGACATGCCGTCCACGCGCAGACGACGTTGCGCATCGGCATGACCGCCGCGGACATTCCGCGCACGCATGGCCAGCCCGATCAAGGCTTCGAGGGCAACCGTTTCACGGGCCTGACGATGTATGACGGGCTCACCTCCTGGGATCTGTCGACGTCCGACAAGCCGTCCGTCGTAATCCCGGGCCTCGCCACCGAATGGGCCGTCGACGCAGCCGACAAGACGAAGTGGATTTTCAAGCTTCGGCCGAACGTGAAGTTCCATGACGGCTCGCCGTTCAATGCCGATGCCGTGGTTTGGAACGTCCGCAAAGTGCTGGACAAGGACGCGCCGCATTTCGACGCGAGCCAGGTCGGCGTCACCGCCAGCCGCATGCCCACACTGCGTTCGGCGCGCAAGATCGACGATCTGACGGTCGAACTGACGACCTCGGTGCCCGACAGTTTCCTGCCGATCAACCTGACCAATCTGTTCATGGCGTCGCCTGCACACTGGGCGGCGAAGCTCGCGGGCGTGCCGGCGTCCGTCACCGATGCCACACAGCGCTCGGCCCAGGCGTGGCAAGCCTTCGCGGCCGACGCGTCGGGCACGGGCCGTGGAAGATGACGCGTTTCGTGCCGCGCGAGCGGCTGGAGCTCGCCAAGAACGCCGAGTACTGGAACGCGGCGCGCGTGCCGAAGGTCGATCGCATGGTGCTCGTCCCCATGCCGGAGGCCAACGCGCGCACGGCGGCGCTGCTCTCGGGTCAGCTCGACTGGATCGAAGCGCCGGCCCCCGACGCCGTCGCCCAGATCCGGCAGCGCGGCTTCACGGTCCACGCCAACCAGCAGCCGCATGTTTGGCCTTGGCAGTTCAGCTTCGTCGAGGGCTCGCCGTGGCTCGACAAGCGCGTGCGTCAAGCCGCCAATCTTTGCGTCAATCGCGACGAGATGAAGGAACTGCTGGCCGGATTGATGGTTCCGGCGGTCGGCTCGGTGCCGCCGGGCCACCCGTGGTGGGGCAATCCGCAGTTCAAGATCCGCTACGCGCCCGATGAAGCCAAGCGGCTGATGGCGGCGGCGGGGCATTCGGCGCAAAAGCCGTTGAAGGTGAAAATCCAGACCTCCGCCTCGGGGTCGGGGCAGATGATGCCGCTGCCGATGAACGAATTCATCCAGCAGAATCTGCGCGAGTGCTTCTTCGACGTGGAACTCGACGTGATCGAGTGGAACACGCTGTTCACGAATTGGCGCATGGGCGCCAAGGATCCGACGGCGCGCGGTTCCAACGCGATCAACGTCACCTTCGCCGCGATGGACCCGTTCTTCGCCTTCGTGCGCTTCGTCGACAGCAAGATGGCGCCACCGACGTCGAATAACTGGGGATTCGTCAACGATCCCGAATTCGACCGTCTGGTGGCCGCGGCGCGTACGACCTTCGAGGCGGCCGAACGCGACAAGGCTTTGGCGGCGCTGCACGCGCGCATCGTCGACGAGACGGTGTTCCTGTGGGCGGCGCACGACGTAGGCCCGCGCGCCACGTCGCCGAAGGTCAAGAACGTGATCCAGCCGCAAAGCTGGTTCATCGATTTCTCGCCCGTGACGATGGACTGAACCCTCAAGAGCGGGGCGGCCGTCGCAGGCCGCCCCGTCATGGCTCGATGCTGCAATATCTTCTCAAACGTCTCGTCTACGCCGTTCCGATCGCCCTCGGGGTCAGCCTCGTCTGCTTTCTGATGGTTCATATCGCGCCTGGCGATCCGCTGGTTTCGGTTTTGCCGGCCGACGCCTCGCTCGACCTGCAAAACCAGATGCGCGCCGCCTATGGCTTCGACAAGCCGCTGCCGCTGCAATTCGCGCTGTGGATCCTGCGCGCCTTGTCCGGCGATTTGGGCGTGTCGATCGCCACCGGCCGGCCGGTGGCGGCCGAAGTTTGGCGCGCGCTCGGCAACACTTTCATGCTCGCCGTGCTGGCGGCGCTGATCGGCTTCATCTTGGGCGGGCTGTTCGGCTTCGTCGCCGGCTACTGGCGCGACACCTGGATCGATCGTGTCGCTTCGGGCCTGTCGATCGTCGGCGTGTCCTTGCCACACTACTGGATGGGCATGGTGCTGGTGATCGTGTTCTCGGTGCAGCTGAACTGGCTGCCGGCGACCGGGGCGGGGCCGGGCGGATCGGCCGATTGGGTTTGGGACTGGGCGCATATTCGGTTCTTGATTCTGCCGGCAGTGACCATGTCGGTCATTCCACTGGGTATCGTCGCGCGCTCGGTACGCGCTCTCGTCGCCGATATCCTCAGTCAGGAATTCGTCGATGCGTTGAAGGCCAAGGGCCTGACCGATCGCGGCGTGCTGCTCCATGTGGTGAAGAACGCGGCCCCCACCGGGCTCGCGGTGATGGGCTTGCAGCTCGGCTATCTGCTCGGCGGGTCGATCCTGATCGAGACCGTGTTCGCCTGGCCGGGAACGGGTTTCCTGCTCGGCAACGCGATCTTCCAGCGCGATCTGCCGCTGCTCCAGGGCACGATTCTGGTGCTGGCGATGTTCTTCGTCACGCTCAACCTGCTGGTCGACATTCTGCAGACCTGGCTCGACCCCCGGATCAAACGCGCATGACCGCCGCCGCCGCAACCGCCGACAAGACGCAAAAGCAAACGGCGCCCGCCACCGCCTCGCGCGGCTACTGGGCGGGCGTTCTTCATCGCCTGATGCGAAACAAGCTGGCGATGGTCTGTCTCGCCATTCTGGTGCTGATCGTGCTCGCCGCGATCCTGGCGCCTTATATCGCGCCGCAAGACCCATATCGCGGCGCCATGTTGCGCCGTCTGCGGCCGATCGGCACGCCGGGCTATCCGCTCGGCACCGACGAGCTCGGCCGCGATATGCTGACAAGATTGCTCTATGGCGGACGCTTGTCGCTATTCATCGGTATCGTTCCGGTGCTCAACGCTTTCGTGATCGGCACGGCATTGGGCGTCATCGCCGGGTTCGTCGGCGGCAAGACGAACATGGCGATCATGCGCACGATCGACGTGTTCTATGCCTTCCCGTCGGTGCTGCTAGCGATCGCGATTTCCGGCGCGCTCGGGGCGGGTATCCTCAACTCGATCATTTCGTTAACCGTCGTCTTCGTGCCGCCGATCGCGCGCGTGGCGGAAAGTGTGACGACGCAAACGCGCTCGCTCGACTTCGTCGATGCGGCGCGCGCCTCTGGCGCCAGCGCTTTGACGATCATCCGCGTCCATGTGCTGGGCAACGTGATGGGCCCGGTCTTCGTCTACGCCACGTCGCTGGTTTCCGTGTCGATGATCTTGGCGGCGGGTTTGTCGTTCCTGGGACTGGGCGTCAAGCCACCGGAACCCGAATGGGGCCTGATGCTCAACACGCTGCGCACCGCGATCTATTCCCAGCCTTATGTCGCGGCATTGCCGGGGGCGATGATCTTCGCGGTGTCGATCTGCTTCAACCTGTTCTCCGACGCCTTGCGCTCGGCGATGGACGTGAAGGTCTGACGATGAGCATCGACGTATCCGAAGATCTCGGCGGGCCCGCGCAACCGCTGCTGACCGTAAAAAACTTGGTCAAGCATTTCCCCATCCGCGGCGGCTTGCTCGGCCGCACCACGGGTTTGGTGCAAGCCGTCGACGGCGTCGATTTCGAGGTCGCGAAGGGCGAGACGCTCGGCATCGTCGGCGAATCCGGCTGCGGCAAGTCGACGACCGCGCGCTTGCTGATCCGCCTGATCGAACCCGATTCCGGCGAAGTGCTGTTCGACGGGCAGGCACTGGGCGCTGTCGATGGCGGGATCACGCTGACGGAGTTGCGCCGTCAAGTGCAGATGGTGTTTCAGGACTCGTTCGCGTCGCTGAACCCGCGTCTGACGATCGAGGATTCGATCGCCTTCGGCCCGAAGGTGCATGGCGTGCCGGACGGCGAGGCGCGGGGCCGCGCGCGCGACCTGCTCGGCAAGGTCGGGCTCGACCCTAACCTGTTCGGGCGGCGCTATCCGCACGAGCTTTCCGGCGGCCAGCGCCAGCGCGTAAACATCGCGCGCGCCTTGGCCTTGGCGCCGCGCCTCGTGCTGCTCGACGAGTCCGTGTCCGCGCTCGACAAGTCAGTCGAGGCGCAGGTGCTGAACCTGCTCCAAGATCTGAAATCGGAATTCGGCCTGACCTATGTGTTCATCAGCCACGATCTCAACGTCGTGCGCTACATGGCCGACCGCGTGATGGTGATGTATTTGGGGCGTGTGGCCGAGATCGGCCCGGTCGAGGAACTTTACGACAATCCGCGTCATCCCTATACGCGCGCGTTGCTATCCGCGATGCCGTCGATGGACCCGGATCGGCGCACCCAGGAAGCGCCGATCGCTGGCGATCCGCCCAATCCGATCAACCCGCCTTCCGGTTGCCGGTTCCATACGCGCTGCCCCTTTGCGGAAGACGTTTGCGGCGCCAAGATACCC
>PVXE01000004.1 GCA_014444615.1 Tagaea sp. CACIAM 22H2 | reverse complement strand
GCCCGGATCGACCGATTCGAGCCGCTTGCCGTCATGCGGCCCGCCGTGCTTGTGGAAATACCAATAGGGCACGCCGTTCATCGCCGTGACCAGGGCGGTTTTGGGTCCGAGCAGCGAGGCGACCTGATCGACGGCTGCGACCAGGCCGTGGGCTTTCAGGCTGACGATGACGAAATCCTGCTCGCCCGCCTCGCGCGCGTCGCCGGCGAAATTCGCGTCTTTGATCACCGTCTCGCTGCCTTCGGAGATCAGCTTGATCCCGTTGGCCTTCATCGCTTCGAGATGGGCGCCCCGCGCGAAGAACGTGACGCGCGCGCCCGCTTGGGCGAGCTTCACGCCCATATAGCCGCCGATGGCCCCCGCACCGAAAATCAGAACGCGATTCACTTCGCGGCTCCCAAGCCCAGTTTGTCGGCAAGGCCGATGCGTTGCAGCTTTCCGGTCGCCCCCTTCGGGATCTCGGCGAGGATGACGACTTTGCGCGGCACTTTGAAATCCGCGAGGCGCTTGGCGGCGAAATCGCGGATTTCGCGCTCGGTCGTCGTTTGGCCCTCGCGCAGCACGATCGCGGCGGCGACTTCCTCGCCCAATTTGTCGTGCGGCATCGCGAAGGTCACGACCTGCGCGACCGCCGGGTGATCCATGATCACCTCATCGACCTCCAGCGGCGAGACTTTCTCGCCGCCGCGATTGATCAGCTCCTTCAACCGCCCGGTGATGCGCAAATAGCCTTCGTCGTCTAGCGTGCCTTGGTCGCCGGTGCGGAACCAGCCGCCCGCGAAGGCTTTGAGATTCGCGTCCGGGTTCGCTTCGTAGCCTTTGGTCACGTTGGGCCCGCGAATCACGATTTCGCCCAAGGCGCCCTTGGGCAGAAGCTTGCCTTCCTCGTCCATGATCGCGACTTCCGGGCCTGCGGCGATGCCGACCGAGCCAGGCTTGCGCGCGGCGGGCGGCAGCGGGTTCGACGCCATTTGGTGCGCGGCTTCGGTCATGCCGTAGCTTTCGATGACCGGGCAACCGAACGCGGCTTCGAGTTCGAGCATCACTTGCGGCGGCAAGGATGCCGAGGACGAGCGGATGAAGCGCAAGCCAGCGCGCGCCAGGCTGTCCTTGTTGCGCTCGGCGCGCGCGAGGATCGCTTGATGCATCGTGGGCACGGCCGTGTACCAGCTGGGCTTCGCCTCATCCAGCCAGCCAAAGAATTTGAGCGCGTTGAAGCCCGGCGTGCACACCGTGCCCCCGCCGGCGGCGAGCGACGACAGCACCGCCGCGATCAGGCCGTGGATGTGGAACAGCGGCATGATGTTGAGGCATTTGTCGCTCGGCGTGAGCGCCAGCGTCTTGCCGATATGCCGGGCGGAGGCGCAGATATTCGCTTGCGCCAGCGGCACGATCTTGGGCCGCGACGTGGTGCCCGAGGTGTGCAGGATCAGCGCGATGTCGTCGGCTTGTGCAGGGCCGGGCTGAGCCGCCGTGCCCTTCAGCAGCGACGACAGCGTGTAGGAGCCGGCACCGGCATCGCGCGTCGGCGTCAATTCGATCAGCGGCACGCCCAGCTTGGCGGCGGCGGCGCGCGCGGGCGTTTCATCGCCCTTTTGAACCAGTACCGCCTTGGCTTTGAGGTCGGCGATATAGAACTCGAACTCCTCCTGCCGATAGGCAGGGTTCAACGGCGCTGTCGTTGCCGCACCGGCCACGCACAGGAAGGCGGCGGCCATCTCCGGCCCGTTGGGCAGCACGATCGCCACGCGATCGTCGCGGCCGATCCCCATCGCGTTGAGGTCGGCGATCGTCTTGGCCGCGAGCTTGCGCAAACCCGCAAACGAAAGGGGCGGCGTCTCGGGGCACCCGAGCGCCATGTCGCCGTCTTTGCCGATACGAAGTAGTTCCGAAACCGTCGTGAACGCCATTGCCGTCCTCCCGAGGTGGAAGACGATTCCGTATCAGAGAGCGGAACGCCTGCCCAGGCTCTTAGGCGGCGACGCCCGCGCCGCGCGCGTTATCGGTGATGTTCTGCGCGGCCATGTAGGCCATCGTGCCCTGGCGCCAATCCTCGTGATGGGCGGCCATATGCAGCGTCTCTTGGGCGTAGCGCTGGGCGGCGAAGCCCAGATCGGCCGGGGCGCGGCCGGTTTCGCCGACCATCTCGTCGGCGAAGCTGCGTTTGCGCTGGGGGCCCTGGCCCCGTCGGGCCAGGGCGTCCACCAGCCCCGCCATCTGTTCGGCGGAGAGCCCGAGCCCCTGCGTGGCTTTATCGGCGGCCTCGGGTTGAACGCGGCGGGGCGACGCATTCCCCTCCGTCCCGATGCGCTTGGCGCCGGGCGGTGGCAGCAGGAAAACATTCGATGCCGCGTTCATGGGATTAATGTAAAATTTTATGAAAATCGGAGTCAACTGGAATCTGGCATTCGATTCAAATTGTAGTTAATATCCACATCGCCGAAGTCGCTCGAAAGCCTCAATGTTTCAAACATTTGTGGTTTCGGGGGGCCGGGCTAGACTGTCTTCCGGCCAGCGACCAGCGAGACCGCTTTCCCATGGACGATACGGGTTCCACCGACCGCGCTTTGCGCGCCCTGGAAGGGGCGGGCGACGCCGCTTACGTCTGGGACCTCGCGACCGACGCCATCGAATGGGCGGGCAAGGCCGAGGATACGTTCGGGCCGCGCGGCGATTTTCCGCCCACCGGCCAAGTGCTGCAAAGCCGGATCTACGCCGAAGATTTGCCCGGCCGCGTGAAGGCGCTGTCGGCGCATTTCGTTGATCGCCTCGCCTACGATCTCGATTATCGCATTCGCGGCGACGGCGGGGCGCTGATCTGGGTGCATGATCGCGGTCGCGCCGAATTCGCGCCCGACGGACGGCCGATCCGCGTGGCCGGCACGCTGCGCGCGATCACCGCGCGCAAGGAACGCGAAGCGCGGCTCGAATATCTCGCGAATTACGACGCGCTGACCGGCCATTTCAACGCCGTGCGTTTGCGCGAAGCGCTCGACCATCAGCTCGCTTACGCCGCGCGCTACGAAGCGCCCGGCGCCTATCTGCTGATCGGCATCGACAATCTGGGCGCCATCAACGACGCGTTCGGCTGGGCGACCGCCGATGCGATTTTGGTGGGCGTCGGCCAGCGCCTCGAACGCGCGCTGCGCGAATCCGACGTCATCGGCCGCGCGGGCGGCGATCGCTTCGGCCTGGTCCTCGCGCATTGCCCGGAAAGCGAAATCGGTCTTGCCGCCGATCGCCTGCTCGGCACGGTGCGCGCGGCCCCGATCGAAACACCGGACGGGCCGATCCATGTCACCGCGTCCGCCGGCGCCGTGCTGTTCATGGGCCAGGGCCCGTCGGGCGTGGAGATGCAGGCGCGCGCCGAATCCGCCTTGGCCGAGGCGAAACGCGCGGGCCGCAATCGCTACGCAATTTTCTCGGCAAGCCCCGCGCAACGCGAATTGCATCAGCGCTTGGTCGCGATCTCGTCGGACGTGCAGGCGGCGTTGAAGGACGAACGCCTTGTCTTCGCCTTTCAACCGGTCGTCGGCGCACAGGACCACAAGATCCATCACTACGAAGCGCTGCTGCGTTTGCAGCGCATGGACGGTTCGATCGCGCCCGCGGGCTCGTTCATCCCCATCGTCGAGCAGACGGGCTTGATGCGCTTGCTCGACCGGCGCGTACTGGAAATGTCGATCGGCGAGCTCAATCGCTGGCCGGATGTTTCGCTGGCGATCAACATCTCCGGCCTGACGGCGGGCGATCCCACGTGGCTGCGCGCGTTGTCGGGATTCGTCAAAGGACGGCCGGAAGTCGCGCAGCGTCTGATCGTCGAGATCACCGAAACGGTGGCGATCCAGGATATCGACGAGACGGCGAAATTCGTCGCCGCCGTGCGCGATTTGGGCTGCCGCGTGGCGCTCGACGATTTCGGGGCGGGCTATACCAGCTTCCGCAATTTGAAGGCGTTGGCGGTCGATAGCGTGAAGATCGACGGGTCCTTCGTGCGCGGCCTTGCCGACAACGTCGACAATCAGCTGTTCATCCGCACGCTGCTGGGCCTCGCCGAAGGGTTCGGCCTGGAAACCGTCGCCGAATGCGTTGAGAACAATCTCGAGGCGCAGCATCTCGCCAAGCGCGGCGTCAATCTGCTGCAAGGCAATCTGTTCGGGCTTCCCAGCATCGAACGGCCGTGGCTTGCCCCCTTGGGGCTCGACGAACTTTCGACCAAGCCCGCGCGGCCCAGCTTCGCCGTGATCCCCGGTAAGAACTAAGCGCTCGCCGCGCTCGCGATCAGGAATCGCGCGATCGGCCCCGCGAGGGCGTCGCTTTCCGCGCGCCATTGCGCCGTTTGAATCTTCGCCGACGGCATCATTGTGCGCGAGACGCGCTTCAGCCGCCCGGCGGCGAGCGCGTCTTGCGCCAGCAGCGAGCGCGTCAGCGCGATGCCGCCGCCATCGATCGCGGCTTGCAGCGCCGCCCCCGGATCGTCGAAGCGCAACGCCGCGCGCTTGGCGTTGCCCCCGAGCCACGCGCGCCAGCGCCATTCGGGCGTCGCGTCGTCTTCCGCCGCTTCGGTTTTGGCGATCAGCGGCAACGCGCGCCAATCGCGATGGCCGCGCAGCAAGCCGGGGGCGGCGACGGGGAAGATCGTCTCCTCCGGAAACGCTAGCGCCTGCGGGCCGCCCGCGAATTCCGCGCGCTTCACCCACAGCAATTCGAGATCCGCACGCACCCGCCTGCGTTGCGACGGATGGGTCAGCGCCGCGATCTCGATTTCCAGATGCGGGAACGCGGCGGCCAGGGCTCCCAGCCGCGCCGACAGCCACCACCCGAGCAGCGCTTGACCGGTCGCGAGTTTGAAGCGGACCGGACCGGCGGCGACTGCGCCGTTCAAATCCTCCAGCCCCGCCAGAATTGGCGCCAACGCGGCCGCCAGACGCTTGCCCGCCCGCGTGGGCGCAAGGCCGGGATTCAACCGCTCGAACAGTTTCGCGCCGAAATGCTGCTCCAGTGCGGCGACGCGGTGGCTGACGGCGCTTTGGGTCAGATGCAGCGCCTCGCCCGCGCGCGAAAAGCCGCCGTGGCGCAGCACGGCGTCGAACGCGAGAAGCCCCGCGAAGGGCGGTAGTCGGCGTTTGGCGGCCATGACCTATGAATCCAGTTCATAGGCTTATCGTCAAGTCGCGTTGGCGCGCGCGCGGCGTTCGCGACAAAAGGCGCTATGTCCGAATTTCGTCCTTCGCGCGCGATCGGTCTTGCCGCCGCCTTCGCCGCCGCCGCGATCGGGGCGGCGTGGCAGATCGCCACGCGCGCCGGCGCGGCGACCGATCTGGGGCCGCTCGATCTCGCCTTGCTGCGCTACGGCGTGCCCGCACTCGCATTGTCGCCGTTGCTGTGGCGCGCGGGCTTCTGGCCGAGCACGGCGCGGCGCATGTCGATCGTGCCGATCTTTCTGGGCGGCGGCTTGCCGTTCGGCTTGGTCGCGATGGCGGGGGCCGGTTTGGCGCCCGTCGCGCATATGGGCGCGTTGCTGCCGGGCACGATGCCGCTGTTCACCGCCTTGCTCGCCTTTGCCGTGTTGGGCGAACGGATCGGGCGGCAACGCGCGATCGGCTTCGCGGTCGTCGCGGCGGGTGTCGCCGCCATCGTCGGCCCGGCATTGACTTCGGGCGGCGATGGCGCGTGGCGCGGCGATCTTCTGTTTCTCGCCGCGTCCGCGCTTTGGGCGGTGTTCTCGGTCGCGTATCGGCGCAGCGGCCTCGGCGCTTGGCACGTTTCGGCGCTGCTCGCGGCGTTGTCGTTCGCGTGCGTCCTGCCGCTCTGGCTGATCGCCGGCGGCGGCTTGTTGTCGGCCTCATGGCGCGACGTCGCGTTGCAGGTCGCGGCGCAAGGAATGTGCGCGGGCCTGCTCGGCACCTGGACCTACGCCCTCGCCATCCGGCATCTGGGCGCGGGCCGTGCGGCGCTGTCGGGCGCGCTGGTTCCCGCCTTGTCGGCGCTGGGCGGTTTCGCGATGTTGGGCGAGATTCCCGATCTATCGACGTTGGCGGGCATCGTCTTGACGATGCTGGGAATCGCCCTCGCGCTGCGTTAGGGGCGTTTGGCGGAAATCGCGAAGCGCGTGGGGGCGAGCAAGCGCAACTGATCGCCAAGCCCCGCGCCACGCATGCCCCACAGATAGACCGCGAGCGTGGAATGGCGCGTGACGTCGGCAAAGCCGGCGGCGTGCAGATCGGCGCGCAAGCGTTCGGGCGTTAGGCCGTTGGCGTAGGGCACTTGCGACAGGATGCGCTTGTGGCGCTCGGCGTCCGCCCCCGCTTGGCCGTCCTTGCCGTCGATCAGCTTGGCAATCCCACGCAGGATGCGCGTGCGCGACGTTTCGCTGACCCAATCGCCATCGATGACGAGGAGACGCGCGCCCGGCTTCAACACGCGCAAGATCGCGGCGTAGGCGGCGGGCGGATCGGTCAACGTCCAGGCGAGATGGCGGGTGATCGCGCCGTCGAACGTTTCCGGCTGCAGCGTGTCGAGCCGCTCGGCATCGCCCAGCATGCCCGTCCAGTCGCGGCCGCGTAGCTTGGCCTTGGCGCGCGCCAGCATCGGTTCGGCGAAATCCACGCCGGTCACGGTCGCGCCCAGATCGAGCAACATACGGCTGATCTCGCCCGTCCCGCAGGCGAGGTCGAGGATCTTCTTGCCGGCGATATCGCCCAAGCCTTCGGTCATCACGCGGCGCCAGGAATTGGCTTCCGCGCCGTCATGGATGCGATGGCCGCGCGACTGATCGAACGTCTCGGCGCGGCCCGACCAGTAATCGCGGATCTCTTCCTTCAAACTCCAATTCGCGCTGTTCATGGCAGGCTCGCTTCGATCAACAAGGCGCCCGAACCCGATCGCGTCGCGGCGAGTTCCACGCCGTAAGCCGCCCCGCATTCGGGCGCGGCGAATACATCGTCGGGCGCGCCATCGGCGACGATCGCACCCTGAGACAAGAGGATCACCCGATCGGCGTGGCGTGCGGCCAGCGCCAGATCGTGCATGGCGACCGCGACTGCGATTTTGTCGCGCTTTGCCGCATCGCGCAGCAAGCGCAGCGCTTCAAGCTGGTTGCGCAGATCGAGGGCGCTGGTCGGCTCGTCGAGCAGCAGCACGGGGGCGGGGCGCACCAAGCCTTGGGCGAGCGCCACAAGCTGCTGCTGGCCGCCGGAAAGATCGCAGACCATCCGGTCGGCGAGAGGGGCGGTGCCCGTACGCTCCAGCGTCGCCGCGACGGCCAAGCGGATATCGCGGGGTGCCTCGTCCGGGGCGGCGGCGCGCGCGGCGACATGCACCGCGTCGTAGACCGACAGCCGCGCGGAGGTCGCGTAGGTCTGCGGCACGTAGCGAACGTATTTCGCTCGCGGGCGCAGACGCAGTTTCTCGATCCGCGTGCCGTCCACGGCGATGGCGCCGCGCTTGATCGGCAGCAAACCGGCGATGGCGCGCATCAAGGTGGATTTGCCGGCGGCGTTGGGGCCGATCAGCGCCGTGATCGTGCCGGGCAGCAGTGCCGCGGCGCCGATGCCGCGCAGCACCATGCGCGTGCCGTAGCCGACTTCGATATCTTCGAAATGCAAACCCTTCATCGCGCCACGCTCCGCCGCCCGGCGACGATCGACAGGAATACCGGCACGCCGACCAGGGCGGTGACGATGCCGATGGGATAGATCACGCCGGGCGAGATCGATTTGGCTGCGATCGACGCGGCGGATAACAGGGCGGCCCCGCACAGGGCGGACAAGGGCGCGAACCAGCGCTGATCCTCGCCCACCGCCAGGCGCGCGATATGCGGGCCGACCAAGCCGATGAAGCCGATCACGCCGGCATAGGAAACGGCGGTGGCGGACAGCAATGCGATCAGCAGCAGCGTTTCCAGGCGCAAGCGGCGCGGATCGACGCCCAGGCTCGCCGCCCGGTCGTCGCCGAAGCGCATCGCGGTCAGCGCCCAGCGCCGGCGCCACATCAAGCCGCCAACGGCGGCGAGGATGGCCACGCCGGCCATCAGGCGTTCGGGTGTGGCGCGCTGCAACGAGCCCATCATCCAGAACACGATCTGCACGAGCTGCGTTTCCGACGCGCGATATTGCAGCATCGCCAGCAGCGCGTTGAACGCGAACATCAGCGCGATGCCGAACAGGATCATCGTTTCGGACGTCGCCCCGCGCACGACCGAAAAGAAGAACACCAGCAACGCCGCGCCGAAGGCGAAGACGAAGGCGTTGGCCGACACGAGGAACGGCCCCGCGCCGGGGATCAAAGAAAGTCCGGTGACGATCGCGACCGACGCGCCCACGCCGGCGGCCGAGGACACGCCCAGCGTGAACGGATCGGCGAGCGGGTTGTCGAGGATCGTCTGCATTTGCGCGCCCGCGATGCCGAGCATCGCGCCGAGCAAGGCCGCTTGCAGCGCCACCGGCAGGCGGATGTCCCACACGATCACGCCCAAGCGAATCTCGACGGCGTCGCGGTCGATCAACGCGCGGACCACGTCGGCGAGCGGGATGTTGCCCGGCCCCGTGCCCAGATCGACGAGTACCAACGCGACGACCGCAAGGGCGGCACCGGCGAGGACGAGTCCCCGCCGGCGTTCGGCCGCCGCGATGCGCGTCTGGGCGGGCGACGCGAGGGCGGCGTCGCTCACGCGAGTTGCGCCCAGAACACGCCCGACAGCGGGATCGGCGAGAAACGCTCGTGATATTCGCGCCAGACCGCGTCGGGGTCGAGATTCGCGAATTGCTCCGGATAGAGCCATTTCGCGAAGACCTGCATCGCAACCAGATGCGCGGGGCTCGTATAGAACTGGTGATAGATCGAGTAGAAGCGCTTCGACTTCACCGCCTTCAACGCCGACCAGCCCGGCCGATCGGCCAGCGCCTTCAACGCCGCCTGCACTTGCGCCGGCGTCGTCTCGTAGCCGAACGGCACGCCGCGCGAGCCGGGCGTGCTTTCCGCCCAATCCGCGCCCGTGCCGATGATCACTTCGGGGTCGAGCGTCAGAATCGCTTCCGGGCTCGCAGTACCCCCGATGCCGGGAAAGCGGCCGGCACCCCAATTGATGCCGCCCGCGTCCTGCAAGGTGACGCCCAGATTGGCGTTGCCGAAAGTCATGCAGCAATTATTTGGATCGAAGCCCGCCGCGCGTTCCATGAACACGGTCGTGCGCTTGTTCGCGGGCATGTTCCACACGGCGGACGACACGCGCCGCGTTTCGCGCAGGTAGAACCGGTTGAACTCCGCCGCTTCCTTGTCGAGGCCGAGCAACGAACCCATGATCTCGATGCTCGGCTGCGTGTTCTGCGCCAAAGCTTCGCGCAGATCGACGATCGCCGCGGGAATGCCCGCACGCTGCAACTTCTCGAACGTGCCCGCCTGGATCTGACGCTGATAGGCCGACAACGGGAAAAGGACGAGATCGGGATTCGACGCGATCGCCTTCTCGACGCTGAAATCCGAATTCACCGCCGAGCCGAAGCGCGGCACGGCGTCGCCGCTCGGGTGCTTGGCGCGATAATGGCGATAGGTGCCCGGATCGTAGAGCACCATGTCGTCGCCCCAGCCGACCAAACGCTCGAACGGCGTCTTGGGTTGCAGCACGGAGTAGCCGTACATCAACCGCCCTTCGCCCAGGATCACGCGCTTGGCCGGGGCTTTCAGGCTGACATTGCGGCCGGCGATATCGACGATTTCGATCCCGCCGGCGGCGATGGCCGGTGCCGCCAATAGGGTGGCGCCCGCCGTCATACCCCCCAAAAAGCCACGGCGGCCAAGCGCCGCCGTCTTGCGTCCTGTCGTCATTTTACGTCTCCGTTCAAAGGCTTGGATGTGATCGAGCCTTTCCGATAATGCGAGTCATTCTCATATTAAGCGCAAATGAAAGTCAATAGCAGTTCGGGATTTAAATCCGGGACTGGGGCGGGGAAATCAGCGCCGTCCGAACAGTTTTTCGATATCGGCGAGTTTCAATTCCACATAGGTCGGGCGGCCGTGATTGCACTGGCCCGAATGCGGGGTGGCTTCCATCTGGCGCAGCAGCGCATCCATCTCGGGGCCCGACAGGCGGCGGCCCGCGCGCACCGAACCGTGGCAGGCCATCGTGCCGCACACATCGCCGAGGCGTTCCTTGAGTGATAGTGCGGCGCCATGCTCGGCGATTTCGTCGGCGAGATCGCGCAGCAAGCCGCGCACATCGACCTCGCCGAGCAGGGCCGGCGTTTCGCGCACGGCGATGGCGCCGGGCCCGAACGCCTCGATGGCCAAGCCCAGTTCGCCGAGTTCGTCGGCGCGCGCGAGCAGCGCGGCGCAATCCTTGTCGCCAAGCTCGACGATCTCGGGAATCAGCAACGCCTGGCGTTTGACGCTGCCCGCCGCCAACGCGGCTTTCATGCGCTCGTAGACAAGACGCTCATGCGCCGCGTGCTGATCGACGATGACGATGCCGTCGCTGGTTTGCGCGACGATATAGGTTTCGTGAACTTGCGCGCGCGCCACGCCCAGCGGCAAATTGCCGGTGGCGATGGTCGTTGCTTCGGGCATCGGTGCGGATGGAGGGGCGCTCGGCGCCAGCGGCGCATGGTACTCGTAGCTGCGCTCCGCCAGATCGGGCGCCACGCCGCGCGGACCCGGCGCCGCGAAGGCGTATTGCGGCGGCGGCAGGGTTTGCGGCCGGACCAGATCGATCGCTTCGACCGCGACCGACGTGGCGGCGCGGAACCCCGCGCGATCCAGCGCCTCGCGCAAACTGCCGACGATCAGCCCGCGAATACGCGCAGGATCGCGGAAGCGCACTTCGGTCTTCGCGGGATGCACATTCGCGTCGACCAGATCGGTCGGCAGCGTCAGGAAAAGCGCGAGCACCGGATGGCGGTCGCGCGCCAAAAAATCGGCATAGGCGCCGCGCACGGCACCCGCCAGCAGCTTGTCGCGCACCGGGCGGCCGTTGACGAATAGATATTGGTGCTGCGACGTCGCGCGATTATAGGTCGGCAATCCCGCATGCCCGTCGAGCTTGATCGGGCCTTCGTCGGCGTCGCGCTGGGCCAGCACGTCGACGGCACTGCCCAGAAATTCCTTGCCCACGACGGCCGCGATACGGTCGAGGCGCGGGGCGGGCGGCAATTTCAGGATCGTGCGCCCGTCCGATGTCAGCTCGAAACCGATTTCCGGATGCGCCATCGCCAAACGCGCGATCGCGTCTTCGCAGGCTTCGCGTTCGGCGCGTTCGCCCTTCAGAAATTTAAGGCGCGCGGGCGTGGCGTAGAAAAGATCGCGCACTTCGACGCGCGTGCCCGGCGGATGCGCCGACGGCACCGGCTTGCCCTTGCGCCCGCCTTCGACCGCGATCGACCACGCATCCGTCGCATCGCGCGCCCGGCTCGCGATCGTCAATCGCGCCACGGCGCCGATGGAGGGCAAGGCCTCGCCCCGGAAGCCCAGCGTGCGGATCGCGAGCAGATCGTCGTCCGGCAGTTTCGACGTCGCGTGGCGTTCGACGGCAAGGTCGAGTTCGTCCGGCGACATGCCCTTGCCGTCGTCGGTGACGACGATGGCGGCGCGCCCCGCTTCGGAAAGATTGACCGCGATGCGCGTGGCGCCCGCGTCGATCGCGTTTTCGACGAGTTCCTTCACGGCCGCCGCCGGCCGTTCGATCACCTCGCCCGCCGCGATGCGGTTAACGAGGGTTTCCGGCAGGCGGCGTATCGTCACGCCATGCCTTTCAGATAAGCGCGCGCCAGACGCTTACCGTCTTCGACGGCCGGCTGGTCGAAGGGCTCGACGTCGAACAACGCGGCGGCTATGACGGTTTCGAGCATGAAATGCATCATCAACGCGCCCAGCGTCGTCTCGTCGAGCGTGGGCAGCGTGAACAAGCGCACCGGCCGGCCGCGCCGCGCCAGCGTTTCGACGGTCGCGCGCCATGACACGTCGAGCAGATCGCCCATCGTGCGGTTTTCGAGCCAGTCGAGCGACGAATCGCCCAGCGCTTCCTTGGAATAGCGCGGGCCCACACCCTTGGTTTCGCGCGCGACGACGGTGACGAGCTTGTCGGCCGGGCCGTCGAGCCACAGCTGCAACTGGCTGTGCTGATCGACAGTGCCGAGTGCCCGGATCGGCGTCGTGCCGTGGCCGCCTTTGCCCAGGCTTTCGGCCCAGAGCTGCGCGTACCATTGCGCGAACGGCGCGAGTGCGTCGACATAGGGGCACAGCACGCTCGTGCGCACGCCGCGCGCGTTGAAGGCGGCGGCCAGTGCGGCCCCTTGCGCGGGTGCCGATGCCAGCGGGTCGGCGAGGGCCGCATCGCGCGCGATCGCGGCCCCTTTGCGAAGGGCGCGGATATCCAGGCCGAGCAGCGCCGCCGGGATCAAGCCCACGGCAGACAGCACGGAGAAGCGTCCGCCCAGCGTCGTCGGATGATCGACGGTCGAAAGCTTGTAGCGCTTGGCCAGCCGCGCGAGCGCGTTATCCGTCGGCTCGGTCAGCGCGATGGCTTGGGCGGCCGCATCGGCGAGCTTGGGCAGAAGCGCATGCGCCTGCGACAAGGTTTCGGCCGTGCCGCCGGATTTGGAAACGATCAACGCGCCCGTCGTCTTAGGGTCGAGATCGGCGACGAGGCGTTCGAAGGCGAAGGGGTCGACATTCTCCGCCACGATCAAGCGCGGCTTGCCTTTGACGCCCAGCCCCGTGCCCGCATCGGCGAGTGCCGCGAGCGCGCGCGCCCCCAGGCTCGACCCGCCCGTGCCCAGCAACACGACGGTCGAAAATTTCGACAGCGTCTTGGCGGCGGTCTCGATGGCGGCAAGATCGTCGGTGCGGTCGGGCTGGTCGAGGAAGGCGTAGGTGCCCTTGCCGACCGCGCTGCGCAACTGCGCGACCGTGTCGCGCGTCTGGTCGAGCCAGGTTTCGAGCACTTGACGGTCGAAACCTTCGACCAGATCGAAGCAATGGCGAAGGTCCTGATGATAGGGCAGGGAATTTGTCATGGGCGCACCGGAATCGAATATTGGAACATCGTACTCCCCCAATATAGGGAGGCGTAGTCCCTATTCCGAGGGCTGAATGCCTTGCGGCTCGCCCGCCAGCACGACGATCATTTTCGCGGGATCGTAAAGGCGGCGCGCGGCACGGCGCGCTTGGTCGAGCGTCACCGCGTCGATGCGCCGCTTGCGCTCGTCGAACCAATCGCGGCCGCGCCCGTCGAGCCGTGCCGCGACCAAAAGCCGCGCGATGCGGTCGGAACGGTCGAATTGCAGCGGGAAGGACCCGTTGAGGTAGTCTTTGGCGCCTTGCAACTCGGCGCCGGTCGGGCCTTCTTCGCCCATCCGAGCCCAATCGGCGCGCACGATTTCCATCGCGCGCGCGATGCGCCCGTTCTCGCTGGAGAAACTGCCCTGCACGATCGCGGCGCGGTCGTAGACGGCAAGCCCGGTGCCGACGCCGTAGGTCAAGCCCTCGCGTTCGCGTACGCTGAGCATCAGGCGCGAATTGAAACCGCCGCCGCCCAGCACGTAGTTGACGAGGGCCGCCGCGAAGAAATCGGGGTCGTCGCGCTCGATTCCTTGCTGGCCGAAAATCGCGAAAGTCTGCGTGGCCGGCCGGCGGATAATCAGCGTGCGTGCGGGGCCGGCGATCTCGATGCGCGGGATCTCGACCGTTTCGGCTTTCGCGGGCAAGGCCCCGAACGCGCGGTCGAGCAACTGGCCCAGGCGTTCGGGCGTCACGTCGCCCACCGCCGCGACCACCAGATTGTCGCGCGCGTAGCGCCGGGCAAGCTGGGCGCGCAGATCGTCGATCGTGATGGCACGCACGGTTTCGGCCGTGCCGCGCGATTGGCGCGCGTAAGGATGATCGCCCAGCGCGGCCTTTGCGAAGGCGCGGCGTGCCAGCGTCTGCGGGTTGGCGTCTTCCTGCGCGATGCCTTGCAGGATGCGCGCGCGCACGCGTTCCACGTCGCGCGGATCGAAGCGCGGCTTCGTCAACGCGAGGGCGAGAAGATCGGCGCCGCGATCGGCGTCGCGCGACAACAGGCGCAATCCGCCTTGCAGCGTGTCGGTGCCGGTCGAAAAGCCGAGCGAGATCGAGCGATCTTCAAGCTCGCGCGCGAAACCTTGCTGGTCGAGATCGCCCGCACCCGATGTCAGCAAATCGGCGGTCATCGATGCGAGACCGAGCTTGTCGGCGGGATCGGCGGCCGTGCCGCCGCGCCAGGAGAATTCGAGCGCCAGGACCGGCAAGGCCGGATCGCGGATCAGCCACGCGACGATGCCGCCGGGGCTGCGCACTTCCTCGATATTCTGCGCGCGCGCGGGGGCGAGCGCGACGACGCACAGAAACGCGATCAGCAGCAGCTTGCGCATCACGACCCCGGCTTGGGCAGCAGCAGCCCGGTCGTATGGCCGTCTTGCGACAGGATCGCGCGCAAAGCGGCATTGACGCGCTCCGGCGTTACGGCCGCGATGCGCGCGGGCCAGGATTCGACCCAGGCGACGTCCTTGCCGGTGGTGAACGCGATGCCGAAAGCGCGCGGCGCCGCCTGCACGCCGTCGCGCGCGAAAATCGCCTGATCGAGCGTGCGGGCCTTGGCGCGCGCCACTTCCTCGGCCGGAATGCCGTCGCGCAGAATGTCGCGCAACGTCGCTTCGATCGCGGTTTCAAGCTCGGCGGGCGAGGTGCCGTCGCGCGGGCTTGCGAAAATCCAGAACGACGACAGATCGAAGGCCGAGCCGTCATAGGCCGCGCCGATGCCCGAGGCGAGCGGCTTGTCGTGGACGAGGGCGCGCACCAGCAAGCTGGTTGGCCCGCCGCCCAGAATCTCGGCCGCGATCTCCAGCGCGTCGACCGCGTCGCGATCCAGCACCTTGGGCAAATCGCGGTTATGCGACGGCGCATGCCACGCGCGCGACCAGGACGGCTGGCGCACGCGCGAATCTTTGAGCTCGACGCGCTTGGCTGCGATGGCCGGCGGTTCCTGCGGGCGCACGCGTTCGGGCACGGCTTTGCGCGCGACGGGGCCGTAGTAACGCTCGGCAAGCGTCTTGACCTGATCGGCCTTCACGTCACCCGCGACGATCAGCATCGCGTTATTGGGCGCGTACCATTTGCCGTACCAGTCGAGCGCGTTCTGGCGCGTCAGCGCCTGCATCTCGTGCTCCCAGCCGATGATCGGGCGCCCATAGGGATGGTTGACGAACAGCGCCGCCATCAATTGCTCGCGCAAACGCGAGGACGGGCGCTGATCGACGACTTGGCGGCGCTCCTCGACGATCACGTCGCGCTCGGGCAGCACTTGCGCGTCGGCGAGCACCAGATTGGCCATGCGGTCGGCTTCGATGCGCATCATGTCTTCCAGCCGGTCGCTGGCGACGGTCTGGAAATAGGCGGTGTAGTCGTGGCTGGTGAAGGCGTTGTCGCGCCCGCCGAAGCGCGCGACGATGCGGCTGAAATCGCCCGGCGGCACGGATGGCGTGCCCTTGAACATCAGATGTTCGAGGAAATGGGCGATGCCCGAAATGCCTTGCACCTCGTCCGCGGCGCCGGTCTTGTACCAGACCATTTGCGTGACGACGGGCGCGCGGCTGTTTTCGATCACGACGACCTTCAGGCCGTTGGGCAGATCGAAGGTCTTGGGCTCGAAAACTTGCGCATGCGCGGCTGCGCCCGCGATCAGGCTCGCGACGACGCCGAGTGCGGCGAGGAAGCGGCTCAGAAAATCCCCTCGAGCCAGCCGCGCTGGCGCTTGCGCACCGTGGCGACGCTGCCGTCCGACGCCGGGCGGCCGGTCGCGGCCGCTTCGCGCAGGCGCTGGGATTCGCGCTGCGCGTCGAGCTGTTCGCCCTGGCCCGGATTATTGGCGCGCCAGAACATCAGCCGATCGACGAAGCTGCGATCGGCTTCGGCGAGCTGCGAGGTTTCGCGGTCGAGTTGTTCGCGGATGCTGGCATCGACCTTGTCGCCGCCGGTCTTGGCGACCAGCGCGTTTTCGCCGCTCGAGCCCGGCCCTTGCTGGCCGGCGGCCGCGTTGCGCGCGGCGGCGGAATTGCCGAACACGGCCACGCGCGCTTGCTCGGTCGGGCTTTGCTCCTGCGGGCGCGCGGCACCCGGGGCAGGCGGGCGCAGACCGAAATCGGGCGGCAGTGTCAGCGGCGCGCGCGTGACGACGTTGAATTCGTCGGGCGAAACCTTGTCCCAGCCGATGGCTTTGCGCGTATCGGCACAGGCGCCCAACGTCAACGCCGTGACGAGGCCGGCGGCGGCGAGAACGATGCGGGACGGGATCGATCGCGTTTTCATGGTTCCATTTTACCCGATTTGCCGCCTGCCGTGAAAGCGTCCCAAAACAGGCAGGCGACGCCGATGGTAATCGCCGCGTCGGCCACGTTGAATGCCGGCCAGTGCCAGCCAAAGGCATGGAAATCCAAGAAATCGAACACCGCGCCATAGCGCAAGCGATCGACCACATTGCCGATCGCGCCGCCGATCACCAGCCCCAAGCCCAGAAGAATTAAGGGCGTCTCGGCGCGCGCCAGCCATACGCCAAGCCCGATCACGATCGCGGCGGCGAGGCCGACGAAGATGAACGACGCCTCCGACGAACCCGAATTGAACAGGCCAAAGCTGACGCCGTAATTCCACACCACGACCAGGTTGAAGAACGACGTCACCTCCACCGACGGGCGGAACCCGGCGATGAGGTAAAGATACATGACGTATTTCACCGCCTGATCGAGCACCAGGACCGACGCCGACAGCGCCAGCCCGCGCTTCAGGTTTTCCGCACGGCTGTTCAAGCGCGGTCCACCGCGTCGGCGCAGCGCACGCAAATGCGCGGATGTTTCGCCACGCTGCCGACTTCCGGCAGCACGCGCCAGCAACGCTCGCATTTATGCCCGTCGGCGATGCCGACCGTGGCGGCGACACCCGGCACTTCGTTCAAACGGAACGCGCTTTCGGGCCCGGCGCCGTCCGCGACCTTGTGATCGGAGACGATCAGCAACTCGTCCCAGATTTCCTTGGGCAGCGAGGCGTAGAGCGCCTTGTCGGCCAGATGGATCGTCGGATCGGCCTGCAGCGAAGCGCCGATCTTCTTGTCGGCGCGCGCAAGCTCGATCGCGCCGGTCACGACGCGGCGAAGCTCGCGGATTTTCTCCCATTTCTCCGCCAGCGCCGCGTCGGCCCAAGCCGCCGGCGTTTCGGGGAAAAGCTGGAGATGCACGGATTCGTCGTCGCCCGGATGGCGGGCGAGCCACGCTTCCTCGGCCGTGAAGCACAGCACGGGCGCGAGCCACTTCACCAGACAATCGAAGGCGAAAGCCATCACCGTGCGCGTCGCGCGCCGGCGCAGACTGTCCGGCGCGTCGCAATAAAGCGCGTCCTTGCGCACGTCGAAATAGAAGGCCGACAGATCGACCGCGCAGAAATTGTGGAGCGCCACGTAGAAGCGCGTGAAGTCGTGCGTCGCCAGGCATTCGCGCAGCAGCAGATCGAGATCGCGCAGCTTGTGCAGCACATAGCGCTCGAGCTCGGGCAGATCGGCGATCGCGACGGCTTCTTTCTTCTCGTCGTAGCCTTCCAGCGCGCCGAGCAGATAGCGCAGCGTGTTGCGCAGGCGGCGATAATATTCGGCCTGCTGCTTCAGGATTTCCGGCCCGATGCGCAGATCTTCCGAGTAATCGGACGCGACGACCCACAAGCGCAGAATATCGGCACCGTATTGCTCGATGACCTGCTGGGGTGCGGTCACGTTGCCCAGCGATTTCGACATTTTGCGGCCCTGCTCGTCGAGCACGAAGCCGTGGGTCAGCACGGCTTCATAGGGTGCGCGACCGCGCGTGCCGCAAGCTTCGAGCAGCGAGGAATGGAACCAGCCGCGATGCTGGTCGGAGCCTTCGAGATAAAGCGAGGCCGGCCACTTCAAATTCCAGCCGACCGCCTTGCCGGGTTCTTCCAGCGTGAAAGCATGGGTCGAGCCCGAATCGAACCAGACGTCGATGACGTCCATCACCTGTTCGTAATCGTCAGGGTTGCGATCGTTGCCCAGGAAGCGCGCGGGCGGCGAGGCGTACCAAGCGTCGGCGCCCTCGGCCGCGAAGGCTTGGGCGATCCGCTCGAACACCGCTTCGTCGCGCAGCAGCTGGCCGGTCTTTTTCTCGACAAACACAGCGATGGGAACACCCCAGGCGCGCTGGCGCGAGATGCACCAATCCGGGCGCGTTTCGATCATCGACCGGATGCGGTTCTCGCCCGCGGCGGGGAACCAATCGGTCGCCGAGATCGCGTCGAGCGCCTTCTGCCGCAAATCGTTCGCCGACATGGAGATGAACCATTGCGGCGTGTTGCGGAAGATCAGCGGCGCCTTGGAACGCCAGGAATGCGGATAGGAATGCTGGATATAGGCGACGGCGAGCAGCTTGCCGCCCGCATCCAGCGCCTGAATCACCGCCTTATTGGCGTCGCCCGGCTTGCCTTGCGGCGTGTAGACGCGTTTGCCCGCGAACAACGCGACATGCGGGTAATACGACCCATCGGCCGAAACCGTTTGCGGGATCTCGACGTTGTTTTTGAGGCCGAGTTCGTAGTCGTCCGCGCCGTGGCCGGGGGCGATATGCACGAAGCCCGTGCCCGCTTCGGTCGTCACGAAATCGCCGGTGAAGACGGTGACATCGAAGCCGTAATAGGGATCGGCCTCGCGCAGCGGATGCGCGCAGACCGTTCCGGCGAGTTCGGCGCCCGTGACGCGGTCGTCCATCGACACGTCGACTTCGGCGATCTTCGCCGCTTCGACGAACTCGGTCGTCAGCGCCTTCGCCACGATATAGCGCTGACCCGGCTTCGCCTTCGATTCCGCATGGACCGATTTGACGGTCAGCAGGTCGTATTCGATCTCCGCCCCCGCCGCGAGGGCGCGGTTGCCGGGGATCGTCCACGGCGTGGTCGTCCAGATGACGATCGACGCATCGGCATGGCGCGGATTCTTGGGCGCGACGATCGGGAAGGCGACATGGATCGTCGTGCTCTTGTGGTCGTGATACTCGATCTCGGCTTCGGCCAAGGCGGTCTTTTCCACGACCGACCACATCACCGGCTTCGAGCCGCGATAGAGCCCGCCATTCATCGCGAATTTCGCGATCTCGCGCGCGATCTGCGATTCGGCGGCGTAGGACATGGTCGAATACGGGTTCGCCCAATCGCCGATCACGCCCAGGCGCTTGAATTCCTCGCGCTGGATGTCGATCCACTTGGCCGCGAAGTCGCGGCATTCGCGGCGGAACTCGACGATGTCGACCTTGTCCTTGTCCTTGCCCTTGGCGCGATACTCCTCCTCGATCTTCCATTCGATGGGAAGACCGTGGCAGTCCCAGCCCGGCACGTAATCGGCGTCCTTGCCCAGCATCTGCTGGCCGCGATTGATCGCGTCCTTCAGAATTTTGTTCAGCGCGTGGCCGATATGCAGATGCCCGTTGGCGTAAGGCGGGCCGTCATGCAGCACGAATTTCTCGCGGCCCTTGGCGGCGTCGCGCTGGCGGCGATACAGCCCCATCTTTTCCCAGCGCGCCAGCGTGGCGGGCTCGCGCTTGGGCAATTCGCCGCGCATCGGGAAGTCGGTCTTGGGCAGGAAGACGGTGCTCTTGTAGTCGACGGTCATCGTGCGGTCGGGCCCTTCAGGCGGCTTCGCGAAGACGTGCGGCCATCAGCTGCACGTCGCGCACGCCGGGAAAATTCGCCAGCACCAGCGCCACATGCTCGGCGGCGACGCTCTCCAATCCCCGGCAATCGACGCGAAGATCGAGCTCGTCGCCCGACACGCGCGCTTCGAAAAGATCGGGAAGAACGTCGCGCTTGGCGAATTCCTCGAGCACGCGGGAGGTGAGGCCCATCACGGGCTCGGCGCGGACGACGTAACGGCGGACGGGATCGGCTTTAGACGAATGCATGATACGCGGACTCCAAACGGGTCTGTCTCGGGACGAACGAAAACTCCCGGTCCTGGAACAGGACCGGGCGGATAATTCGCCCGTCGAGAGCCCGATGGAGGTCGTGCGTGATCATCGGCGGCGAATATAGCCGCCCGCACCCGCGCGTCAACAGGGCGGGGATCAGCCCTTTTTGGAAAGCGCCTCGAGCTGCGACTGCATCGCTTCGAGCTGCTGGCGCAGCAGATCGATCGATTCGCCGGCCTTCGCGGCCGGTGCCGTCGTGGACGCGGCATCCGCCGCGGGCGTCTCGGCGCCCGGAACGGCCGCCAGGCCCCACATCTTCATCGCGTTCTGGAACAACGCGAGGTTCTGCTTGCCCATCTCCTCCATGGCACCCACGGAGGAGGGGAAGGGGAACATGCCGCCGAAAGCTTGCGACATGGCCGTGCGCATCTGTTCCTGATTGCGCGCGAAGGCGGACATCGAATTCTCCAGATAGCGCGGCACCAGCGCTTGGAGATTGTCGCCGTAGAACGAGATCAACTGCCGCAGGAACGAGACCGGCAGCATGTTCTGCCCGCTCTTGGCTTCCTCTTCGACGATGATCTGGGTCAGCACCGAACGGGTGATGTCTTCGCCCGTCTTGGCGTCGTGGACCACGAAATCAGTGCCCTGCTTCACCATCTGGCAGAGATGGTCGAGCGTCACGTAGCTCGACGTCGCCGTATTATAGAGACGGCGATTTGCGTATTTTTTGATCTTCACCGGGTCCGAAGCGGCGCCGGTATCGGAAGGGGCGGTCGAGCTGGGTTCCGTCATAAGGTCAGCTTGCCCGCTTAACTCCCCTGCGGCAAGTGCGATGCACAAACGCCGGGGAACCGAGTACCTTTCAAGAACTTAGAGTTACGGCGCCGCCAAGGACTTGGGCGCGTCTCGCAATCGCACCTATAGTGACGCCCGTATGACCGCCGACAAACAAGACGAACCGCCAAGCCTGGAAGCGCTCGCCCAGCGCTATCTCGATCTGTGGCAGGATCAGCTTACGGCCCTCGCCGCCGATCCCGAGACGTCGCGCCTGATGGGCCGCAGTTTGCAGCTTTGGGCGGGGGCGGGCCCGGCGGGCTGGCAAGCGATCTGGCAAGCCGCCGCCGATGGGCTGAAAGGCCAGCAAGGAAGTTCGTTCGACCATGGCGCCTTCGCCGAATTCTTCAAGCAGCCGACAGCCAACGCCGCCCAAACGCGTGGGGCCGCGCCCGCTGGGGCTGCATCTGGGCACGGCGATGGCGACGTGGCTGAGCTGCGCCGCCGTCTTGCCGAACTCGAAACCCGGGTCGCTCAACTGGCACCCGAGCCTCGCGGAACGCGCGAAGGCGCTGGACAGCGAACGCGCAAACCACGCGCCCGAAAAGTTCCGGGCGGCGATCCAGCGTGAAGCGCGCAAGCGGCTCGCGCAATTCCACGACGGGCTGACGCGCTATCGCAACGCCGCCTATCGGCGTGCGAACGATTATCCGCCGCCGGTCTGGGGCGAAGGCACCACGCGGCTTTACGACTACGCGCCCGACGCGAAACAAGATGCGCGCCCCGTGCTGCTGGTGCCGTCGCTGGTCAATCGCGCCTATGTTCTCGACCTCGACGCCGATAATTCGTTGACGCGGAACCTTGCGGCGCGCGGCTTCCGGCCGTTTTTGGTCGATTGGGCCGCCCCCGGCGACAGCGAGCGCGAATTCGGCCTTGCCGCCTATATCGACATTCGCCTGACCAAAGCGCTGGCGGCGGTCGAAGCGCTGACCAGCGCGAAGCCCGCCCTGCTTGGCTATTGCATGGGCGGCAATCTCGCCTTGGGTTTGGCGACGGCGCATCAATCGCGGCTCGCTGGGCTCGCCTTGCTCGCGACACCGTGGGACTTCCATGCCGAACGCGCGGACCTCGCGAAGGGCCTCGCCGATGCGATCCGACCGTGGTGGCCGATGATCGATGCGCTCGGCGAACTCCCGCTCGATCTGCTGCAAAGCCTGTTCGCGGCGCAAGATCCGCTGCTCGCGGCGAAGAAATTCCGCGCGCTGTCGGGGATCGACGAAGACAATCCCAAATTCCGCGCCTTCGTAGCGCTGGAAGATTGGCTGAACGACGGCGTTCCGCTGACCGCCCCGGTCGCGCACGAAACGATCGAGGGCTGGTATTCGGAAAACCGCCCCGCGATTGGCAAATGGACGTTGTCGGGCCGGACGATCAATCCCCGCGCCATCGAAATCCCGAGTTTCGTGGCGATTCCGGCCCAAGACCGCATCGTGCCGCCCGATTCGGCCCGCGCATTGGTGGGGAAATTGCGCGGCGCCTATACGATCGAACCCGCACTCGGCCATATCGGCATGGTCGTGGGCACGCGCGGGCGCAAGGAATTGTGGGACCCGCTCGCCGCCTGGCTTGGCGATTTGCCGCACGACTGAACCTGCGGCCCGCCTTGCTTGGGGTGCTGCCCCACCGCTATCATTGATGGAACGGGTGCCGTCACGGCGCCGCTTATGGGAGAGACCACATGACCGATATCGTCATCGCTTCGGCGGCCCGCACGCCGGTCGGCAGCTTCAACGGTGCGTTCGGCGCCGTGTCGGCGCATTATCTGGGCCAAGTCGCGATCACCGAAGCGATCAAGCGCGCCAAGGTAGCGCCCGGCGATGTCGACGAAGTGATCATGGGCCAGATCCTGACCGCCGGTCAGGGCCAGAATCCGGCGCGCCAAGCGGCCGTCAATGCCGGCATCCCGGTCGAGAAGACCGCTTACGGCATCAACCAATTGTGCGGTTCGGGCTTGCGCGCCGTGGCGCTGGGCCTGCAAGCGATCGCCAACGGCGATTCCAACATCGTCGTCGCCGGCGGCCAGGAAAGCATGAGCCAGGCGCCGCACGCGATCCATATGCGCGGCGGCGTGAAGATGGGTCAGGCCGAAATGCTCGACACCATGATTAAGGACGGGCTGTGGGACGCGTTCCACGGCTATCACATGGGCACGACCGCGGAGAACGTCGCGACCAAGTGGCAGATCACGCGCGAGGAGCAGGACAAGTTCGCGACGGCGTCGCAGAACAAGGCCGAGGCCGCGCAGAAGGCCGGCAAGTTCAAGGACGAGATCGTGCCCGTCACGATCAAGACGCGCAAAGGCGACGTCGTCGTCGCCGACGACGAATACCCCAAGCACGGCACGACGCTCGAAAGCCTCGCCAAGCTGCGCCCGGCCTTCAGCAAGGACGGCACGGTGACGGCGGGCAACGCGTCGGGCATCAACGACGGTGCGGCGGCGATCGTGCTGATGACGGCGGCGGAAGCCAAGAAGCGCGGCATCACGCCGCTGGCGCGTATCGTGTCGTGGGCGACGGCGGGCGTGGAGCCGGCGATCATGGGCTCGGGCCCCATTCCGGCCAGCCGCAAGGCGCTGGAAAAGGCGGGCTGGAAGGTCGGTGACCTCGACCTGATCGAAGCGAACGAGGCGTTCGCCGCACAAGCCATCGCGGTCAACAAGGATCTCGGCTGGGACACCAGCAAGGTCAACGTCAACGGCGGTGCCATCGCCATCGGCCATCCGGTCGGTGCGTCGGGTGCGCGCGTGCTGACGACGCTGCTCTACGAAATGGGCCGCCGCGACGCGAAGAAGGGCCTCGCCACGCTGTGCATCGGCGGGGGGATGGGAATCGCGATGTGCGTGGAACGCGCCTAAAGGATTGACGGAGGGCGGGGCGCGCCGGCGCCCCGTCCGCCGAAAAATAGAACCGGCATCGAACGGGAGATGGGAACATGGCGGGACGGGTTGCGATCGTTACGGGCGGCACGCGCGGCATCGGCGAAGCGATTTGCGTGGCGCTCAAGGATGCCGGCTACAAGGTGGCGGCGAATTACGGCGGTAACGACGCGGCCGCGGCGGAATTCACCAAGCGCACGGGCATTCCGTCGTTCAAATGGGACGTCGCCGATTTCGCGGCCTGCGCCGCGGGCGTGAAGGACGTCGAAGCCAAGCTCGGCGGGCCGGTCGAAATCGTCGTCAACAACGCGGGCATCACCCGCGACGGCACGATGCACAAGATGACCTTCGATCAGTGGGAAGCGGTCATCCGCACCAATCTCGGTTCGTGCTTCAATATGAGCCGCGCGGTGATCGAAGGCATGCGCGCGCGCAAATTCGGCCGCATCGTCAATATCGGCTCGATCAACGGTCAAGCGGGCCAGTATGGCCAGGTGAACTACGCCGCCGCCAAATCGGGCATCCACGGCTTCACCAAGGCTTTGGCCCAGGAAGGCGCCGCCGCGGGCATCACCGTCAACGCGATCGCGCCCGGCTATATCGACACCGACATGGTGCGCGCGGTCCCGCCGAACGTGCTCGAAAAGATCGTCGCCCGCGTGCCCGTCGGGCGCTTGGGCAAGGCGTCGGAAATCGCGCGCGGCGTGTTGTTCCTGGTCGCGGACGAGGGCGGGTTCATCACCGGCTCGACGCTGTCGATCAATGGCGGCCAGCACATGTATTGATCCCGCAAATCGGGATGGGAAGATCGGGGCCGCCGGGCGACCGGCGGCCCTTTTCGTATCGAAAGGAAATCCTTATGGCGATCGTGAAGCCGCTGAACTACGACGAGGCAAGCCCGCGCGCGAAGGCGGTGTTCGACGACATCAAGGTGACGCGAGGGTTGCCCGACGTGAACAATTTCTGGAAGTCGGTCGCGCACGATCCCGCGACGCTGGAACGCATCTGGGCCAATCTCAAAACCGTGATGGCGCCGGGCGCTCTCGACGCGCGCACGAAGGAATTGATTTACGTCGCCGTGTCGATCGCCAATGGCTGCGAATACTGCGTCGCCTCGCATAGTGCTGCCGCGCGCGCCAAAGGTGCCGACGACGCGATGCTGGCCGAACTCGTCGCCGTGGTGGGCATGGCGTGCCAGACCAACGCGCTGGCGCAAGCCTATCGCCCGGCGGTCGATCCGCAATTTCAGGCGAAATGATCGCGCCGCCGGGATAGATTGCGCGCCGCCATGTCCGGAATTTCCCTTCGCGCCGCCACGCTGATCGGGGCGGGCGCCATCGCCCTTTGGTCGTCGCTCGCGGTACTCACCGCGATCGCCGCCCCGCCACCGTTCTTCGCGTGCGCCGTCGCGTTCAGTATCGCGGCGGGGCTCGGTATCGCCAAATGCCTGTGGCGCGGCGAAAGCATCGTGGCGCCGTTCCGCCAGCGCCCTCAAGTCTGGGCGATCGGGCTCTACGGTCTGTTCGGCTATCACGCCGCTTATTTCGCGGCGTTGGCGCTGGCGCCGCCGGTCGAGGCGAATCTGCTCAATTATCTTTGGCCGCTGTTGATCGTGCTGTTCGCCGGCCTGCTGCCGGGCGAGCGTTTGCGCTGGTTCCATCTGGCGGGGGCCGCGTTGGGCCTCGCCGGTTGTGTGCTGGTCGTCGGCGCGGGGGCGGGTGCCGCCGGTTTCGAAACGTCGCAGCTTTGGGGCTATGGCTTCGCCTTCGCCGCCGCGATCATCTGGTCGAGCTATTCGGTCTTGTCGCGTCGTTTCGGCGACGTGCCGACCGACGCGGTGACGGCGTTTTGTGCGGGCACGGCGGCGCTCGCCGCGATCTGCCATGTGATTTTCGAGAACGCCTATACGGGCACGGCCGCGCAATGGGCCGCACTGATCGGTATGGGCTTCGGCCCGGTCGGTCTCGCCTTCTATCTATGGGATGTCGGCATGAAGAAGGGCGACATCAAAGCGCTGGGTGCTGCGTCCTATCTCACGCCCATCCTGTCGACCGGCTTGCTGGTGATCGCCGGCGGCGGCCATGCGACGCTCACACTCGCCATCGCCTGCGCGCTGGTCGTGGGCGGCGCGGTGCTAGCGTCGAAAGACGTGTTGTTCGGCCGCGCGCGCGATTGACGCCGCACCGCCGGGCGCGCGATTATCTCGGAATGAAATTCTTTCTAGCCGTTCTCGTTTTGGGAATCGGTCTCGCGACCCCGGCGGCGGCGCAAGACGCGGCGGATTGCGTCCGCTTGCGCCGCATTTTGGAGGATGAAGCCGGTATCGAACTTTCTCAGCGTCAGCGCCTTGAAGGCGTCGCGCGATTTAATGGGAATTGTTTCGAGCGGGATATGCCGCGTGGCATCGAATTGCTCGCCAATGCGGCGCGTGCCGACAATCCTCGTGCCGCGATCGATCTCGCGGTTGCTTCGCTGAATTACGGCACATCCGAGGCTGCAATCGCGTGGCGGTTGATGGCGTCGATCGCAGTGTTCAATCATCGCGAGGCCACGCCCCGATCGAGGTCGCTGCTTGGCAATATCCCCGACTTCATCGGGCAAGACGCGATGGGTCTCGCTTGGGCATTTGAACGGAAGGACGTGCCTGCATTGTTGGCGCGCGTCCAATGGCTTCTTGCGCGCCCCCCTTATATGCCAAATACGGAATGGCGGTTCGTCGCCGATATAACGCGAATGGCGAAGGCCGAGGCTAGCTTCGAGGCTTTTTACCTATTCGGCATCGCGATGTTGGAGTGGCGCGATCAGAAGAACGTTGATGACGGAGATCGCGATTTGGGATTTCTCTCTCTTCAGGCCGCAGCATTTTGCGGATATCCGGCAGCGATTCGAAAAATGGGGATCTATCTGGCCGATGGGACGTTGCCTCCATATCTGGATCTAGCTGTGCGCTGGCAGGTCGGTTGGTTGAATGCGCAGACCGGAAAGGAAGGTGCGCTGCTCGAGCGCTTGAATTTTCCGGCGTCCGCCGAAAGATCGCCCGACACGCGTCCGGGCTGGAGCTCGGCCGAACGAGACGAAACGATGCTGCGGCTTCGCGCGGAATCCTGCTGGACACGCATCGAAGCCGCGCGTCGTTGAAGGGCAATCAACCAGCGAGCTAATTCGCCTGATCGCAGTTCAGTTCCTTACGTCGCTCTCCCAGCAGCCGTAGAACCCTCAGGGAGGCTTGATAGGAACTTTCCAGCGTCTCCACTTCCCTTTCGAGCCGCTCTTTTGGAGACTTTAATCCTTCGGCTTCGGCGAGCCGTTTTTCTTTCGCGGACGGCCCTTGTTTGATTGATGTTGGATCGATGCCAATTTCAAAGGGCGGGCGCATCGGTTGCCCCGGTTGTGGTATGCCGATGGGCATTGGCAACGGAGGCAGTGGTGGAACCGGCATGCCAATCGGCGCGGGTGCTGCGACGATCACTGGAAATGGTGCGATTGGTCCCGTAGATCGATCTTTTTGAGGCATCGGTTGTATTTCCAGATTCGGCCAATCTGTATTTTTCAGGACTTCGAGGATCGTTCTGGGGCGCTCGAGTTCGGTAATCTTTTCATCGAAGTATGAGATCTGTGATTTTATCTTGGCGATTTGCTGCCGAAGGCTGTCGGCCCGCTCATTTTCGCGTTGTGATTCGGCATCCACCTGCGCGCAACTCGTCAGATCGCGTGGGCGCCGGAAGATCGGTGCATCGGAAGGTTCAGCTTTCGACTTTATTGGCTCTTGGGCGTCTGGCGGGACTTCTTTCGCCGGCGTTTTCGTCGATTGCGATTCTGATCTCGGGTCGATCGCCGCCTCGCCCTCCGCCGCGCGGGCGTTGAGGACGAATTTGCCGTAATCGGCGAGACCCGTCGGCGTGGGCACGCCCAGCGGCGGGGATTGGGGCACGGGGCCCGCGAGGAAAGCCGATTGCAGGATCGGCTTGCCTTCTAGCGCTTGCACCATGCGCCGGGCGAAAGCACTGCCGTCTTCGGGCCGATAAGCGGCCCAGCGCCGCGCCACATCGCGCGCCTGGACGATGCCGCGCACGTCGTTCTGCGCGATGTTCTTCAGCAGCTCCTCCGGCATGCCGTCGAACGTGCCGCGCTGGCCCGCTTGGAAACGCACCCAATCCTCGTTCCAATCGTCGAAGCCGAAATCCTTCTGCAACGGATCGAGACGCGGATGCGGGCGCACGTCCAACGCGGGCCAGCGATCGACCAGGAATCCGGCCTCGCCCTGGTCGCGTCGCGCGTGATGCGCGTCGATCATGGCGGGTGTGGGGGCGGGGAAGGGCGCGTATTCGCCGCCATAGAGTTCTTTGAACTTGCCGATCGTCGGCCCGTCGGGGCGCAGATACCCATCGACGCCCAGGCCGTTCTTGCGCTGAAAATCGCGGATCGGCTTGTCGAGTTGCTCGTTGGCATAACCGAGAGGGCCATCGAGCCGCTCGACATCGAAAAGCCCGGCACGGCCGAGCAGCGATTCGATTTTAATCACGTCGCTGCGCTGATTGGCGCGGCCGCGCCCGACTTCGTCGGTGAGCGTGAACCAATCGGCCGAGCCGGGCCGATCGGCGGGATGAAGTTCGTCGTCGTTCAGCAGCCAGTTTGATTTGCGTTCGAACACGGGACCCTCCTTGGAAAAAAGAGGGTCCTAAATTGAACCTAAAAACGTGAAATTCAACAACTAAAAAGATAGGATTTTATTCCTATCTTTCGCCGGGCGCGAAACAGCGAAGATTTCGCGCGCCCCCGATTTTAAAGGGTTCTAGAGGCCCGGCGCCCAGCCCGGCGGGGCCATTTCGAAGCCCGCGAATTCGAAAGCGGGGCCGACGGTGCACCCGACCAGAGTCCATGCGCCCAGGCTGCGCGCGCTTTGCCAATGCCCTTCAGGCACGAGGCGCTGCGGCGCTTCGCCCTTGTCGAGCGCGGGGCCGAGGATTTGCGTCGTGCGTGTCTTGCCGTCGGCGGACAAGGCGAGTTCGAGCGGCGCGCCGGCGTAGTAGTGCCAAATCTCCGCCGCGTCGACGCGATGCCAATGCGACACCTCGCCCGCGCGCAGCAGGTAGTAGATCGCGGTCATGGCACCCCGCGTGCCGTCCGGGGCCGCATGCCGGAACGTTTCGCGATAGGCCCCGCCCTCCGGATGGGGGGCGAGGCCGAGTTTCGCGACGATCTGATCGGCGGTCTGCATCATCCTTGCGGCACGGTCGCCTTGAACGAGGGGCGTTCCTCGAGCTTGGCGATCGCGGCGGCGAGCTTCGGGCGCGTGGCCAGCACGTCGCCGAACACGTTGCGGAATTTCATCCAGCCCAGGCCGCAGACGACGGCGATCTGGCCGATATTGAGCGGGCCGGACAAGACCGACGTATCCTTCTCGAGCTGATCGAGGCCTTGCATGACCTTCTTGGTCTGACCGTCGATCCATTCCTTCCACTGCAACTCCTTCGGGCGCAGCGCCGTTTCGTAGCGCACCAGCAAGCCCGCATCGGTCATGCCGTCGCCCAAAGCTTCCAAGGACAGGGCCTTCCAGCGCGCCGGTCCCGATTCCGGGATCAGCTTGGCGCCGGGGTTCAGGCCATCGAGATAGGCGCAGATCACGCGGCTATCGAACAGCTTGTCGCCCGCATCGGTGACCAGCGTGGGCACCTTCATCAACGGATTGTCCGTCGCCAGCGCGGCGTTGGGCTGGTCGGGGCGCACCGCCATCGGCAGTTTTTCGATCTTCGAATCGAGTCCGGCCTCGATCGCGACGATCATCACTTTGCGGACATAGGGGCTGGCGGCGCTGTAGGCGAGTTTCATGGACGGTTCCTTGTTCTTCGCGAGGGACGGCGACGTTAGCGCGATCCGCGTCGGGTCTCAACGCGGCGCGGTTCTCTGCTAAACTGGCGCCGATATGTGGACCGATGTCGTCGATTTGCGCGATTTCTACGCTTCGCCCTTGGGCCAGGTGGCGCGCCGCCATGTGGCCGCGCATTTGCGCGCGATGTGGCCCGATGTCGCCGGGCAGTCGGTGCTGGGCCTTGGCTATGCCGTGCCCTATTTGCGCCCGTTCAAATCGCAGGCCTCGCGCGTTCTGGCGATGATGCCGGGCCCGCAAGGCGTGATGCATTGGCCGCCCGAAGGCCCCAACGCGACGGCGTTGGTCGAGGAAGAAGGCCTGCCGCTGCCCGATATGTCGATCGATCGTGTGTTGCTGGTCCACGCGCTGGAACACGCGGAATCGTTGCGCGGGCTGATGCGCGAGATCTGGCGCATCTTGTCGCCCGCCGGCCGCGTGTTGATCGTCGTGCCCAACCGGCGCGGCATCTGGGCGCGGCTCGACCGCACGCCGTTCGGTCACGGCCATCCCTATACGGCGGGCCAGATTTCGCGGCTGTTGCGCGAAAACTTGTTCGTGCCGCAGCAAACGCGCATGGGTCTGTTCGTGCCGCCGCTGGGCGGGTCGCTGTGGTTGCGCACGGCCAAAGCCTGGGAAGGGGCGGGGCGGCGATTCTTTCCGGCCCTTGCCGGTGTCGCCATCGTCGAAGCGACCAAGACGCTTTACGCCCCCACGCCGGTCAAAAAGCGCGTGCTGCTGACGCGCCCGAGTTGGGCGCCGCAGGGTTTGCGCCCGATCCCCAGCCCGCGCCAGCGATGATGCCCCCGACTTCGCTTATCGAAGAATTCGCGCCCGCGAAACTGAATCTGTCGCTGGCGGTTACGGCCAAGCGCGCGGACGGCTATCACCTGCTGGAATCGCTCGTCGCCTTCGCCGATATCGGCGATCACGTCGTCGCGCGGGCCGCACCCGAATTTTCGCTGACGATCGACGGGCCCTTCGCCGCATCTCTCGATACGGGCGGCGATAATCTCGTCGCGCGCGCCGCGACGCTTTTCGCCGAACGCTTGGGGCGGCGGCCGGATGTCGCGTTGCGCCTCGCCAAAAATCTCCCGGTCGCCAGCGGCATCGGCGGCGGCTCGGCCGATGCGGCCGCCACGTTGCGCGCGCTCGCGAAGCTCTGGGCCGCGCCCATTCCCGCCGATCTGCCCGCCATGCTCGGCGCTGACGTGCCGGTCTGCGTCGCCGGCGTGCCAGCCTGGATGTCCGGGATCGGCGAGATCGTCGAGCCCGCCGGCGCCTTGCCCGATTGGGGCATATTGCTGGTCAATCCGGGCGTGGCCTTGGCCACGCCGTCGGTGTTCAAGGCGCGATCCGGCGCATTCTCGGCCGGGGGGAAGTTCGCGCCGAACCTCGCCAACCTCGCCGCCGCCGGGAATGATCTGCAGGCCCCGGCGATCGGTCTGGTGCCCGCGATCGCCGACGTTTTTGGCGGCCTTGCGGGGTTTGCCGGGGATTCGGGTTGCGCGGATGTCCGGCAGCGGGGCCACGTGCTTTGGCCTGTTCGATCGGCCGGAAAACGCCGCCCTGGCCGCCAAGGCCTTGAAAGCCAAAGCACCTTCCGCTTGGTGGATCGCAGCCGGCAGAGTGGCATAAGCCCGCGCCCCGTGCCGTTGTCGGCAGCCCGAATGGGTGCTAAACCCCCGCCCCTCACCAGAGTTTTGGTCCGGAAAGCCCTATGTCCCAGAAAGTCGCGCTGATCACCGGTGTCACCGGCCAAGACGGCGCCTATCTCGCCGAGTTGCTGCTCCAAAAGGGTTACATCGTCCACGGCGTGAAGCGCCGGTCGTCCTCGTTCAACACGGGGCGCGTCGATCACCTTTACGCCGACCGGCACGAGCACGGCGTGCGCTTCTTCATGCATCACGGCGATCTGACCGATTCGACGAATCTGATCCGCCTGGTGCAGCAAACGCAGCCCGACGAGATCTACAATCTCGCGGCGCAAAGCCACGTCGCCGTCAGCTTCGAATCGCCCGAGTACACGGCCAATGCCGACGGCATCGGCACGCTGCGCCTGCTCGAAGCGATCCGCATCCTGGGCATGGAGAAAAAGTCGCGCTTCTATCAGGCGTCGACCTCCGAGCTTTACGGTCTGGTGCAGGAACGCCCGCAGCGCGAGACCACACCCTTCTATCCGCGCAGCCCTTACGCGGTCGCCAAGCTCTACGGCTATTGGATCACGGTGAACTACCGCGAAGCCTATGGCATGCACGCGTCGAACGGCATTCTGTTCAACCACGAAGGCCCGACGCGCGGCGAGACGTTCGTCACGCGCAAGATCACGCGCGCGGTGGCTGCGATCAAGCTCGGCCTGCAAAAGAAGCTCTATCTCGGCAACATCGATTCCTCGCGCGATTGGGGCCATGCCCGCGATTACGTCGAAGGCATGTGGATGATGCTGCAGCAGGACACGCCCGACGATTACGTGCTCGCGACCGGCGAAACGCAGACCGTGCGCCTGTTCGTCGAACTCGCCTTCAAGGAGATCGGCCGCCCGATCGAATGGAAGGGCAAGGGCGTCGACGAAAAGGGCCTGGACGCCAAGACCGGCGAAGTTCTGGTCGAGATCGATCCGCGCTATTTCCGTCCGACGGAGGTCGACTTCCTGCTCGGCGATCCGACCAAGGCGCAGACCAAGCTCGGCTGGAAGCACAAGACCACCTTCCCGCAGCTGGTGCAGGAAATGGTCGCGTCCGATCTCAAAATCGTCGAGCGGGAGCGCCACCGCAATGACCGCAGCGGCTGAGTTCGATCTTTCCGGCAAAAAGGTCTTCGTCGCCGGCCATAAGGGCATGGTCGGTTCGGCGATCGCGCGCCGCTTGGCACGCGAGAACTGCACGATCCTGACGGTCGACAAACGCGAGCTGGATCTTGGCGATCAGGCCAAGGTCCATGCCTGGCTCGCCGCCAACAAGCCCGATGCCGTGTTCCTGGCGGCGGCGCGCGTGGGCGGCATTCACGCCAATAATTCGCGGCCCGCGGAATTCCTCTACGACAATCTCGCGATCCAGAACGCGGTGATCCACGGCTCGTATCTCGCGGGCGTCAAAAAGCTGCTGTTCTTGGGCTCGACCTGCATCTATCCGCGCCTAGCGCCGCAGCCGATGCACGAAGATGCGCTGCTGACCGGCCCCTTGGAGCCGACCAACGAATGGTACGCGATCGCCAAGATCGCCGGCCTGAAGATGTGCCAGGCCTATAAGAAGCAATACGGCGTCGATTTCATTTCGTGCATGCCGACCAATCTTTACGGGCCGCACGACAATTACGATCTCGAAATGGGCCATGTGCCCGCCGCGACGATCGTGAAGGTGCATCGCGCCGTTACCGCGAACGCCCCGACCGTGCCCGTGTGGGGCGACGGCACGCCGTTGCGCGAATTCCTCCACGCCGACGATCTGGCCGATGCCTGCGTGTTCCTGATGCAACGCTATTCGGGCACGGATGCGTTCAACGTGGGCACGGGCAAGGAAGTCTCGATCCGCGAATTCGTCGAAACGGTCGCGAAAGTGGCGGGCTACAAGGGCAAGCTGGAATTCGACACCAGCAAGCCCAACGGTGCCCCGCGCAAGCTGACCGACCCGTCGCGCCTGATGGCGCTGGGCTGGAAGCCCAAATACGACCTCGAAACCGGCTTGGCCCAGGCCTATCGCTGGTACGTGGAAAATCGGGCGCCGAAAGCGGCTTGATCGCGGACGCGTCCGGCGTTAGACAGTCGCGCGCCTGCTGGGGCGTCGCCAAGCGGTAAGGCACCGGTTTTTGGTACCGGCATTCCTAGGTTCGAATCCTAGCGCCCCAGCCACGCTCTCCCAAATCGCCGAGCGTCAACGCCGCCGCGCGGGCTCCGTCGGCGTGATCTGCACGATCGCTTCAGCGCGTTCGGGTTCGACCGTCGCGACCCAAACGTGATAGCGGCCCGGCGCGGGTCGCTCGATGCGTACGATGGGATCGACGCCGCGCTCCGGGCCGTCGTCGTTGCATATCCACGCGCCTTCGGGGGTGTGGACAATCAAGGCCGTGTCGGCGTCGGGCGATGTCGCCGAAAAGACAACCTCGTCGCCGCCGGCGGTGTAGTCGATCACCAGCGTCGCGCGGCGCGCATTGATATAGCCCGCGCAATCCGCTCCTAGGCGACCATCCATCAAATCGTTACCGCCTGCTTGAACGCGCAACTGCTGCAGCGTGCCGGATTGAAAAGTGGCCCGCGATATCGCGCGCGTAGCGCTCGGCACGCCATGGACGTCGGGGATATCCCGCCCCGTCGCCGTCAGAAGTGCGGCTTTCAGGCCGTCGATCGCTTCCGCGCCCGCGGCGAGAGCTTGGAGCGGGTCGGTAAGCCGGCCGTTGAGGCTGATCTGCCCGCGCGCCAGCGCCGCATCGACGCTCAAACTATCGCCTTGGATCGCGATGATCGGAATACCCGCCAGAATCTCCTTCGCGCGAGCGAAACGCTCGCGCGCTATCCGCTCTTCGGATGGGCCGAACACGACGGCCGCCTCGAGCGCGCTATCGATCCGCGCCAGCGCAATAACGAAGGCTTCGATCGATCCCAAGTTGGCGGTGAAGTTAACCCGCGTATCCAGCCATTCGAACAACGGCGCGAACCGATCCTTCGGCAATTCGACGCCGGTCGTCGGTTGCGCCTGCAATGTCAGCTTCACGTCGTCGGGCGAGCGTACCGAGAGCGACAGCCGGTCGATCGCGAACTGCGGCCCCGCCGCCACCAATTTGGCGCCGAGCCGCGACAAACTTTCGATCGCCGTCGGGTTGGGGTCATCGAGTTTGGCGACGACGGAATCGAGCGTCGCCGTCCAGTCGTTCAGGGTGGCGCCGTCCAGATTGCGCAGCGAAAGGTCGAATGCGATGGCGGGAAACCCGGCATCGGCGATTGTTGTGGGACCCATTGTGATGGCGATGGTCGAATCGACCTTATCGCCCTTGCGGATCGTGACCGCACGAAGATCGAAAGCGGCGACTTTGGCGCGCAAGTCCGGAAGATCGAAGGCCAACCCGCGAAGCCGCGAAACGAAGTCGCCGGTCCAAACGAAAGGCCATTCGCGCGTCGCGTCCAGCGTCAGGCTAAACGGCCCTGCGGCGATGCCGCCGGGCATTGGTATCTCGCCTTTGACGCCGATCGCGCCGATCTCCAGTGCGCCCGTCAAGCGATGGCGGGCCGCGATGTCGAGGGCGCCCGTCAGCTTCACGTCACGGAATTCTGCGCTGCCGGGTGCGGCGCCGCCTTGCAGCCGGGAAAGCGAGGTTTCAAGCGTAGCGCGCGTCGCGTCGCGGGCGATCCACGCGCGGCCACGCAGTCCCTCGATGGCCGCTACGGGTTGTTGCGGATCATCCGGCTCGCCGACGCGGCCATCGTAGTCGACAAGGCGGAACGCCGCGTTGACCTCGCCCGACCACTCGACGATCGCGTCGATCGTCAGCCAAGGCGCTTGGCCGGGATATTTCGGCAGTTGCCGTCGCGCCTCGTCGGGTAACGCCGCTGCGAATTCGGCGCGTGCGGCGGCGAATTTGCCGACCCACGGGCCATGCCGGACCGGAACACGTCCGGCGATACGCAATTCCTTGAGGCCATCGGTCTTCGCGATCTCGTCGAATGCCTCGCGCAGCGGATGCTCGAGCGGCGGTCGCCAGGCGATGTCGTAGACCAGATGGCCGTCGAAAAGCCGCTTGTCGTAGACGAAGCGCGTCACCGACACGCCGTCGATCTCCAGCAATCGGCGTTCGTAGAGCGCGACATTGGCCGCGACCATGCCGCCGATATAATGCGAAACGCCGAGATAGGCCGCCGCGGCCGCAACGACGAGACAAACGCTACCGATCAGCGCTTTGCGCATTCGATCCCCCGAACCCGTTTCCGGTAACCTTAGGGAAATCGATATAATATTTAAATCGAATAATGGTGCGCGGCCGCCACGACTCCCCTCGCGCTACCAGCGCGGGCGCTTCGGGTTCCAATCGGGCCAGTATTTGCGCATTTCGGTCACGTCGTCGCGTTTGCGCAGGCCGCATTTCTTCCAATTCTCGTGCATCCGCGCGAGTGCGCCGCGATCGAGCGTCACGCCGAAGCCCGGCTTGTCGGTGACGCGCACGCAGCCGTTATGGAATTGGATCAAGCCGCCCTCGATGACGTCGTCGTTCGCCCACGGATAATGCGTGTCGCACGCATAGGAGAGGTTGGGCGTGGCGGCGGCCAAATGCGCCATCGCCGTCAGGCTGATGCCCAGATGTGAGTTGGAGTGCATCGACAGGCCGATATCCCAGGTCCGGCACATCGCCGCGAGTTCGACCGTCGCGCGCAGGCCGCCCCAGAAATGATGGTCGGCAAGGATGACCTTCACCGCCCCTTTGGCGATCGTCTCGGGCATATGCTCGAACGCGACCGTGCACATATTGGTCGCGAGCGGCAGCTTCGTCTTGTTCTGCACGGCCGCCATGCCCGAGATCGTCGGCGTGGGGTCTTCGAGATATTCGAGAATGCCTTCGAGCTGCGGCAGCAGCTTCAGCGTCGTCTCGACCGTCCAGGCCGCATTGGGATCGATGCGCAGCGGCATCTGCGGGAAGGCCGCGTGCAGCGCCTTCGACGTTTCGATCTCCAACGCCGGATCGAACACGCCGGCTTTGAGCTTCAATGAGCCGAAGCCGTAGCGGCCGGTCATCTCGCGCGCTTCGCGGACCATCTCCTCGGGCGTTTGAACGTTGCCCCAGGGATCGTTCCAGCCGTCGTCGAAATCCTTATGGCCGGCGAATTTGTAGAAAAGATACGCGCTGAACGGCACGTCGCGCCGGCAAGCGCCGCCGAGCAGATCGTAGACCGGACGTTTGACGACATGGCCCATCGCATCGAACGCCGCGACTTCCAGCGCGCCGAACACGCGCGGCAGCATCGTGACGAGCGCCGTGCGCGGCGAGCCGTCGGAAGTCGGCGCCGATAGCCGGGTCAGCGTATCGCGTACGCGCGCTTGCATGGCGTTGATGTCGAATACGTCGATCCCGGCCAATTCGCTCCCGCAGGCGGCGAGAAGATTGACCGTCGGATCGTCGCCATAGGTTTCCGACAGGCCGATCGTGCCGTCGTCGAGCACCATTTCGATGACGGAGCGTAAGGCCCAGGGTTCGTGCAGACCGCCGGCATTGAGCAGCGGCGGGTCGCGGAAGGCGAGCGGCGTGACGATTACATTCTTGATGCGGGGCAAGTGCGTTTCCTCGGATTTGCGTGCGGGCGCTTAGCGTTATTCGCCTTGATCATCCACCGCGCGTGCCGCAAATTCCAGATCAATTCCACGGCGCCGCGCATGCCCCGTGCGCAACAAGGGTCCCCCGCCATGGCGCTGCACAATATCGATACCGTTTCGATCCCCTCCGTCGTCGTGCCGCTGCTCGCTTCGGTGCTGATCGTCCTGAAGGCGACCGGGATCGTGTCGGACGGCGCCGTGCCGGTGCTGGTCGTCGCGGCGGTGCTGCTGGGGGCCTGCGTCTTCGCCGCCGTCCATCATGCCGAGGTGCTGGCGGCACGGGTGGGCGAGCCCTTTGGCTCGATCATCCTGGCGGTCGCGGTCACGATCATCGAAGTGGCGCTGATCGTGTCGATCATGCTGGCCGCCGGGCCGGGCGGCGAGGTCGTGGCGCGCGACACGGTGTTCTCCGCCCTGATGATCGTGCTCAACGGCGTGATCGGGCTTTGCTTGGTGCTCGGCGGCAAGCGCCATCACGAGCAATCCTTCCAGCTCAACGCCGCCGCCGCCTCGCTTGCCGTGCTGGCGACCGTGTCGATCCTCGTGCTCGTTCTGCCCAACTACACGCTGAACGGCGCGCCCGGCGCCTATGCCGCGGTGCAATTGCTGTTCGTCGGCGCGGTGTGCCTCGTGATCTACGGCGTGTTCATCTTCATCCAGACGATCCGCCATCGCGACTATTTCATGGACGAGGCCGACGATCCCGAAGCCGGCGTGCCGCATAAGCCGCCCGCGAAGGTCACGCTCGCCAGTATCGTGCTGCTGCCCGTGTCGTTGACGATGGTCGTGCTGCTGGCCAAGACGCTGTCCGGCCCGCTCGAATCGGGTATCGCCGCCGCAGGCTTGCCCAAGGCGTTCATCGGCGTGGTCATCGCCGCGATCGTGCTATTGCCCGAAGGCATCGCCTCGGTGCGCGCGGCCCAGCTCAACCGGCTGCAAAATGCCGTCAATCTCGTGCTGGGCTCGGCGCTGGCCAGTATTTCGCTGACCGTGCCGGTCGTCGCGGTCCTGTCGGTCGCGACCGGGCTTGAACTCACGCTTGGCCTGCCGCCCGAGCACATGGTGCTGCTGATTTTGACGCTGTTCGTGTCGACGCAAACGCTGGGCACCGGGCGCACCACCGTGCTGCAGGGCGCCGTGCATCTGGGCATCTTCGCCGTGTTCGTGCTGCTGGCGGCGCTGCCTTAGTTCAGTCGAACAGAAATTTGATTCCGAAGGCGCCGGGGGCGAGCAACCCGGTCGCCCAAATGAACGCCGAGGCGATATTCGCGGCCTGGAACGGCCAGAATTTCATCCGGCACGTGCCCGCGACGATGGGCACGGCGGCGCGCAACGGCCCGAAGAAGCGGCCGAAGAAAACGCTGAGCGTGCCGAAACGTTCGAAGAAGCGTTTGCCGCGCGGCAGCAATTCGGGCTGCTTGGTGAACGGCCAAACATGGGCGAGGCGGTCGCCGTAATGCCAGCCGACCCAATAGGAAATCCAGTCGCCGAAGATGGCGCCCAAAGCGGCGGCGGCCCAGATCGGCCAGAAATTGAGATCGGTCGCCCCGATCAATGCGCCGATCCCGACCAGCATCACCGTGGCCGGGAACAGCAGCGATAGGAAAGCGAGGGATTCGCCGAAAGCGAGGACGAACACGATGGGGGCGGCCCAGGCGCGGTTCGTCTCGACGAATGTGACAACCAGGTCGGCGAACTCGGCGATCGTCATGATCGCCGAGTGTGCCGTGTGTCCGGCGGTTGGATCAACCGTCCGATTACTTGGTCAAGCTGCGGACGAAATCGGCATGCGCGCCGGAATTGCCGCCGTGACCGCCGCCGTGGCGCTTGCCGCCGCCTTGGCCGCGATGATTGCCGCGCTTCGGGCCGCCGCGATGCGGGCCCTTGCCGTGGCCTTGATGGCCATGGGGGGCATCGGCGCGGCGATGATGTTCGTGACGCGGGGCCGGCTGGGCTTGGGGCTGCTGACCCTGCGCCGGTTCGCCGCGCGATTCTTGCGGCCGGGCTTCGCCCTGGGCGTGGCGTTGCTCGCCGTGCCGTTGTTCGCCGTTGCGATGCTCGCCATGGCGCTGTTCGCCGTGACGAGGGCCGCCGCGATGGCGTTGACCGCCATTGCGATGCTGGCCCCCATGTCCGTGACCATGACCGTGACGGCCGCCCCGGAACGAACGCGGGTCGCGCTCGGCCGGCTCGTTCAGCGAAGCGCCTTCCGGCATCGCGGGCATCGCGATTCCTTCGGGCGCCTGGACGAACGGCACTTGCAGCTTGGTCAGGCGTTCGATGTCGCGCAGGAAGGCGCGCTCGTCCGGCGCCACCAACGCGATCGCGATGCCCGACTTGCCCGCGCGCGCCGTGCGGCCGATGCGGTGCACGTAAGCCTCGGGCACGTTCGGCAGTTCGTAGTTGATGACATGCGACACGCCGTCGACGTCGATGCCGCGCGCGGCGATATCGGTCGCGACCAGCACCTTGATGTGGCCGTCGCGGAACGCGTCGAGCGCGCGTTCGCGCTGGTTCTGGCTTTTGTTGCCGTGGATGGCGGCGCAAGGGATACGCGCGAAGTCGAGGAACTTCGACACGCGGTCCGCACCGCGCTTGGTGCGCGTGAACACGATCGCGCGCGTCACGTCCGGCCCTTGCAGAATGGCGCCGAGCACGCCGCGCTTGGCTTGGTTGTCCAGCGCGATGGCGCTTTGCTCGATACGCTCGATGGGCTTCGACGCCGGGGCAACGGCGATTTCCTGCGGGTTGCGCAGGAAGTTCGACGCGAGCTGGCGGATTTCCTTCGGCATCGTCGCCGACAGCAGGATCGTCTGGCGCTCGCGCGGCAGCATCGCCATCAGGCGGCGGATCGCCGGCATGAAGCCGAGATCGAGCATCTGGTCGGCTTCGTCGAGCACAATGGCTTGGGTGTGCGCGAGCGTGGCCGCACCCGTGCTGATATGGTCGAGCAGGCGGCCGGGGGTGGCCACCAGAATGTCGAGGCCGTTCGCCATCGCGCGGATCTGGCCGCCGGGCGACACGCCGCCGACCACGACCGCGGTGCGCGGGCGGATATAGGCGCCGTAGCTGCGGACCGAATCCTCGATCTGCGAGGCGAGCTCGCGCGTCGGCGCCAGGATCAGCACGTGATTGGCGCGCGCGGGCGCGCGCTTGTTCTCGGTCGCGAGGCGCGCGAGCAGCGGCAGCACGAAGGCGGCCGTCTTGCCCGTTCCGGTCTGCGCGATGCCGACGATGTCGTTGCCGGCGAGGATCGCGGGGATCGCCGCTTCCTGGATCTTCGTGGGGGTCGTGTATTTCTGGTCGGCCAATGCGCGCAGAATCGATTCGGGCAGGCCGAGACTGTTGAAGTCGGTCATTAGATACAAAAACTCTCGTTCGCCCGGCGCGCGGAATCGTCCGCGCGGGGCAGGTCTTTCGATGGAAGCGTGACGTGGAACAGCCGCCGGGGAATGGTCCCTGAAAGGGACTCGCGAATGCCGGGGCTAAGTGAACCGAGACCCGAAAATCGAAACCGCGACCCCAGGCGCAACTGGGCGCCATCCACGTTGGGTCTGCGGATGGCGCGTGTATGAGGTATTGCCGTGCCGAAGGCAAGCGAAAGCCGCGCATGGCCGCCCCGCGCATTCGCGCGGTCGGGCTAATCGTCGGCCGCGGCTCGATTTTCCCCGTTTTTGAGGGCGGTCTGGATGTCGCTGCGCGCATCGTGGATCAGGAAGCGCAGCGCTTTTTCGGCCGCCGCCGGTTTGCGGCCCGCGATGGCGCGCAAGACCGCCCGGTGGAAGCCGATCGCCTCGTTGGCCGCTTCGGCCGAACGGACGGTGTGGCGGAACGACACATCCAGCAGCGCGCCCAAAAGCGGCGCCAGCGAGGCGACGAATTGGTTGCCCGAGGCCGCCAGGATCGCCTGATGGAACTCGATATCCGCGGCGACGTGAAGGCCCTTATCGTCCACCGCGTCGGCCATCAAGGTCAGCGCCGCTTCGATCCGCGCAAGATCGGCCGGCGCGGCGCGCGTGGCGGCCAGGCGCGCCGCCATCGGCTCGATCGTCAAACGCAGTTCCAGCAGATCGTTGAGGAAACGCGCGTCGACGCCGGCGGCCACGCGGAACGCGACCACGTCGGGATCGAACAGATTCCAATCGGCGACGGGCCGCACGCGCGTGCCCTTTCGCGGGCCCGTCACGACCATGCCCTTGGCGGCGAGCGTCTTGATCGCCTCGCGCACCACGGTGCGGCTGACACCCAGTTCGGCGCCGATCTCGGGCTCGGTGGGCAAAGCCGCACCGGCCGTCATGCGGCCGCGGATGATTTTGCGCGCGATCTTCGCGACCGCATCGCCATGAATCCCGGCTGCGCGTTTTCCCCCGGACATGCCGCGATGATGACCGGTGCGGCGCGCGGTGTAAACGTCAGTTCGGCCTTGCCTGAAACAACTCGCGCAGATCGTCGGCGGCCAGCGCCAAATCCGACAGATGCGGGTTCAGCGCCAGCGCTTTCTCCCATGCGGCCAACGCCGCCGCCGGCTGGCCTTGGCGCAGGGCGATCTGCCCGAACCCGGCCAGTGCGCCGTAATGGCGCGGCTCGCGCGCCAGCGTTTCCAGAATGTCGGCGACAGCGTCGGCGTCGCGCTCCTCGATGAAGGCGAGGGTGGCGCGCTTGTTATAGGCCTCCGCCCAGTCCGGCCAGCGCGCACACAGGTCGTCGAGCAATTCGCGCGCGGTGCGCCCGTCCTTGGCGATGATCTTGCCGATCGCTTCGTGCATCGTGTCGACGGCGGCTTCGTCGGGATGATCGGTCCAAATGCCCCAGATCAGATCGCCGATATCCTCGGCCGAGCGCTTCAGCTTGCGCGCGGCGATTTCCTCGAACAGCCGGTCCAGGCGTTTCGAGACACCGCGCGGCGGCGGTTTTTCGCACAAAGCGATCAGCTTCTTCAGGGCGGCGGCGATGTCGGGCTTGGTCTCTGGCATCGACGGAAATCTTAGCATGCGCGCGTTTCGGGCTATAGTCGCGCGCGTATGACAATTCCACGACTCGTCTCCGTCGGGGCGACCTGCCTCACCACCATCTACCGCGTCGATGCGATCCCGGCAGCACCGGGCAAGGCGCTGGCCCATCAGGCCGCGCGCGTCACCGACGGCATGGCGATTTCCGCCGCCTGCGCCTTCCAGCGCCTGGGCGGCCATGCCGCGATTTGGGCGCGCGTCGGGTCGGACGCGCAAGGCAAAGCGATGAAGGCCGAACTCGCCGAAACCGGCGTGGAAATTGGCGCGATCCGCGAATGCCCCGGCGGCAAATCCTCACATGCCAGCGTGACGGTCGACGCCAAAGGCGAGCGGATCGTGATCGTCTATCACGATCCGGGTCTCGACCCCGATCCCGCCTGGCTGCCGCTCGACGATCTGGCGAAGGCCGATTTCGTTCATTCGGATGTGCGCTGGATCGAAGGCTCGGTCCGCACGCTGACGGCCGCGCGAACGCGCGGCGTGCGCGCGATGCTGGATGCCGAAACGACCGCGCCCGATATCCTGGCCACCCTCGTGCCGCTCGCCACGCATGCCGTGTTCTCCGATGCCGGGCTTGCCGTGCATACCGGCATCGCGGATGTGGAGCAGGGCTTGCGCGACGTCGTCGCGCGCAAGACGCATGCGCATGTCGGCGCCAGCTGCGGCGCCAAAGGTTATTACTGGATCGAGGACGGCGTCTTGCGCCACGTGCCGGCCCCGCGCATCGACGCGGTCGACACGCTGGCGGCGGGCGACGTGTTCCATGGCGCGCTGGCGCTGGGCCTCGCCGAAGGGCGCAGCGTCGAGCAAGCGGCGCGCTTGGCCTGTGCGGCCGCCTCGCTCAAATGCACGAAATTCGGCGGGCGTCTGGGTTGCCCCACGCGCGAGGAAGCCGAAGCGTTTATGCGGGGCGCTTGAACGACGCGGCTTGCCGCGCCAGCGTTTCGATCGCCTTCCAATCGCCCTTGGCGATCGCGTCGCCCGGCGTCACCCACGATCCGCCGACCTGCAGGCAGTTGGGCTGTGCCAGATGGGCGAGCACGTCGCCCGGCTTCACGCCGCCGGTCGCGCAGAAGACGAGATCGGGGAACACGGGCTTGATCGCCGCCAGCCACGCGATCGCGCCGATCACATTGGCCGGGAACAGCTTCAATTCCTTGAAGCCCATTTCGCGCGCGAGCATCGCCTCGCTGGTCGTTTCGACGCCCGGCAGGAACGGGAAATTCGCCTGCCGCACGGCCTTGAGCAATTCCGGCGTCATGCCCGGCGACACGCCGAACTGCGCGCCGGCCCCCATCGCGCGATGCAGGTCGGTGGCGTTAAGGATCGTGCCCGCCCCGATGATCGCTTCGGGGGCGGCCGCGCGCATCGCTTCCAGCCCCTTCAGCGCGGCGGGCGTGCGCAACGTGATCTCGAAGACCTTGATGCCGCCCGCGACCAGCGCCTTGGCGATCTCCCCGGCCGAAACCGGATCGGCGACCGTCAAAATCGGCATGACCGCGCCCTGGGCCATAATCTCGCGCATCGGCAAATACTTGGCGGCCATCTCGACAATCCTCCCCTTCGGTTTCCGCGGCGGACCCTATTCGCCGACCGGTCCACTGTAAAGCGCGGGAAAGCCAGCGAATGTCTGGCGACAGGAACTTTTCGCGTTATCCTTGGGGTCGCGATGGAACCGTCCCCCCAGCCGCCCCGACTTGCCGTAGCCCGGCCGCGCCGCTTGATGGCGGCGGTGACCGGCGTGTGTCTGGCGGCACTGGCCGGAACCTGGACGATCCGCGAATGGTACGCCGACCACGCGATCCAGCGCGCGGCCGAAGACGCCGCCGCCGAGGCCGAGCGCGCCGTGCGGCTCTACGCGGCCAGTATCGAGCGCACCATCGCCGTCGCCGACGCCGCCGTGCGCGCGACGCGCGGCGCGCTGCGCCGCGAAGGCGATGCGGTCGATCTCGACCGCGTGCTCGCGGGTTACGCCGATGGGCCGGGCGGAATTTTCGATATCGTCGCTTTGGACGCGGACGGCAAGGTAATTGCGATATCGGAATTGCCCGACGCGCGCGGGCGGGATTTGTCGGATCGCCCGAGCGTCAAGGCGCTGGCGCAAGCGCAAGGCGACCCGCTTCATGTCGGCCCGCCGGCGGCCGGCGTGGACGGCGACCCGCGCGTGCCCGTCGCGCGCCGGATGCTCGACGACAAGGGCGTGCGGATCGGCACCGTCATCGTCGAGCTGACGCCCGAGACCTTCGTACGGCCGATCGATCGCACGGCGCTGAAACCGGGTTCGACCGCGAATGTGGCGGGCGTGGACGGTATCGTGCGCGGGCGCATCGACTCCGAAGGCCGGTTCAGCTTCGGCCAGGACATCTCCGCCTCGCGCGTGTTCCGGGAAGCGGTGCGCAACGGCTTCGCGGTGGGCGAAGTGAAGGGCGCCATCGATGGCGTGCGCCGCCAGACCGCGTGGCAGCGCATTTCCGGCGCCGATCTTGTCGCGCATTTCTCGGTCGATCTCGATCACGCGATCGCCCAGACGCTGCCCGCGCGGCGCGAGGCGACATGGCTCGCGCTGTCGGCGAGCGCGTTCATTCTGCTGCTGGGCGGTTTGCTGCTGCGCGCGATCGCGGGCTTGACGGCCACGCAAGCGCGGCTTGCGGAAGGCGAGGCGCGATTCCGCGATTTCGCTTCGTCCTCCTCCGATTGGTTCTGGGCGACCGACGCGCAAGGACGGGTCGCCTATATCTCGGACAACGCGCGCGACTACGGCATCGACATCGCGGCGCATCTGGGCAAGCCCGGCCTGGCGATCGCGGCCCCCTTGCCCGGCGCCGCGCGCGACCTGATGCGCGACGCCGCACTGGCGCGCAAGCCCTTCCGCAACGTGGTGCGCGCGCTGGCGCGACGCGACGGCACGACGATGCTGATTTCGTTTTCGGGGATGCCGGTCTTCGACGCCGTCGGCAAGTTCGGCGGCTATCGCGGCGCCGCGCGCGACGTGACGGAAGAAGCCGCCCAGCGCGAACGCATCGAATCGCAGGCCCGCCAGCTCGCCGAATTATCGGCGTTCGTTCCGGGCGTGCTGTACCGCCTGACGCGCACCGCCGACGGCACGATCTCCTTCCCTTATATGTCCGGCCGCGCGCTCGACCTGCTGGGCATCGAGGCCGAGGCGGCGATGCGCTCGGCGCGCGTGCTGTTCTCGGTCGTGGCGCGCGAGGATCTGCCGCGGGTGCGCCGTTCGATCTCGGAAGCGACCGCGCGCGGCACCGAATGGATCATCGAGTTCCGCGTCGAGCCCAAGGGTTTCGGCCAGTCGCGCTGGGTGCGCGGCCACGCGACACCCACGCGCCGCGACGACGGCACGATCGTGTGGGACGGGCTGCTCCTCGACGTGACGGCGGAGAAGATGGCGCTCGAAGCGCTCGCCGCCAGCGAGCAGCGCTTCCGCGACGGCATTGAAAGCATGAGCGACGGTTTCGCGCTCTACGACGCGCAAGATCGGCTCGTTGTGTGGAACCGCCGCTACGAGGACATCTTCCCCTATATCCGCGGCCGGTTGCGCGAAGGCACGCCCTACGCCGAAATCGTCGGCTGGGCCGCCGAATGGCCCGGCTATGGCTTCGACGAAACCCAGCGCGCGGAATTTGTCGCCGCGCGGCTTTCGCGCCGCGAGCGCCTCGGCCAGGTTTTCGAATTGTCGGCGGCCGGCGGCACCTGGCTGCAATTGGTGGAAACGCCCGCGCGCGAAGGCGCGCTCGTCGCGATCGCGCGCGACGTGACCGATCAGCGCGCGGCGTTGCTGACCGCCGCCTTGGCCGAGCGCCGGTTCCGCGACGGCATCGCCGCGATGGGCGAAGGCTTCGCGCTCTACGACGCCCAGCGCCGCCTGATCGTCTGGAACCAGCGCTTCGAGGAGATGTTCCCCTACCTCAAAGGCAGGCTTGAGCCGGGCATGTCGCACGAGACGCTGCTGCGCCTCGACCACGAGATGGGCGAGCTCGAGGACATGGGCAGTGTCGAATCGTGGCTCGCCGTCGCCGACCGCCGCCGCCGCTTGGCGGGCGTGCCCTACGAAATCCGTTTCAAAGGCGGGCGCGTGGTCGAAGGCACGCAACGCGCCACGGTCGAAGGCGGGTGTGTTGCGACCTATCGCGACGTGACGGCGGCAAGGCGCACGCTGAAACTGCTCGCCGACAACGAGATCCGCTTCCGCGACTTCGCGCAGGTCACGTCCGATTGGTTCTGGGAGACCGACTCCGAGCACCGCTTCTCGTTCGTCTCCGATCCGCGCGGCAAACTGGGGCTCGATCTGTCGCGCACGCTGGGCCGCACGATGCTCGATATCGTCGCCGACGATCCCGCCACGACGCGCGACGCGCTGGGCGAGCACGCGGCGACGCTCGCCGCCAACCGGCCGTTCCGCGATTTCGTCCATTCGATCGACACGGGCTCGGGTGCCCGCGAATGGGTTTCGGTTTCCGGCATTCCGGTGTTCGACGACGAGAACCGCTTCGCCGGCTATCGCGGGGCCGGGCGTATCGTGACGGCGCAGGTCATGTCCGAACGGCGCTTGGCCGCCGCGCGCGACGAAGCCGAGCGCGCGCGCGAGGCGGCGGAAAAAGCGAACCGCGCGAAGTCGGATTTCCTCGCTTCGATGAGCCACGAAATCCGCACGCCGATGAACGGCGTTATCGGCATGACCGCGCTGCTGCTCGACGCGACGCTGACCGAGCGCCAGCGCCGCGCGGTCGAAACGATCCGCGATTCGGGCGAATCGCTGCTGCATATCATCGACGACATCCTCGATCTGTCGAAGCTCGAGGCCGGGCGGATGGATCTGGAAAAACTGCCCTTCGATCCGCGCGCGCTGGCGCAAGGGGCGCTCGACGTCGTCGCCCCGCGCGCGAAGGCGAAGGGATTGACGCTCGATTTCCACGCCGATCCGCGCACGCCGGAAATCGTGAAGGGCGATCCCGGCCGTTTGCGTCAGGTGCTGCTGAATCTACTGGGCAACGCGGTCAAGTTCACCGAGGCGGGGCGCGTCGCGTTGTCGCTGTCGGGTTCGGGCCCCGCCGGCGACGGCCGTTCGAATCTGGTGTTCGAAATCCGCGATACCGGCATCGGCATCGCGCCCGATCGTTTGGGCGAGTTGTTCCGCGAATTCAGCCAGCTCGACAGCTCGATCACGCGCCGCTACGGCGGCACGGGGCTGGGGCTCGCGATTTCCAAGCGCCTCGTCGAACATATGGACGGGCGCATTTCGGTCGCGAGCGCCACGGGCGAAGGATCGACCTTCCGCGTCGAATTGCCGTTCGACGCGGCGTCGGGCGCGCAGGTCGCGCACGCGGCGGGGGCCGCCGAAGCCAGCCAAGCCGCGGAAATTCTGCGCCGGCGCGCGGCTTCGGGGCCGGCGCTGCGCGTGCTGCTGGCGGAAGACAACCTTACCAACCGCCTCGTCGCGATCTCGATGCTCGAAACCGTTGGCATTTCCGCCGACGTCGCCGACAACGGGTCGCAGGCCGTCGCGGCGGTGCGCGCCAAGCCCTACGACCTCGTCCTCATGGATATCCATATGCCCGAGATGGACGGACTTGCCGCCGCGCGCGCGATCCGCGCTTTGCCGGGCCCGGCGGGCGCGGTGCCGATCGTCGCGCTGACCGCCAATGCATTCCAAAGCCATGCCGACGAATGCCGGGCGGCGGGCATGAACGACTTCCTGTCCAAGCCCTATCGCAAAGCCGCGCTGCTGGAGACGATCGCGCGGCATGTGGGTGCCGCCGAGCGCGCGGCGGAGTAGCTTGGCCCGCGCCGTTGGGCTAGTTTCGGAGCGTTATGGCCGGTTCCGTTTCCAGTGCCCCGCCGCTCCCCGCGAGCGCCCAAGTCGCCACGAAGGCGCGCCCTAGCGCCGATGTGCGCACGGCGCAGCGTCCCGATTCCGGTCCGCCGATCACGGCCGAATCGCTCGAAGCGCGCGCCAAGGCCGAATATGTCGCGCGCGACGATTCGCGGATCGCCCGCGAGCAGGCCGAAACGCGCGCCAAGCTTTTCGCCGTCGGTCAGCGCAACGTCGATTTTTTCGCATAGGAGAACATGCCCATGATCGTCACCACCACCGACGGCGTCGAAGGCAAGCGCGTTGTCGCCTATCTGGGTATCGTGTCGGCCGACGTCGTCATGGGATCGAACGCGATCCGCGACTTCTTCGCTTCGGTGCGCGACTGGGTCGGCGGACGCGCGGGCAGCTACGAAAAAGTTCTCGCCGACGCGCGGCGCGAAGCGGTCGAGGAATTGACCGAGAAGGCGGCCAAGATGGGGGCGGACGCCGTGATCGGCGTCGATCTCGATTACCAAAGCGTGGGCGGAACGATGTTGATGGTCGCGGCCAACGGCACGGCGGTGAAGCTCGGATGATCGCGGGGTTCCGCCGGGGGGCGTTGCGCATGGGATTGCTCGCGTCGATTCTGGGCTTGCTGGGCTGCGGCGATCGGCCGACGAGCCAAGTCGTGTTCCGCACCGGCGCGGATTCCTGGCAGGCGTTGCAGGCCGGGTCGCGCGACGGTGCGCTCCATGTCGGCGCGATGGGCGGCGCCTATGGCGAAACGCCCGACGCGCTCGCCGCGCGCGCCGCCGCAATTCTTCGCGACAATTTTTCCGATCCTTGGCTCAAATTCGAAACCGATGCGGCGCGCACCGCCAATCCGTTCCGTCTGGTATTCGTGTTCGAAGCGCGCGTCGTCCGCCAGCCCGATTTTTACGGCGTCTGCGCGGGCAAGTCCTTGCGATTCGAAGCCGATCCGAAGAACACGAATATCCATGCCGTGCTGTGCGGCCCCAACGGACCGGTTACCGGCGTGCATGGCTGGATGCGCCGGATCGACCGCGCCGACGATTCAAGTTTCGCAAAATTGATTGTACAAATCGCCCGGCAAGCGATGCAGGGCGCTACATAAATCCGTCTTGTTACGCGTGCGCGCGTTTAACGCTTTCTTATGTCGTCGGGCGGGATAAGGATTGCTGGAGCATTGCCCAGAAAGCCCACCCCACGTGCCGGATCCGACTGAAATCGAAATACGTTTGATCGATCGCTTGCCCGAAGCGGTGCTGGTGCTGAACGCGGAGCGTCGCGTGCTCGCGGCCAATCGCATGGCGAAGCGTTTGCTCGGCGGCGATCCGGCCGGTCAGTCGCTGGCCGAGCTCGTGCCCAATGCCGACGCGATGCCCGACATTTGGAACGTGACCGGCGAAGCCGCGGCGCAGTTCGAAGCGCATGCGCTGTCCAAGGATGGGCGCGCGTTCCCCGCCTATGTTTCGGTCGGCGCCGCGTCGCCCTATTTCCTGATCACGCTGCGCGACCTGACCGATCAGGCCGCCGTCGAACGCCAACTGGTCGAACGCACATTGCGCGATCAATTGACCGGCCTGCCCGCGCGCGCCTTGTTCCTCGAACAGGTCGAACAGGCGCTGCTGCGCCGGCGCGTCCACGGCTCGACCAGCGAGATCGCGGTCGTGTGTCTCGACGTCGATCGATTCAAGGTGATCAACGATTCGCTCGGCTATCACGCGGGCGACGAATTGCTGATCGCCGTCGCGCGCCGCCTGGAGGAAGCATTGGGGGCGGGCTACGCGCTCGCGCGCTTGGGCGGCGACGAATTCGGTTTCCTGGTCGAATGCAGCCGAAAATCCGAGGCGGCGATTCTGGCCGAGGCGGCGCTCGATGCGTTCAAAGGCGGATTCTCGTTGGGCGGTTCGCTGCCCGGCCGACAATTGGCGGTGGGCGCCTCCGTCGGCCTTGCCTTCGCCGATCCGGGGATCGCCCCCCGCGCGCCCACCCTCGTCTCCAACGCCGACGTCGCCTTGCATCGCGCCAAGACCGGCGGCGGCGGCCGGATCGAGATTTTCGAACCGGCGCGCCACGGCGACGCGCTGGGCTTGCTGGAAATGGAACTCGCCTTGCGCGAGGCCGTGGACAAGAACGAATTCGAAATCGTCTACCAGCCGATCGTCGATCTCGACGGCGGGCGCATGCGCGGCGTGGAAGCGCTGCTGCGCTGGAATCGGGCCGGGAAGTTCGCCGTGCCGCCGGGCGTGTTCATCCCGATCGCCGAGCAATCGGGATTGATCATGCCCATCGGCCGCCATGTGCTGACGCAAGCCTGCCTGCAGATGGCGCGCTGGCGGCGCGAATACGGCGCCGCCGCGCCCGACTATGTCGCGGTGAACGTCTCCGCGCGCCAGCTTGCGCGCGAGGATATGCCCGCCCTCGTCGCCTCGACGCTGGCGGCGGCCGGGCTCGAACCCTGCCATCTCGAACTCGAACTCACCGAAAGCGCGGTCGTCGACAATCCGGCGGCGGCGCGCAAACTGCTCGACGCGGTCGTCACACTCGGCGCCACGCTCGCCATCGACGATTTCGGCACCGGCCAGTCGTCGCTGTCGCTGCTGCCCTCGCTGCCCTTCGCCAAGCTCAAAATCGACCGCAGCTTCGTGGGCGAGATGGACGTCGATCCCAACAGCTTCGAGATCGTGCGCGTCATCATCGGCCTTGCGAAGGCGCTGGGCCTGCGCATGGTCGCGGAAGGGATCGAGCGCGAAAGCCAGTCGAAGCTACTGCTGGATCTCGGCTGCGTGCTGGGCCAGGGCTTCCATTATTTCCGGCCGCTGCCCGCGCGCGAAATCGAACGCCTGTGCGCGGCCGCCAAGGCGCCGCCCGCGACGTCGCTCGAATCCGGCAAAGTGGTCGCGTGAATTAGCGCCCTTCGCGCCGCCAAGCGATCAGCAGCAGCGTCAACGCGGCCAGGAACGTGAGCAAGCCCGGCATCAGCGGCGTTTGCGCCACACCGGCCACGACGTAATCGCCGTTGGCGCGGAAGCCGAGCCAGCTGCGCGTTGCCGAAATCTGCCCGCCCATGTCGCGGCCGGGCCGCACGCGGCGCAGTTCCGGCACGCCGTCTTGCAGCCAAGCGATCTGACCGCCGCTTGCCTCGGCAACGGGCCGCATCGATTTGTCGGTCGTGCGCACGTCGGCGGTTTCGGTGGGATTGACCGCGCCGACGGCCGCCAGCGTCGACCGCTCGCCGTCGGTCAGGCGATAAAGACCGGGCTTCTCCGCGACGAACACCGCCGTCTGCCGTCCGCCGCGCGAATCGGTCAGGCGCAGTTCGGCCGCGAAATCGTCGGGCCCTTGCACGCGCACGGGCGTCGAGACGGGATCGATCGCACGGCGCTCGACCTCGACCCGGTTGCCGCGCACGCGCGCCTTCAGATCGTTTTCCTCGAGCTCGGGCTCCTTCATCAGCCAGTGCGCGACGCGGCGCAGCAGCTCGGCATGCGGCCCGCCGCCGTCGTAGCCGCGCGCCCACAGCCAGATATTGTCGCTCATCATCTGCGCCACGCGGCCTTCGCCCACGCGATCGAGCAGCAGCAGCGGCCGGTCGGCGACGCCGTTCATCAGCACTTGGCCGCGACGCGGCTCGGTATCGACATGGCGGAACCAGCGGCCCCATTCGGGCGTGGTGCCGGCACCGCCGGGCAGATCGGCCGTCACCGGATGGCGCCGCCCGACCGGCGACAGGCCGGGCAGATAGGCTTGCTCGAAAGTCTGGCCCGTCGGGATGCCGGGCATGATCTGGCCCAGCGGTGAGTTGAACAGCGAGCTGGGCGACGAGAAATTCGGACCGACGGCGATCAGCAACGCGCCGCCGCCGCGCACATAGCGCACGATATTGTCGAGATAGACCTGCGCCAGCACGTCGCGCCGCCGATAGCGATCGAAGATCACAAGGTCGAACTCGCGCAGCTTCACCTCGAACAATTCGCGGATCGGGAAGGCGATCAGCGACAGCTCGCTTACCGGCGTGAAATCCTGCGCCTCGGGCGGGCGCAGAATGGTGAAGTGGACGAGATCGACGGCAGGGTCCGACTTCAGCAGGTTGCGCCAGGTGCGCTCGCCCGAATGCGGCTCGCCGGTGACCAGCAGCACGCGCATGCGATCGCGCACGCCGTTGACCACGACGACCTGGCGGTTGTTCTCCAGCGTCAATTCGCGCGAACCGGGCTCGACCTCCAACTCGAAGATCGTGGTGCCGGGCTTGTCGATCTGGAACTCGACCTGCGCGGGCTCGCCCACCGGCGCTTGCACCGTGCGGAAGGGAACGCCGTCGCGCTTGATCTCGACGCGCGCCATCTGGCGCGCCGCGCCGGGGCGCGGGGGCTCGCCTTCCTCGACGCGGATGGTCAGGAATTGCTGCTTGGCGACGATGGCGAAGGCGGGCGCCTCGTCGATCACCAGGCGCCGATCGACTTCGTTGCGGTTGCCGGCCAGCAGCGTGTGGATCGGGCCCGGCAAATTCAGGCGCTGGATTTCCTCGGACGTGCCCTTGGGCGCGTCGTGGACTTGGCCGTCGGTGACGACCGCCACGCCCGCGATGCGTCCGCGCGGCACGTCGGCGACCGCGCGTTCGACCGAATCGAACAGCCGCGTGCCGTCCGTTCCCACGCCGCCGGCGCCCGCGCGCACCACGCGCACTTCCATATCGCGCTCGCGGCCCAATCGGTCGCGCAACGCATTCGCCGCCCGTTCCGCCCGCTCGGCGCGTTCGCCGATGCGCATCGACGCGGATTCGTCGACCACCACCAGCGCCACGTCGGGCAGCGATTGGCGTTGTTCGATCACCGCCAGCGGATTGGCGAGTGCGAGCAGCAAGCCCGCCAGCGCCGCCAAGCGCCACCCGGCCCCGCGCGCCTTGGCGAACAGCGCATAGCCGACGATGGGCAGCGCGATCAGCGCCAGCAGCGCCAGCGCCCAGGCGGGGATCAGCGGCGCGAAGGCGATCGAATATTCGGTCATCGGCGCATGCGATCCAGGATCGCGTCGACATGCACCTGATCGGCTTTGTAATTGCCGGTCAGCGCGTACATCACCAGATTGACGCCGAAGCGCACGGCCAATTCGCGTTGGCCCTCGCCGCCCGGCACGGCGGCGAACATCGCGCGGCCGTTGCCGTCCAGCGCCCAGGCCGACGCCCAATCATTGGCGCCGATGATGACGCTGGAAACGCCGTCGTTCTCGGTCGCGTCGGGCGCCTCGACCCAGACGGGGGCCCCCGTCACGCGACCGGGAAACTCCTGCAGCAGATAAAACGCCTTGGTCAGCACGTGCGCGGGCGTGATGCGGCCCAAGCGGGGCAGATCCAGCGGGCGCAGGATTTCGCGCAAACGCTGCGCGGCCGGACCGTTGCCGGCCGGGCCGATGAAATCGGCCTCGCGCGTGTCGAACAGGATCATGCCGCCGTCGGCCAGGAAGCGCTTCACGCGTTGCAGCGCTTGATCGCTGGGGCGCGGCACTTGTGCGACGACGGGCCAATAGAGCAGCGGATAGAAGCTGAGCTCGTCGCGCTCCACGTCCACGCCCATCGGCGGGGCGGCGTCGACCGCCGTGCGCCGGGCCAGCACCACGCCCAGTCCCGACAGACCGGCGCGGCTTACGTTGTCGATTTCGTCGCGCCCCGTCGTCACATAGGCGAAGCGCGTGAACAACGCGTTCTCCAGCCCCGTGCGTTCGTCGAACGGAATTTGCGGCGCCGCCGGACGGGTTTGCGCGTCGGCGTTCGCCGCATGCAGCGCGAAAGCCGCGACGAGCGCGGCGCCGGCGGCGCGCTTCATGCCGCGGAAATTCAAAAGCCCGCGCAGGAACAGCGCGATCAGCAGATCGCCGACGACCAGCAGGAACGCCGCGATCAGCAAAGGCGGCTTGAAATCGACCTCGCGCGCGGGCGCGTAATCGGCGCGCGCCACGCCGATCGGCAAGCCGCGCAACGCGACCGGCGCTTGCATGCCTTGCGACAGGTTCAGCGCGCGGCGCGCGGTGTCGGTGCCGTAATGGCCCGGCGGCGTGCGCGCCGACGCGGCTTGCGTGGCCAGCGCTTTGGCTTGCACGCCTGTCGCGGCGGGGAAGGGCGACACCAATCGGCCGAACGCGTCGAGCGTGGCCACGGGTGCAAGCACCGCGTCGCCGCCCGCGTCGCCCGCGATCCCTTGGGAAAGGCCCAGCAGACGGCGCAGCATTTCGACGTAAAGCCCGGCGAGCGGCAGATTCGACCATTCGGGCGAGGCGGTGACGTGGATCATGACCAGCCAACCTTCGCCGCGCTTGTCCGCCGTCACCAGCGGCGTGCCGTCGGTCAAACGCGCCCAGGTTTTTTGCGCGAGGTCGAGCGACGGTTCGGCCAGCACCTGGCGGCGCACGCGGATATCGTCGGGGACTTCCAGCCCCGCGAAGGCGGAGTCCGCATCGAAGGGGGCGAGGCCCAAAGGCTGATCCCAGGTCATGGCACCGCCGAAAGCGCGGCCGCCCAGGCGCAAGGGTACCGGCACGAAATCGTCGTCCGCTTCGACGATGCGCGGCCCCGCGAAGCGCACGACCACGCCGCCGCGCCGCATCCAGGGTTCGAGCTGCGCGCGCTCGGCGTCCGACAGGCGGCCCAAATCGGCGAGCAGCAGCACCGCGATTTCGCGCTGGAGCAGATCGGTCAATTCGCCCGCGCGCACTTCGGCGAAGGGCTGCAACGCGCGCTCCAGATAGAATTGATCGGCGAGCAGCGGCTGGTTCTGCTTTTCCTGCCCGCCCGAGGCGACGATGCCGACCGGCCGGCGGCGCCAACGCTCGTCGATCAGCGCGATCGATCCGGCCGTCGCTTGGCCTTCCACTTCGATGCGCGAGATGCGATTTCGCAATTCGGCGGGGATCGACAAGCGGGCGGTGGCTTGCGCCGCACCCGCTTCGAACAGCAAACGCTCGCGCGCCAACAAGCGGCCGTCGTCGCCGCGCGCCACGACGGCGCTATCGACCGTGCCGCCGCTATCGGGGCGCGCCACGGTGACCGCGATTGCTTGCGCTTCCGACGACGGCGGCAGAATCAGCTGCGCGCGGCGCTCGGGCGGGTCGGCGATATAGGTGACGGGGCCGATGCGCTGCAGGCGCTCGACCAGCGGATTGGTGTTCGGGTCTTCCAGCCCGTCGCCCAGATAATAGATCGCCGCGGCTTGGGCGGGCGCATTCGCGTCGAGGGCGGCGAGCGCCGCCGCGCGATCGGCTTGCCAGGGTTTCGGCTCCAACGCGCCGAGCAACGAGCGCGTTTCCTGTACGGTCGCCAAACGGCTGAGGCGCGGCGCTTCGCCCGACAAATTGGGCGACGTACTGAGCACCGTCACCGCACGCGCTTCGCGTTCCGCGCGGTCGAGAATCTGGTCGATGACCGTGCGCCGCCCGGCCCAATTCGCGGCCGCCGCCCAATTATCGTCGACGACGATCATCACCGGGCCGCTCGCCCCCAGACGCGCCGCCGGATTGATGACCGGCTGGGCCAGCGCCAGGATGATCAGCGCCGCAATCAGCAAGCGCAGCAGCAGCAGCCACCACGGCGTCTGGGCAGGCGTCTCCTCCTTCGGCTTCAAGCGCAGCAGCAACGCGATCGCCGGGAAGGCGGCGCGGCGCGGGGCCGGCGGTGTCACGCGCAGCAGCCACCACAGCACGGGCAGGCCCGACAGGACCAGCAGCCACCACGGCGACAGGAAGGCGAAGGCGGCGAAGAAGCTCATCGTCCCGGCCCCTCCGCCAAGGCCAGCCACAGCGACATCAGCGGCAATTCGGGGCCGCGATCGGTGCGATGCTGGTGATAGACCCAGCCATAGCCGCGCGCGAGATCGCGCAAGCCCGCGACATGGCTTTCGAACGCGGCGAGATAATCCTCGCGCACGGATTCCACGCGGCTGACCAGCAGCGCGCCGTCGTCCTCCAAACCTTCGAAGCGCGTGCGGCCCGAATAGGGCAAGCCCGCTTCGGCCGGATCGATGATGTGCACGAGATGCCCGCGCACGCCGGCCCCCGCGATCGATTTGACGCGCGCGTTGATCTCGTCGAGCGGGGCGAGGAAATCGCCGAACAACGCGCAGCCCGCATGGCGCGGCAAACGCTGCGTGCGCGGCAAGCCGCCCGAGACTTGCGGCAAGGTCAGCATCAATTCGGCCAGGCGATTGACCGCGAATTTGCCGTGGGCGGGCGGCGCACCCGTGCCCAGCAGCGCCACGCGCTCGCCGCCGCGCGCCAGCAACGCGGCCAAGGCGAGCAGCAGCAATTCCGCGCGCTCCTGCTTGCGCGGCAGGCGCTTATCCGAGGCCCAATCCATCGACGGCGAACGGTCGAGCCACAGATAAACGGTCTGTGCCGCTTCCCATTCGGTCTCGCGGACATAGACATGCGCCGATTTGGCGGTCTGGCGCCAATCGATGCGGTCGATCGTGTCGCCGGGCATGTAGCGGCGGAACTGCCAGAAGGTTTCGCCTTGGCCCGCACGCCGGCGCCCGTGCACGCCTTGCGCGACCGTGGACGCGACGCGGTCGGCCGCGGCCAGCAACGCGGGCAATTTGCTCGCGAGCTGCTCGGCGGCCAAACGCGTGCGCGTGGCCGTGTCCATTACCGGGCTGCTTTGCGTCGCCGCCGAAGCGCTCACGCGAGGGGCGCCACCAGCCGCTCGATGATGTTGTCGATGGTGATGCCTTCCGCGCGCGCGGCGAAGGACAGCGCCATGCGATGGCGCAGCACGGGGCCCGCCAGCGCCACCACGTCGTCGACCGACGGCGACAAGCGCCCGTCGAGCACGGCGCGCGCACGCGCGGCCAGCATCAAGGCCTGGCTCGCGCGCGGGCCGGGGCCCCAGATCACGTGCTTCATCACCTCGTCCACGTTCGTTTCGGCCGGGCGGCCCGAACGCACGAGTTTGAGGATCGCCTCGACCACCGATTCGCCGACCGGCACGCGGCGGATCAAAGTCTGCGCGGATTTGAGCTCGGCGGCGGTCAGCGCCTGTTTGGGCTTTTCGTTGTCCACGCCCGTCGTCGCGATCAGCATGCGCCGCTCGGCGTCCAAATCCGGGTAGTCGACGTCGACTTGCAGCAGGAAGCGGTCGAGCTGCGCTTCGGGCAGCGGATAGGTGCCTTCCTGTTCCAGCGGGTTTTGCGTCGCCAGCACGTGGAACGGATCGGGCAATTGGTGATAGACGCCGCCGACCGACACGCGATGTTCCTGCATCGATTGCAGCAGCGCCGATTGGGTGCGGGGGCTGGCACGGTTGATTTCGTCGGCCATCAGCAACTGCGCGAAGACCGGGCCTTTCAGGAACCGGAATTCGCGCTTGCCGCTGTCGCTTTCCTCCAGCACTTCCGACCCGATGATGTCGGCGGGCATCAGGTCGGGCGTGCATTGGACGCGCTTGGTGTCGAGGCCGAGCACGGTGCCCAGCGTATCGACCAGCTTCGTCTTGGCGAGGCCGGGCACGCCGATCAGCAACACATGGCCGCCGGCCAGCAGCGTGACCAGCGTTTGATCGATAACGTCCTTCTGGCCGAAAATGACGCGGCCAATACCTTCGCGGACTTTGGCGAGCGAGGCGCCGAGCGCTTCGAGCTCGGCCAGCAATTTATCGGGGTCTTCGGAAAGCGCGGGGGGTGCGACGGGAGCGTTCACGAGCGTTCAACCTTTCTCGGCAACGATGGCAAAACCTGTCCCTTACAACGAGTTTGGCGATGCGGCGGGGGAGAGTCCAACACCACTGGGTTTCGGCGTGTGGGCGGCTATATCTCCTGTCGTTTCGGCGGTTTAAGATTGGTTCGGGCGTATATAGTTATCTAGAGCGAAACCCATGCCAGACGAGCCCAACCCCCAGATATCCACAGCGCTTGCGGGACTCGCGGCGTATCCGGCGGAAAGCTGCGGCGATTTCGGCCTGTCGATCGCGCGCGACGGCACGTGGTTTCATCGTGGTACGCCGATCGGGCGGCCGGGCTTGGTTAAGCTGTTCGCCCGCGTGTTGCGGCGCGAAGCGGACGGGTCCTATTGGCTGGTTACCCCCTATGAACGCGGCACGATCGACGTGGCCGACGCGCCCTTCGTCGCCATCGACGTCGATTTCGCGGGCGAGGGCGCTTCGCAGATCGTCACCTTGCGTACAAATTTGGACGAAACCGTGGCATTGGGCCCCGAGCATCCGTTGCGCGTCGCCGAGACGCCGGATGGCGCGCGCATTCCTTATGTGATGATGGCGCGCGGATTGGAGGCGCGAATCGCCCGCGCCCCGTTCTATCGTTTGGTCGAACGCGCGGTCGAAGCGCCCGGCGGGGGCTTGGGCGTGTGGAGCCAGGGCACGTTCTTTGAGTTAGGGCCGGCGATATGAGTATTTCGTCCGATTGGATTCGCGCGCGGCTTGCGCAGACCGAACCCGGCATTCGCCGGGCGGGCGTCCGTATTCGCGGCGATCACGACGGCAATCCCGGCTTGGGGCCGGAACCCCACAAGCCCTTGCGGCCGGCGGCGGTGCTCGTTCCGCTGATTGCGCGGCCGCAAGGTTTGTCGGTTCTGCTGACCCAGCGAACCGCGCATTTGCACGATCACGCGGGCCAGGTGAGTTTTCCCGGCGGACGTGTGGACGCCGAGGATAGCGACGCGATCGCCGCCGCCTTGCGCGAGACCGAGGAGGAAATCGGCCTTGCGCGCGAACGCATCGAAATCGTCGGCCGTCTCGACACTTATCAAACGCGCACCGCCTACGAGGTGACGCCGGTCGTCGGGATCGTCACGCCGCCTTTCGATCTGGTGCCCGACGAATTCGAAGTCGCCGACATCTTCGAAATGCCGTTGGAATATGCGCTGAACGCGCGCAATCACGAGCGGCATTCGCGGATTTTTCAGGGCGTCGAACGGCATTTTTGGGTGCTACCCTATCGCGATCGTTACATTTGGGGAGCGACCGCCGGCATGCTTGTGAATCTCTACGAAGCATTGACCGGCGAAGCGGCGGTGCCCCAACCGCCGGGATCGGCGGCGCGCGAATGACGCGGATTCTGCTGCAAATCGTCCTGCCCTTGATCCTGCCGTTTGTCGTCTATGCGGCGTGGCTGTCGGTCGAACAACGGCGCGCGGAAAAACTCGGGCGCGGCGAAGCGCCGACTTGGGCGGAAGCGCCGCTGGTGTGGCTGGCGGGTGCAGGGCTCGGCCTCGTGCTGATCGCGACGGCGGGGTTCGCATTGCTGCGAGGCGGCGACAAATACGACGGGCAATACGTGCCCGCGCGCATCGAGGACGGGCGCATCGTGCCCGGCCATATCGAACGGCCCTGACGGAGCGAAGCGATGGACGGCGAACGCGACGAGCGTGGCGGCGGCGGACCCAAGCGGGCCAAGAACGTGCTGGGCCTGCCGCTCGCCGATTGCAGTCATGCGCCATTGACCGGCTTCTTCCGCGACGGCTGCTGCAACACCGGGCCCACGGATCGCGGCGTCCATACGGTGTGCGCGGTGATGACGGCCGAATTCCTCGAATTCTCCAAATCGCGCGGCAACGATTTGTCGACGCCGATGCCGCAATACGGCTTTCCCGGCCTGAAGCCCGGCGATCAATGGTGCCTGTGCGCCGCGCGCTGGCAGGAGGCATTGCTCGCCGGCAAGGCGCCGAAAGTGAATTTGCGCGCGACGCATGTCGCCACGCTGGATATTTGCGCGCTCGACGATCTGAAGGCGCACGCCGCCGAAGACGTCTAAACTCGGCCTATTATGGAATCGACGCTCGACAAGCTGCCCCCTTGGGCCAACGACGCGCCCGCGCGCGCCGTGCTGGCGGCCCTGGGGCCCGAGGCGCGCTTCGTCGGCGGTTGCGTGCGCGACGCGTTGATCGGGGCGGCGCCCGCCGACATCGATATCGGCGTGCCCTATCCACCCGAAGCGACAATCGCCAAACTCGCCGCCGCGAAATTGCGCGCGATCCCGACGGGCATCGAGCACGGCACGGTCACGGCGTTGTCGGGCCATTCGAAATACGAAATCACGTCCTTGCGCCGCGACGTGGAAACGTTCGGCCGCCATGCGCGCGTCGCTTTCGACGCCGATTGGCACGAGGATGCCGCGCGCCGCGACTTCACCATCAACGCGCTGTCGCTCGATCAAGCGGGCAAGCTTCACGATTATTTCGACGGGCGCGTCGATCTCGAAGTCGGCCGCGTGCGATTCATCGGCGACGCCGCGACGCGCATCCGCGAAGACGTGCTGCGCATTTTGCGCTTTTTCCGATTTCACGCGCGCTTCGCGCGCGGGGATTTCGACGGCGCGTCGCTGGCGGCATGTCGAAACGGGGCGGCGCTATTGCCCAAACTTTCGGCCGAGCGCGTTTGCGGCGAAATGTTCCGGTTACTGGCCGGGCCCCGCGCGGCGCCGATGCTGTCGGCGATGCGCGACGCCGGGTTGCTGGCGCATTGGCTGCCGGAAGCGGACGCCGGCGGCATCGCGCATATCGCCGCCCTCGACGCGCTCGAAACCAAGCTTCGCGTCGCGGCCGATCCGATCCGCCGTCTCGCCTGTTTGGGCCTCGATGCGCGCGATTTCGCGCGGCGCTGGCGCATGTCGAACACGCAGGCGGCGCGCTTGGAACGCTTGGTCCGGCCGGCGGCGCGCATTGAAGCGGGGCTCGATTCTGCGGCACTTTCGCGCGCTTTCTATTGGCTGGGCGATGCGGCGAAAGATCGTGCGTTGATCGACGCGGCGCTGTTCGCGGATTCGGCACAGGCTGTTGCTGTTATCGCCGCCGCCCAGGAATGGACGCGGCCCGTCTTTCCGATCGGCGGCGAGGATCTGCGCGCCGCGGGCATGGTGCCGGGGCCGGCGATGGGGGCGGGCTTGCGCGACGCCGAGCAAGCCTGGGTGGATTCGAATTTCTCTCTATCAAAAGAAAATCTACTGGCGCGCGTTTCGCTGCGCGCGCCGTAAAAATCCTCACACCATTCGTACGGCGTTTCATACATAAGTAATGACGCCAGCAGATTGGCTTCTTGATATGCCGATTCGTTGTGGATTTTTCGGATGAGTCGCGACGTTGCGGCGCTTTGCACGTGCATCCGACCTGCGATTTAGGTATATGCGCTGCGTCTCGCTTCCTCGTCGTTCCGGTCCGACTCGAATTCGATGCTCGATTTCGCAGCCTCAGTCCGCGCAGAAAGCCGGCGATTGCCGTTGCCGCCCGAAGACGGCGCTTTCGTCGAAATGATCGCGCGCTGGCACGCGCAGCGGGGCGATTTGCCGTTACCGCCGCGCGGGCTGGTGACGTTCGAGGCGATGCTGCCGATGGTCGGTCGCGTCAATCTGATCGACGTCGAACCCAATCCGGCCGATCCGGCCGGCTACGATTTCATCTTCCGATTGATCTGCACGGCGCGCGACCTGCGCGGGCGCACGCCGCCGCGCAAAGTCGCCGAATTGAAACCCGATATCCACGCCCGGACGATGGCCGCGGATTTTGCGGCCTGCGTGCGCGCGGGCGAACCCACGCTGAACGAAGTGGTGATTTCCGACGGCGTGTCGGAAGCGTCGTTCCGCCGCCTGTTGCTGCCATACACAAGCGAGCGGGGCGGCACGAATGTGGCACTGCTCGCCGCGTGCCTGCTCGACGGGCCCGGCGTGCGCGACGTGCTGCAAAGCCCGCGCTTCTCGGGCGGGCAGAGCTGAGGTCCCTCAGGGCCAGCCGACGTCGGGCGGCAGGCTCATCAGGATCGCTTCGACATTGCCGCCGGTCTTCAGGCCGAATGTCGTGCCGCGATCGTAGAGCAGATTGAACTCCACATAGCGCCCGCGCCGCACGCGCTGATGCTCGCGCTCGGCTTCGGTCCACTTCTCGCGCATGTGGGCACGCACCAGCGGCGCGTAGGCGTCGATGAAGGCCAGGCCCACGTCGCGGGTGAAGGCGAAATCCTTCTCCCAATCGCCCGTGCCGTGCTTGTCGCCCAGATTGTCGAAGAAAATCCCGCCCACGCCGCGCGGCTCGTTGCGATGGGGCAGGAAGAAATACTCGTCGCACCACTTTTTGAACTGCGGGTAATAGGCGGGATCGTGCTTGTCGCACGCGGCCTTATACGCGCCGTGGAAATGCGCCGTGTCGGGCTCGTGCGGCACCATCGGCGTCAAATCGCCGCCGCCGCCGAACCACGCTTTCGTCGTCACGATATGGCGCGTGTTCATATGCGTGGCCGGGACGCGTGGCGAGCGCATATGCGCCACCAGCGAAATGCCCGAGGCCCAGAAGCGCGGATCGTCGGCCGCCCCCGGCATATGCTTGGCGAATTCGGGCGCGAAGCTGCCGAACACGGTCGAGATATTGACGCCGACCTTTTCGAACACGCGGCCTTTCATCAGCGAGATCGTGCCGCCGCCGCCGGGAGCACCCGAATGATCGGTGCGCGCCCACTCCTTGCGCTCGAACCGCCCGGCGGGCAGATGCGCGTGCGGACCCGTATCGAGCTCGTCTTCGATCTTCTCGAACTCGGCGCAGATCTTGTCGCGAAGCTCCCTAAACCAATTCTGGGCGCGGGTTTTGCGGGCTTCGATGTCGGTCATGATATCCGCGAGGCTGGAAACGCGCCGAGCTGGCGCAGGGCTTCCGCCGCCGCGATTCCGGCGGCGACGGCGACATTAAGGGACCGGGCCCCTTCCGCGACCGGGATCACCACCCGCGAATCGGCGGCGTCGTGGACGGTATCGGGCACGCCCGCACTCTCCCGGCCGAACAATAATGTATCGCCCGGCGCGAAGCGGAAATCGGGCAAGGGCGTGGCGCCTTTGGTGGTCAGCAGGACCAGCCGGGGCGGGCGGGACGTTTCGATATAACGGTCCCAACTCGTATGGCGGGCGAGGCCGACCCGGTCGAGATAATCCATGCCCGCGCGGCGCAATTTGGGTTCCGACCAGACGAAACCGCAGGGTTCGACGATATCCACGCCCAGGTCGAAACAGGCCGCCAGGCGCAGAATCGTCCCCACATTGGGGGCGATATCGGGCTCGTACAGGGCAAGGCGGATCGGGGCCGGCATGGCGGGACCCTACAAGGGGGCGCGGCCGGGGGCAAAGTGCCGTCTTCGCTGGGGGATTTTGGGGAAATCGCCCCTCTAAACTTTGCATCCGGCCGGACGATGTTCTATACCCGCACCGCCGGTGACCGGGGGGCGGGGGCTGGCGATTCGTCGTGACCCGATCCCCCGTTTTCGGCAATTCCGCGGGCCTGCGGCAACTCGTCGCAGGTCTCGCCCGTGCGCTGGCCCGCTCTACCCCTTAATCAGTGGGGTCTTGGTTGTGGGGCCGCGTATCGGCGTGGCAAATTCGGGCGCGTTTCGCCCGGTGCCGTGCTGGCGGGGCGACAAGGTTTAAATTCGCGAAGGGCGGTTTCCCTTCGCGGAATGGGATCACGAGAGGGACGAGGCATGGCTCAGCCGGGTTCGACCACCATTACCGAAGGGGAAGGCCGCAAGCACCCCGACGGCACGACGCGCCGGGACTTTCTGTATCTGTCCGCCGGCGCCTTCGCCGGGACGGGCGCGGTCCTCACGGGGTGGGCCTTCATCCACTCGATGAATCCGGCCGCCGACGTGCTGGCGCTGGCCTCGACCGAGGTCAACCTCGCGCCCATCGCCGTCGGTCAGGCGATCACCGTCACCTGGCGCGGCAAGCCCGTGTTCGTGCGCCATCGCACGGCCGAGGAAATCGCCAAGGCCAAGGAAGACGACAAGGCCGCTTTGCCCGACCCGCAGCCCGACGCGCGCCGCGTGCAGAAGCCCGAATGGCTCGTCCTCGTCGGCGTTTGCACTCATTTGGGTTGCGTGCCGCTCGGCCAGAAGCCGTCTGACGCCAAGGGCGATTTCGGCGGTTGGTTCTGCCCCTGCCACGGCTCGCATTACGACACGTCGGGCCGCATCCGCCGCGGGCCGGCCCCGGCCAATCTCGCCGTGCCGAGCTACGCGTTCACCAACGACACCACCATCCGGATCGGCTGAGGCGCATCATGGCCAAGTACGATTACGTTCCTTCGCCCTTCATGGCGAATTCGATCGTGAAGTGGGTGGACCATCGTCTGCCGATCTTCACGCTGATCGACGAGCAACTCGTCAAGTATCCCGCCCCGCGCAACCTGAACTACCTTTGGAACTTCGGGTCGCTCGCCGGGATCATGCTGGTGGTGATGATCCTCTCCGGCATCTTCCTCGCCATGAACTACAACCCGTCGACGGCGGGCGCATTCGACTCGGTCGAACGCATCATGCGCGACGTGAACTATGGCTGGCTGATCCGCTACATTCACATGAACGGCGCCTCGATGTTCTTCATCGTGGTGTATATCCACATCCTGCGCGGTCTCTATTACGGCTCGTACAAGTATCCGCGCGAGATCTTGTGGTGGCTCGGCATCGTCATCTTCCTGCTGATGATGGCGACGGCGTTCATGGGCTATGTGCTGCCCTGGGGCCAGATGTCGTTCTGGGGCGCCACGGTCATCACGAACCTGTTCTCGGCCTTCCCGATCGTGGGCGAGCATATCGTGCTGTGGCTGTGGGGCGGCTTCTCGGTCGACAACCCCACCCTTAACCGCTTCTTCGCGCTGCACTACCTGATGCCGTTCGTGATCGCGGGCGTGGTGCTGCTCCATCTTTGGGCGCTGCATGTCCACGGCTCGAACAACCCGCTCGGCATCGACGCCAAGGGGCCGCAGGACAAGATCCCGTTCCACCCGTACTACACGGTGAAGGACGCGTTCGGTTTGGCGGTGTTCTTCATCATCTTCGCCTATTTCGTGTTCTTCAGCCCCTACACGCTGGGCCATCCGGACAACTGGATCGAAGCCAACCCGCTCGTCACGCCCCCGCATATCGTGCCGGAATGGTACTTCCTGCCGTTCTACGCGGTGCTGCGCGCGGTGCCGGACAAGCTGGGCGGCGTGCTGCTGATGTTCGGTTCGATCGCGATCCTGTTCCTGCTGCCCTGGCTCGATACCAGCCGCGTGCGCTCGGCGCGTTTCCGCCCGGCCTATCGCGTGTTCTTCTGGCTGTTCGTGATCTGCTGCTTGGCGCTCGGCTGGGCCGGGGCGATGCCGGCGGAAGGCGTGCCGCTGCTCGTGGGGCAAGTCGCGACGGTCTGGTACTTCCTGCACTTCCTGGTGTTCTTGCCGCTGCTCGGTTGGTTCGAGCGGCCGCTGCCGCTGCCGGCCTCGATCGCCGAGCCGGTATTGGGCGGGGGCAAGGCGGGTATGGTTGCGGCGACCAAGCCGATGGAGAAGGCGTAATGCGGACGGCGAAACTTCTGATCGCTTCGGTTCTGGCGTTCGGTTTGGGGCTGGGGGCCGCGTCGGCCGCCGAAGCGCCCAAGCCGCCCGCCCAGAAATGGGCGCATACCGGCTTCTTCGGCACCTTCGATCGCGCGGAATTGCAGCGCGGTTTCCAGGTCTACAAGGAAGTCTGCGCGGCCTGCCACGCGATGCACCAGATCCGTTACCGCAATCTGGCCGGGATCGGCCTGTCGGAAGCCGAGATCGCGGCCATCGCGAAGGAATACGAGGTCACCGACGGCCCCAACGACGAAGGCGAGATGTTCCAGCGTCCGGCGCGTGCGTCGGATCGCTTCAAGTCGCCCTTCCCGAACCAGCAGGCGGCGCGCGCGGCCAATGGCGGCGCCTATCCGCCGGATCTGTCGCTGATTGCGAAGAACCGCGTGGGCGGCGAGAACTACGTCTACGCGCTGCTGACCGGCTACAAGGAAACGCCGCCGGCCGGCGTCACGCTGATGGACGGCATGTATTACAACGATTGGTTCGCCGGCCATCAGATCGGCATGGCGCCGCCGTTGTCGGACGACCGCGTGACCTATGCCGACGGCACCAAGGCGACGCTGGCGCAGCAGGCGCGCGACGTGTCGGTGTTCCTCGCGTGGGCCGCCAGCCCGCATCTCGAGGCGCGCAACTCGCTGGGCGTGAAGGTGATGATCTTCCTCATCATCCTCGCGGGCTTGCTCTACGCCACGAAGCGCAAAGTGTGGCGCGACATCAAGCACTGAGCTTTCCGGCCTTCGGGCTCGAACGCGAAAGGCCGGCGGATCGCTCCGCCGGCCTTTTTCGTTGGGTTGCTATGAAGTCAGTTCGACGCCAATCGCTCCACGGCCGCGGCGAGTTCGGCGGGGCCGGCTTGCTTGGCCAGAATTTCGTCCGCACCGGCAAGGCGCATGGCACTGCCGCCCGCGCGGTAGGAGTCGAAATTTCCCGACATACCTAAGATCGCGATGTTGCGGCTGCGCTTGCGGATCGAGGCGACGGCCTGAATGCCGTTTTCGCGCGGCATCACCAGATCGACGATCGCGACGGCGGGCAGCGTGCCGTTGTCGATTTCCGCGAGGGCGGCGTCGAGCGTTTCGGCCGCGACCACCACGAAGCCGCGCTTTTCCAGCACGGCGGCAGCGATTTCGCGCCAGGTGCGGTCGTCGTCGAGAATCAGGATCGTTTTCGGCGTGGGCGTATCGTTCATCGCGGTATGTTTACGCCAATCGCGCCGCGTCCGGAACCATGCGCATGTAAAATTCGCAGCCGGTTGAACGACCGGCGGAATCGGCTATACCAAGCCCCGAAATCGCGTTTCCGCCAGATCGAACCGGGAGCTTCGCCCATGTCCGCCGCCGTATCGCACAGCGCCACGCCGCCCAAGCTCGGGGTCATCGGTGGATCGGGCGTTTACGACATTCCCGGCCTCGCCAATGTGCGCTGGAAGAAGGTCGAAACGCCGTGGGGCGATCCGTCGGATGAGTTGATGTTCGGCGAACTCGACGGGCAAGAAATCGTGTTCCTGCCGCGCCATGGCCGCGGCCACAAATTGTCGCCGACCGATCTCAATTTCCGCGCCAATATCGACGCGTTGAAGCGCGTGGGCGTGACCGAGATCGTTTCCGTCTCCGCCGTCGGCTCGCTGAAGGCGGAATTGCCGCCGGGCCATTTCGTCATCATCGATCAATTCATCGACCGCACCTTCGCGCGCGAGAAAACCTTCTTCGGCACCGGCCTTGTCGCGCATGTGTCGATGGCGCATCCGGTATGCGGGCGCCTGGGCGACCATCTCGAGGAATCCTGCAAGGCGCTGAAGCTGCCTTACACGCGCGGCGGCATCTATATGGTCATGGAAGGCCCGCAATTTTCCAGCAAGGCCGAGAGCGAGCTTTACCGCTCCTGGGGCTGCTCGGTCATCGGCATGACCAACATGCCGGAAGCCAAACTCGCCCGCGAGGCCGAGCTTTGCTACGCGACCGTCGCGATGGTCACCGATTACGATTGCTGGCACCCCGATCACGATCACGTCACGGTCGACGCCGTCATCAAAGTGTTGCTGGCCAACGCCGACAATGCGCGCGCTTTGGTGAAGGCGGTCGCGCCCAAGCTGACATCGCGCACCCATGTTTGCGAGAAGGGCTGCCATACGGCGCTGGAAGCGGCGCTGATCACGGCGCCCCAGGCGCGCGATCCGAAAATGGCCGCGAAGCTCGACTGCGTCGCCGGCCGCGTTTTGAAGAAGGCTTGAATTTCGATATGAAGAATCTCTACTCCGATGCCGATGCCAAGGCCGCGATCGCGCATTACATGGCGAAATATGCCGCCAAAGGCTGCAACGAGGATCTGGCGATCCGCACCTACACCACGCGCCTGCTCGGCGGCGTGGGCCAGCTGGTGCTGCATGGCGGCGGCAACACCTCGGTCAAGACGCGCATGAAGGACCAGTTCGGCGACGACGTCGACGTGCTGTGCGTCAAAGGCTCGGGCTGGGATATGGGCCAGATCGAGCCGCCGGGCCTGCCGGCCGTGCGCCTCGATCCGCTGCGCCGCTTGGCGACGCTCGACAAGCTGACCGACGAGGACATGGTCAATTTCCAGCGCGTGAACATGCTGGATTCGTCGGGCCCGAACCCATCGGTCGAGACGATTTTCCATGCGTTCCTGGCGCCCAAATTCATCGACCACACGCACGCGAATGCCGTGCTGTCGGTCTCCGATCACGCCAACGGCATGGACATCCTGCGCGAGGTCTATGGCGACAAGGCGCCGGTCGTCGAATACGTGATGCCGGGTTTCGCGCTCGCCAAAATGGCTGGCGAGGCGGCGGCGAAAGCCAAGGGCGCTTGGGGCCTGGTGCTGCACAAGCACGGCATTTTCTCGTGGGGCGACACCGCGAAGGAAGCCTATGACCGCATGATCGCGCTGGTGACGATGGCGGAAGACCGCATCGCCAAGGCCGGCCGTCGCGCGTTCCCCGGCGTGTCGTTGCCCGCGAAGCTCGCCTCGGCGGCGGATGTTGCGCCGATCCTGCGCGGCGCCATCGCCGCGGGCGAGAAGCGCTTCGTGATGGAATTGCGCAACACGCCCGACGTGATGAACTTCGTCAACGGCACGGAACTGTCGCGCTATTCGCAAGCGGGCGTCATCACGCCCGACCATGTGATCCGCACCAAGAACCGCCCGATGATCGTGCCCGCCCCGAAGGCGGACGATCTGGCGGGTTTCGCCGCCGCGGTGAAGCAGGCGCGCGCGCAATACGATGCGGACTACACCGCTTATTTCGAGCGCCATAACGCGCGCGTGGGCGGCATCAAGAAAATCCTCGATACCGCGCCGCGTGTGGTGCTGGTGCCGGGTCTCGGCGCCTTTTGTGCGGGCATCACCGCCAAGGACAGCGCCATCGCCGGGGATCTGGTCGAGGCCGCGTCCGCGACCATCGCCGACGCGGAAGGGATCGGCCCGTTCGAAAGCGTGACCGAGGGTGATCTGTTCGACGTCGAATACTGGTCGCTGGAACAGGCCAAGCTCGGCAAATCGGCCGAGAAGCGCTTGCAGCGCCATGTGGCGCTGGTCACCGGCGGCGGCTCGGGTATTGGTGCCGCGAGCGTCGCGGCCTTCGCGGCCGAAGGCTGCGAAGTCGTCGTGTTGGATCGCGACGCCGAGGCGGCCAAGGCGGTCGCCAAGAAATTCGGCGGTTTGGGCCTTGCCTGCGACGTGACCAAGGAAAGCGATGTGCGCGCGGCGTTCGATGCGGCCTGCGTGCGCTTCGGCGGCGTCGATATCGTCGTGTCCAACGCCGGCGCGGCGTGGGGCGGCAAGATCGGCGAGGTCGACGACAAGACGATGCGCGAATCCTTCGAGCTGAATTTCTTCGCGCATCAGACCGTCGCCAAGAACGCCGTGCGCGTGATGAAGGCGCAAGGCCTGGGCGGCTGCCTGTTGTTCAACGTGTCGAAACAAGCGGTCAATCCGGGCCCGGATTTCGGGCCCTACGGCTTGCCCAAGGCGGCGACGATGTTCCTGCTGCGCCAATACGCGGTCGATTACGGTTCTATCGGCATTCGCGCCAACGGCATCAACGCCGATCGTATCCGCACCGGCCTGCTGACCGACGCGATGATCGCGACGCGATCGAAGGCGCGCGGCCTGACCGAGAAGGACTATATGGGCGGCAATCTGCTCGGCCGCGAAGTGACCGCGCAGGACGTGGCGCAAGGCTTCGTCGCCTTGGCGCTGGCGCGCGCGACGACCGGTGCCGTGCTGACCGTCGATGGCGGCAATATCGCCGCCGCTTTGCGATGAAGCCGCTTGCCGGGATCGACCATGCGCTTGTCGGCGTGGCCGATCTCGAAGCCGCGCGCGAATTGTGGACGCGGCTGGGTTTCACGCTGTCCCCGCGCGGCCGCCACAAGGGCTGGGGAACCGGAAATTACTGCGCGATGTTCGAACGCGACTATGTCGAACTGCTCGGCATCGTCGATCCCGCCGGCTTCGATAACGGCTTGAAGGCGATGCTGGCGGCGCAAGGGCCGGGTCTGCTTGGCTTCGCGGCGGCAACGGGCGATATCGGCGCGGCTTGCGCATTCCTCGCCAAAGGCGGCATTCCGCATGAACGCAAGGCGCTGTCGCGCTTGCTGGAACTTCCGACCGGCGACGTGGAGCCCGCGTTCGACCTCGCCATGCCGCAAAAGCCGTATCCGGCGGGGATCAAGCCCTTCGTTTGCGCGCATCTCACGCGCGATTTGGTATGGCGGCCGGAATGGACGCGCCATGCGAATACGGCGATGGGCATCGCGTCGCTGACTTTCGTCGCCGACGACCCCATCGCGTTGCGCGATCCGTTCGAGGCGATTTTGGGTTTGGGCACCGTAACCGCGACGGACGATACGCTCGCCGTGCGCTGGGGCACGGGCGCGCCGCTGATGATCGTGAAGCCCGACGATTTTTCGTTCCTGCACCCGGCCGTCGCGTCGGACGAGCCCGTGCGGATGGGCTTCGCCGGCATGACGATCGCGGTGGCCGATGTCGCCGCCGCGCGCGCGGCGTTGAAGGCGGGCGGTTTCGATTACGAAAAGGATCTTGCCGGGGCCGTGCATGTGGCCCCGGACGAAGCCGGCGGTCTGGCGCTCAGTTTCGAAGCCGCGTAATCAGCCCGCGTAGCGGCGCAGGAATTCCTTGGTGCGCTCGCGCGCCTTGTCGGCCGACGGCTTGTCGTAGGCGCCGCGCGCTTCGCAGCTGAAACCATGCCCGGCGGGATAGACGAACAGATCGGCGTCGGGCAGTGCCCGGCCGATTTTCTCGACATCCGACATCGGGATCGAATGGTCGGTCTCGCCGAAATGGAACAGGACCGGGCAGCGCGCGGTCTCGTTCAAATGCTGGACGACCCCGCCGCCGTAATAGGAGATGCACGCGTCCAGGCCGGTGACGCGGGCGGCCGCGAGCCACGCCAGCGTGCCGCCCCAGCAATAGCCGATGACCGCGATCTTGGTGCAGCCGGCCCGTTGCAGGGCCAGCGCACAGGCCGCGACATCGGTCACCGCCTTGTCGTTGGGGACCTTGGCGCGGATATCGCGGCCCTTGGCGATGTCGTCCTCGCCATAGCCGAGCTCGATTCCGGGCGTCACCCGGTCGAACAGCGCCGGGGCGATCGCCAAATACCCGTCATACCCGTAGGAATCCGTGGTTTTGCGGATGTGCTCGTTGAGCCCGAAAATCTCCTGGAGGATCACCAGGCCGGCCTTGGGCTTGCCGGGCGGGTCGGAACGCCACGCCTGGAACCTATGCCCGTCCGCCGCCTGAAGCTCGATCGGATGACCCATCCGTTTCCCCGTTGTTCTTGCGCGGCATTCCGCGCAGGATTCACCGTCCAAGACTATGGCGGTCCGGCCCCGAGTCGGGCAAGGGCGGGGAGGTTTTTCGCCGCCGGAATCGGGCTTTACGGCATTTCGGGCGGCGTATTTGCCGTTTTACAGCGCGGTGCCGGGGTTGGATCGGCGGCTCGGCGCCGCTTGCCGGGGTATTTGCCGGGGCTCGACGCCCTGCGCCCGCAACTCCGTCTCGAAAGCGGCCCAAATTTTCTCGACGCCGCGCCGTAAGGCCTCGGGGGGCATGAATTCGTTGTAGTAGTAGCCGCGGATCGGCGCGATCGAGGCCATCCGTCCCGTGAACGCGATCTGCGCGCGTGCCTCGTCGCCGGTCACGCTGGCGGCGAATTGCAGAAAATATTGGGACGGCGAGAGCGTCACGACCATCCCCGCGACCGGGCCGACTTCGCGCGAGACGACTTCCTTCACGCGCGGCAACTCGATCTCCGAGACGGCCCGCCATTCGGCGTCGCTGAGCGGGCGCGGCGCGACCGCGCGGCCGATCAGCGCGCCGCTTTGCCTGTCGCGTTGACGGACCTGAAGCGAGAGTTTGACGAAGGCGGCATTCAATGCCGTGAACGCGACGTCACTGTCGACGGCGTAATTGCGGCGCGCTTCGTTCTCGAAAATGGCGTGATTCTCGGACGCCCATTCCGAGTCGATCGCCATTATGGCGCGATTGTTTTCTTCGATGCTGATGCCGCATCCGGCAAGCGCCATCGCCGCGGCGGCAATTAAGGCGAGTTTAAAACGTCGCATGACCGTTTCCTTCGGCGCCGTACAGCGCAGCGCGCAGGCTTACCTTGCGCGCGTCCGATATTCGTCGCCTACGACTATGGCTTGCGGACGCGCGAATTGGCAAGGACGGTCGGGTTCAGGTCCGGCGCTGACGGGGAAGCCGGGCGGAGGCCGCCACTTCTTCCACGATGGGCTTCATCTGCGGAAAATAATGAATCTCCGCGGCGTGGAAGAGGATCAGATAGAGGCGCTTCTCCTCCTCAAAGGCGTAGCCCAGCGCGTGACGATCGGTCTCCATCGCCGATTGGCCGGCGCCGAACTTGAATTCGAAGCGGAACCCTTCGCGTCCGGCGATCGTCGCGGGCGCGATCGAGATCGGGACGAAGTCGCTCGCCTGCATCGATCGCGCGAGACCGGTTTGCACGAGTTCGACGATGTCGGCCGCGGTCATGCCGTTGCGAAAACGCGGCGCCTCCGCGCCGCTGCCGATGACCGGACTGCCTTCGGCGACGCCCGGCACGATACACAGCATATCGAGCAGCGGGCCGTTGCTGGTCCAGGATTCGGCGCATATCCGGCCCGCTCCTTCGACCTGCCGGTTCCAGGCGCGGTCGAGCGTGACGGCAAGCTTTTGCTGCACGTCGTAATCGCCAGGGCCGATCGATGCGTAGTGCTGACAAGCCGTCAGCGACAATGCGACGGCGATGGCGCAAAGCAGAATACGGATACGGGGCATCTTCATCCTTGTAGATTGCGGCGCACGATCTCGCGATCGGGCGCATCGGGAGCAAGCCGCAGATACTCGCGAAAGGCTTCGCGCGCTTCGCCTTCCCGGCCGAGTTTACGCTGAACCAGAGCCAACGACCGCCAAGCAACGGCGGGTGCACGCGAATCGGCGACGGCGGCGGCCAACGATTCGACGGCTTTCGTATCGTCGCCGTCGCCCGCCCGCTGGCGCAAAGCCTCACCTTTGGCGTAGAGCGGCAAACCGTCCTTGGAATCGGCGGCTAGCCAGCGGTCGGCGATCAGCATCGTCACGGCGTGCGAGCCGGTACGGATTTGGTCCTCGAACATGACCTCGCGCAGCGCGCCGATGCCCTCGCGGTATTCATCGGCCCGCGTAACGCCCGTCGGCAATTCGCCGGCCCGTCGCCGCAACGTTTCGGCGCGTTCGGATTGATCGGGGTGGCTCGCGCGCAGCACGTCGCGATACTTCGATATGCCGGTCGCCTGGTCTTCCGCGATCAGGTTCTCCCAATTGCGCGCCGCTTCGATCGGCGAAAGGCCGTGCTGGGACAAAAGACGCATGCCGATCTCGTCGGATTCGCGTTCCTGGTCGCGGCCATAGGCGAAGAAGCTTGCCGTCAGGATGATATCGGTCGCGCTGTTCAACTGCGGCGCGCCCAGGCCCGCGAAGATGAACGCGAAAACCTGCGCCATATCCGCCGCATTGCGCGCGTCCTGCATTCTTTGGCGACTATGCGCGCGCAAATAGTGGCCGATCTCGTGCCCGAGCACGGCGGCCATCTGGGCTTCGTTCGTGCAACGCAGCAGCAGGCCGGAATAGATCTGCATCATGCCGTTGGGGGCCTGGCTGGCGTTGAAGAACGGCACGCGGACCAAATACGCGCGGATATCGCCAGCGTAGTCACCGGCCAAATCCCGCACGATACGGCGGACATAGGCGTTCGCCTTCGGCTCGCGGATCAGGAAGCGCGATGTGCGCAGCCGGGCTTCCATCTGATCCATCGTCGCGCGCAAACCGTCGTCGGCATCGGCGGAAACGCCGGTCCGCACGCCCGGCGTATTGCGCGCGGCAAGGTCGCTGTGGGCACCCATTCCGCCGGTTTGCGGTTGTGCGCCGTCAGGCGCTGTCGGGGTACAGGCCAGCAATCCGCCGGCGCAAAACGCGCAGCCGCCGGTCAGGAAACCGCGGCGCGCGAGATTCATTGGGGCAGGCCGGTCAGCAGCGCGGCGACGGTCTCCTTCGCCGGTTCGGCCGTGCGAAGATCGCCGGCGCCGCGTACCAAACGATTGTACCAGACGAAGTCGCCGGACTTCAGATCGACCAACGAAGCGAAGCCGATCTGCGCTCCGCCCTGAATCGCCACGCCGAAGACCGCGGCCGCGATAACCTGGGCGGCGACGCGCCCCGGGCCGGAATAGGAATCGCGGACATGGACGAAAAGCACGTAGTCGGCGCTTGTCTTGTCGGCCAGACGTCCGATCGAAGGCCCCAGCGTCCACTCGAACTTCCCCTGCTTCGTCGGCAGTTTGCTCGGACCCTCGTATTGGTGGATCAAGATCGAACGGCCGACGGCCGCATGCAGGCGGAGAATCTTGGCCAGATCGTCGTCGTCGACGTCGCCGTTATGAAAGGCGATGTTGGCGTTCTTGTCGGCGAAGCTCGCGTGGAGCGCCTGATTCATGTTTTCGCGCGCGGCAACGGTCCAATCCTGCCGGATCGTCGGCGCGCCGCCGAACGACAACTCCGACAACTCGGCGTCGACGGGCAACACGAGAATGACCGGCGGTTTATCGGCGGCGCGAACCAGGTTCTCGGTCAGCCGATGGTGATTTTGAACGCAACCGGCAAGCAGCGCGGCAAGGCCCAGAACGAATCCCAGCCGTAGAGCGGACACCACCATGGCGAAAGCACCCCGAACATCGAATTATCATTCGTTGCTCGAAGGATGCTAAATGAAAATTGTGCGGTCAAGCTGTGACGGAAATCACACGTTGAAGCGGAACAGGAACACGTCGCCGTCCTGGACGAGGTAGTCGCGCCCTTCGGTGCGCGCCTTGCCCGCTTCTTTGGCGCCTTGCTCGCCGCCGAGCTTCACGTAGTCGTCATAGGCGATGGTTTCGGCCGCGATGAAGCCGCGCTCGAAATCGGTGTGGATGGCGCCGGCGGCTTCGGGCGCCTTGGCGCCTTTGCGCACGGTCCAGGCGCGCGCTTCCTTCGGGCCAACGGTGAAGAAGGTCTGCAAACCCAGCAACCCGTAGCCCGCGCGGATCACGCGCGCCAAGCCTGTTTCTTCGAGGCCCAGCGAGGCGAGGAATTCCTTGCGCTCCTCGTCGGTCGGCAATTGCGAAATCTCGGCTTCGATCGCCGCCGAAATCACGACCGAGCTGGCGCCTTGCTTGGCCGCCATCTCGGCGACCTTGGCGCTGAGCGAATTGCCCTTGTCGGCCGATGCTTCCTCGACATTGCACACGTAAAGCACGGGCTTCGAGGTGATGAGCTGAAGCTGGCGATAGGTCTCGGCGAGTTCGGCCGAGGGCTTCACGGTGCGCGCGGGCTTGCCGTCGCGCAGCGCCGCCAGCACGGGCTCGACCACTTCGAGCGCCGCCTTGGCTTCCTTGTCGCCGGTCTTGGCCTTCTTTTGCAAATTCGGCAGGCGCTTTTCGAGGCTGTCCATATCGGCGAGCATCAATTCGGTCTCGACCGTCTCCGCGTCGCGGATCGGATCGATCGAGCCTTCCACATGCGTGATGTCCCCGCCTTCGAAGCAGCGCAGCACATGCGCGATGGCGTCGACCTCGCGGATATGGCCCAGGAACTGGTTGCCGAGCCCTTCGCCCTTCGAGGCGCCGCGCACGAGGCCCGCGATATCGACGAACTCAAGCTGCGTGGGCAGGATCTTCTGCGACTTGCCGAGCTCCGCGAGCTTGTCGAGGCGCGGATCGGGCACGGGCACGCGGCCCACATTCGGCTCGATCGTGCAGAAGGGATAGTTGGCGGCGGCGGCCGCGGCGGTCGCCGTCAGCGCGTTGAACAGCGTCGACTTGCCGACGTTGGGAAGACCCACAATGCCGCAACGGAAACCCATCTCGTCCTCTATTTCGTTTTCGGCGGCTCGAGGGCGCGCACGATCTTGTTCATGAAGCCGGCCTCGTCGCCTTTCAGCAGCGTGGCCAGGTTGTCGGCGATCGCGTCGACCATGTCGTGCACCCAGGCCATGTCGCCCTTGCCGAAATCGTGGAGCACGTAATCGGCGACGAGATTCTTGTCGCCAGGATGGCCGATACCCAAGCGCACCCGGACGTAATCCTTGGTGCCGAGATGGGCGTCGATCGACTTCAATCCGTTATGCCCGCCATGCCCGCCGCCGATTTTGGTGCGCAGTTTGGCGGGCGGCAAATCGAGCTCGTCGTGGATCACCACGATGTCGCTCGGCGGAATCTTCAGGAACCGCGCGGCCTCGCCCACGGATTGGCCGGACAGGTTCATGTAGGTCAGCGGCTTCAGCGCAACGACTTTGTCGCCGCCGATCAGACCTTCGCAGGTCTCGCCCTGGAAGCGGCGCTTCCACGGCCCGAAACTGAAGGCGGACGCGACCGCGTCCAGCGCCATGAAGCCGATATTGTGCCGGTTTCGCGCGTATTCGGGGCCCGGGTTGCCGAGCCCGACCAGGAGCTTCATGGCCCGGACCCCGATACGTGCGCGAACCGCGCCGCCTTACTTCTTGGCGGCGGGCTTGGCGGCGGCGGCGGCGGCCGGTGCGGCGGCCTTCGCATCGCCGGCCTTGGCGGCCGGTGCGGCGGCACCCGCGGCCGGGGCGGCGGCGGCACCTTCCGCCGCGGCGGCGGTCGGGGCGGCTTCCGCTTCCTTCTGCACCGACGGGGCGCGCAGCGCCAAGACGGTGAAGTTGCGCGCGATCGTCGGCTTCACGCCTTCGGGCAGCTTGATCGCGTTGATGTGCACCGAATCGCCGATGTCGAGGCTGCCGAGATCGATGACGATCTTCGACGGGATCTTCTCGGGATGCGACCACAATTCGATCGTATGGCGCACGAGGTTGACGACGCCGCCGCGCTTCAGGCCCGGCGACTTTTCCGCGTTCTCGACCTTGACCGGCACTTCGACGCGCACGCGGCTGGCCGAGCCCACGCGCTGGAAGTCGACATGTTCCGGACGGTCGTTGACCGGATGGAACTGGATATCGCGCGGCAGCACGCGATGGGTTTTGCCCGCGACTTCGACTTCGTAAAGACGGGTGAAGAACCCGGTCTTCGACGCTTCGCGCATCACGTCGCGCGGGTCGAGCGAAATCAGGGTCGGGGTCGTCTTTTCGCCGTAGATCACGGCGGGCACGCGGCCCGCGCGACGCACAGCTCGGGCGGCCCCTTTTCCAGCCCCTTCACGCGGCTCGGCCGCGAGCTTGTTGATGGTAGCCATCGTTTTCTCTTCCTTCTCTCTCGGTTGCCGGCGCCGGACCTCCAGGGTTGTCCCAAGCGCCGGGATGTCCGGTCCTCAGTCGAAAAGACTGGAGACCGAACGCTCTTCGTTGATGCGCCGCATGGCTTCCGCCAGCAGCGGCGCGATCGGAATCTGACGGATATTCTTGGTCGCCTTGACCGCGTCGGTCGCGACGATCGAATCGGTGATGACGAGTTCCTTGAGCGGCGAAGCGGCGACGCGCTGAACCGCACCGCCCGACAACACGCCGTGGACCACATAGGCCCACACTTCGGTCGCCCCTTCTTCCATCAACGCGACGGCCGCGTTGCACAGCGTGCCGGCGGAATCGACGATGTCGTCGATCAGGATGCAGGTGCGGCCCTTCACGTCGCCGATGATGTTCATCACTTCCGACACGCCGGCACGCTCGCGGCGCTTGTCGATGATGGCGAGATCGGCTTCCAGGCGCTTGGCGACGGCGCGCGCGCGCACCACACCGCCGACGTCCGGCGAGACCATCACGAGGTCCTTGCCGTGGAAACGCTCGCGGATGTCCTTGGTGAAGGTGGGGGCCGAGAACAGATTGTCGAGCGGAATATCGAAGAAGCCCTGGATCTGACCCGCATGCAGGTCGAGCGTCACGACGCGATTGGCGCCGGCTTCGGTAATCAGGTTCGCGACCAGCTTGGCCGAGATCGGCGTGCGCGGGCCGGACTTACGGTCCTGGCGGGCATAGCCGTAATAGGGCAGCACCGCGGTGATGCGCCGCGCCGAACCGCGCCGCAGCGCATCGATCGCGACCAGCAATTCCATCAGATTGTCGTTGGCGGGGTACGAGGTCGATTGCAGGACGAACACGTCCTCGCCGCGCACGTTTTCCAGAATTTCGACGAACACCTCCTGGTCGGCGAAGCGTCGCACATTGGCGTGCGTCAGCTGCAGATCCAGGCTTTTGGCCACCTGCTCGGCGAGCGGGCGATTGGAATTCCCGGCGAGGAGTTTCATGACGACCGGACCGAGCCCTTTAAGGCGTTGAAAAACCGTCGAAAAAATGACACGCCCGCGACCCGAGGAGACTCCCTCGGTACGCGGGCGGCGGGAAAATAACAGCGAGGGGGCGGCCTGTCCACCGCCGGTTTAACGCCGGTGTAACGGGGGTTTTTGCCGAATTTCTAGGCCAATTCCCGGCCCCGGCGCTGGGCGGCGGCGACCGCCTTTTCCAGGAGGTCCGGCAGGCCGCCCGGCCCCATGAGAACGTCCAGCGCCGCCTGGGTTGTGCCGCCGGGCGAGGTGACGTTCTTGCGCAATTGTGCCGCGCTTTCCGTCGACTGGCGCAGCAATTCACCCGCGCCCGACACGGTGGCGCGCGCAAGCCGCGTGGCGAGGTCTTCGGAGAGGCCGGCTTTGACGCCCGCCGCCGCCATCGCCTCGGCCAGCAGAAACACATAGGCCGGGCCCGAGCCGGATACGGCGGTCACCGCGTCGATCAACGTTTCGTCGTCGACCCAGCCGACTTCGCCGACGGCACCCATCAGCTTGGTCGCGAGGTCGCGCTGCGCTTGGCTGGCGCGCGCATTGGCGACGCAAACCGAAATGCCGCGCCCGATCGCGGCGGGCGTGTTGGGCATCGTGCGGATGACCGCGACATCGCCCAGATGCTTTTCAAGAAACTCGATCCGCCGGCCGGCGGCGATCGACAGCACCAGCGCCTTCGCGGCCATCGCGCGATAGGGCGGCAGCACCGTTTCCATCACTTGCGGCTTGGTCGCGACGATGATCGCGTCGGGCGCGAAACCCGCCGGGATTTCGTCGATGCGCTTCACGCACGTAATGTCTTTCTTGCCGCGAAACGGCGCATCGCCGTCGCCCGGTTCCACCGTCACGAACGGCCCCAACGCGGGATCGGCGCGCCAGCCTTCGAGCATGGCGCCGCCCATCTTGCCGCAGCCGATCAACAGAATGCTGGTGCGCATCGCTTCACTCCCGTTCCGTGCGGAACGGGTGTGGCCGAGGCAGACGCGAAAATCAATCGTCGAACTTAGGCTTCGCGTGCTTTCGAGGGTCGAAGCTTTACGCTTCTCCCATGGGATCGAGGCACGCGGCGGCGACCGCTTCGGCCGGATCCTTGCCGCCCCACACGACGTATTGGAACGCCGGGTAGAAGCGCTCGCATTCCGACAGGGCGACATCGACCAGATCTTCGATCTGTTCGACCGTGGCGCCGCGCGCCCCGCGCAACGGAACCGCATGCCGGAAGGTCGGCAGGCCTTCGTCGCCCGACAGGTCGAAATGGCCGAGCCACAGGCGCTCGTTGGCCAGCGCCAGCAGCTCCGCGACCACGCCGCGGCGATGTTTGGGCAGTTTGAGGTCCAGCGCGCAGGAAAAGTGCAGCGCGCTCATATCCTCGTTCCAGGCGAAGTAGATGCGGTAGTCGCACCAGCGCCCGGGAACCTGGGCCACCAACTCTTCCTCGGCCGAACGATCGAACGGCCATTCGTTGGCGGTGACGATTTCTTCGATGATATCCAGGGGGTTAGCTGCGTATTCGGAAGTCTGTACCGAGACGTCGACCATGCCCTGTAGACTCCCAATCGGGATTTACCCTTTCGGCGTCCGTCAGGCGCAAGTCCGCGATGGAGGGGGCTTGCGACTCGACGTTCAACCACTAGGGTTAGGGTGCCAAACGAGAGTCAAGGGATCAAGCACTTTGCCCGGACGACCCACAAGATTTTGAATTCTTGCGCAGGGTCCGGCGCCTCGAACGCAAAATCTAGCAAGTCGCGGGGGGCTCACGCCGACGGCGTACCGCTCTTCAACCGATTGATTTCGGATTCCAATTCGGCCAAACGCGCCGCCAAGCGCTCGTTTTCGATGCGCGCGTTCGACGCCATTTCCTTCACGGCCTCGAATTCCTCGCGCGCCACGAGATTTTGCGTTTGCAGCCAGCGCTCGAGCACCAGGCGCATCTGGCCTTCCACTTCTTGGCGCATCGCCGTGAAGGCGGAAAGGGCGCCGGTGGCCGCGCGCGACAGATCGTCGAGGATTTTGTTGTCGGTCTGCATGATCGGAATATGGCGAGGGCCCCGCGCCGTTGCAACGCCCATCGTGTCGCGCCTATAAGCGGCCCATGATCGTGGTCACCGGCGGCGCCGGCTTCATCGGTTCGAATCTTCTCGCTGGCTTGGAAGCGCAAGGGGCGCGCGAGCTTGTCTGCGTCGACTGGTTTGGTACTGGCGACAAATGGAAGAACGTGGCCAAGCGCGTGCTGGCCGATGTGGTGCGCCCCGACGATCTCGCCGATTTCCTCGCCGCGCGCAAAGGCAAGATCGAGACGATCTTCCATATGGGCGCCAATTCGGCGACCACCGAAACCGACGTGGACTCGATCATACGGACCAATATCCGCGCCACTCTCGATCTGTGGGATTGGTGTTCGGCGAACGGGGCGGCGTTCATCTACGCGTCCTCGGCCGCGACCTATGGCGATGGCACAAACGGGTTCGACGACGATCCGTCGCCCGCCGCCCTCGCGAAGCTGCAGCCGTTGAACCCCTATGGCTGGTCGAAGCATATGGTCGACCGGCGCGTCGCCGATCTGCTGCGCGACAAGAACGCCGCGCGCCCGCGCCAGCATGTGGGCTTGAAGTTCTTCAACGTCTACGGCCCCAATGAAGGCCATAAAGGCGGCATGCGCTCGGTCGTGCATCAAGTGCAGCCGGTCGCCGCGAAGGGCGAAGCGTTCCCGCTGTTCCGCTCGCACCGCGAAGGCATTCCCGATGGCGGGCAGCAGCGCGACTTCATTTGGGTCGGCGACGTGGTCGACGTGATGTTGTGGCTGCGCGACCATCCGAAGGTCTCGGGCCTGTTCAATCTAGGTACGGGCCACGCGCGCAGCTTCCTCGACCTCGCGACCGCCGTTTACGCAGCCCTGGGCAAGAACGCGCAGATCGCGTGGCGCGACACGCCCGAAGCGATCCGCGACAAGTATCAGTATTTCACCGAAGCGAAGATGGAGCGGCTGCGCGCCGCCGGTTACACGCGGCAATTTACGTCGCTGGAAGACGGCGTGCGAAAATACGTGCTCGATCATCTCGTCAAAGAAGATCCGTACGTCTGATGGCGCTCGCCTTTCCCGATATCGATCCCGTCGCCATCGCCATCGGTCCGATCGCGATCCGCTGGTACGCGCTTGCCTATATCGCCGGCATTCTCGGCGGCTGGCGTTATGCGGGCTATCTCAACGCCGGGCCCTGGGCGCTGGTGACGAAGGAGAAGCTCGACGATTTCGTCGTCTGGGTCACGTTCGGCGTGATCGCCGGCGGACGCCTGGGCTATGTGCTGTTCTACAAGCCCGGCTACTACATCACCGCGCCGCTGGAAGCGCTGTATCTGTGGAAGGGCGGGATGAGTTTCCATGGCGGCGCGTTGGGCGTGATCGTCGCGATCGTGCTGTTCGCGCGGAAAGAGAAAATCTCGCTCTTCCGCCTCGGCGATCTGGTCACGCAAGCCGTGCCCATCGGGTTGTTCTTCGGCCGTCTCGCCAATTTCGTGAACGGGGAGTTGTTCGGACGACCCGGCGACGTCGCCTGGGCGATGGTCTTCCCGCATGGCGGGCCGGAACCGCGCCACCCCAGCCAGCTTTATCAAGCCTCGCTGGAAGGTTTGGCGTTGTTCGCCGTGCTGTTCGTCGTGGGCCGCACGCAATACGCGCGCGCGCGCGACGGGTTCGTGGCGGGCGCTTTCCTCGCGGGCTATGGCGTGGCGCGCATCATCGGCGAGTTCTTCCGCGAGCCGGACGCGCATCTGGGCTATCTGCTCGGCCCCATCACGATGGGCATGGTGCTGTCGCTGCCGATGCTGGCGGCCGGGGCGTGGCTGATGTCGCGCCCGCCCAAGCCCGCGTGAGCGGCTTCCGCGACATCCTTTCCAAGCGCTGTCCGATGACGGTGCATGATTGGATGCATGCCTGCCTCGCCGATCCCGATCACGGCTATTACCGCAAGGGCGTGCGCGTGGGGGCGGCCGGCGATTTCACGACCGCGCCCGAAATCTCGCAAATCTTCGGCGAAATGCTGGGCCTCGTCCTCGCGCAAATCTGGCTCGATCAGGGCGCCGACCCGAACGCGATCCTCGCAGAATTGGGGCCGGGGCGCGGCACGTTGATGCACGACGCGGCGCGCGCTTTCGCCAAGGCGACGAAAGCGCGTCTGCCCGTGCATCTGGTCGAGATCAACGAGAGTTTCCGCGCGGCGCAAGCGGCGAAGCTCGCCGCGTATGCGCCGACCTGGCACGACGATATCGCGACGCTGCCCGATGCGCCGATATTGCTGCTCGCCAACGAGTTCTTCGATGCGCTGCCGGTACGCCAGTTCCGGCGTGTCGGCGCCAAATGGTTCGAGCGCATCGTGACGCCCGATTTCCAGTTCGCCGATGGCGCCGAAGTCGCGACGCCGGTCGCGCATGACGTGCCCGACGGCGCGATCGTCGAGACCTGTCCGGCGGGCGAAAGCGTCGCGCGCGCGATCGGGTCGCGTATCGCCCAGCATGGCGGGGCGGCGCTGATCGTCGATTACGGATCGCCCGTGTCCGGCTGGGGCGACACGATTCAAGCCGTGCGCGATCATAAGAAAGTCGATGTGTTCGACCGCCCAGGCGAAACCGATTTGACCGCCCATGTCGATTTCACCGCTTTGGCACGCGCCGCCCAACAAGGCGGTTGTGCGGCCCATGGCGCATTGGGGCAGGGCGATTTCCTGCGCCGCGCCGGGGCGCATGCGCGCGCGGCCGCGTTGAGTGCGGCCAACCCCGCCGCGCGGACGACGATCGAAACGGCGCTGCGGCGCTTGATCGAGCCCACGGAAATGGGCACGCTCTTCCGCGTTCTGCTGCTGCTGCCGAAGGGTTCGGCGCCGCCGATACCGATGGACGGACACTGAAAATGGCCCCGATCACGATCGGCGCGTTCAACGACATCGAAGGCGTGCGCCACGCGTTTTTCACGCGCCAGGGCGGCGTCAGCGAAGGTCTCTATGCGTCGCTGAATTGCGGCCTCGGCTCGGGCGATTCCCCCGACGCCGTGCGGGAAAACCGCAAACGCGCGATGGCGGCGATCGATCTGCCCGAAACGGCGCTGACGACGCTCTATCAAGTCCACGGCCGCAAGGTCGTCGAACTCGATGCACCCTTGCCGGAAGGCGCGCGCCCGCAAGCCGATGCGCTGGTGACCCGCACGCCGGGCGTGGCGCTGGGCGTGTTGTCGGCCGATTGCGTGCCGGTACTATTTTGCGATCGCCACGCCAAGGTGATCGGCGCCGCGCATTCGGGCTGGAAGGGCGCCATCGGCGGCGTGCTCGACGCGACCGTCGAGGCGATGACGAAGCTGGGTGCCGTGCCCTCGCGCATCGTCGCGGGCATCGGCCCGTGCATCGCGCAACGCTCCTACGAAGTCGGCCCCGAATTCCCCGCGCCTTTCCTGGCGGAAGACGAAGCCAATGCGCGCTTCTTCGCGCCGTCGCGCAAAGACGGGCATCACATGTTCGATCTGCGCGGCTATGTCGGCGAGCGTTTGCGCCGCGTGGGCATCGGCGACATTCAGGCCATGCCGAACGATACGTGCGGCGAGGCGGATCGCTTCTTCTCCTACCGCCGCGCGTGTTTGCGCGGGGAGACGGATTACGGCCGCGGCCTGTCGGCGATCGCGCTCGAAAAATGAAACGCGTCCTCGCCTTGCTGCTAGGCTTCGCCGTGTTGCTCGCCGCGTGCGGGCCGATCCCGCGCCCGTTCCGGCAGGACGAGAAGGACATTGCCAGCAATCCGCTGCTGCGCCTTCCCGATCAAGGCGGAATCGTCGTGCCGCCGGCGGCGGGCTTGCCCGACGCGCAAGCGCGCGCCCTTGCCGACGCGGTGGCGGAGGCGTTGCGCGCCAACGACATTCCCGCCAATACGCGGCTCGGCAACCGGCACAGCCTGATCCTCGATCTGCTCGTCGCCGACAAGCCGGGGGCCAGCGTGGCCGTCGAAACGCATCTCGTCGATCCCGACGGCAAAACGCTGAGCGACGGCACGCTGACCGATGCGCGCCCGCGCGGCGGCGAAGCGCCCGCCGATTGGATGGGCATCGCCAAGCGCGTGGCGAGCGCCATCGTCCAGGCGATCAAGCCCGAAACGCTGGCCCAGCGCGAGTTGCTGCCGGTGCGCATCGCAACACCGGAAGGCGCGCCCGGCCAAGGCGGTTTGGCGCTGGCGCAGGCCTTGACCTTTCACCTCGAGCGCGCGGGCGTGAAAGTCACCGACGACAAGCGTGTCGCGGCGCTGGACGTGACGGGGCAGGTGACGCAAACGCCTGTCCCGCCCGTGCAAGGGCAAGAGACGCGGCGCCTTGCCGTCGTCTGGCGCGTGGCGAATGGGGCGGACGAACTCGGCCGCGTCGATATGGCCAACCCCTTGCCGCTGCGCATGATCGAACGCCAATGGGCCGAGATTTCGTTCCAGATCGCCGCCGCCTCGGCCGAAGCGATCCGCGAAATCGTCGAACGCAACCGCGTCGCGCCGAAATGATCATCGCGCGCCGGGTTTGACATCGCCGCCGGGGCGCCTACCTAATTGGCGTTCCCCCGGATGGAGACCGCCATGGCCGCCAAGCGCAAAAAGATCGACGCCGCTCAACCCGCGTCGCCCGAAGACGCGGCGCTGGATGCCGCGTTGCGGTTGGCCGAAACGCGCAAATGGTCGGAGATCGCGCTGCCCGAAATCGCCGAAGAAGCCGGGCTGTCGCTGGCCGACATGCTGCGCGCGGCCCCATCGAAGCCCGCCTTGATGGCGGCCTTCGCGCGGCGGATCGACAGCACGATGTTGGCCGTCAAAATCGACGCCGACGGTTCGGTGAAGGACAAACTCTTCGAAATCCTGATGCGGCGCTTCGACGCGCTCGCCCCCCACAAGGCCGCAGTGAAAAACATGCTCGCCGATTTGCCGCGCGCGCCGGTCGCGGCACTCTGCGCGCTGCCGTCATTGTTGCGGTCGATGCGCTGGGCGGCCGAGGCGGCGGGTATCCGCACCGCCTCGCCGCTGGCGCCGTTGAAGATCAACGCGCTAGCCGCCGCTTATCTCGCCGCCTTGCGCATCTGGCTGGACGATGACAGCGCAGATGCAGCAAAAACCATGGCCGCCCTCGATAAATCCCTCGGTCGTCTCGAGGCTTTAGCATCGAGTTTTCCGGCATTTCTGAAGCGCCGGATGGAGCCCGCCAAAAGCTGATTTGTCTTTTTGCGGCGCACAAATTCACTTGACTTACGTTATTCCGCCGGACAGAATTCGGCCATTGCAACGGCGTTTCCGCCGCTGCGACAGAAACGGGTTTGCCTCCTTTGCGCTCTGGGCCACGTGCTCTGGACCGGGCCGGCCCGATCCGCAGCCTCGCGCTGCTTGGGATAAGGAGGGGGGACAACATGAAGGGAACCAAAATGCCGTTCGGTGAATTCGATCTCGCCAAGATGTTCGAGATGCCCAAGCAGATGGGCGACTTCAAGTTCGCGCCGCTGGATATGGAAGGTCTCGTCGCCGCCCAGCGCAAGAACATGGAAGCCTTGGCCCAGGCCAATCAGCTCGCCGTCGAAAGCTTCCAGGCCGTCGCGCGCCGCCAGTCGGAAATCTTCCGCTCGGTGCTCGAGGAAGCCTCGGTCGCCGCGCGCGAAGTGATGGCCGCCGGCTCGCCGGAAGAAAAGGCCGCCAAGCAGGCCGACCTGATGAAGGACGCCTTCCAGCGCGCGATTTCGAACACCCGCGAAATGAGCGAGCTGCTCGCCAAGTCGCAGTACGAAGCTTTGGATGTCGTCCAGAAGCGCGTGCTGGAAAGCCTGGACGAGATCAAGACGCTGATCGCGAAGAAGAAGTAAGCCCCTGGCGCGCAAGCGCCCGGCAGGCTAACGAATGAACCCCGGTCGCCGCGCGCGGCCGGGGTTTTTCGTTGGAGCGAAGCGATGGGCGATACGATCACATACGGCGATTTCGAACGCGTCGACATTCGGGTGGGCACGATCGTCGAGGCGGCGCCGTTTCCCGAAGCGCGCAAGCCCGCGATCAAGCTGAAGATCGATTTCGGGCCCGAGCTCGGCGTCAAGAAATCCTCGGCGCAGATCACCGTGCATTACGCGCCCGACACGCTGGTCGGCCGTCAGGTCGCGGCGGTGGTGAATTTCCCGCCGCGCCAGATCGGCCCGTTCATGAGCGAAGTGCTGACGCTCGGCTTCCCCGACGCGAACGGCGCCGTCGTGCTGATCGGCCCGACGCTGGCCGTGCCCAACGGCGGGAAGCTTTTTTAGCCGAACAGTTTCTTGAAGAATGCCGAGACGCGGTGACGCGTCGCGTTCTTGCGCAAGGCCGCGTCGTTGACCAGCCAGTTCATCTGCATCACGTGGCGCGGGCCTTCGTAGCTTTCGTGGCCGTGCCACGCGTCGCGCGTGCAGCGGAAGACCAGCATATTGCCGTCCACCGGCTCGATTTCACTGGTGTAGTTCTCCAGCGTTTCGGGCCCGCGCAGCAGGCGCAACTTGCCGCCCTTGTCCTGCCAGCCGCCGGTGCGCTTGTTCATATAAACCAGCACCGTCACGACCTTGTCCTTCGAATCCGTATGGATCTTGCCGTCGCGCGCGCGGCAGCGGTCGCGGAAGGTGATGATCGTCGGGTGCGGCTTCAGGTTCAGATCGAACTTCGCCTCGATCGCCGACCGGAACGCGTCGGATTCAAGGGCGGCAACGAAATCCTTCACTGCGGGTTTGAGCGGCCCGACTTCCGACAGCGGAAACGAGCCCGGCTTGCCGATATCCGGCCAATCCGCGTTGATCGCGTCGAGTGCCGGCGCATTCACGAAAGCGGGAACGAGCGCGTGGTCGAACGGCACGGGATTTTTCGGCGTGGCGTCGAGCTTGGCGAAGTCGAAGATTTGTTCGGGCGTCATGATCTTAAACTGGGATGCGAATGCGGGCGCGCAAGCCGCCCATCGGCGATTCTTCCAAACGGATATCGCCGCCATGGCCGCGCACGACGTCGCGCGCGATGGTGAGGCCGAGGCCCACGCCGCCCGTTTCGGCGTTGCGCGACGGGTCCAGGCGGAAGAAGGGCTTGAACACGTCCTCGCGCGATTCGGCGGGAATGCCGGGACCGTCGTCGTCGATGACGATCTCGATGTCGGTCTCGCGCCGTTCGGCGGTTACGCGCACCTGGGCGGCGTGGCGCGCGGCGTTGGCGATCATGTTGTTGAGGCTGCGTTTGAGCGCGTGCGGCCGGCCCGCGCAGGCGAGCGGGCCCGGGCTTTGATAGGCGACGGCGTTGCCCGCCCGGCGATGGCTTTCGACGATTTCCCGCAGCGTGGGTTCAAGGTCGATCGCCTCGATCTTCTCCTCGCCCTCGCCGCGCACGAAGGCGAGATAGGATTCGACCATGCGCGCCATGTCGTCGACGTCGGATTTCAAACCCGGCCCCGACGGATGGTCGCCCAGCATGGCGAGTTCCAGCTTCATGCGCGTGAGCGGCGTGCGCAGATCGTGGCTGATGCCCGCGAGCATTTCCGTGCGCTGCGCGATATGGCGGCGGATGCGCTCGCGCATCGTCATGAACGCGGCGGCGGCCTGGCGCACTTCGGCGGCGCCATGCGGGCGGAAATCGGCGTCCTCGCGGCCCTTGCCGAAAGCCTCGGCCGCTTCGGCCAGGCGCTTGATCGGGCGCACTTGGTTGCGCATGAAGATCGACGCGATCGCGATCAGGATCAGCGAGCTTCCGCTCATGAACAGCAGGAAGACGTAGACATTGGTGGTGAACACGCGCTGGCGCGTCGTTTCCAGCACCAGCACGCCGCCGGGAAGCTGCACTTCGATATGGATGTCGGCGGGCTGGCCCCACGCGTCGAGCCAATAGGGCCGGCGCACGCGCTCGTCCAGCGCGCGCACCAGATAATCCTCGAGGATCGTTTCGGGTTCGGTCGGGCCCTTGCGCTCCAGAATAGCGCCGGGCTTCCAGGTATAGACCGATCCGGTGGCCAGATGCATCGTGTCGAACAGCCAGCGCCGGTCGGCATCGCCCGGATAGCGGCCCATCGCCTGCACGACGGTCGCCACTTCGCCCGCCACGGCGTTGGACAGGCGCCGCGACACGGTCTGCCATACGCGCTCGTAGAACACGAAACCGGCGACGATCTGCACCAGGATCAGCGGTGCCACGATGATGATCAGCGTGCGCGCGTAAAGCGTGCGCGGCAGATAGCGGCGGATGGCTTGGCTGAGCGGCCCCATTATTCGGCCCTCAACACATAGCCCGCACCGCGCACCGTTTGCAGATGGCGCGGGTTGCGCGGATCGTCCTCGATCTTCGGGCGCAGGCGCGTCACCGTGACGTCGACCGCGCGCGCGCCGCCGGTCAGGCGCGAGCGGCGCAGCAATTCCTCGCGCGCGACGGGCACGTTGGGCGACGCGGCGAGCACTTCGAGAAGCGAGATTTCGGCCGTGGTCAATCGCACCACTTCGTCCCCGCGCGTCAGTTCGTCGCGCGTCAGGTCGAATTTGAATGGGCCGAAGGTGACGCTTTTGGGCGCGGGCGGGCCGGGCGGGGGGGCACGGCGCAGCACGTTGCGCACGCGCAGCAGCAGCTCCTCCGGCTCGAAAGGTTTCGGCAGATAATCGTCGGCGCCGATCGACAGACCGGCGATGCGGTCGGCCGATTCCGCGCGCGCGGTCAGCAACACGATCGGCGTTTGGCGTTTGGCGTCGCGCAGGCGTTTGGTGAAGCTCATTCCGTCTTCGCCGGGCATCATCACGTCGAGCACGACCAAGTCGAATTCCACGGCGTCGAGCTGGGCTTGCGCTTCCTTCGCGTCGGCGGCCGTGGCCACGCGATAGCCGCGATCGGCCAGGAACCGCCGCAGCAATTCGCGGGTTCGCGTGTCGTCGTCGACGACGAGGAGATGGGCACCTTCGCTCATTTGCGAATCGAGGATACTACGCTTCCGGTGTCGCGGTCATGGCCGCTTGGGCGGCTTGGCGGTGTCGATATCCGCGACTTTGGCGCGGTCGCGCTCGTCGATCAGGTTCTGCATCACCCGCTTGAATCCGTCGACCGCCCCGGCCCCGGCCGCGCGATACGCGGCGGCGAAGCGCCGGCGCTGGCTTTCCGTCAAGCGGCGCTCCAAATCGGCGCCCTTTTCGGTCAATTCCAGGCGGCGCTGGCGGCGGTCGACCGGACCTTGCTTCTGCGCGATATAGCCTTCGCGCACCAATTCGCCCAGCACGCGCGACAGGCTTTGCTTGGTGATACGCAAAATCGCCAGCAATTCGCCGACATTGATCCCCGGATAGCGTCCGACGAAATAGACGACGCGGTGATGCGCCCGGCCCAGCCCGATCTGCGCCAGCATCCGGTCCGGCTCGCCGGTGAAATCGCGATAGGCGTAGAACAGCAGCTCGATCCCAAGGCGAAGATCTTCGTCGCGCAGAAAGAGATGCTGCATTCCGGGGCGCAATTCAGGCATGACCACTCGGCATGAAGAAGATACGACAGTGATGTTGACATATATGACGCAAGAGTGTTTCTTAGCGCAAGCCTGAATATACGCTCCATTGCGTAGCATAAGGGCGGAACGCAACGAAGTTACCAATATCGGGAGTGACCCATGGCACTCGTGCCCTTCGACGATCGCGACGGCTGGATCTGGTACGACGGCAAAATGATTCCGTGGCGCGATGCCAAGTTCCACGTTCTGACCCACGCCATCCATTACGGGTCGGCCGTGTTCGAGGGCGAGCGCGCCTATGGCGGCAAGGTCTTCAAGCTGCGCGAGCACTCGCAGCGCTTGATCGATTCCGGCCGCATCCTGGGCTTCGAGATTCCCTACACGGTCGACGAGATCGACGCCGCGACCAACGAAGTCGTCGCCGCCAACGGCGCGCCGGATTGCTATGTCCGCCCGATCGCCTGGCGCGGGTCGGAAATGATGGGCGTGTCCGCCCAGCAATCGAAGATCCATCTCGCGATCGCGACTTGGGCCTGGGGCAATTACTTCGCCGACAAGGACAAGGGCATTCGCCTGACCTGGGCGAAATATTCGCGCCCCGCGCCCAACACCGCGCCGACCAAGTCGAAGGCCGCCGGGCTTTACATGATCTGCACGATCTCGAAGCACGAAGCGGAAGGGGCCGGCTACGCCGACGCACTGATGCTCGATTGGCGCGGCCAAGTGGCCGAAGCCACGGGGGCGAACGTGTTCCTCGCCATCGACGGCGTGCTGCACACGCCCAAGCCCGATTGCTTCCTCGACGGCATCACGCGCCGCACGGTGATCGGCCTTGCCAAGAACCGCCAGATCCAGGTCGTCGAACGCGCGATTTGGCCGGACGAACTCGCCCGTGCCCAGGAAGTGTTCCTGACGGGCACGGCGGCCGAAATCACGCCGGTGTCGGAAATCGGCGAATACAAATTCACGCCGGGTGCGATCACCAGCGCGTTGATGGATGATTTCGGCCGGGCGACGCGCGGCGAAATCGACGTTCCCATCTCGTAAAACGATGACGCCGGAAGCGCTGCGTGCGCGTTATGAAGCGCGCGTCGCGGCGCTGACGGCGGCCACCGCCCCGGCGGCGAAAGGCGGCCGGGTGCTCGATCCGCTGTGGCGGATTTTCGGCCTCGATTCCGGCACGCTGGCCGAGGCCGAGCGAAAGCGCGAAATCGCCAACAGCGCGCGGGCCTATCTCAAAGCCGAATTGGTCGCCGAAGGCATGACGCCGGCCGAGGCCGAGGTCCGCGTGGCGGAACTGCAGGGCGCCCCGCCAGCGTAACGATTTGTGATTCGCCGCTGTTTTGCGGATTTCGCCTTGAAGGCGAAATCCCCGGCGCCATATTCCGGTTGTCTTTCCAGATTGAGGTTTCCCTTCATGCGCCGTTTGTTCGCCGCCGTAATTTTCGCCGCTGCCGCCACGCCTGCCTTCGCGCAGGCGCCGGCCGAAACGCGCGGCGATTGGCGCGTCAATCTCGGGGCGATCGGCTTCGCCACGCCGTCTTATGAAGGATCGAACAGCTACAAAGCGCGCGCCTTGCCGCTGGTCGAGGTCGATTGGCGCGACACGGTGTTTTTGAGCGCGGAGCGCGGGCTGGGCGCCAATGTCGTCACTTTGCGCGATCCGGGCGGACGCGGCGCCTTCCGGGCGGGTCCGTTCGTCAATTATCGCTTCGCGCGCGACGAAGGCGACGATGACGATCTGCGCGGCATGGGCGACGTGAAGGGCGGCGTCGATCTCGGCGCTTTCGCCAGCTACGAATTCGGACCGCTGGCTTTGCGCGTCGCCGGGCGGCGCAACGTGTCGCATTCGGAACTCGGCGGCACGATCGATTTGGGCCTGCGCTATCGTCTGCCGCCGATCGGCCGCACTGTCGTCGGCTTCGGTCCCAGCGTGACCTGGGCCGACTCCGATTACATGCAAAGCTATTTCGGTGTGACGGCCGCGCAAGCGACGGCGTCGGGTATGCGCGCCTATTCGCCGTCGTCGGGCTTCAAGGATGTCGGCCTGTCCGCCAACGCGATGCATCCGCTCGGCGGCAATTGGGCGCTGACCGGCTTCGGCGGCTATAAGCGCCTGATCGGCGACGCGGCTGACTCGCCGCTGGTCAAGGATCGCGGGGCGGCGAACCAGTTCCGCGTCGGGCTTGGGATCAGCTACCGGCTATTCTAAACGCCGCTCGCCCTTGTTCAGGCGTCGTGAGACGCCGGGGCGCGCTTGCGGAAATAGATGTCGAACAGGTCGAGGAACACGATCGTTCCCAGACCGAAAATCCCGTTGATCGTCACCCCGCGCCACATCGTGGCAAGGCCGAAGGCCGGCGACGGATTGCCCTTCAAGGGTGCGACGACATACCAGCCGACGATGTTGCAGATGATCGCGCCGAACAGGAAGCCGTAGATCAAGCGCGGGCGGCCCGGCTTGAACATGCCGCGGAACGCCGCGATCAGGCAGCCCCACAACCCGCCCCAGAAGGCGAGTTGCACGATCGCCGGCAGGCCGAACGCGGGCACCGGGCGGGTGCTCCACGGGAAGTTCGGCGCGAAGCCCAGCAGATGCAGCACCAGGATCGTGCCCTGGTGGAAGGTCAGCACCGACAAATAGGCGGCGGCGAAACCGATCAGCAGCGTGCGCGGCGCGAACGAGACTCCGGCGGGCATTGAGGGACTCCTATCGGGAATTGTTCCAGCGCGCGGCGGCCGCGTCGTCGGAATCTTTGGCGGCGACCCATTGCGGGCCGTTGTCGGTATCTTCCAGCTTCCAGAACGGCGCGCTGGTCTTCAGCCAATCGATCAGGAAATGGCACGCCTCGAACGCCTGTTCGCGATGGGGCGACGCCGCAGCGCACAGCACGATCCGGTCGCCCGGCTCCAAGCGCCCGAAGCGATGCACGATCAGCGTGGCGGAAAGCTGCCAGCGCGCATTTGCCTCGGCCTCGACGCGCGCGAGCTCCTTCTCCGTCATGCCGGGATAATGCTCCAGCGTCATCGCGCCGATTTTGGAATCGCCCGCGATGTCGCGCACCAACCCGACGAAGCTGGTGACCGCGCCGATATCGTGGCGGCCGCGCGTCAGCGCGTCGAGCTCGGCGCCGATATCGAAATCCTCGCGTTGGACCCGCACGGCCATGTCAGCCCCCCGTCACCGGCGGGAAGATCGCGACCTCGTCGCCGTCGGTGATCGCGTGATCGGGTTTCACATAGGTCTGGTTGACCGCGACGCGCACGACGTTGCGGTTCTTTAGCGCTTCGGCATGGCCCGGCGAACGCTGGGCGAGGAAGTCGAGCAATCCGCCCACGTCGGTCACACCGTCGGGCAGGGCGATGGTTTCCTCGCCCGTGCCGACGCGCGTGCGCAACCATGCGAACCACAAGACCTTCATGCCAGCAGCTCCGAGAAGGGCAGGAACTCGACGCGCGTGCCGGGGGCGACGTCGGCGGTGTTTTCGGCGAGTTCGATCAACCCGTCGCTTTCGACCAGCGAGGTCAATATACCCGCCCCGTCGAGCGGGAAGGGACGCAAAATCGGCGAGCCATCGGCGGCGTATGTAACCGACGCGCGCACCCATTCGCGCCGCCCGGGCTTTTTCTTGATCGCCGTTTCGCATGCTAGTTTGAAGCGCAGCGGGGCCGCGTCCGCCGCCCCGCCCAGGCGCGCAAGCACGGGAAGGGCGAAGCGCAGATAGGTCACGATCATCGCGACCGGATTGCCGGGCAAACCAACGAAGGCCTTACCTTTCACGTTGCCCAGCGCCACCGGGCGGCCGGGACGGATGGCCAAGCGCCAGAAATCCAGCGCGCCGTTGGCGGTCACGGCCGCGCGCACGTGATCCTCCTCGCCGGTCGACATGCCGCCCGAGGTGACGATCGCGTCGTGATCCGCGGCGGCGTTGGCCAGCGCATCGCGCAGAATTTCCGCCTTGTCGGGCAGAATGCCGAGATCGGAAACGATGGCACCCGCCTGTTCCAGCAGTGCCATTAGCGCGAAGCGGTTGGAATCGTAGACCGCCCCCGGCGGCGTCGCCGTGCCGGGTTCGCGCAATTCGTCGCCGGTCGAAAACACGGCGATCTTCAACGGCGCGAAGACTTGCGCTTGCGTCAGGCCGACCGAGGCGATCAGGCCGATATCGGCGGCCCGCAAACGACGCCCGGCGCGCAGGATCGTTTTGCCGGCGTGGACGTCCTCGCCCGCTTGGCGGCGATTGGCGAAACGCTTCTGGCCCGGCGGGAAGATTGCCACGTCGCCCGCGATGCGCACGTCTTCCTGCATGAACACCGTGTCGGGGCCTTGCGGCATCGCGGCGCCGGTGAAGATGCGCGCGGCAATCCCGCGCGGAATTTCGCCGCTATGCGGATGCCCGGCGGCGATGCGCGGGCCGATCTTCAGCCGCGTTTCGCCGTCGGGCGACAAATCGTCGAAATGGACCGCGTAACCATCGACGGCGGCGTTGTCGTGCGGCGGCACGTTGCGCGGCGACACGATGTCCGCGGCCAGCACGCGGCCGCGCAATCGCCGCAACGGCAACGCCTCGATCGCCGCGATGGGATGAATTCGCGCCGACAGGATGCGCAGCGCTTCGTCGGCGCGCAACGTTTCGCCGCCCGTGGCGAAGCAATCATTGGCAAGACGGCCCATCAGCCGAGCCCCGTGCGTTGCCGCACGAATTCGGCGATCGCGGCGATATCGTTCAAATCGAGCAGCGGTACGGCAAGCCCGTCGATCTTCGAATCCGACGCGACCGCGACGATATCGGGATCGTCGGGCGACAGCAGCGCCTTGCCCAAAGCCGGGCGATGGATTTCCAGCTTGTCGTGCTTGTGGCGCTTGAAGCCTTCGATCAGCAGCAGATCGACCGGCGCCAGGCGCGGCAGCAATTCCTCGATCGTCGGTTCGGCGGCGCCGCGAAGCTCATGCATGATCGCGTAGCGATTGGCCGACACGATCGCGACTTCGGTGGCGCCGGATTGGCGATGCACCCAGGAATCCTTGCCCGGCGTGTCGAGGTCGAATGCGTGATGCGCGTGTTTGAGCGTGGAGACGCGCAAACCCTGCGCGGTCAGCGCCGGGATCAGCTTCGACAGCAGCGTCGTTTTTCCCGCACCGCTCCAGCCCGCCAGGCCGAACACGCGCATTTGCGCCCTCACGCCGAACGGCGCCGGGCGACGTCCGGACCGGACTCGAGCTTCGTATCCTGTTGGGGCGCGGGCGTGTCGTCGGCGTGTTTCAGGCCGATGCGCAGATAGTCGTAGCCGGTATAGAGCGTGAGGGCTGCCGCGAGCCACAGCAGCACTTCGCCGATCGCCTGCGACGGAATGAACGCCGTCGCCTTGGCGTCCGACACGATCAGGAAACCCAGCGCCACCATCTGCGCGCCGGTCTTCCATTTGGCGAGGGCCGACACGGGCAAGCCCACGCGCAACTCGGCCAGGAATTCGCGCAAACCCGAGACGAGGACCTCGCGCAGCAGGATGATCAGCGCGGCGGCGACGGTGATATGGCTCATCCGGCCGAACGCGACCAGCAGCAGGATCACCGCCGCGACCAGCAGCTTATCGGCAATTGGGTCGAGCATCCGGCCGAGCTTCGATTGCTGCGCCCAAGCGCGCGCCAGATAGCCGTCGAGCCAATCGGTCGCGGCCGCGACGCCGTAGATCGCGCAAGCGACATAGCGCCACTCGTCGCCATCGACCCAGAACAACGCGGCAATGACCGGAATCGCGGCGATCCGCGAGAAGGTCAGCCACATGGGCAGCGAATAATACATCGTGCGGGTTCCGGAAATTCGACGGCCGGGAGTTTACCCGCCGCTATGGAAGTGGTCATAGATTTTTTTGGCGGCGTCAGGCCCCACACCCGGCACGGCGGCAAGATCGGCCAAACCGGCGCGTTTGACCGCCGCGGACGAGCCGAAATGCAGCAAAAGGGCTTTTTTGCGGCGCGGGCCGATACCCGGGATCTCGTCGAGGGCGGAGCGCTGGATCGCCCCCGCCCGGCGCGTGCGGTGGCCGCCGATGGCGAAACGATGCACTTCGTCACGCAAGCGTTGCAGATAGTAAAGAACGGGATCGCGCGGTTCGAGCTGGAAGGGCGCCCGGCCCGGCACGAAGAAGCGCTCGCGCCCGGCGTTGCGGTCAGGACCCTTGGCGACGCCGACCAGATTCAGATCGTCGATGCCGAGTTCGGTCAGCACGCCGATCGCGGCGTTCAGCTGGCCTTCGCCGCCGTCGATCAGCACGAGATCGGGCCAAGTGCCGCCCGAACGGTCCGGGTCTTCGCGCAAGGCACGGCCGAAGCGTCGTTCGAATACTTCGCGCATCATCGCGAAATCGTCGCCGCCGGCCGCGACGTCCGACTTGCCGTCGCCCTTGATGTTGAATTTCCGGTACTGGTTTTTGATGAAGCCTTCGGGCCCGGCGACGACCATGCCGCCGATCGCATGGGCCCCTTGGATATGCGAGTTGTCGTAGACCTCGATCCGCTTGGGCGGGGCGTCCAGGCCGAAGACTTCGGCCACACCGGCCAGCAGTTTGGCTTGGGCGCCCGTCTCCGCCAGGCGCCGGGCCAAGGCTTCGCGCGCGTTGGCCAGCGCGTGTTCCACGGGTTTGCGCTTGGTCCCGCGCTCGGGCACCAGAATGCGCACGCGCCGCCCGGCCTTCTCGCTCAGCGCTTCTTCGATCAATTCGCGCTCGGGCGGCTCGTGGCTTAACGCCAGCAAAGGCGGGGGCGGCTTGTCGTCGTAGAACTGGCCCAGGAACGCCTGGACGATATCGGCCTCGTCCTGCGATTTGTCGTGGCGCGGGAAATAGGCGCGGTTGCCGTAATTGCGCCCGCCGCGGAAGAAGAACACCTGCAAGCAGGTCTGCCCGCCCTCCGACGCCAGCGCGATCACGTCGCAATCGCCCAGATCGTCGACATTGATATCCTGGCGCGCCTGCACGGCGGTCAGCGCGCGGATACGGTCGCGATACATCGCGGCCGTTTCGAAATCCATCGCGTCGCTGGCGGCCTGCATGCGCGCGGCGAGCTTCTCTTGCGCGTCGCGGCTGCGGCCTTCCAGGAAGGCTTTCGCCTCCGCCATCAGCCCGGCGTAATCCTCTTTGCTGATGCGGCCCACGCACGGCGCGGAGCAGCGCTTGATCTGATAGAGCAAGCACGGCCGCGTGCGCGTGGTGAAGATCGAATCGTTGCAGCTGCGCAAAAGAAACGCGCGCTGCATCGCCGTCAGCGTTTGATTGACCGACCCGGCCGAGGCGAAGGGGCCGTAATAGCTGCCCTTGCGATCGCGGCTGCCGCGATGCTTGGTCACTTGCGGAAAATCGTGATCCTCGATCAGCGCGATATAAGGGAACGATTTGTCGTCGCGCAGCAGCACGTTGAAGCGCGGCTTCAGGCGCTTGATGAGGTTGCTTTCCAGCAGCAGCGCCTCGACCTCCGTATGGGTCGAGACGATCTCCATCTTGCGCGTCTCCGCCACCATGCGCAGCAGACGGTGCGGCATGCGGTGGAATTGGAGATATTGCGAGACGCGGCGTTTGAGATTGCGCGCCTTGCCGACGTAAAGCGCGTCGCCCTTGGCGTCGAGCATGCGATAGACGCCCGGCGCGCCGGGCATCGTCGTCAACGCATCGCGCAGCACCGTCGCCCCTTGGGCGGCGGCGGCGGGCGGCTCGTCGAAGACGATGTCGTCGGCGTCGGTTTCGCGCATGGCGCTTGCGTTAGCCTTCTCAGAGACTTGGTTCAAGCTGTGGCCGATGGGCCGCAGTCCTGCCCGTTCCGAAAGCAGCCGAATCTTGGGGCTTTTTGCTATCCACGGAACCTGTGGATAAGTTTGTGGAGAATGGCGTCCCGAACCCGTCGAATCAGCGATTCTCAACGGCTCTCAACGGCTTGCCACGTTTTTAGGCAGTAATTTTTAAGTCTTTGAAATTCCTAGATACTGACTGAAAATTACGTCAATAAACGGTAACCTTTGATTCGGAATCGGCGGTTTTCCGCCGTTTTTGTGACAGCCGCCGCTCCGTGTGCACAACTGCAGGGGGGCGGTATTATCCACGTTTACGCTGGATTTCTACGCCCACCGCGGCCGCGTCGGGGACGATATCCAGTTTCTCGACCCGGACGCGAACATTGCGCGCATCTGCGGGTGCTAGGCAGATCGCCGCCACCCGTTCGGCCAGCGTTTCGACCAGATTGATATGCCCGGCATCGACGAAAGCCCGGATTTCGTCGATCAAGAAATCGTACCGCACGACCTCGCCGATTTTGTCGTCGGCGATCGGATGATCGACAACCGCGAGTTCGACATTGATCCGCACACGTTGGCGATTGCCGGTCTTCTCGCGGCGGAACACGCCGATATTCGCTTGCAGCACCAGATCGCGGATCAGCAGCAGGCGCGTGTTCATTCGTCGAGACCCGCCTTCTCCGAAACCGGGCTCCAATTCAAATGCTGGCCGCCGTCCAGCGCCAGCATTTGCCCGGTGAAGGACGGGCTCGCCAGGATGAAGCGCAACCCCGCCGCCATTTCGTCGAGCGTGGCGCCGCGCTTCAACGGCACCGAGGCGACTTGCGCGTCGAATTGCGCCTGGCTTTGGCGTGGCGACGGCAAGGTCGGGCCCGGACCGATCGCTGCGACGCGCACGCGCGGGGCCAGCGCCAGCGCCAAAGTTTGCGTCAGCGTCCACAGGCCCGCTTTCGACAGCGTGTAGCTGACGAAATGCGGCGTGAGGTTCCATACGCGCTGATCCAGCAGATTGATCGCCACGCCCTCGGACCCGTGCGGCAGGCGGCCGGCGAGTTCTTGGATCAGCACGAAGGGCGCGCGCAAATTGGCTTCGAGATGCGCGTCCCAGCTGGCCCGCGTCGCATCGCCGATCTCGTCGCGCTCGAACAGCGAGGCGTTGTTGACCACGACGCCGAGCGGTCCCAGCGCGTCTTGCGCGGCGTTGGCGAGCGCCTGAACGTCGGATTCCTTGGCGAGGTCGGCTTGCAGCGCCACGCCGCCGATCTCGCGTGCCAACGCTTCGGCCTCCGCGCGGCTGGTCGAATAATGGACGGCGACCTTGAAGCCGTCTTGCGCCAGCGTGCGCGCGAAAACCGCACCCAGGCGCTTGGCAGCACCGGTGACGAGAGCCGTTCGGGGGATGGCGGGGGAAATCATGCGCCGGGATTAGCCTGCGTTCGCAAGCCATGCAACAACCAAGCGCCGCCCGCCATCGCCGGCAGCGACAAAATCGCCAAGGCGGCGGCATAGCTGCCTGCGGCCAGTACGATCAGCGTAAAGGCGAAGGGCAGCAGGGCGACACCGCCGAAGGTGAACAAGCCGCCCGCACCGACGATCTCGCCCGCTTGGGCGGGCTCGACCAAGCCGGCCAGTTCGGCAAGATAGACGCCGTTCCACGCGACCGCCGTGCCGCCGAAACAGGCGGCCAGCGCGGCGAGGGCGGGCAGCGGCAAATGCGGCGCGCCATAGGCGGTGGCGATGCCGAACACGCCCATCGCCAAGCCCAGCAATCCCAAGATCAGCGTCGGGCGGCCGGTGCGGTCGGCGACGATGCCCCACAAAACGCGGCCCCCCACGCCCGCCCCTTGCGCGACCGCCAGAATCAACCCCGCGGCGACCACGTCGAGCTTCGCCTCCTCGATCAGGAACACGATCATCGTCGTCGACAACACGCCTTGCAGGCCCGAATAGGCCATCGACAGCATCACGAAATTGCGCAGCTTGGGTGTGGCGAAGATCGTTCGCATCGGACCGATCAACGCCGCGCGCAGCGACGCGGCGCGCGCGACTTGCGCGCCTTCGTCGAGCGCCCGGCGCAAGGGCGTCAGCGCCGCCGCCAGCACCAGCACGGCGGCGCCCGAGGTCAAGGCCGCGGCTTGCCAGCCGATCATCAAGGCAAGCGTGGGCAAAATCGCGGCGGCGGCCATGTTGCCGCCGGGCACGCCGGTTTGTTTGATCGAGAAAATCAGATTGCGGAATCGGTTGGCGCCGACGCGCGACAACACGACCGACGAGGCGGGCGTCGTCGGGCCATAACCGATCCCGGCAAGAAATCCGCCCAACGCGAAGCCCCACAACGTGCCGGTCGAAATCGCCAGCAGCGAAAGGCCGGCGAACATCAGGCAGAGCTGGCTCGTCCCCATCGGCCCGAAACGTTGCAGCCACGCGCCCGACGTTGCGGTGACGATGGCGGCCGTCGCGTACATGAACGCGACATAGATGCCGATCAGCGCGGCGTTCAACGAAAGCTGCGCGCCCGCGAATGGGGCGAGCACCGGCCCGGCGATACCGGCGGCCGACACGGCGACTTGAATGGCGAAGGTGACCGCGACGGTCGCGACGATGCCGTTCACTTCCGCGCGCCACCCCGTTGCGGGCGGCGCGCGCGGCCTTTGCGCGAATTGACCGCCCCGGCGGTGGAGCGCGGCTTGGGCGCGCTCGGGCCCGCCTTATAGGCGGCTTGCGCGCCTTCCGAAACGCCCGCGGGCAATTCCAGCTCGAAGGATTCCAGGCGCTTGATCTCGTCGCGCAGGCGCGCGGCTTCCTCGAATTCCAAATCGGCGGCGGCTTCGCGCATGCGCGCCTCCAGATCGCTGATATGGGCGCGCAGATTGTTGCCGACGAGATGCGCCACACCGTCGTCGCCGGTATCGACCGTCACGCGGTCGCGCTCGTAGACAGAGGCGAGCACATCGCCGATCTTCTTGCGGATACTTTCGGGCGTGATGCCGTTGGCTTCGTTATAGGCGATCTGCTTCGTGCGGCGGCGCTCGGTTTCGGCCAACGCGGCCGTCAGCGAATCGGTCATCCTGTCCGCGTAGAGCAGCACGCGGCCATCGACATTGCGCGCGGCGCGGCCAATTGTTTGAATCAAAGATGTCCGCGAACGCAGATAGCCTTCCTTATCGGCGTCCAGAATAGCGACCAGCGCGCATTCGGGAATGTCGAGGCCTTCGCGCAGCAGGTTGATGCCGACCAGCACGTCGAAGGCACCCAAGCGCAGATCGCGGATGATCTCGATGCGCTCCAGCGTTTCGACGTCCGAATGCAGATAACGCACGCGCACGCCGTTTTCGTGCAGATATTCGGTCAGATCCTCGGCCATGCGCTTGGTCAGCGTGGTGACGAGGGCGCGCATGCCTTTGCGCGCCACTTCGCGCAATTCGCCCAGCAGATCGTCGACCTGGCGCTCGGTCGGGCGGATCTCGCAGGTTGGGTCGATGAGGCCGGTCGGGCGGATGACCTGTTCGACGAAGACGCCGCCGGTGCGCTCCAATTCCCAATTGCCCGGTGTCGCCGACACGAACAGCGATTGCGGGCGCATCGCATCCCATTCCTCGAATTTGAGGGGGCGATTGTCGATGCAGGACGGTAGCCGGAAGCCGAATTCCGACAGCGTCGATTTGCGCATGTAGTCGCCTTTGAACATGCCGCCGATCTGCGGCACCATCACATGGCTTTCGTCGACGAACAGCAGCGCGTTCTTGGGCAAATACTCAAACAACGTCGGCGGCGGCTCGCCGGGTTTGCGGCCCGTCAGGTAGCGCGAATAGTTTTCGATGCCGGCGCACGAACCCGTCGCCGCCATCATCTCGATATCGAACGTCGTGCGCTGCTCGATGCGCTGGGCCTCCAGCAGCTTGCCCGCCTTGTTGAGCTCGGCGAGCCGGTCTTTGAGATCGATCTTGATCTGGCTGATCGCCTGATCGAGCGTGGGCTGCGGCGTCACGTAGTGCGAATTGGCGTAGAGCTTCGCTTCTTTCAGCTCCGCCTTCTTCTCGCCGGTCAGCGGATCGAATTCCCAGATCGCTTCGATCTCGTCGCCGAACAGCGACACGCGCCAGGCGCGATCTTCGTAGTGCGCGGGGAAGATCTCGACGCCGTCGCCGCGCGCGCGGAACGTGCCGCGCGCGAAGGCGGCTTCGTTGCGCTTGTAATGAAGCTTCACCAATTCGCGCAGCAGGTCGTTGCGATCCAGGCGCTGGCCCTGCTTGATCGTCAGCGTCATCGACGAATAGGTTTCGACCGAGCCGATGCCGTAGATGCACGACACCGACGCCACGACGATCGTGTCGGGCCGTTCGAGAAGGGCGCGCGTCGCCGAGTGGCGCATGCGGTCGATCTGCTCGTTGATCGAGCTTTCCTTCTCGATATACGTGTCGGTGCGCGGCACGTAGGCTTCGGGCTGGTAGTAGTCGTAATAGCTGACAAAATACTCGACCGCGTTGTTGGGGAAGAAGCTTTTGAATTCCCCGTACAACTGCGCGGCCAGCGTCTTGTTCGGCGCCAGGATCAGCGCCGGGCGCTGCAAATTCTGGATGACATGCGCCATCGTGAAGGTCTTGCCCGACCCGGTGACGCCCAGCAGAACCTGATCGCGATCGCCCTTCAGCAAGCCGTCGGTGATCTGGCCGATCGCTTGGGGCTGGTCGCCCGCCGGTTTGAAATCGGACACGACTTCCAGCCGCGTGCCCATCCCGCCCGTTTCGCCCGCAAGCGGCGGGGCGGGGTTGATCGTGTAGTCGGGCGGCGGGGCGGAGATTTTCTGGATCGGCATGGGCCCGGGGAATTTAAACCCCGGGCCGCACCGGTCAACGTGTCCTTTTCTACAAGCTGACCTGCGCGCCGATTTCCACCACGCGCCCCGCCGGAATCCGGAAATAATCCGTGGCGCCGACGGCGTTGCGCGACAGGAACATGAAAATCTTGCGCTGCCAGCCGGGCAGGGCCCCGCGCTCGGCGGCCGTGAGCGCGCGGCGCGACAGCACGAACGATGTCGTCATCACGTCGAAATCAATTCCGTGGCCGGAAAGCTCGGCCAGCGCCTTGGGCACGTCGGGCGCCTCCATGAAGCCGAAATTCAGCGTGACCGACGCGAAGCGGTCGTCGAGAATTTTGACCTTCGCGCGGTCGGCGGCCGCGACGCGCGGAATCGACGCGGTCGCCACGGTCAAAATCACCACGCGCGCATGCAGCGATTTGAAGTGCTTCAGCGTGTGCAGCAAGGCGACCGGCGCGGCGTCGGGGTTGCCGGTCAGATAGACGGCCGTGCCGGGCGCGGTCAGCGGCGGGCGCTCGCGCATCGAACGCATCAGCGTGTCGAGCGGCAGCGACGCTTCCTTGTCCTTCGCCGCCAGCACCGCCGTGCCGCGCATCCACGTGCGCATGATCGCGACCAGCGCCACGGCGACCAGTAGCGGCACGAAACCGCCTTCCAGAACCTTGGTCATGTTGGCTCCCAAGAAAATCGTGTCGACGGCGAGGAAGGGCAGAAACACCGCGGCGGCGGCCCAAAGCGGCCAGCGCCACAACCCGCGCGCGACGACGAAGGCGAGCAGTACCGTCACGATCATCGTGCCGGTCACCGCGATGCCGTAGGCGGCGGCCAGCCCCGAGGACGAGCGGAAGGCGAGGACCAGCGCGATCACGCCGGCGAGCAACAGCCCGTTCACCAGCGGCATGTAGATCTGGCCTTCCAGCGATTCCGACGTGTGGCGCACATCCATGCGCGGCAGAAGTTTCAGCTGGATCGCCTGGCGCGTGAGCGAGTAGGCCCCGGTGATTACGGCTTGGCTGGCGATGATCGTCGCGGCGGTGGCGATCGCCACGACCGGGATCAGCGCCCATTCGGGATACATCAGGAAGAAGGGATTCGCGGCGGCTTGCGGGTCGCGCAGCACCAAGGCGCCCTGGCCGAAATAATTCAGCGCCAAGGCCGGGAACACGACGCTCGACCACGCGAAGCGGATCGGCCCGCGCCCGAAATGTCCCAGATCGGCGTAGAGTGCCTCCGCGCCCGTCACCGCCAGGAACGCGGCCCCCAGAATGGCGAAGGCGACGATCGGGCCTTCCTTGGCGAAGGCGATCGCGTGGCGCGGATCGATCGCCGCCAAAATCGCGGGCTCCGCCGCGATGGAAACGATGCCGCCCAGCGCCAGGGCCGCGAACCACACCAGCGTGATCGGGCCGAACCAGCCCGCGACGGCCGCCGTGCCGTGGCTTTGCGCGGCGAACAGCAGCACGATGATGGCGAGCGTGATTGGCACGACGTAAGGCTCGAAAGCCGGTGTCACCAGATTCAAGCCTTCGATCGCCGACAGCACGGAGATGGCGGGCGTAATCATCGCATCGCCGTAGAACAGCGCCGCACCGGTCGCCCCCAGGATCGCAAGCCCCGTCGCCGCGCGCGGGCCCGAGACGCGCTTGGCCAGCGCCAGCAGCGACAGCGTGCCGCCTTCGCCCGCATTGTCCGCGCGCAGCAGCAGCACGACGTATTTCAGCGTGACGATGAAACTCAGCGCCCAGAAGATGAGCGAGACCGCACCGAGCGGCCCCGCCGTATGGCCGCCAACGGCGAGCGTTTCGCGCAGCGCGTAAATCGGCGAGGTGCCGATATCGCCGTAGACGACGCCGATCGAGCCGAGCGACAGCGCAAGGAAACCGGTTTTCGGGGTGACGGAAGCGGACGCGGACATGGATGAACCTGCCTTGGGGTGAAGTGGCGGGTTCACCCTCGCGCCGATGCGCATAAAGCCGCGATGGGGATGCAAGGGCATCCGCATAAGGAACGCGTAAAGACGATGGACTCCCGGCCCCCGACCGGGCGAAATCCCCCGATGACGCGCATTGCGGCACTTTCGGTCGTTTACGTGGCGCTCGCGGCCCTGGCGGCTTTCGCGGCGGGCGACGCGCTGCCGTCGGCCAGCGTGCCGATGCTGTTCCTCGTGGCGGTGATCGCGGCGGCTGCGCAGTTGGGTTTGCGCGCCGGGATCGGCGCGGCGCTGCTCGGCTTCGTCGTGTGCAATTTCCTGTTCGTCGAACCGCGCTACACGCTGCGCGTCGATCACGCGCACGACGCGCTGGCGCTGGGCGTTCTGCTGATCGCAGGTGCCGCGACCGGCTTGCTGGCGGGGCGCGCGCGCGAGCAGGCGAACCGCGCCCAGTCGCGGGCGGCGATGCTGGCCGAACTCGCCGCCTTCGCCGAGGAGATCGGGCGCGCGCGCGATGCCGCCGGAATACGCGCGCGTGCGCTTGCGCATATTTCGGCGGCGGGGGCCGATCCGGTGCTGCTGCTCGCGCGCGATGGCCGGCTGGAAGTGCAGAACGGCGCGGCATTGATCGCCGACGATCTCGCCGCCGCCGAGCGCGTTCATCGCCGGCACGTGACGCAAGAAGGGGCCGCGCGCGGCTGGGCGGGCAGCCGTTTCGATTTCGCGCCGATCCATGGCGGCGTGCTGGGGGCCCGCGCCGATTCCGCCGGCGGCGCTATGCTCGCCGCGATCGCCGCCCAGGCCGATGCGGCCATCGACCGGTTGGCGCTGGCGGGCGAAGCCGAGCGTGAGAAACTGCGCGCGGCGTTGCTGTCCTCGCTTTCGCACGATCTGCGCACGCCGCTGGCGACGATAAGGGGGGCGGCCTCGACGTTGCGCGAATTGGGCGAAGCGCTGCCGCCCGCCGCCCGCCTCGACCTTGCGGTCGCGATCGACGAGGAAGCGGCACGCCTCGCGCGCCATGTCGATAATCTTTTGCAAATGACGCGGCTGCGCGCGGGGCTGGATCTTCGCCCCGATTGGATCGACGCCAACGACGTCGCGCATGGCGCGGTCGCGCGGGCGCGCCGCGCGTTTCCGGATCGGGCGATAAATCTGAACGCCGATCCGAAGCATCCGCTCGTGAAGGCCGACGCGACATTGTTGGAACAAGCTTTGTTCAATCTGATCGACAACGCGGCGAAGTTTTCGCGCGATGCGGTCGGCGTCGTCGTGCGCGCCGATCGTGAAGGGCTCGTCTTCCGCATCGACGATTCCGGGCCGGGCATCGCGCCGGGCGATCTCGCGCATGTGTTCGAGCCGTTCTTTCGCGCGCCTGGCACGAACGCCGATGGCACGGGACTTGGACTTGCCATCGTCGCCGGGATCGCGCGCGCCTTGGGCGGCGGGGCGTCCGCCGCCAGCCCTGGTATCGATGGCGCCGCGACGAGCGTGACGATCCGTCTGCCGCAGGTGAGAATGCAGGCCGTATGAACGCGCAGGCGCATATCCTGGTCGTCGACGACGAAGCGCAGATCCAGCGTTTCTTGGGGCACGCGCTGACCGCGTCGGGCTACACGGTCGCGGCGGCGACGGACGGCAAGGCGGCGCTCAAGCTGTTCGCGGGCGGCGGCGTCGATCTCGCCATCGTCGATCTGGGCCTGCCGGGAATCGACGGGCTGACCGTGATCGGCCAAATCCGCCAGACATCGGATCTGCCGATCATCGTGCTGTCGGCCAACGACGCCGAGGACCGCAAGATCGAAGCGCTCGACATGGGCGCCGACGATTTCGTCGGCAAGCCGTTCGGTATCGGTGAGCTGCTTGCGCGCGTGCGGGCGTGTTTGCGCAAACGCCAAAGCTCGGTCGCGACCGAACGCCTCGAAGCGGGCGGGATCGCGCTCGAACTTGCGGCGCATAAGGCGACGCGCGACGGCGAGGCGCTGCGCCTGACGCCCAAGGAATTCGAGCTGCTTGCCTTGCTGATGGCGAATGCGGATCGCGTGATGACCCATCGCCAAATCCTGGAAAGGATTTGGGGTAAGGCGCATACCGAAGACGTCGCCTATTTGCGCGTTTTCGTCGGCCAGTTGCGCCAGAAAATCGAAGCGATCCCGGCCGAACCCAAGCGGATCGTGACCGAGCCGGGTATCGGCTATCGCTTCATCGCGGGGTGAATTCTGTCCAGTTTGTGGACCCGGCGTCACGCCTTGTTCCAAATTGGCGGCCGGGCCTTGTCCCCGGACAATTTCCGCCGTTTGGGCGTTGCCTCGGACGGCCCATGGGACTAGGTTTCGCCGGTCTTTTTCCAATCCAGGAGCCTCGAGTCCGATGTCGATCGTCGCCGACCGTCTGCAGCGCGTGAAGCCTTCGCCCACTATCGCCGTCACCATGAAGGCGGCGGAGCTGAAAGCGGCGGGCAAAGACGTGATCGGCCTGGGAGCGGGCGAGCCCGATTTCGACACGCCGGCGAATATCAAGGCCGCCGCGAAGGCCGCGATCGACAAGGGCGACACCAAGTACACGGCCGTCGACGGCACGCCGGCGCTGAAGAAGGCGATCTCCGCCAAGTTCAAGCGCGAGAACGATCTCGACTACGCGCCGAACCAGATCAGCGTGGGTACGGGCGGCAAGCAGGTGCTCTACAACGCGCTGATGGCGACGCTGAATCCGGGCGACGAGGTGATCATCCCCGCGCCGTATTGGGTTTCGTATCCCGATATGGTGATCCTTGCCGACGGCAAGCCGGTCGAAGTCGCGTGTTCGGAAAACCAGGGCTTCAAGCTGACGCCGGAGGCTTTGGCCGCCGCGATCACGCCGAAGACCAAGTGGCTGCTGCTGAACTCGCCGTCGAACCCGACCGGGGCCGCGTATACGCGCGAAGATTTGCGCGCGCTGGCCGACGTGCTGCTCAAGCATCCGCATGTCTGGATCATGACCGACGACATGTACGAGCATCTCGTCTACGACGATTTCAAATTCACGACGATCGCGCAGGTCGAGCCCAAGCTCTACGAGCGCACGCTGACCGTGAACGGCGTGTCGAAGTCGTATTGCATGACCGGCTGGCGCATCGGCTATGCCGGGGGCCCGGCGCCGCTGATCAAGGCGATGGCGGCGATCCAGTCGCAGTCGACGTCGAATCCCAGCTCGATCAGCCAGGCCGCCGCGGTCGAAGCGCTGAACGGCCCGCAGGATTTCATTCCGGCCAACAACAAGGTGTTCAAGGAACGCCGCGACCTGGTCGTGAAGATGCTGAACGAGGCGAAGGGCCTGCGTTGCCCGATGCCCGAAGGCGCCTTCTATGTTTTCCCTTCATGTGCAGGCACGATCGGCAAGCGCACGCCGCAGGGCAAGGTCATCGAAACCGACACCGATTTCGTGACCTATCTGCTGGAAAGCGTTGGCGTCGCGGTCGTGCAGGGCTCGGCCTTCGGCCTTGCCCCGTATTTCCGCATCTCCTACGCCACCGCGACGGAAACGTTGCGTGACGCCTGCACCCGCATCCAAAAAGCCTGCGCGGCGCTGACGTGAAGATCGTCTTCGTCGGGGCGGGCGGCGTCGGGGGGTATTTCGGCGCCAAGCTCGCGCAAGCGGGCGCGGAAGTCTCGCTCGTCGCACGCGGGGCCCATCTCGACGCGATCAAGCGCCAAGGCGGGTTGAAGATCGTGACCGCCGCGGGGGAATCGCTTGCCCCCGTGCGCGCATCCGACGATCCCACCAAACTCGGCCCCGCCGATCTAATCGGTATTGCGACGAAGCTGTGGGACACCGAAAGCGTCATCGGCCAGATCACGCCGTTGATGACGCCGGCGACGCGCGTCGTGTCATTCCAGAACGGCATCGAAGCGCCCGATATGCTGCGCGAAGCTTTTGGCGCCGAGCGCGTGCTGGGCGGCATCGCGCAAATCTCGACGGTGATTTCGGAGCCCGGCACGATCAAGCAGACTGGCGCTTTCGCGCGGCTGACCATCGGCACGTTCGGCCCGACGCAAGATCCGGTCGCGGTGAAATTCGCCGATATCGCCAAATCGGCCGGCGTCGACGTGGCGCTTAGCCCCGACATCTCGCGCTCGATCTGGGAGAAATTCGTTTTCCTCGCGTCCTTCGCGGCGATCACGGCGGTCACGCGCCTGCCCAAGGGCGGCGTGTGGTCGCGCGAAGAAACGCGCGCGCTGTTCCGCGCTTTGGTCGCCGAGGCGGTCGAACTCGCCCGCGCCGAAGGCATCGATTTCGACGACACCCAGATCGACAAGGTGATCGCGAATGTCGAGGGCATGCCCGACGGTATGAAGGCGTCGATGCTGCACGATCTGGAAAAGGGCGGGCGGCTGGAATTGCCGTGGCTGTCCGGGGCCGTCGTGCGCCGCAGCCGCGCCAAGGGCATGGCGGCGCTGAGCCACGCTTTCGTCGTCGCGGCGCTGGCGCCTTACGCCGAAGGGCGCCCGTCGTTCCGATAGGATAGCGCCATGTTTCTGCGCGAGATCGACGCACTGCTCCGCAAACACGATCCGCGCTGGCGCACGGGCCTGCTGATCATTTTTCTGATCGCCTGCGTGCAGTCGATCGCGGTGGTCACCCGGCCGCTGCCCATCAACGCCCTCGTCACGCCGCCGCCGCCCGATTCCTGGTGGGGCCAAGTCGAAGCCTGGGCGCTGGGCGGCATCGATCGCGTCTGGTTCTATGTGGCGTTGGTCTTCGTCGCCGAAGCGGTGGTGCTGACCTTCTTCCTGTTGTCCGAATACCGGACCTCGCGCCTGTCGGAGCGGATCATCCGGTCGATCCGCGGCTCGATCGCGCTGAACCTGCTGCGCGGGCCCTATCAGAAACTGTCGAAGATGGGGGCGGGCGGCGTGCTCGCCGCCGCGTCGGGCGACGTGGAAGCCGTGCAACGTTTGCTGCGCGAGGCGCTGGTGCATGCGGGCGTGGCCGTGTTGCAGCTCGGCCTGATGCTGACGATCATCTTCTTCGTCGAGAAGTGGCTGTTCTATATTCTGGCGGTCGAGATCGCGATTTTGGCCGGCGCCATCGCGCTCTACGCCAATTGGCGCAAGAAGAAATATCTGACCAAGATGGCGCTGGATCAGGGCTATCTCGGCTATCTCGCGTCGCTCTATTCCAAGAATCTCGATCTGCGCTTTACGGGGCTGGGTTCGGCCTATCTCGTGCGGCTGCTGACGACCGCGCGCAAACTGATGGGGATGAATCTGCTGCTGTGGCGCCGTCACGGCACCTATCACGGCATCATCGAATTCGTGATCGGCATGTCTGCGGCGATCTGCCTCGTGCTGCTGATCGTCACGTCGAAAGACGGTCCGCCGCCGATCGGCAAGTTCCTCGTTTTCGCCTATTACACGATGCTGATCTTCCCGAATTTGAGCCGCATCGGCGAAGCCTGGCCGATGATCAACGACGCGCGGCTCGCCTTGCAGCGCATTTCGGCCTCGACCGACGGGCTCGATCAGGTGACGGCGGAGAAGGGGGCTCGCGCGCCCGCGTCCTGGGGCGAGATCCGCTTCGAGGACGTGTCGCTGCTCTCCGATCGCGGCGAAGTTTTGCTGCAACCCTTCAGCTTCACAATCCGGCCCGGCGACAAGATCGGCCTGTTCGGCGATTCCGGCGCCGGCAAAACGACCGTGCTGTTCCTGCTGCTGGGCATGCATCGGCCAAGCTCGGGCCGCGTGACGATCGACGGGCGCGACGTGACGACGTTATCGCTGACCGACCGCAAGCGGCTGTTCTTCTTCGGCCGCGCCTCGACCGCTTTCGTGCAAGGCACCGTCGCCGACAATATCGCGATCCATCGCGTTCTCGATCGCGAAACGTGGGACCGCACGCTGGATCGGGTGAAGATGGACAAGCGCGTCGCCGCCGAGCCCGAAGGCGTGAACATGGCCATGGGCGACAAGGGCGAGCCGTTTTCGGGCGGCGAGCAGCAGCGCGTGGCCTTCGCGCGCGCGTTGCTGACCGATGCGCCCTGCCTGATCCTCGACGAAACGCTCGCCTCGCTCGACGAGGATACCGAGATGTTCATGCTCGGCCGCTTGCTCGACGAATACGCCGAAAAAACGGTGATCTGCGTTTCCCACCGCAAACACGTCGCCACGCTGTTCACGCGGATGATCCGCGTGCGGCGCGGCGGCATCGTCGAAATGATCGAAACGCCAAAAGAAACGGGAGTGACCCCATGACCGACGCCTTCGCCAACGCCCAAGCCTTGTGGACCGCGCGTCTTGCGGGCAAGCGCATTGCCGGCTGGCCGGGGGGTGCACCCGGCACGCCCGCCGACGTTTACGCGATTCACGACGCGGCCGCGCGCATCTCCGGCAAACCGATCACCGGCTGGAAGGTCGCGAATATCACGCCGCAGCAGCAGAAGGGCAGCGGCATCGGCCGCCCCGTTTGCGCGCCGCTGATGGCCGAATGGTCGCAACCTTCGCCGGGAAAGTTCCCGCGCGCCGCGTTCACCGACGCGTTCATGGTCGAATGCGAATTCGCGTTCGAGCTGGGCGTGGATATTCCGCCGCGCGCCACGCCCTATACGCGCGCCGAGATCGTCGCGCGCATCGCCAGCGTGCGCCCGGCGATCGAATTCATCGACAAGCGCGTCGTGCCGGCGGTGCCGGTCGAAGCCTTCTCGGATTTCATGGCGAGCGGCGGTTTCGTGTTCGGCAAGCCCGTGACGCCGGGCGGCGATCTGAATTTCGGCGCGTCTGAAATCGTGCTGACCATCGACGGCCAAGAAGCGGCGCGCGGGACCGGTGCCGCGATCAAGGGCGATCCGCTGCTCGCGGTCGTCGATCTCGCCAACGCGCCGCCGCCCTGGACGGTGCTGCGCGCGGGCCAGATCGTCACGACCGGTTCGTGCACCGGCGTCGTAAAAGTTCCAGGCCCTTGCACCGTGAAAGCCGATCACGGGCCCTTGGGGAGTGTTGAAGTCGTCTTCATTTGACGCCTATGCTGATCGCGCATAGCGGCGCTACCCCGATCGCCTTGGCGCGCCGGGCTCGACTCCTTATATGCTTGGGGTAATCGGAATTATTCCAAGGATATGTTTAAATGTCTGATGGAGATGGAAAAATGAAAGTCGATATCGGATTGAAGGACAATGCGCGCAAGGCCGCCGCCGCGGCGTTGGGCAAGGTTCTGGGCTCGACCTATGTCCTGTATCTGAAGACGCAGGGCTTCCACTGGAACGTGACCGGCCCGCAATTCATCCAGCTGCACGAGATGTTCGGCGCGCAATACGCCCAGCTCGCCGCCGCGATCGACGAATTGGCCGAACGTATCCGCGCTTTGGGCGAACCCGCCCCCGGCTCCTACGCCCAATTCAAGAAGCTGTCGGTGATCGACGAGCAGACCGAAATCCTGCCGCCGCAGAAAATGATCGCCGAACTCGTGGCCGATCACGAAGCGCTGACGCGCCTCGCCCGCGAAACGCAGGAAACGGTCGAAGATTTGGGCGACACCGAAACGGGCGACCTGATGGTCGGCCGTATGCAGGAACACGGCAAGACCGCGTGGATGCTGCGCGCACACCTGTCCTAAGGCGCAGCGCTCACACCCACGCGATACGCAAAATATTGGTCGCCCCCGGCGTGCCGAACGGCACGCCGGCGGTGATCGCGATGGTCTCGCCGGGATCGGCGAAACCTTCGGCCTTCGCCACGGCGACGGCTTTTTCGACCATGTGGTCGAATACCGAAAACTCCTCCGACTCCACGCAATGCGTGCCCCAGCACAGCACCATGCGCCGGGCGGTGCGCGTGTTTTGGGTCAGGCACAGGATTGGCGCTTCCGGCCGCTCGCGCGCGGCGCGCAAGGTGGTCGAGCCCGAGGTCGTGAAGGTGACGATCGCCGCCGCCTTGATCGTCGCGGCGACTTGCGCCGCCGCCGCCGTGATCGCGTCCGACGCGGTCGCTTCCGGCTTGGCGTGGTCGGCGTCCATGATCGGGCGATAGGACGGATCGCGTTCGACGCGCGCGATGATGCGGCCCATCATCTCCACCGCTTCCAACGGATAGTCACCCGACGCGGTTTCCGCCGAGAGCATCACGGCATCGGCACCGTCGTACACGGCGGTGGCGACGTCCGACGCTTCCGCGCGCGTGGGCGTGGGCGAATGGATCATCGAATCCAGCATCTGCGTGGCCACGATCACCGGGCGGCCGAAGCGCCGGCAGCTGCGCACGATGCGCTTTTGCAGCGTCGGCACGTCCTCGGGCGGCATTTCCACGCCCAAATCGCCGCGCGCGACCATCACCGCATCGGTCAACTCGACGATCTCGTCCAATCGGTCGATGGCCGACGGCTTTTCGAGCTTCGCGCAAACGCCGGCACGGCCTTGGATCAGCTTCTTGGCTTCGGCGATGTCGTCGGGGCGCTGCACGAAGGACAGCGCCACCCAGTCCACGCCCAGCTCCAGCGCGAAGGCGAGGTCGCGTCGATCCTTGTCGGTCAACGCCGAGATCGGCAGCACCGTGCCCGGCACGTTCACGCCCTTGCGGTCGGAAATCGTGCCCGCGACGATCACTTCGCACAACGCGTGCTCCAGCGATGTTTCGAGCGCGCGCAAGCGCACGCGCCCGTCATCGACCAGCAGATCCTGGCCGGGCGACAGCGCCGCGAAAATCTCGGGATGCGGCAGCGTCACGCGATCCGCGTTGCCGTCACCTTTGGCCAGTTCGAAGCGGAATTTCTGGCCCTTCTGCAGTTTGACCGGCCCGTCCTTGAACGTGCCGACGCGCAGCTTGGGTCCTTGCAGATCGGCCAGAATCGCGACCGGCCGTCCGGTGCGCTTTTCGACGTCGCGCAGCGCGTCGTAACGCTTGCGATGATCCTCGGGCGCGCCGTGGCTGAAATTCAGCCGGAACACGTCTGCGCCCGCGCGGAACAGGGCTTCAATCGTCGCGGGGTCCGACGTGGCCGGGCCCAGCGTGGCGACGATCTTGGTGGCACACATGCGTCGCAAAGCCGTTTTCCTTCCCATCCGGTTCTTATCTCTCGATCAGTATAGCGCGAAAATCGTTGACGTTCGTATGCGTCGGACCGGTCACGACCAGATCGCCGATCTTTCCGAAATACGTATAGGCGTCGTTGTTGGCCAGATACGCGGCCGCGTCGGGCCCGCGCGCCAGCGTATCGGGCGTGACCACGGCGCCGGCATTGTCCTCGGTGCCGTCGATCCCGTCGGTATCGCCTGCGATCGCCCAAACGCCCCGCATGCCGTCGAGCGCGACGGCGAGACCCAGCGCGAATTCCGCGTCGCGCCCGCCGCGGCCTTTGCCGCGCACGGTCACGGTGGTTTCGCCGCCGGACAGGATGACGCAAGGCGCCGGCACGGGGCCCTTGCCCGCACGGATCGCGCGGACGAGATCGGCCTGATCGCGCGCCACGTCGCGGCTTTCGCCTTCGAGGTCCGGCCCCAGCGAATGCACCGCGTAGCCGAATTTCTTCGCGAGTGCCGCCGCCGCCTCCAGCGACTGGATCGGGGCCGCGATCAGCTTGTAGTCGGCATTGGGCAAATGCTTGGGCGTTTCTGATGCCGGATCGGCCAAGCGCGCGGCGATTTCCGCCGGCGGGTCGATTTTGTATTTGGCCAGCACGGCGCGCGCCTGGGTGAGCGTCGTCGGGTCCGCGACCGTGGGGCCGGAGCCGATGGTCGAGGGATCGTCGCCGGGCACGTCCGATATCGCCAGCGTCAGCACGCGCGCCGGGGCGGCGGCCTGGGCCAAGCGCCCGCCGGCGATCGAGGACAAATGCTTTCGCACCGTGTTCATCTCGACGATGTTGGCGCCCGATTTCAGCAAGGCTTGCGTGACGCTGCGCAGGGCTTCGAGCGTCACGGGCGGGGCCGGCAGGCTCAACACCGCCGAACCGCCGCCGGAAATCAGCGCCAGCACCAGATCGTCGGGGCCGAGACCTTTCACGAGGTCGAGCATTCGCGCGGCACCGTTCATCCCGGCCGCGTCGGGCACGGGATGCGCGGCTTCGACGATCTCGATCTTCTTGCAGGGCGCGCCATGGCCGTAGCGCGTGACGACGAGGCCCGAGATGTCCGCGTCCCAATGATCTTCGACCGCCTTGGCCATGGCGGCGGAGGCTTTGCCGGCACCGATCACGACCGCGCGGCCCTTGGGGCGGGGCGGCAGGAAGGCGGGAACCCGAAGCGAGGGCTGGGCGGCGTCGATCGCGGCCTTGAACAGGGCGCGCAGTTGTTCTTGTGGACTCATCTTGGCGACAGGTTAGCAGTTTTGGCGGCGAAATCGCAAAAGCGGCTATAGTCGTTTTCCGCCATGTCTCTCGATTCTTCGCCTTTGTTGGGCGTCGACGACGCCCCCGCCGCCCAAACCGTCAACCCGGACGGTAAAGCCGATCTTTTGCTGCTGTGCGATCACGCGCGCCGCGACGTGCCCAAGGCGCTGGGCGATCTGGGCGTGCCGCGCGCCGAATGGGACCGGCATATCGCCTTCGATATCGGCGCCGAAGCGGTCGCCAGAATTCTTTCGGCACGCTTCGATGCGCCCTTGGTTCATTCGGGCTATTCGCGGTTGGTCGTCGACTGCAACCGACGGCCCGACGACCGGACTTGCATGCCGGAGATTTCGGACGGCACGCCGATCCCCGGCAATTTGGGCCTGCCCGACGACGCGCGCGCCAAGCGTTTGGCGGCGTTCCATGCGCCCTATCACGCGGCGGTCGCGGCGGCGATCCGGCGTTATCGCGATGCCGGCCGCGTGCCGGTCGTGCTGTCGGTCCATTCCTGCACGCCGGTGTTCAAGGGTTTCGAGCGGCCCTGGCATATCGGCGTGTTGTGGAAATCCGATCCGCGCTTGCCCGTGCCGTTGATGAAGGCCTGCGCGGATCAGGCAGGCGTGACGGTCGGCGACAACCAGCCTTACGATGCGCGCGACGGCCACGGCTATACGATGCGCACGCATTGCGAATTGGCGGGCATTCCGCATGCGCTGATCGAATTGCGCCAGGATTTGATCGACACGCCGTCCGGTGTGGCGAAATGGGCGGCGATTTTCGGCGATGCGCTGGCGCAGGCGCTGAAAGCGCCCGATCTCGACCGGCTGCGGGTTTACGCATGACCGCGCCGGATTTCACCATCGGGATCGAGGAGGAGTATCTCCTGGTCGATCCCGTCACGCGCGATATCGCGCGCGATCCGCCCGCCGATCTGGTGGCGCAGACGGAAGAAGCGCTCGCCAAGCGCGGCATGCCGGGGCAGGTCAGTCCCGAGTTTCTGCGCGCGCAGATCGAAGTGCAGACGCGCGTGTGTACCAGTGTGGCCGATGCGCGCGCCCAGCTTGTCACGTTGCGCAAAACGGTGGCGGAAGTCGCCGGCCGGCATGGGCTCGCCCCCATCGCCGCGTCGACCCATCCTTTCGCCGAATGGCGCGGCATCGGCGCCACCGACCGCGAACGCTATCGCGCGTTGGAGCGCGATCTGCAGGGCGTGGGCCGCCGCTTGGTGATTTGCGGGCTGCATGTTCATGTCGGAATCGCGGACGAGGAATTGCGCGTCGATCTGATGAATCAGGCGGGCTATTTCCTGCCGCATCTTCTGGCGCTGTCGACCTCGTCGCCGTTCTGGCGCGGCGAGGATTCGGGCCTCGCGTCCTATCGTGTCGCCATTTTCAACGAACTGCCGCGCACCGGCTTGCCCGATCATTTCGAAAGCTGGGGCGAATATCGCCGCCAAGTCGATCGCCTCGTCGCGGCCGGATTGATCGACGATGCGTCGAAACTGTGGTGGGACATACGGCCTTCCGCGCGGTTCCCGACGCTGGAAATGCGCGTGACCGATATGTGCACGTCGCTTGATCACGCGATCTCGATCGCGGCGCTTTACCGGTCGCTGATCTCGATGCTGTGGCGCCTGAAGACCGCGAATCAGCGCTGGCGCATCTATCCGCATATGCTGGTGAAGGAAAATCGCTGGCGCGCGCAACGCTACGGCACCGACGAAGGCCTGGTCGATTTCGGCAAGGGCCAGATCGTGCCCATGGCCGATCTGGTCGAGGAATTGATTGCGCTGGTGCGCGCCGATGCCGAACGCCTGGGCTGCCTCGCGGAAGTCGAGAACGTGCGGAACATCTTGCGCGACGGCACCTCGGCGCATCGCCAGCGCCGCGCCTATGCCAAGGCCGTGGCCGCCGGGGCGGATAAGACCCAGGCTTTGGCGGCGGTCGTGGACGATTTGATCGCGGGCACGGTGGCGGGGCTGTGACCCCGACCCTATATTAGGGGGCAGGGAGAAAGATCATGGACGACAAGACCCGCACCGAACTCGAAGCCGCCGCGTTCCGCCGTCTGGTGTCGCATTTGCGCGAACGCACCGACGTGCAGAATATCGACCTGATGAATCTTGCCGGGTTCTGCCGCAACTGCCTGTCCAAATGGTATCTCGCCGCAGCGAAGGACAAGGGCGTGGAACTCACCGATCCGCAGGCGCGCGAAATCGTCTACGGCATGCCTTACGACGAATGGAAGGCGAAGCATCAGAAGGAAGCGTCGAGCGACCAGAAGGCGAAATTCGCCGACGCGCAGAAGCACTAAGACGACGCGGTTTCCTTGGCACCCGCCTCGTCCAGCACGTTCTGCTTCACCGCGCGCTGAAGCTTTTCGAACGCGCGCACTTCGATCTGCCGCACGCGTTCGCGGCTGATGCCGAATTTCTGCGAGAGATCCTCGAGCGTCGCGGGCTCGTCCTTCAAGCGCCGCTCGGTCAGGATATCGCGCTCGCGCGCGTTCAGCGTGACCAGCGCCTTGTCGAGCAAAGCTTGACGGCGCTTGCCTTCCTCGTCCTCGGCAAGGCGGACTTCCTGATTGTCCTCCTCGTCGACCAGCCAATCCTGCCATTCGCCGTCCCCGTCGCCGTCGTTGCGAACGGGCGCGTTCAGCGAATGGTCGGGAGCGGCCAGGCGCCGGTTCATCTGCACCACGTCCTGCTCGGGCACGCCGAGCTGGGTCGCGATCTTTTGGACCGCTTCGGGCGGCAGATCGCCTTCGTCGAGTTGGCGCATCTGCGCCTTCATCCGGCGCAGATTGAAGAACAGCTTCTTCTGCGCGGCCGTGGTGCCCATCTTCACCAGCGACCAGGAGTGCAGGATGTATTCCTGGATCGCGGCGCGGATCCACCACATCGCATAGGTCGATAGGCGGAAGCCGCGATCGGGATCGAAGCGCTTGACCGCCTGCATCATGCCGACATTGCCTTCGGACACGAGTTCCGACAGCGGCAAGCCGTAGCCGCGATAGCCCATGGCGATTTTCGCGACCAAGCGCAGATGCGCGGTCACCAGCCGGTGCGCCGCATCGGCATCACCGGTTTCCCGCCAGCGCTTGGCGAGCATGAATTCCTCTTCCGGCTCCAGCAGCGGAAACTTGCGGATATCCTGCAGATATCGCGTCAGGTTCCCGTCCGGCGCGGGCAATCGCGACTTCACGTGGGCTGTGCTCCTGAAGCGCGGGGTCGAGCGCCCCGCGCCGCGCTATTCTTGCACGCGCGAAGCCCCGCGCAATAGCGCGAGATACCGCAGAAAATCCGGCGCATATGGCCGCACGAACCGTAAGGTTTCTCCGCTTTCGGGATGGCGAAACCCCAGCGTGAACGCGTCCAACGCTTGCCGGCCAAAATCGGGTAAGCCCGCGACTTTGCGGGCATAAGTCGGGTCGCCGAGCAGCGGGCAGTTGATCGACGCGAGATGCACGCGGATTTGATGCGTGCGGCCGGTGGCCAGCCGGCATTCGATCAGCGCAGCCCTGCTTTTCGCCAAAATCTCGAGCGTGCGATAGCGGGTCAGCGCTTCTTTGCCGCCGCTTTTCACGACGGCCATTTTTTTGCGGTCGCGCGGATTGCGCCCGATATTGCCTTCGATTTCGCCCGATGCGGGGCGCGGCACGCCCTTGACGATCGCGGCGTAGACGCGCTCGACCGAATGTTCGGCGAATTGCGCGGCGAGGTCGCGATGCGCCGCGTCGGTTTTCGCCGCGACCATCAGGCCGCTCGTGTCTTTGTCCAGGCGATGGACGATGCCGGGGCGTTCCACGCCGCCGATCCCCGACAGCGAGCCTTTGCAATGCGCCAGGAGCGCATTGACCAGCGTGCCGCCGGAATGGCCGGGGGCGGGGTGAACGACCAGGCCGGCTGGCTTGTCGATCACGATCAGATGCGCGTCCTCGTAGAGGATCGTCAGCGGAATTTCCTCGGCCGCTTGGCTGGAAGCGACCGGATCGGGGATTTCCAGCGTCACCGTTTCGCCCGCTTTGACCTTGCGGGAGGGGTCTTGTACGGTCGCGCCGTCGATGCGGGCGTGGCCCGCCTCGATCAACGCCTTCACGCGGCTGCGCGAGGCCCCGATGCCCGACGCATCGGCCAGCACGCGATCCAGCCGCGTTCCCGCCAATTCCGGTCCGATCTCGATTTCGCTGGATTCCGACATGCGCGCCTTGAAGACGATCGTGATTTTCCTCGGCGTGCTGTGCGTCGCCGCGTTCGCCTTTCTGATTTATGTGGTTATCGGCGGTGTGGGCAAGCCTTCATCGCCGGAGACGCCGCCATCGGCCGCGGCACCGCGCCCGCCGATTGCGGGGCTCGGCTGGGGCGATGTCGCGATTTCGGCTCCCGAAGGCTCGGTCATTGCGGGCGCCTTCGCGGCGGGCGATCAGGTCGTGGTGCATGTGAACCCGCCGGCGGCCGCCCCCTTCCTGGTCGTGATCGACCCGAAGGCCGGGCGCGTGACCGGCCGCATTCTGCTGGGGGCGCGCCCATGAACTTCGCCTCCGACAACACCGCCCCCGTCCATCCGCAGGTGATGGCGGCACTGGAAGCCGCCAATGCGGCACCCTCGATGCCCTACGGCAACGATGCGCTGTCGCGCGACGTGGAAGCGAAAATCGCCGCGATCTTCGAGCGGCCCGCGAAAGTGTTCCTCGTATCCACCGGCACGGCGGCCAACGCGTTGTCGCTTGCCGCGATGACGCCGGTGTGGGGCTCGATCTATTGCCACGCGGCGGCGCATATCGAGGAAGACGAATGCGGCGCGCCGGAATTCTACACGGGCGGCGCCAAGCTTGTCGGGCTCGACGGCGAACACGGCAAGTTGGCACCCGCCGATCTCGACGCGGCGTTGAACGCGGCCGGGGCGGGGGGGGTGCATCATGTGCAGCCCGCCGCCTTGTCGCTGACCAACGCGACCGAGGCGGGCACGATCTATTCGCCGGCCGAAATCGCGGCCTTGTCGGCCATCGCGCGCAAGCACGGGCTGAAGGTCCATCTCGACGGCGCGCGCTTCGCCAACGCGCTGGTCGCGAGCAATTGCACGCCGGCCGAGGCGACGTGGAAAGCCGGCGTCGATATCCTGTCCTTCGGCGGCACGAAGAACGGCTGCCTCGCGGTCGAAGCGATCGTCGTGTTCGACGACGCGCTGGCGGCCACGCTCGCCTTCCGGCGCAAGCGCGCGGGGCATTTGTTTTCCAAGCACCGCTATCTCGCCGCACAGATGGCGGGCTATCTCGACGGCGGCTTGTGGCTTGACCTTGCGCGCCAGTCGAACGCGGTCGCGGCGAAGCTCGCGAGCGGGCTCGCCGCCTTGCCGGGCGCGAAGCTCGCCCATCCGGTGCAAGCCAACGAGGTTTTCGTCGATCTGCCCGAGGCGGCCATCGCCGCGATCGAGCAAGCAGGCTTCGCCGTCTATCGCTGGTTCGGGCCGGGCACGCGGCGTTTGCGCCTCGTCGCGTCGTGGAACAGCCGGGAAGCCGACGCCGAACGCCTGATCGCCACCGCCAAAGCCGCGATTTAAAGGGCAAATCGCGGGGTCCGGCGGCGGCTTGCGTCCCGCCCGCCGATGGGCTACATGCTCAGCCCTTCCGAAGGCCTGTCCCCATCGTCTAGAGGCCCAGGACGGCACCCTCTCACGGTGCAGACCGGGGTTCGAATCCCCGTGGGGACGCCAGCCGTACCCCGCTTTCGCCTGGGAGTGGAAGCGGTCGATAGTGGATCGTCGCCTCGAAGCTTTCGGCGCATAACTCCACTTTCTCAATCACCTGCTGAACGAGATCGCGCATTTCGGGCGCTGTCGATGTCGTCAGCTCTGTCGCAAGATCGTCGAGCATTGCTCGAATATCGCTGGGTCTGAGATGCGACAGGTCCAGCGATGGCCCCTTAGGGGCTTTCGCTTGCGCGATCTGCGATAGGATCACTTCGCGTTCGGCTTCCAAAGTCTCAATTTGGCGAAGCAAAGGGGCAGGTGTTCGCGTCTCTGAGACGAGTTCGGTAAGTCGCGCGATCTTTCGATCTGTCTCGACACGTTTGCGCTCGATCTTCGACGTGTCTTGCCCGACATCGATGGTAACGGAAGCCTGGCGGATCGAATTGATGATCGCATCAACCATGCGTTCGGATTTGAAGTCTTCGATCACCCGCCCCATTACGGCTTGCTCCACTGCTTTGGCGGAGATGCGGGACGTTTTTCCGAGCCGATAGTACCCACTATCTCCGGACCATCTCGCCCCCGATGGGGCAGTCATCATGCCGCCGAAAAGATAGATCTGGCGGGCGGGGTAGCCTCCGCTGCGGCGTCGCGCGTTCAATCCATCGAGGATAGCTCGTGCTTCAGCATCGGTAATTAGTGCGGGGTGAGTGTTCCGATTAGTCACCCACTCTTCTTCTGGCCGCCATTTACGGCCGCCTGCGTAACCGTCCTTCAAACGCTCTTCCGTACGATTCCAGGTCGTGTGGCCAGCATAAAGTTGAGCGTTGCGCTCAACCTCGATTGCTGTGGTTGGTGGCCAAGACAATCCAGCGAGCGCAAGGGCTCGCCCGCGGCGGATGCCTCTCGACCTGTGCTTCAAGAATTGACTGACGGCAGGCGCATCGTCGGCGGGTGTTAAGACCGACTTCATGACTTGTTCGCCATCTCGAACGGCGCCAGTGCTGACATATTTTAGCACGTAGCCTTTCGGCGCTCTGCCGCCCGCCCGCCAACCTTGGCGAACATTTTCGGCCATTCCGGCGACGCCTTTCGCCCTGGACGTCAGCGAATGCCATTCGTCCATCGCCTGCAAGATGCTTTTTAAAAGCATCTCCATCGCGGGATCCGCTTCAGGCAACGACTTGTACACGACGCTCACGCCCTGACGCTTGCACTCCTGTTCTTCAAAAATGATTGCAATCGACCGGCGGCGAGCGATGCGCGCGGTGTCTACAGCAAGAATATGGGTCCAACCTCGATCCTTGGAGCGCATCGCTCGAAGAAGAGATTGAAAGCCAGGTCGGTCGTCATCCTTTCCGGAGACGACCGTATCAACAAATTCTCCAACAATCGCGAAATGACGCTGTCGAGCAAGCTCCTGCAAAGCGCGTCGCTGTGCGGCAGGCGATGCATCCGCGCGATCTTTCGAAGATCGAATGTAAAGGACTGCCTTAATCATCTCTTTATTCGCTTCAGCAGAAATTCGCCCAAAATCACAGCCGCAAAAGCCGAGGGAGCATTAGACGAGTGTAAGGTAAGACGGGCCTTCCGATTCTGGGCAATAGGATTGATCCGATCGGCGGTATCTTTGCTGGTTTTTCGGACTCGCGCCGCAACTTCGGCCTGCGGCAGCGCCACAGGATGCGAAGTCAGCAGTTCGTTTCCACGCTTAGTCATGGATTAATCATGCAGCCGAGGGACTTAAAATCGCCGTGCTGCGCGTGAAATTCCTGGTTTTAGGAATTTCACTTTTAAATGTGTTTTAGTTCAGCGATTTGGGCACCTTCACAACAAGGTCGAGTGCACGAGACCACTGATCAGGTGGCGGAAAAAACTATGAAAACATGAAACTACGAAAATTTGGACGGCGCATCGGTGATGCTTATTGCCAGAATGTCGAAAACGCCACCGCACAGTCTCAGCTTGGGTTCATGACTGTCGAGCGGGTTGAGATGTGGGCGAACTACGAAAAATCGCCCGGCAAGCCCGCCAAACTAACAAAATAGAAGAGCCCGGCACCGCTCAAACCGCCGAGGTCGCGAAATACGCGCTTTGTCACCCGCGCGACCCGATCAAAACGCACTGTGACAACGCGATTCATGCGCTATCGAATTTGCGTGCGAATTCAATGACGACAACCCGATTCACATCGGTGACAGAACCCGAAATTCGGGCGTGCGAAAAGCGCGGCTTTCCTCGCATTTGTCACAGCCGGCGGTCGACCCGGCGCCAGCCTGTGACAACGCGAATCACGCGCTATCGAATTTGCGTGCGAATTCAAAGGTGACAACCCGATTCACATCGGTGACAAACCCTCTTTCTTACCGCATCAGTCGCGTTCGCGGCTTTTCGCGGCCCGCCGCACCCGAGCTCCGGCAGTTTCGGCATGCGCGTCGAGCGCGGCGGCGACCATGCCGACGGCCACGCCGATCTCGACCGACAGCGCGGCTTCCGGGCGCGCACCGGACGTCCAGATGCGCGCGAGCTCGGCGCACTCGGCCATTCGCCGCCGGGCCGAGAGTTCGATCCAGACCGCCTCGTCGACGCCGTCGTTGCGCCTTCGCGCCTGCGGGGCTGGGATCGTCACCTAGCCATCCCAGCCGCGCGCCAGGGCTATTCCAGGCGATGGCGATCGGGCACCGCTTCCGCGCCTTCCCGGGCGAGCGCCCTGGCCTTATGCCTCGCCAGCCCCAGCGCTACCGGTGAACCTGAAGATGCTGCGGCCGCAAGCCGATTGAATGCACGCACGCGCACCTACAGCACCTACAGACCGCAACTCGCGCGCCGGGCGCGGCTGCGCCACCGCCGTCTCGGCTGGAAGTCGGGCGCAGAAGGCGACTCGAACCTCAGGTGCGTCCAGCGGCTCTGGCCGCTTGTCGGCGAGTTGGCCAAGCTGCCGGGCCGGACGCACCGACAGACGCAAATAGAACGGGGATTGGCGCGCGCCGCGTCCGGATCCGGTCAGGCCCAATTCGTCGTGGTTACCCTCCTCAAGCCAGCCCTGTTTCAGTTCCTCCCAGTCGGGTTCGTGGTCATGTTTGGCCATCGCCGAAATCGACCTTTCGCAAGCATCGTGCACCCCAAAAAAGTGCAGGATGCGTTATTGCGCCCTGAACGGGTTTCCCGAACCCAACACCCGGGAGGCTAACCTCTCGGCACTTAAAATCGCGTGTCGACGCCGTTCGGGTCTTCCGCCCCTTTTCCCCACCCGACCCGAACCGCCGCCGCCTCGTTTTTTTTCGGAAATGGCGTGCGGGTGCGCGGCACCCGCCCAACGGTCCCGCTGGGTCTCAAGGGGGTTCGCTGGGTGGCTTTTGGGAAATCTCCCGCACCGGTGCGGGGTGCGGTTTCGCCCTTCGCTGCTTCGCCTGTCCGGCGTCAGCGGGAAGAGCGTGCCGGGTCTTCGTGCCGGCCAGGCTTACCGGTGCGACGACCCCGTCCGCGTCCGCGCGCATCCGTTCGACACGCCCGCGCAGGGGGCTGATACCGGGGTTTCGACGGCCCGCGACGCGGGATGTTAAGTGCGCCTATGCATATTGGCGTCGTAGAACCGGTGCGGGCGCGAGCCCCGCCGTCCGCAGTGTCGGACTCGTTTCACAATCCTGCTTCTAGTAATCTTGAGGCCGAGGCTATGCTGATGACAAAATTCCAAACCCGCGAGATCGCCCGCGAACCGACGCATCCAGGCGAGTTGATAAATGAAATCGTCCACGAGCATTTGAAGCTCTCGACGGCCGACGCGGCGGCTCGGATGGGCGTCAGGCGCCAGACGTTGCATCGCGTCTTGTCGTGCGCGGGGGCGGTCTCGCCGGAAATGGCGCTGCGCTTCAGCGCCGTCGCCGGCGGTTCGGCCGAGATGTTTCTACGCATGCAGGGAACCCACGACCTTTGGCGCGCCAAGCGGCGCATTGCCAAGGATCTCTCGCGAATTGCCGCCGCACCGCGTACAGCGGCGTGAGAGGCGCGTCGCAATGCGGACACCGCACACGCGTGTTCATCCGGTAACCGGTGTCAAGCTGCGCCGGGCCGAGCGCGACATAACCGTCGTTTACGGTGGGATGACGCGTACCGCGAGGGTGAAGGGTTGGTTTCCCGAAGGCGCCGATGACGGGCTGATGTGGCGCGAAGATGGCGCGGCCGCCGACCGGGCGCTCGCGGAGATGAAAGCGGCTGACGCCCGCGCCCTCCGGCGTGCGGCGCGGCGGATCGTGAAGAAGCTCCGGGCCGCGCGATACGAGACGCTCACGTTTCGCGGCCTGAGCGCGTTGATCATGGGCACGCCCGGCGGCTTCGACGCGCTCGACCACACCAATTTCCGCCAGCGCCATTCGGCGGCGCTCCTGCTGGCTTTGCTCGACAAGCGCCCGGAACTCGTACGAGAGATCGAAGCCGCTACATCTTCTATGATGGCGTGAAGAGCGGCCGAAGAAGCGCCGGCAAAGAGAGCGATCGTGCCTTCTGGCGAATCCGCGAGCATGCGCTGTGGCATCGAGAGGTACGACGCAGGATCTTTAGCGTCGCCATGCACGATGGAATCGCGAAGTCGAGATGGGTGCCAGCTTTCCCGGTGGGAGGATGCGTGCGCGACAATGGCAAATACCAAACCCAAGTTCGGCATCGCTGAAGGACTGGAGTAAGAAACGCAATAGCGATGGACAGCAGTATCGATGCGCTTATCGCCGACGACTTACTGTCGCTAAAACGGGATTGACCACCGCAATCAATCTACCGATCAGTCAATTAGCCAGCAATCTCGACAAGTGTGCGACGCGCCAATGAAAATTATTCAGAATTAGGTTGGAAAATAAAAACCAAAAAACTCTCAAGATTAGGCTATGGGCAGTCATTCAAACTTTTATTTTCACATTCAATTCAAAATCTTTTCGTTTCTTCAAATCGTCCTTGCTCGTACCACAAATCCTTTCAAGGCCTTCGCTTTCAAACAAATCATCAAGCAAGATATTAAACAGCTCGTCTAGCCGCTTAAAGCGGAGCTTCTGCTTCAAATACATGAGATAGGCTTTGTCTTCTGATTTCACCCATATCTGGATAGGAACCTTTTCAGATTTATCTTTATCGGATTCCATTTTGGGACCTCGTTCAAATTATGCGCCGGAATGCAGGCGCCTCTAATCATGAAAACATCGAGCAAACTCCATGGTCAAAAGATAAAAAACGAAATTAGAGGCTGAAAACCACCAAAGAATAGAAAGTGAATTTGGACGTTTTTGTCGTGCTGCGACGATGATCTGATAAAAATGATTATTTCTCGACCGCTTAGGCTCAACAAGCAGCAGGACAAATTTGTCCAATTCATCCGCTTCAGGCGCGCCTCGCTCAACGATCGAGGAATCGCACCGAGAACTCGGAGATGACAAACTCAACCTTCTCTTAGGCCGAATCGTTCAGTGAGGTCTGTTTCATGAGTTTGATCTTCTTCTCTTTCACAGTGACGATGAGCCGAATGCACGCTTGTAAACTGTCCCATGGGGACTGATGGGAGGCACGTGGCCGTGGTCCTCGGCCTGTTCTCGTGCCGGGTGGTCGGCTGATCGACGCGCCGATGACGGCGATATGACGACGAGGACGCCTGAGGTTGGTGCTGAATCACTCCAATCGCGGCAACCAGTACGGCAGCGAAGCGTTCCAGCGATTGCTCGCTGATCAGGGCATCGTCTGTTCAATGAGCCGGACGGGCAATGTCTGGGATAACGCGGTGATGGAGAGCTTCTTCTCGTCGTGCAAGACCGAACGCATCGGGCGCAAGGACTATCGGACGCGCGACGACGCAAGGGACGACGTGTTCGACTAAATCGAGCGTTTCTACAATCCGTGACGACGCCACTCGACGATCGGCCACGTGAGCCCGATGGTGTTCGAGGCCAAGATGCGATTGGCTAACCCGCGTGTCTACAAAGCTCGTAGCATGCCATCACGATTGTAGTGCGTCACTTATTTGGGCCTGGAGATCGGCGCCAACTCGCTGAAATCCAAGTAGACGTGCAACTGATCGGATCATCTCGTCCGTTTGAACATTCCCACTCTCTCTTGAGATGAGGGCTGCAGCTGCGCGAATTTCCAGCGGACAAATATGGATCGCTCTCGTCGTTGGCGTGGACTCGGCAGCACGGTTGCGCACAGGCGGTGACGCTTGCTGGGATAGCGTCATCCAAAAATCCTGAAACGCGATGATTCCACCCTTGCGTCTTACTTTGTCGAGCGCCGCGGTCGCGGCTTTCTGGATACGTCCTCCTGCCTTGCTCTTTCCAAACCCAGCCGCCACCCGCCGCGCAATCTCATCGGTATGGATAGGCCCCTCTATCTCAATGATCCGTAATGCCATCTCAGCTAGCACTTCAATCGGCGCATCGTGTGGCTCACCGCCGATGGGTGCAGGGATTTCGGCGCGCCGATAAGCCGGAACCTCGATCTGTGGCAGAGCAGACACCGGAGATTCCTCTGATGCGTTCGAGCCGTCGGTAACTTGATCCTCAATCGATACATCCGTCCGGTCGTTGGCGCCGCGGACATACGTGCCCTTCTTGCCTTCGGCGTTGGCGGATTCGAGCGCCGCGCGCAATCGGGCAATTTCCTGATCGCGACGATGGAACCAATCGGTGCTCCAGATGCGGTGGAAGCGCCACCCGAGATTCTCGAGAACATCCTGACGTAGACGATCGCGTTCGCGCGCCCATAGCGCGCCGTGCCATGTCGCGCCGTCGCATTCGACGGCCAGGATGTATTGCCCCGGCCGATCGGGATGGCGCGCGCCGATATCGATCCTGAAGCCGGCGCTGCCAACCTGAGCATCGGCGCAGTAGCCGAGCGATACGATTACGTCTGCAACATCGTCCTCGAATGGGCTTTCGGCAGCATCGCCCGTTGCGATACGCTCGTCGAGGTGCCCGCTGATGGCGAAGTCGAGAAACCTTTTGAGTACACGCGGACCGTTGCGGGACGCGCGACTTGGGTCAATTTCTGACGGATCGAACGATGCGACTGCAATGCACCGCACACGGGCCCTGCTGAATAGGACATTCAGTCGCCGCTCGCCACCCTCGCCGTTCACCGGTCCGAAATGCATCGAGGCGAGGCGGCCGTTGGGCTCGTGGGGTCCGTAGCCGATGCTTATCAGGATCACATCGCGCTCATCGCCCTGGACGTTTTCGATGTTTTTGACAAAGAATTCCTCAGCCGTGCTCGCTCGAATGAAGCTGTCCAGCACGGCGTCCTTGCGGCGCGCGACTTCGATCGCCTCATTCAGCATGTCGCTTTGCGCCTTCGAGAAAGCCACAACGCCAAGCGAAAGCTCTGGCCAGTCCCGCGCATGCGCGGCGATCATCTTGGTGATCTCCTCGGCTTCGATCCGATTGGTCCCAGGTCGTCCACCGCCGCGACTCTTCGAGCTGTAGGCGCCCGGAACGCGTCTGAAAGAAAGCCCATAGTTTCTGTCGAGCTGGAGCGGCGAGGGTGGCAGGACAAGACGATTTTCGTAGAACTCGACATTCGAGATGCTGATAAGTGAAGGATCCCTCGATCGATAATGCCACTCGAGCATTCGCGATCCGAGCCCCCGCGCTTCACAGAGCGTCAGGATGCTTTCCATCTCAGTCGCTTTCGCCGCTTGGGGGGCCTCATTTTCTTCTTCCTCGCTTGATCCGTCATCCGGCGCATCATCCGTGAGACGGTCAAAGAAGCTTGTTGGCGGCAATTGCTTTTGGTCGCCGACGACGACGATCTGCGCGGCGCGTGCGACCGCACCAAGCGCGTCCTCTGGGCGGACCTGACTGGCCTCATCGATCACGAGTAGGTCGAAATTGATCCTTTGTGGCGGAAGGAATTGAGCAATCGAGATTGGGCTCATCAGTAGGACTGGTTTGATGCGACGAACCATCGAACCGGCCGCTTCGAAGAGCTTACGGATTGGCTTATGCGAGCGCTTCTTAGCGATTTCGCCTCGGATGACGGCCATCTCACCCGCCGCACCCCTCGGGAGTTGCTCGAGATGCTTCGCCTGAATCAACTTTTGGACGCTGGCGATCCGATCGCGTTCGGCAGTCTGAAAGCGCGCGACGAGTCCGTGGCGATCGGTCTCTCGCAGAGCGGCCAACGCCGGAATCGTGTTGCGGATTTCGCGCCAACGCGCCTCAGCGGTCGCATAGAGGAACTCGTCAGAGGCTTCGTCAGGCGCGATCTTCCCCGCGTCGATCGCCGCGACGAGCGTACCAAGCTCGGATTGTTCGAGGCGGCGTACCGCTCCGCGCAAGGCCGTCCACTCCGAATAGCGCGCGAGCTCGCGCCGCATGCAGGTAAAACGCGCGGCAACTTGCTTAATGTCGAAACTATCGCCATCGATCGGCGGTTCGAAGGCAAGACGGTCGAGAACCGTTGTGACGGCGGCGCGTACGTCCTTTGCGGCCGCCATGATCGCGTCGCGATGGCTTGCCGATTCTGTCGCAAGCCGCAGAACCGCAGTAAGCATCTCTCGTGTGAGCACAAGACCGCTTTTCTTGTTCGCGGTGAGCCAATTCAAGACTAAGTGGAGATCGCTGAATTCGCTGCGCTCGCCGCGCCAGTGCTCGGCGAGCGAGGTCTTAATATAGTCTTCGTCGTCCCGCAGTGCGGTCCGCAGTTTTTCGACTTCGAGGAGGCGATCGACAAGTCGAAGTCGCTCTCCCGACGCCCTGGGAAGCGGTTGCCGCAGTACGCTCGCTAGCTGGGCACACGCGCTGCGATAGCCGCCGAACACACGAGCGAAGAACGAGGACGTGCCTTTCGCGATCGAGGGCCGCAGCGCGGCCGCCGGAAGCGTCCAAGCGGCATCGGTGAAAATGTTCTCGATTGCATCGCGTGCCATACGCCAAGCTGCACCGGCGGCGAGCCCTTCGCGCAAGCGTTTGTCATCCGCCTTGTCGAAGAGTTCGTCGCACAAGGGCATTAGCCGCGCTGGCAAGGATGAGAGGCGCCCCAGAAGGTCCGCAATACGGTCTGCGTCGCCGACGGTCGAAGGCAGCGGCAAACCACCGGACACTAAGATCCGAGCGAGCGTCGCGTCGAATTTTGAGAAGGCGGCGGCGGCGGCATCCAGTTCCAGTGCGAGGCGCTGTTGATCGGTCGGCTGCATATCGTCGGCGGTCGCGCCGGCAAACGGGTGTGCGTGCCGAGGGCCGGACTTGGCGAGCAGATCAACGTAAATTTGGATCGTCTTTGCCAGAGTCCCCACTTCGTCCGACGTCAGGCTCGCCAACCCCTCGCGTATCAGAGTTGGCGGCCTTGTGCCTTTTCCGATGAAGCTCACAATCCGGGAAATCACCTCGAACGGTGTGTAGTCGCGACCTGGCACATCGCGATGGAGCAATTCGGCGCATTCGTTGAGCTGGGCGCGGAGCTCGCGGAGTTGTGTCGGATCGTTGTTCAACTGAGCGACCGATCCGGCCGCGTTGAGCGTTCGCGCCAGTTCTTGCAGGACGAGCTTCTTGTTGGCGTTACGCGAATGGAGCTCGAGGCAGACGTCCCGGAGCCCCGACTTGACGAGCCGGTTGTGGACCACCCCGAGCGCCGCCATTTTCTCGGCCATGAACAGGACCGATTTTCCATCGTGGACCGCAGCTGCGATGATGTTCGTGATGGTCTGCGACTTACCCGTTCCCGGCGGACCTTGAACGACGAGATTGCGCCCTTTGCGCACCTCTTCGATTACTTTTGTCTGCGACGCGTCGGCGTCGACGACGTGTAGCATGTCGCAGGGATCGAGCTTGTCGTCGAGCCGATCCTCCGGCCCGAAAAGTGGCGCATCTTGCTCGAAGCCGTCTTTCAACAGCCGGCGGACGATATCGAGTTTGGTCAGCGCGCCGTCCGGCCAGTTAGCGGGGTCGAGATCCCGGAGCATAAGCAACTTGGCGAACGAGAAGAATCCGAGTTGGATTCCGTCATGGTCGATCTTCCAGCGTTTCTTCTCGCCGATGCAATCCTCGACAAGCTCGAAATAGCTTTCTGGCGTCCACGCGTCGCTCTCTTCGATTTCCGGGAGCTGTATCCCGAAATCGCCTTTTAGTCGTTCCTGCAGTGGCAGGTTCGTGAACAGATCGTCGTCGCGAGCGCGAATATCGAACGTTGATCCTCGCTCGTTTCGCACCAACTCGACCGGAAGGAGGATGAGCGGCGCTTCGCGCGCGACCGTCGATTTCTCATCCTCGTACCAAGTGAGGAAGCCGAGCGCGAGATAGAGGATATTTACGCCTTGCTCATTCTCCGCGACTTTCGCCTCGTCTGCCAGTCGGAGAAGGCGCTTCTGGAGGGCGTCGGGACCGAGAAGTGTATCGAGAAGCGTGTCCTGGTGTCTTGCTTCGATTTGGATGTTGACGGTTTCCTCGGCTAGGATCGGGCCATCCGCATCTTCCGTCCGATCTTTGCCGAGAGCCCGGAATCGCATCCTGCGTGCCTCGGTTCGTAGAATCGAAAACACGTCATCTGATCGCTCATTCACGACGTTTAACGCATTGGTCCTAAGGGCCTTGCGATTGACATGAATGAGGCGGTTTCGCGTTCCGGTCTCGACAAGACGCCGCCGAACCTCCTCCAGCAACGAGGGGATTCGATCGAGCGTGGCAGATGGGGGCGTATCCATTTGAGGGCACTGCGCTAGGCGTTTATGGGAATCGTTAATGGCAAGGCAATTGGACAAGATTCAAATCACGAAACTCGCCCTGCCGTAGTTCACAGCCTTGCGATCTTAACTATTATTGGTCGTGTTTGTGTATACCACTAAGAACTACCGAGCCCGCTCGATCAGTACACGGAATTTGGCGTGCTGCAGCTGATGTAAGTGAGCGAGAACCGCTGGTCGATTGTACCGCCACGGTCATCAGCCTCAGTAATGCAGGTGTTGGACGCTATTTGAGGGATCCAGTTACCAAACCAGCGAAGATGCTCGAATTGGGAAGTCAGTGGCGGGACAGTGAGTCGTATAAGATAGCAAGAACTTGATTTCAAAAAATTTTCGCCGGACAATCGATTTAGGCTTTGTCGCGTGGATGGCTTTGTAAATACAAGAATCAGAATCTCATAGGCCAAGAAATTAGATCCTGAACGTGCAGATTGGATCGTCTGTGGGATGGCAATGAGCGGCCAAAAGGGTGATGTATCCCGATGACATCTTTTCGGTTTCTCCATGCTGCCGACATTCATCTCGACAGCCCGTTGCGGGGCCTTGCAAGCCAGGAAGGTAACGCTGCCGCGCGGGTACGGACCGCGACTCGCGAGGCGCTTGTTACGCTGGTCGGACAGGCCATTGAGGAAAAGGTCGATTTTCTCATTATCGCCGGGGACCTATATGACGGCGATTGGCGGGACTACAAGACTGGGTTGTTCTTCGCTGCACAGATGGGCCGACTCAACAAAGAGGGTATCCCGGTCTATCTACTCCACGGCAACCATGATGCCGAAAGCCAGATAACTCGTCGGCTCGAACTGCCCGATAACGTGCATGTATTCGGTACACGCAAGCCGCAGACATTTGAACTGCGCGAGTTGCAGGTCGTGCTGCATGGGCAGAGTTTCCGGCAGCGGGACGTTACGGACAATCTTGTGCCCGAATACCCAGCGCCCATTTCCGGTGCCTTCAACATCGGTGTGCTGCATACGGGTCTCGGCGGCATGGGGGGCCACCAGAACTACGCTCCATGCGCCATCGAAGACTTGATCAACAAGGGCTACGATTATTGGGCTTTGGGCCACGTCCATCAGGCGAGCGTGTTGCGCAAAGATCCCCACGTCGTCTTTCCGGGCAATCTTCAGGGCCGCCATGCCCGCGAAACCGGTGTCAAAGGTGCATGCCTCGTTAGCGTCGAGAATCGTGACGTCGTCGAACTGACTACGATTCCCTGTGACGTGGTGCGGTGGGCAGTTCTGACGGTTCCAGTGGACAGTGCCGAGAACCTAGGTGAGGTGATCGATCGAATTCGCACCGCCGTGGAAGTCGCTGCCGATGAAGCCGATGGGCGGCTTCTGGCCTGCCGTATTGTCTTGGAAGGTCGGACCGCTGTTCATGGTCAGCTTGTTGCTTCCGAGGACCGGCTGCTGGCCGAAGCCCGTGCCGGTGCCCTTCGCTTGGGTGATGATGTCGCATGGGTGGAAAAGGTGATCGCTCGTACCCAGCCTAAGGTCGATGCAAAAACGCTGGCCGAGCGTGAAGACGCGATCGGTGAGCTACAGCGCCTGTTGCAGGATGCTACGGGGGACGTAGACCTACTGGCGCGAATCAAGGACGATATCGGCAAGCTCGTGCGCCAGCTGCCCCACGAGGTTCGCGGCGACATCGGCGATAGCGTGTTGAAGGTTACCGTTGATGGCGATTACGCCGCGCTGATCGGTGAAGTCTCGCCATATCTGTCCGCACGGCTTACAGCACAGGAGGATTGAGCATGCGGATACGACGCCTCGATCTGCTGCGCTATGGCCACTTCACCGAGCGGGCGCTCGAGTTGCCTGCCGACACGTCGGACTTCCACATCATCTTCGGCCGGAATGAGGCCGGTAAGTCTACGGCGCTGTCAGCCATCGCGGATCTTTTGTTTGGCATCTACGGGCAAACGCCATACGGCTTTTTGCACGATTACGGCAGCATGAGGATCGGCGCCGTTCTGGAGAACAACGGCGATGTGCTGGAGGTGCTGCGGAGAAAAGGTAACAAGGACACGCTGCTGGGACCGGAAGGTTTGTCGGTTCCCGGAGGGGAGGCGATACTTCGCCCCTACCTTGCCGGCGCGGACCGGGCGTTCTTCGAGCGCATGTTCAGCCTTGACCATACGCGCCTAGAGGCCGGTGGCCGGGAAATCCTGGATGCCAAGGACGACGTTGGCCAGGTGCTGTTCTCAGCGGGTGCCGGTATCGGGGGGTTGCGGGAGCGGTTGACCCAACTGTCCACCGAGGCGGATGGCTTGTGGAGTCCGGGGCGGCGGGCGAAGCACCGGAGGTTCTCGGTTGCCGAAGATAAGCTTGAGGTCGCACAGCGGGAACTGCGTGAGCAGACGCTCAGCGCCGCAAAGTGGAGCGAGTTGAAGAAAACGAACGAAGATGCTGAAGAGGCCTATCGCAATATCGACAAGGCTATCGGCGAAGCGACAGTTAATCGGAACCGGCTGAGCCGGATTCGGCGGGTGTTTCGGGATGTGTGCCGAAAGCAAGAGCTAGACATGCTTTTGGGTGAGCTCGGTGCCGTGATCGCTCTGCCCGAGAACGCGGCCGGGCTTGTCGCCGAGTCCGAGCGCAAGGATGCTGAGGTGGCCACGCGTATCGGCACATTGAGGGAACAGCTTCGGCGCGCCGAAGAAGTGCGGGAAAATCTGACTTATGACGCGACGATTATCGAGCGCGCGGCGGATGTTCGCCAAGTCTGCGAACGGCGTATCGAGATTCGCGCTGAAAAGGCTGATCTGCCAAAACGTGAGGCTGAGCTTCAAGCTGCGCAAAGCAAGTTGAAAGATGATGCCGCAGAACTCGACTGGCGGGATGGCGACACAAACGCGCTAATCGGGCGCATTCCGTCGCGGCCAAAGGTTAGTGTCGTGCGATCTCTGCTCATTCAGAAAGGTGAGTTGGAGGGCGATGTTTCCGGCAAGGAACGGCAATTGGAGGAAGCGAAGGAAGATCACGCCGGACTGAAGGATGAGCTTGCCAAGGCCGGTGATCCGGGTGACGCGTCACGGATGACCGTCGTACTGAAGAGTGTGCGCGAACAGGGTGACATCGCCGGTCGGGTGCGCGCTGCGGCAGAGGCGTTAAAGAGCGCGAGGAGCCGGGTCGCCCGGCGGCTTAGTTCACTTGAACCCAGTGTTGGCGATGAAGGGGCGCTGACCGGCATGAATATACCTGCGCGGGTCAAGGTGCAGGCGCAGCGTGAAAGGCAGGATGACTGGCGGCGGAGGCTGACTGAAACGCAGCAGCAGGTTGCTTCCGTTCAGCAGGAGCTGGACGGTGCCGCTGCCGCCCTTGAGCGAGCGATGCGCGATGAGCTGGTGGTTAGCGCCGAAGAACTGAAGGACACGCGTGATCGCCGCGACGTTGTGTGGCAGCTGGTAAAGCTCAAGCACATCAAGGGGCAGCCGATCCCGCCGGATCAAGCCGTACAGTACAAGCACGAGATCGAGGATCTAGCAGGTGCCTTCGAGCCTGCCGTCGTCAGGGCCGACGAACTGGCCGACCGACGCTTCGACCATGCCGAAGCTGCCGGCCGCATCGCCGAGATCAAGCGAAAGGTCGATGAGCGAGAAACGCTTCTTGGTCAGGTGCAGGACAACGAGAAGAGACTGGTGGAGGAAGGCAAGCAACTGAAAGCCGATTGGACTGCGCTATGGACTGGGGCACCGTTTGAGCCGGAAGCGCCTGAGACAATGCTGGAATGGCTAGAAGGCCGCGACGGGGTGCTCGAGGCCATTGAAGCGCGGGATGAAGCCGACAGTGTGTTGGAGGCTGCTCGTGGTGAAGAGCAGTTGGCAAGGCAGCAGTTGATTAATGAGCTGGCTGCATTGGGTGCCGATGTGAGTGCACTGGAATTGGACGGCCTGCCTATCGTTGTCGAGCGAGTGGCGGAAGAGCTGCGGCTTCATGAGGCCGAAGCCGACAGGAAGTCCCAGCTTGAAAAGGATATTGTGGAAGCTGGCAAGCTCGTTGCGCATCGACAGCGAAACTTTGAGGCGGCGACGAACGCGTTGGCGGAGTGGCAGAATAAGTGGACTGCCGCGCTTGGTGATCTTGGTCTTGCCATAGATACCGCCGCAGATGCTGTTGATACTCAGATCGGGATTCTCGATCAAATGCGGGAGACAGCCAGTCGGATCAACTCGCTTCGTCACGACCGCATCGAGAAGATTCAAAGGGATATTGCAGACTTCGGGGAGGTTGTTGGGGAATTGTTGGCAGTTGTTGCGCCAGACCTTGCAGATAAGGTGCCGGACGATGCAGTTGCCGCGCTAGAGACGCGGCTCAACGAAGCCGAGCGGCTTCGGAGCTTGCGGGAAAAGCAGGACGAGAATGTTGAAGCCCTGAGAAAGCAGATCGAGACGATTGAAGGTCAGCAGTGGGAATCGGCAGCTTCCATATCCCACCTGAGGCAAGTCGCAGGCGCCGATAACAACGAGATGCTGAAGGTCGCGATCGAGCGGTCCGACAATCGGCGGGCGCTTTGGGGGGAACAGCAGAAGATTATAGAAAAGCTTCAGCAAGATGGTGACGGCAAGACCGTTGACGAGCTGGAAGTCGAGTGCGAGGGGTTGGCCATTGATGGAGTGGTGGTCCAGGAAGAGTCCCTTCAGGCGGAACTAGAGGACTTAAGAAAACAGCTGGGCGAGGCGGGTGAAAATCGCTCGCGGGCACGCCAAGCATACCAGGCCATCGGAGGCGGCGATGCGGCCGCTCAAGCCGCTGCTGCCAAGGAAGAGGCACTGACTGAAATGGGCGAAGTGGCCGAGCGGTACGTTCGGGTCAAAACGTCTGCAATATTGCTGCAATGGGCTATCGATCGCTATCGCCGGGAGAAGCAGGCGCCGCTGCTTAAACGGGCCGGGGAGCTGTTCCAGATCATGACTGGCGGTTCGTTTACTAGCCTGCGCGTTGCCTTCGACGACCAGGACAACGCCCAACTCACGGGTGTGCGGCCCGATGACAGCGTTGTGCCGGTATTCGGTATGAGTACGGGCACTGCTGACCAACTCTACCTAGCGCTACGGGTTGCCTCGATTGAGGATTATCTCGAGCGGGCACAGGCGCTGCCTTTTGTTGCCGACGACCTGTTTATCAACTTTGATGATGACAGGGCGGCGGCCGGGTTTCGGCTGCTAGGACACCTGGCGGAGAAGACGCAGGTGCTGTTCTTCACGCACCATCAGCATCTCGTGGAGATAGCAAAGGCGACACTTGGAGCTTCCATCAACTGTGTGTCGTTGAACGAGCGGGCGACCGTGGCGGCGCCATAGAGGTGCCAAAACATTGGATGGTACTATGCCCGACGACGACAAGCGGCTCCGCTACTCGACTTTAAATAAGTAAATAAAACTAGAAGTTCATCTTATGCCGCTGATTGCACCTCCCGCCGCCTTGGCGACCCTGCTAATGAATGCCACAGGCACTTCCTTGGAAGAGTTGCTAGGGGTCAAGGCGGATCACGATAGTGCTTTCTCTCGAACGCTAAGGAATGTCACGGCCATGCGGCATAAGCCGCGCGATCGGACCATTTCTCAAATTCAGACAAAAATTGATGACTTGGATGCGGTTAGATCGACAGAGGCTACGGTTAATTTCCGCAAGGTCATTAAAGGTGGCGTTGAGGGAGACGCAACACCGACGTGGAAATCGAATCATCACGTTTGGCTATCCGAGATAGGGGCACCTCCCGGAAGTTTCTGGCAACTTGCTACGTTTTGGCGTGAAGCGATCGCACTTGAGTGGCAATCACACGAGGTCGAGGTCCTCATCGACTCCGGCCGCCATATGGATGCAATAGAACTGCTGCGTAAGCATCGACTTGCTGTCTTGCCGTCAGTGCTGCGTATTCTTCAGCTCGCCGACCCGCAACGTCCAAATGACGAATTCAGAGACACTCTTGCGCTGCTGCACATCGTTACATGTCTCTATTTGTTTGCATGCGTGATTGCCGACTCGCCGGTACCGCGCTTGGGCGTGGCACTTATTCCGCATCGGGATCGAGACGGTAAAATTCAAAAGTCAGCGAAGCTCTGGTACGAAATGCAAAGATCAGAACTTCGCGAGCTTTCGCCAAGCGAATTTTACGACTGTCTCAACCCGCCTGGATTAAGTGGAAGGGAAGAGGCACATCGTGAGGTGCAGCGGTGGATTAGGGAATCTAGGATCCCGCCAAAAAGACGACTCCCTAAGCTCATCAAAGCCATTGCTGACTTACATGCGAAACAACGACCTGACCTGGATCGCCGAGATGAGCTGCAAGCCTATATTCGATTTACAATTGTCTGTGCTCAAATTCTCGATGAGTTGCTGCGGAAGGCAGAAAGATTGGCAACGGGTGGAAATCTAAGAGGTCAGTTTGACCCAATCGAGATCTTTAATGATTTCTCGCTCCTTGACCGCGAGGCACAAGATCGCAAAATCGCCGGCACCGATTGAGGTGCCGGCGACTATGGTTTGTTAGATCAGGTCTTCCCAGTTATCCGGACGCTCATCCTCGCCTCGCGACTGCCAGTAGGCGTCATGTTCGGGATCGAGCTGCCTTGAGCGATTGTCCAAGTCATCCTGCGAACGCTCGTTTGGTCCATTCATCAAACTACTCCTTGTCCTTGGTTGGATCACGCGCCGCAGTTGCGACACGCCGAGCTCAATTACGATGAGGCAGGTTCGAGCATAACGGGGAATTTTGGGAAAAATGTCAGCCTAAGCTCTTGTGCCCACCCGTTTGGAACTAAAGTTCGTTCGCTTTTTGAACCCATCGGTTCCGTTTGTACAACGGGGCGAGGTACGAAGCACCGCGCGTGGCGTAGCGTGTCGCAACATTGTATTGCGAAGACGCTTGCTGCAGC